>JAZQHD010000152.1:0-129531 GCA_045540375.1 Ructibacterium sp. | reverse complement strand
GAATTTAAGGAGGAAATTAAATATGAAAAATTTAAGTCCATTTTGTACATGTGAAAACTTTGCGTGTCCATTACATCCAACAAAGCACGAACAAGGGTGTGCCCCTTGTATTGCAAAAAACCTGAAGTTAAAAGAAGTTCCAACCTGTTTTTTTAATCTTGTGGATGCTGAACACAAGAGAGAAGATGACAAATTTGAGGATTTCGCAAAATGTATTTATTCTAAAGAATAAATTCCAATTTGTTGAACTAAATACATATACGATAAGGTGCATACTATAAATGTATCAATATTTCTGTATGCACCTTTTTGTATACTTTTGCCCATCAATACTTATCTAGAAATGGGAGTTATTATTTATCCTTCATATGTAAATATTATTTATCGGCAAACTATTTTATTAGATTTTAAAAGTGTTCAGTCTAGAATTTCTCTCAACAAAATATCATTATAGGTAAAATGGTCCTTGAGATATCCCGGACCTGTTGTAAGCCAATTTTTCCCACTAATCATTTTTGCGAACGGAGTTATGTGCATCGTCTCGCCATTGTGTTCAATTCTCCGATCATCAACAACTGTACAAATTATTGTTGAATCTTCCACATTAACTAACTTTGCTCCAACCGGAATTTTCGAATGGTCGAATGTAAAGTTTATTGCCCTTGCTCTTCTTTCAGAACTTACTTTTTCAGCAATTTCTTCTGCAACAATTTCCTCCTTGCTAAGTTCCCATTTTTTAAGTCTATCAACACAATTATGAATTTCCGCAATAGCTTCTAACAACAGATATGCATCTTCTGCAGTCATTGCATAAAACTCACGAACTCTCTTTTTGCCATTATAGTTATCAATCGAACGCAAATCAGGATTTAACTTATCAATAATTGAATGAATTTTTATATCAGACAAGCGACTATCAACATCATAAGTTGCATATACTCGGAATGCAAAAGGGGTACACTCACTGTTATTTAATTGCTGTAACCTATTCTCAACATTATCAGCATATCCAATCTTTACATAATCAGGAAAAGAAGGATTTGTTAAAATATAAATTGACCCCGCTTTTGTGGTGTGCAATTTATTAGATCTTGAATTCCGGTCAGTATCATCCACCAACAACTCATCTGTTGAACAATTTAGTGTTTTGGCAAAAAGTAACAATGTATCAAAGTCGCACTCACGCCGACCAGTTTCATAACAAGCTATGGTGTTCCTTTGCATACCTGTAGCGTCAGCAAATGAATTTTGTGTATATCCTCTTTCTTTTCTCAATTTACTCAAATTTTCTGCAAACTTATTTTTCATATGTAGAATATCCTTTCCAACATTATTAAACTTAATTCGACACAATTCGACTTTTGTCAAGACTGGCTAAACCATTACATTTCATAAATACTTCCGCTCACAAAGGTTTGCTAACCTTCGTCGTAAGATGCTGTAATCAAAACGAACTTACACTTATCATCCTCCGGGTTCCACTTGATTCTGCCTCTGTAATGGCGGACAAATTCCCGTGGCTACATTACAATTTTATTATATCACAGAGTTTCCCATTATGCAATATTGAAAACTTTTGCTTGTGCATAAACCTCCTTGGATTGGTATATGAATATATAATAGACTAGTTCAGGAGGATTATATATGATTATTTACACTGTTAAACCAGGCGACACCCTCTCCGCCATTGCCAATCAATACGAAGTTAACCTTATCCACTTACGAGCAGACAACGGACTCCGTCCCAACGATACCCTTGTGGTAGGTCAAGCCCTTACCATTCAGATTCCGGAACTTGTACACACTGTTCAATCGGGGGAAACTCTTTTTGATATTGCCCGGACCTATGGCACAACTGTCTACCAATTATTCCGCAACAACTATTTTTTAGGCGGTCGCCCCGCCATTTCCGCCGGAACCGAGTTGGTCATTCGCTACCAAAACCAAGGAGAAAAGGGAAGTTTTGTTACCAATAGCTATGCCTATCCTTACATAGAAGATTCCCTCCTCCGGGAGCAACTCCCTTATCTTTCCTACTTCACTCCCTTTACCTATGGATTGAGTGCCACTGGAAATCTTCTCCCCTTAAACGATGAGGCACTTCTTCAAACTACATCGGAATATGCCAGCCTTCCTCTCCTCCATTTGTCCACCCTAACCGAGCAAGGGAATTTCAGCAACGAGAGAGCAAGTATTATCTTTAATGATTCAGCACAGCAGGAACAACTGATTGAGGAAATTTTATCTACGGTCCAGGAAAAAGGCTTTGCCGGTGTCGACGTGGACTTTGAATTTATCTTTCCTGAGGAGCGGTACGACTATATTGCTTTTTTACAAAATCTCCGGCTTCGGTTGAATCCTCTGGGATATCCTCTCCTCTCTGCGTTAGCACCCAAAACCAGCGACACTCAACGCGGTGTTCTCTACGAGGGACACGACTATGCCGGCATTGGCGCTGCCGCCAATGCGGTTCTTTTGATGACCTATGAATGGGGATATACTTTTGGGCCACCCCTGGCGGTAGCACCCATTCAAAACGTCCGGCGAGTAGTGGACTATGCCCTGACCCGGATTTCTCGGCGCAAAATCTTTTTGGGCATTCCCACCTACGGCTACGATTGGACACTTCCTTATGAACGAGGAAACCCTGGCGCCCCCTCGCTTTCCCCGATAGAGGCAGTAAATTTGGCACGGCAGTTTGGTGCTGAAATTCAGTTTGACGAAACCGCCAAATCCCCCTGGTTCCGCTATACCGACGATACCGGGAATCTCCACGAGGTCTGGTTCGAAGATGCACGGAGCATTCAAGCAAAACTGGACTTAGCCAGGGAATACAATTTACTAGGACTTGGCTACTGGAATTCCATGCGGGAATTCCCCCAGAACTGGGTGGTCCTGAACAACGAATATACCATCATTGAAAATCCACAAATCATTTAAAACCCTTTTTCATAAACCTTTGACAACCGCAACATTTTGTGGTAAAATAAGTAAGCATAGGCATTTTCTTGTGGAATTGCCTATACATAAGATAGTTTACCCGGCATCTGTCGGGTTTCGGAGGTTGAAAGAATGGCTTCAAAAACCTATGATAATTCCAGTATTTCCTCATTGAAAGGCGCGGATCGGGTTCGAAAACGTCCTGCGGTCATTTTCGGTTCGGATGGCATTGAGGGATGTCAGCATTCCATGTTTGAAATCCTCTCCAACTCCATTGATGAGGCAAGAGAGGGCTACGGCAGTCTCATTAATGTTACCCGGTATCTGGACCTTTCCATTGAGGTAGAGGACTTTGGCCGAGGTATCCCGGTGGAATACAACGAGCGGGAAAAAAAGTTCAACTGGGAGCTGGTTTTCTGCGAACTCTATGCCGGCGGTAAGTATAAAAACAACGCCGGTGGTGATTACGAGTATTCCTTAGGTTTAAACGGGCTTGGCGCCTGTGCGACTCAGTATAGCTCCGAATACATGGACGTAGAGATTCTTCGGGACAACCATAAATTCAACCTGCACTTTGAAAAGGGTGAGAACAAAGGCGGTCTTACCAAGACCCCCTTCCGCCACCGCCATACTGGAAGCCGGATTCGGTGGAAACCTGATTTAAAGGTCTTTACCGACATCAATATTACATTAGAATTCTATCAGGATGTCCTAAAACGTCAGGCCGTTGTAAATTCTGGACTAAAGTTCGTCCTGAAAAACGAAACCTCTCCCGGGGTTTTTGAAACCTTTGAATACTACTATGAAAACGGTATTGTGGACTATGTGAAAGAAATCAGTGAAGAAAAGGAGTTGACCTCGGTCTACTCCATTTCCGCTGAGCGTTCCGGTCGGGATAGAGAGGATATGGCAGACTACAAAGTGAAAATGCAGTTTGCTTTCTGCTTTAACAACACCAAGAATGCCTTGGAATACTACCACAATTCCAGTTTCTTAGAGCACGGTGGTTCTCCGGACAAAGCCGTACGAAATGCCTTTGTCTATGCTATAGATCAGTATTTAAAGCAGAATAACAAGTATACCAAAACCGAAAACAAGATTCAGTTCTCGGATATTGAGGACAGTTTAATTCTGGTAAGCAACTCTTTCTCCACTGCCACCAGTTACGCCAACCAGACCAAGAAGGCGATTACCAACAAGTTTATCCAGGATGCTATGACCGAGTTCCTGCGGGAACAGCTCAGCATCTACTTTGTGGAAAACAAAATGGACGCCGAGAAAATCTGCGAACAGGTTCTGGTAAACAAGCGGAGTCGGGAAACTGCCGAGAAAACCCGTATTAACATTAAGAAAAAGCTGGGTGGTAGCCTGGATGTTGCCAATCGAGTCAAGAAGTTTGTGGACTGTCGGAGCAAGGACGTTACCCGCCGGGAAGTCTATATCGTAGAGGGGGACTCGGCACTTGGTGCTTGTAAACTTGGTCGGGACAGTGAGTTCCAGGCCATTATTCCCATTCGTGGTAAGATTCTGAACTGCTTAAAAGCAGAGTACGACAAAATTTTCAAAAGCGATGTCATCATCGACCTTTTGAAGGTGTTAGGCTGCGGGGTAGAAATCAGCAGCAAGCACAACAAGGAGCTAAACTCCTTTGATTTGGACAACCTTCGTTGGAGCAAGGTTATTATCTGTACCGATGCGGATGTAGACGGTTATCAGATCCGGACTCTTGTGCTAACGATGATTTATCGGCTGACCCCCACTCTAATTGAAAAAGGCTACGTTTACATTGCAGAATCTCCCCTCTATGAGATCACCTGTAAGGACAAGTCCTACTTCGCCTTTAACGAGGCGGAAAAAGCCGAGATTATGGAGAAACTGGACGGACAGAAATATACCATTCAGAGAAGTAAGGGTCTTGGTGAAAACCAACCGGAGATGATGTGGGAAACCACCATGAACCCGGAAACCCGTCGATTGATTAAAGTTATGCCGGACGATGTTATTAAAACCCAGGAGATGTTTGACCTGCTTTTAGGAGACAACCTTGCCGGCAGAAAAGAGCATATTGCAAACTTCGGTCATGAGTTTATTGACTTGACCGATGTGATGTAACAAGAGGAGAGAAACGCATGAAACAACCAATCATTGCAGAGCAACAGATTACCGAAACTCTGGAAAAGAACTATATGCCCTACGCCATGAGCGTTATCATCTCCCGTGCTATTCCCGAGATTGACGGATTCAAGCCATCCCATCGAAAACTTCTTTATACCATGTATAAGATGGGACTTCTCTCAGGAGGCAGAACCAAGTCCGCCAATGTAGTAGGACAGACCATGCGACTGAACCCCCATGGCGACCAAGCGATTTATGAAACCATGGTTCGTCTCACCGAGGGCAACGGAGCACTTCTTCTTCCTTTGGTAGACTCCAAGGGTAACTTTGGTCGGCAGTACTCTCGGGATATGGCCTTTGCTGCTGCCCGGTACACCGAGGTCAAACTCTCTAAGGTCTGCAGCGAAATATTCCGGGATATGGACAAGGATACCATCGACTTCGTGGACAACTACGACGGCACCATGCAAGAACCTGTTCTTCTTCCTACCACCTTTCCGAATATTCTGGCAAACCCCAATCAAGGTATTGCCGTTGGTATGGCATCCAACATCTGTAGCTTTAACCTAAAAGAGTTGTGCGAGGCCACCTGCCTTGTGATGAAGGATCCAGAAGCTGACCTATCCGAGGTAATGCCTGCTCCCGATTTTCCCTTTGGCGGAGCGCTGTTATATAATAAGGAAGAAATGCAGGAAATCTACCGTACCGGGCGGGGAAGCATCCGCCTCCGTGCCAGGTACGAGTACGACAAAAAGCAGAACTGTATTGATGTCAAGGAAATCCCCTATACCACTACAGTAGAAGCCATCGTAGAAAAAATTGTAGACCTTGTAAAGGCAGGAAAGCTCAAGGAGATTTCCGACATCCGTGATGAAACCGACAAATTAGGTCTAAAACTTACCATCGACCTAAAACGTGGAACCGACCCGGATAAGCTGATGGCAAAACTCTTTAAGATGACTCCTCTCCAAGATAGCTTTGGTTGTAACTTCAATATTTTGGTTGAGGGTTCTCCTTTGGTCTTAGGAGTCAATGATATTCTCTCCGAATGGCTTCGATTCCGTCGGCGTTGTGTCCTCCGGAGTGTCGCTTTTGATATTACCAAAAAACAGGAAAAGCTTCATTTGTTAGAAGGCTTAGAACTGATTCTTTTGGATATCGACAAGGCAATCAAGATTGTCCGGGAAACTGAAGAAGATGCTCAGGTTATTCCCAACTTGATGAAGGGCTTTAGCATTGACGAAATTCAGGCAGAATATGTTGCAGAAATCAAACTGCGAAATCTGAATAAGGACTACATCCTAAAGCGAACTGCCGAAATTGAAAAATTAAAAGAAGAGATTGCCGAACTGGAGTCCATCCAAAATAGTAAGGCAAAAGTCAATAAAATTATTGAAAAACAGCTGAAAGAGGCGGCGAAGAAATTCGGCAATGACCGCCGTACAATTCTGATTCCTGACGAGGATATTGAACTTCCCGATGAGTCCCAGATGATAGAGGATTACAACCTCCAGCTCTTTAGGACCCGGGATGGCTATATCAAAAAGATTTCTTTGGTATCCCTGCGCAGTGCCGGAGAACAACGACTCAAGGACGATGATGTACTGGTTCAGGAGGAAGAAACCACCAACCGGGCAGAAATTCTCTTCTTTGCCGCAAACGGTGATGTTTATAAGATTCACGCCTATGATATTCCCGACAGCAAGGCAAGTCAGATGGGTGAATTCATTCCCAATTTGATTGGCATGACCGAGAAATCGGATATTGTGGGTATGATTCTAAGCGGAGATTACAAAGGTCATCTTCTATTCTGTTTTGAAAACGGAAAATGCGCCAAAATCCCCCTTTCCAGTTACGCTACCAAATCCAACCGGAAACGACTGACCAACGGATTCTCCACCAAGTCCCCCTTGGTGAAGATTCTCTATCTGCCGGAAGACAGGGATATTCTCTTAATCAGCAATGCAGATAAGGCTTTGGCTGTGAACACCGAGAAGATTCCAGAAAAAACCACCCGGAATAGTCAAGGGATTCAGGTTATGACGGTACGAAAGAATGTCAAGGTGCAATCCGTCGCCTTTGTAACCGATGGTGTTGCGGACAACGGAAGATACCGGAGCCGGAATATTCCTGCCGCCGGAACCCTGATGCGGGACGAAGATAAGGGCATTGAGCAGATTGGTTTTTCCTTTGTTGAAACTGAATAGCTTAAAAACCGCCGAAAATTCGGCGGTTTTTCCTAATTGATCGGTAAGGGCAGACGCTTCAATTCGACCAGACAAATTATCCTGACACCAGCGGTCCGTCGAGGACGCCGGACCCTACACTTTTTCAAGATGATTAGGTGTAGAAGGTGATTTATCAATTGCTCATAAAAAATTTTAAAAAATATGGAACTTTTTATTCACACATCCGTCTAACCTAAATGTAAGGCACAAAAAACAAACAAAATGAACATAAAAAAGGAGAAAAAAACATGAAAAACACTTTGAAAAAAATGATTGTTCCTGTAGCAGCTCTTAGTCTTTTGGCAACCGGTTCCGTCTTTGCAACCGAGGTTGCAAACACTGACGCAGAACTGCCCGTTCTTATCAGTGCACCTGCTGAGGTTGATGTAGCACCTGTCATCAATGGTGCAACCGTAGATGGTGTTCCGGTGGTTGTTGAAAATGACATCGTACTCATTCCCCTCCGTGCAGTAGCTGAAACTCTTGGCTACACCGTAACTTGGGTTGAAGATGGTCAGGTTATCACTCTGGAAAAGGGTCCACAGTTCATCCAGATGGCAATCGGTGAAGATTCCTACGCATTCAGTCGCCGTGCTCCCCAGTCTTTGGGCACCGCTCCTGTCTTGGTTGACGATTGCACCACCCACGTTCCCGTTTCCTTTATCTCCGATATCATCGGCGGCTACTATAGCGAGAACGAAGATGGCACCTACAAAATTGTAAACCCCAGCATCGTTACTGTAACCGAAGTAACGGAACATGGTATTCTGGTTTCTGACAGCTACCTCGGTGATGTTCTGGTAAAGATTGACGAGAACACCGAAATTGTAAATAGCGAGGGTGCTGTAGAAGATGCATCCCTGATTACAAAAGATATGACCTTGGGCGTAGAGTATAGTCCTGCTATGACCGCAAGTCTTCCTGCACAAACCACTGCAGTAAAGATTATTGTCCAGAATCTCCCGGTAGATATGCCCGAAGTTGACGTTGAGGTTCAGCCCGCAGAGGAAGTTGCTTTCTCCGGCGTAATTACCGAGATTGACGGCGAAACTGTTCTGGTAGGCGAGGAAACCGAAGCTGGTTCTGTTCGTCTGGTAGTTACTGAGAACACCGAAATCAAGCACGAGATGAACAGACGTGCATATCGTTTGGAGGACTTAGAAGTTGGTATGACCATCTCCGGTACTCATAGCAGCGTTGCAACCTTCAGTCTTCCTCCCCAGTCTGAGGCATACAGCATTGTAATTGGGAAATAAGATTCTAAACAAAAAAAGAACCGTTTAAGCTAAAGCGGTTCTTTTTTTGTTTAGAATCTAAAGTCTCTTCGATTGGAGTTCTTAATATCAAAAATATTCTGCTCGGCAATTCCACGGACTTTTTCCTTCGGAATCTTCCGGAGTTCCTCATCAATCATCCGGTAACCAACCAATTTGGTTTCCTCGGAGGCATAGTCCTCTAAGAACTCAGACAGAGTCATCAGTGCATTGGGATGACAGCAATTGAGAATTTGTCCACTCTTACAAAGCGCCATGAACCGATCTCCGGTTCTACCCTCCCGGTAACAAGCGGTACAGAACGAGGGAATGAATCCCATCTCCATCAGCCACCGCACTACCTCATCCAGAGTTCTCTGATCGGACACATCAAACTGCTCGGTATCGGTAGGTCTTACCTCTTCGGTATATCCACCAACAGAGGTTCTGGACGCCCCGCTGATCTGGGAGATACCCACCTGCAGAGCACGACGTCTTACCTCTTCCGACTCTCTGGTGGAGATGATCATGCCAGTATAAGGAACTGCCACACGGATACAAGCGATGAGTTTTGCAAAAATATCGTCCGAAATACCATTATCAAAAACAGTTGGATCAATATCATCTGCTTTCTTGATTCTGGGTACCGAGATGGTATGGGGGCCAACGCCATGCACTGCTTCCAGGTGTTCTGCATGCATCAAAAGTCCTGCAAACTCGTACCGATACAATTCCAAGCCAAAAAGAACTCCCAAACCTACGTCATCAATACCGCCCTCCATAGCTCTGTCCATGGCTTCCGTATGGTAGCAATAGTCATGCTTGGGGCCGGTTGGATGAAGCTGTTCGTAACTCTCTTTATGATAGGTTTCCTGGAAAAGAATATAGGTACCAATTCCGGCATCCTTCAGCTTCCGGTAGTTCTCAACTGTAGTTGCCGCGATATTTACATTCACGCGACGAATATCACCGTTTTTATGGTGAACACTGTAAATCGTCTTAATACAATCCAGGATATATTCGATGGGGTTATTCACCGGATCCTCTCCTGCCTCAATAGCAAGACGCTTATGCCCCATATCCTGAAGGGCAATCACCTCTGCCTTAACCTCTTCCTGGGTCAGCTTTTTCCGGGGGATTGTCTTATTCTTGGCATGATAGGGACAGTAGACACAGCCATTCACACAATAATTAGAAAGATAGAGTGGTGCAAACATCACAATACGATTCCCGTAAAACGCCATCTTAATCTCCTCGGCAAGCCGGAAGATTTCCTCATTCTTTTCTGGGATATCGCAGGCAAGAAGCACCGAGGCTTCCCGGTGGGTCAGACCTTCGCAATGGACTCCCTCTGCCGTCTTTTTAGGACGTGCCTTTTCCAGAAGACTGTCAATCAACTCCACATTGTTCTTGTTTTCTTCGGCATACTTGAGGGTTTCCAGAATTTCTTCGTGATTGATAAACTCCTCTGCTTTTAATGATTTTGGGTTGTACTGATACATCGTTTTCATCCTTTCTTTAAAGTTAGACGTATGTCTTCCTCTTTAGAATTTTAGTACTTTACATTTTAGAATACGCCGCCTTGGCGGTAATACCGGAGAGCTTTCCCAAACTTCCGGTTAAGGTATTGATGGCATCCTGAGGAGCATCGATAGCGACGCTGATCAGGTTGATTCCCTTTTCCTTATAGGGAATTCCCATCCTACCTATAATATATTCACTGAACTGGTGAAGCAGAGCATTGACCTCTGACACCGAGTCAGGATTTTCTACAATAATACTGATTACTGCTACTCTGGTTTCCATACTGGTTCCTCCTTGCCAAGGAATGACGTAACCTCCCTCAAACGTTCTCTTGCTGCATACCGACCCAGATGATAGGCCTCCTGAAGCTTTTCCGGATTCTTCTCAATTCTTCCTACGGGCAGTCTTTCTTTTGGACGAATTACCAAAATTTCGCCGGCTTTCTCTTTTTCCGCTACCAGATCCACTTGGCGATTGTACATCCGGTGTCGATTCTCCATGGTCTCCACCAGCTTTGGGTACTTTCGAAAAATCCAACGGATTAACGGCATGGCTTTGTTTGGCTTTTTTCTGTAGTCAGCCGGCTGAGTCAATACCACCAGGTTCCTCTGGTAGCCAAGCCGTTCCATCTCCTCTAGAGGAATGGAATCACAGATGCCACCATCTAAAAGCTTATGTCCATCAATCTCCACAATCCGGGAAACCAAAGGCATAGATGCCGAGGCCCGAAGCCATTCTAATAAATCCTGATTGACCTTGTTGCACTGTTTGTAAATTGGAGCACCAGTCTCTATATCACAGGCCACAACATAGAAATTCAAAGGATTTTGGTCAAAGCTATCATGATCAAAGAGGTCTAGTTCTTCCGGTAACTGTCGATAGCAGAAATCCACACCATATAAATCTCCAGTAGTCAAAAGAGACCAGAAGCTGCAATATCGCTTATCCTTGCAGAACCGTTTATTATAGCGAATAGTACGCCCAATCTGGCGGGACTTGAAATTACACCCAAAAGCTGCACCAGCAGAAACACCAATGACTCCATCGAACTCAATTCCCTCTTCCATTAGGACATCCAGCACCCCCGCGGTAAACATCCCCCGCATAGCACCGCCCTCTAAAACCAGTCCTCTTCTCAATACAAACACCTCTTAAAAACGCCGCAACTTGAGCAGATGCGGCGTTTTTCTTATTCTTCCTGCTCTTCTACTTCCAGATCCCGTTTCTTACAAACCACGGCTTCCTCAATCCGATGTTCCGCCACCGAGGTTACCTTAATCTGCAACTCTCCAATTTCGGTTTCCACCGTCTCGCCGTCTTCTGGCAGTGTTTCGATGGCATCTAAAATCAAGCCTGCAAAGGTATTGTAGTCTCCCTCCGGAATGTTGATACCAAGTTCTTTTTCCACTTCTTCTATCTCGGTAGAACCCTTAATTTTCCAGGTGTTTTCATCCAGATAAACAATCTCCCGTTCTAGCTCCGGTTCCTCATCCTCGCTATAAAGTTCTCCTACAATCTCTTCTAATAAATCCTTCTGGGTTACAATACCCTGGAAGCCGCCATATTCGTCCGTTACCACAACCATGTGGGTATTCTTCTGCTGCATCCGGGAAAAAAGCTCGTCCGCTTTCATGCTATCCGGAACAAAATATGGTTCCCGCAGAATACTCCGCAAAGTACCTTTTTGACCACCATTTAACAAGAAGCGATAGAAATCACGGCTATTCACCGTTCCAATAACATTGTCGATATCCTCATCACAGACCAGATACCGGGTATGAGCCGTTTCGTCAATATATTCTCGCCAGGTTTCAATACTGTCTTCCATCCAAAGAATGCAGACATCCTTCCGGTGGGTCATGATATCCTCTACCGGCTTATCGTCCAACTCAAAGATATTATGGATCATCTCTTTTTCGTCATCATCAATGGCACCACTTTCCGAGCCAATGTCCACCAGCATTCGGATTTCCTCCTCGGTAATCTCTTCTTCCATGTCATGAGGACGTACTCCAAAGAAGTATGCAATCAAAGTAGAAACCCCATTGGGTATCCACAAAAGCGGTCTGCCAATTCTTGCAATCAATATACTATAGGAAGAAAGTGCTACCGAAAGCTTTTCTGCATGCTTGGCAGCCAATCGTTCCGGAACTTGTTTCCAGAAAACAAGATAGAGAAACACCATGCCCATGCCAAACACCAAAGCCGTAATACCAAGAAGCAAAGGGGTCTTCTCAATTCCCCATGCAGCAAGAAGCTCTACAAGGGTTCTTCCATAGCCAAGGACTGCCATAGATAAGAATAAAAAACCTAGCAAATACTCCAATGCCGAGAGAGCACCAATCAGTCCGGATGCGTTTCTTCCTAAATAATTATGCAATTTTTGTGCATTTTCATTTTTCTCCGAAAGTTGTTCCAACTTTTTATCATTGACAGAAGTGCTGGCTCCTTTTGCCAGTGCAGTAATAAATCCCCACACCAAAATAATACCAAGAGCCAGCGGCAACGATCGCGGAGGCAAGTTATCCAAAATCAATCATCCTTTCAAACATATCTTTTGAGATCATAATTTCTCTTCTACAGTATAGCAGATTCTTCTCCATTTGTCAAAAGTTAATTCCCACCACTTTTCCATCTCTTTTTTTCATAAAAAACATGGTCTAAATCCGTCTTTTTGAACAAAAAACCGAAATTGTTAACAATTTGTTCACAATTTGCCTAATCCCCCAGTTCATGCGGGATTGAGCGACCCTGTTTTTTGAAGAAATGACGTTTTTTCATTGTTTTTTGGGTGTTAAGGTTGACTTTAAATCCAAAAAAAGGTATAATGGATAGCGGATTTTGAAAAGACAGGCAAAAAATCCAAGCAAATGTATGCTGGAAGGCAGGTGAATTTGGAAAGATAAGCATAACGTTTTTCTAAAATTTTGGAGGTTTTATTTTGAGTTTTAAAAAAGGAAATATCAAGAGAATGCTCGCAGGTTTTTGTGCATTCGTCGTAGTATCTACTTTTGCAATATTGCCGGCCTCTGCTACCGAGGTGGAAGACGGACCCAGTGATTACGGTCAGCTCTACTGTGTAGTAAACGCCGACTCCTTAAACGTCAGATCTTCTGCATCTACCGATGCGGAGGTCCTTGCAACCCTTCCCGTTGGTACATATACCAAGGTTAATTGGGTAGAACCCGATTGGGTTAACGTAGCCTATAACGGCGACGGCCTGATGGGTTATGTAGCGGCTGAATTCGTTACCGTTTATGAAGGAAGTATTCCTTCCTATGCGGCTCCCGGCAGCCAAAACGTATTAGAAATTGCAAAACAGTATCTGGGTGTTCCCTATGTTTATGGTGGAACTTCTCCCTATGGATTCGATTGTAGCGGTTTTGTTCAGTATGTTTACAGACAGTTAGGTTACGACCTTCACCGGGTCGCAGCAAGCCAGATGACGAACGGCATCGCCGTCTCCAGAGAAAATCTGGCCCCTGGTGATCTGGTTGGTTTCTACAGCAGCCCCGGTGGCGGATATGTAGGCCATATCGGCATTTATGTGGGTGATGGCATGATGATTCATGCTCCTCAAACCGGCGATGTGGTAAAATACACCAGCATTGAACCTGGTACCTATCATGGTCTTAGATATGCCGGTGCGCGTCGAATTATTTACTAAGTAGCAAAAAGACTCATACGATAAATCGTATGAGTCTTTTTTTGTTTTATTCCTTACAACTGCAGTTGCAGTCGCTCTTTTTCTGAGGCGGGAAAAATTCGTCAATGGGGAACCGAATGTCGTTAAAGAGGGCACAGGGACTCTCTTCGGTTGCAGAACTGCACTCCTGGGTAGGAATACAAAAATCTACCGCATCCACAAGAAGTTGCGTATCCCGCTCCAAACGTACAATATAGAACAATCCGTAGGTAACCTGCACCTGTCTTGCACAATCATCTACGACCAAGTCGCCATCAAAGCAGCTACAGATGTTCTCGGGGAATACGTTGTAAGCATAACTCTTGGAACAATCGCAATCACAACAGGGATCACAACAATCCTCTTCCTTAATCTTCGCCGTCAGTGCCACCGGCTCTACCACCTCTACGGTAACGGTGGGCATATTGACCTTTCTCCAGGATTCGGCAATCTCACTATTATCATTGGGATTAAACTTGGAACTAAATTGTTTGGAATTGCCCTCCGACCCGAACAAAATTACTCTTTTGTCATAAGTGGTAAGTCCATGGACAATGGTAGGATTGGAAACGCCACAGAATACCTCTAACGTAACATTTACAAAGAACTTCAAGTCAACAGAAAAGTATCCTCTCTGGAAGGATAAAGGTTCTACATCAGTAAATACCCAGATAACTTCTGCTTTCTTCAGTTTCACATTAATGGCTCTCTCCAAGAGCGCCTGTCCCTCGTCGGTGAGGTAGACTCTCTGGTCTGCCACGCAATCCCGATCCCGGCAGGAATCGTAAATCTGGCTCACATTAATGCAAACCGGTTCATCAAAGTCGCAGGCGCGACGACGCCTGGTATCTGCACGTTCTTCGATGCGATCTGCAAGAACTGCTGCCGCTTCGCCATTATCACTATTTCCCTCAGCAGCACAGCAGACAAAGCAGTCATCTTGTCTGTCCAAAGAACGGTTTCGTCTGTCATTTTTTTCGCTCATGCTATTCCTCCTTATTCAGATAACAGTACTTTCATACTGTCTCATTATCATTTTATGGTCTGCACCCGGTTTGGTTCCCCCTTTTTCCATCCCTTCAGGGACAATTCTGCTCTTGTCCAAAAACATTGTGCAATCTGCCTATTTTTTTATCAAAATATTGTTTACTTTTCGGTTGAAATATCAAATAAAATCAAGTAAAATAGAAGAGTAAATTCTTTTTCATTTCGAATATGATTAGAATAAATAACTTTTAGGAGGGCTGTCGTTTGAAACTTTATGACACATCAAACATCAAAAACTTTGTTTTACTGGGGCATGGTAATGCCGGAAAGACTTCTCTGGCAGAGGCTATGCTATATACCTCCGGTAACATCGACCGGATGGGCAAGACCACAGACGGAAATACTGTCATGGATTTTGATCCGGAGGAGATCAAGCGGAAGTTCTCTATCAGTACCGCAATGGCTTCTTGTGAATGGAATGGCGTAAAATTCAATATTTTGGATACTCCCGGGTACTTTGATTTCGTGGGCGAGGTTCAAAGTGCGGTTCGTGTTGCCGATGCGGCTATCATCGTACTGTCCGGAAAATCCGGTCTTACTGTGGGTGCGGAAAAGGCATGGGACTACTGCGAAGCACAAGGAATTCCTCGTATCTTCTTCATCAACAAAGTAGATGACGAGAGAGTAAACTACCAGGGCGTTCTTCAGCAGCTAAAAGACAAATATGGCAAAAAAATCGCTCCTTTCCAGCTTCCCTTGCGTGAGGGCGAAAAGATTACCGGTTTTATCAATGTGGTAGAGGGCGAAGCCAGAAAGTTTGATGGAAACCGTACCATCACTGCCGAAATGCCGGTAGGTATGGAAGATGATCTGGCACCCTTAAAGGAAATGATTAACGAAGCGGTTGCGGAGACTTCGGAGGAATTGATGGAAAAATATTTCTCCGGCGAGGCATTTACTCTGCCCGAAATGTACAGCGCACTTCGTAGTGGTGTTGCAGCAGGCGATGTAGTTCCTGTTCTCTGTGGTAGTGCTTCCAACCACCTTGGCATTCCCTCCCTGATGAATGCAATTCACGCTTATTTCCCCGCTCCTGATTCCAAAGAAGGCTTTATCACCGGTATCAAGAAGGACGGCGTAGAATCCCGGCTGAAGATTGACGTGGCAGATCCGCTGTCCGCACTGGTTTTCAAAACAGTTGCCGACCCTTACGTTGGTAAACTCTCCTACTTCAAGGTGTATTCCGGACAAATGACTCCCGACACTACTGTTTACAACATGAATAAGGACATCAACGAGAAAATTGGTAAAATTTACGTTGTTCAGGGTAAAAAGCAGGTTGAGGTTGAACGTTTGAATGCCGGCGATATTGGTGCCGTTGCAAAACTGACCAAAACCGGTACCGGCGATACCTTGAGCGGTTTAAATCATCCGTTACAACTTCCCGGCATCGATTTCTCCAAGCCCAATATGAGTCTTGCAGTTGTTCCCAAGGCAAAGGGTGAAGAAGAAAAAATTGCTCAAGGTCTGACCAAGCTTATGGAAGAAGACAAGACCTTCGTTCTGGAAAACAACAAGGAAACCCGTCAGCAGATCTTAAAGGGTCTTGGCGATCAGCATATTGACGTGATTGTCAGCAAGCTGAAGAATAAATTCGGTGTGGAGATTTCCTTTGAAAAGCCGAAGGTTGCTTATCGGGAAGCCATCCGGAAAAAGGTTAAGGTGGAAGGCAAACACAAAAAGCAGTCCGGCGGCCATGGTCAGTATGGTCATGTATGGATCGAGTTTGAGCCAGGCGAGGTTGACGGCCTGACCTTTGAAGAAAAGGTGTTCGGTGGCAGCGTTCCCAAGGGTTACTTCCCGGCTGTAGAAAAGGGTCTTACCGAGGCAATGCAACAAGGCGTACTGGCAGGTTATCCCATGGTATCCTTAAAGGCTACTTTGGTGGACGGTTCCTACCATGATGTTGACTCCTCTGAAATGGCGTTCAAGATTGCTGCAAATCTGGCATATAAAGCTGGTATGGAACAGGCATCTCCTGTTCTGTTAGAACCCATCGGTCATCTGTCCGTAACAGTTCCCGATAGCTACACCGGTGATATCATCGGCGATATCAATAAGCGCCGTGGTCAAATGCTGGGCATGTCCCCGGCAGGTGCCGGCATGACCGTCATCGAAGGCGAGGTTCCCATGGCAGAGATGCACACCTACGCCTCCGACCTGCGGAGTATCACCCAGGCTCGTGGCTCCTTCTCCTTCGAGTTTGAACGGTATCAGGACGCACCCCAGAACATCGTGGATAAAATTGTTGCTGAGAGCAAAAAGGATTAGTATTTCAAAAAAAAGAGCGGAAACATTTCGTTTCCGCTCTTTTTTGTGGAGTTTTCGTTATCCAACGGGTGGCCAGAATCGTCCGCCCCACCAATTTATCCGGAAAATTCTGTAGGGGAGAGGCTTGCTCCTCCCGTTGCCATAACACAAATCTATCCGGAAGGGGATAGAACCCCTCCCCTACGATTTCTGCATGTTCCCCTTGTCCTTTTGCATATACTAAATGGAAAAGGATGGTGGTATCTCTATGCAGAAAATGTTATCGGTCAGTTTATTGGTTTCTCTTTTCTTCTTCCTCTTTCCACTTTCGGTTTCTGCAGAACCATCGGTATCTGCACAGTCGGCAGTTGTGATAGAGGCATCCTCAGGGCGAGTTCTCTATGAAAAAAATGCCGAATCTAAACTTCCCATGGCAAGTACCACCAAGATCATTACGGCAATGGTTGCTCTACAGCAGGGAAAACTCACTGACAAAGTAAAAATCTCCTCCATCGCTGCCGAAACCGAAGGTTCTAGTATGTATTTAGAAACCGGGGAGATCATGACCCTAGAAGAACTCCTCTACGGCTTGATGCTCGCATCAGGGAACGATGCCGCCGTTGCCATCTCGGAGCATCTGGGCGGCACCGAGAAGTTTGTAGCACAGATGAACCAGACCGCTAAAACCCTGGGTGCTACCAACACACATTTCGAAAACCCCAATGGCCTTCCCCACGAGAATCACTATTCTACCGCCTACGATATGGCACTGCTTACCGCCAAAGGTCTTGAAAACGCCAATTTTTCCAAGATTGTTTCCACCAAAAGCTACTCTATTTCAGGAGAAGGAAAATCCTATTCAAGAACCCTGACCAACCATAACAAGCTCCTTCGAATGATGGAGGACTGCATCGGTGTCAAAACCGGCTTTACCAAAGCCGCAGGGCGATGCCTAGTTTCTGCAGCAAAACGAAACGGAATGACCTTGATTTGTGTTACCCTAAACGCCCCTGACGATTGGAATGACCACCAGACTCTATATCATCATCTCTTTTCCCACTACCAGCTTTGTCCTCTTGTCCGTGCCGGGATTCCTCTTGCTACCATCCCGGTGGAACACTCCCAAACCACCTCTCTGCCTCTTACCGCCAAAGAAGATTTTCTCTATCCCTTAGCCGAAAACGAATATTCTAACACCACACTTTCCATCTCTCCCCCTCTATCCGCTCCGGTGGCCGACGGAACCGAGGGAGGATCGGCAACAGTGTATCTTGGGAATACTCCCGTTGGCACCGTCCCGCTCATCACCGTTGGAAATGCGAAACGACAGTCCCTCTTCTCAACCGGCGAAGGCGGTGTCCTTCACCAGTTTTTACACTTTTGGGGTAAGCTTTTTGGCATTTCCAATTAGTTCAAACAGAATTTGTTAAAAAACAGACAAAGTGTACAATTCTGTTGCGAAAACAGACAACAAAAGTTGGCATAAAACTTACAAATTTGTATTGCATTCCTTTCCATTTTAGGGTATAATTATTGTGGAAGAAATTTGAAAACTTTTCAGGAGGAATGCACCGTGATGCGACTACAAAAATTTCTTGCAGCCTGCGGGGTTTCTTCCCGCCGTGGTGCAGAAGAACTCATTAAACAGGGTCGAGTCCAGGTCAACGGAGAAACCATGACCGAAATGGGAATCCAAATCGACGAAGATAAAGATCGGGTTACCTTTGACGGACAAGCTGTGGAGATGGAGAAGAAAATGGTCTACATCCTCCTCAACAAACCAGTAGGGTATGTAACCACGGTTTCTGATGACAAAGGCAGAAATACCGTTATGGATTTGGTAGCTGATATTCCGGTCCGGATTTATCCGGTAGGACGGCTGGACTATGACACAGAGGGGCTTCTTCTCATGACCAACGATGGAGATTTGACCTATCGGGTAACCCATCCCAAGAATCAGGTAGAAAAAACCTATGTGGCAGAGGTTACCGGAAATATTTCTATGAACACTCTGACCCAACTGCGAAATGGTGTTATGCTGGATGGGGTTAAAACCAGTCCTGCCAAGGTAGAGGTCATTGGGGCCACTCAGTTTGGTACTAAATTGGAGATTACCATTCACGAAGGAAAAAATCGACAGGTACGGCGAATGTTTGAATCCGTTGGTTGTATCGTCAAACGCCTGAAACGCACCAAGGAGGCAGGTTTGATTTTAGGCCATGTTCCTCTGGGACATTGGCGACGTCTCACCGATTCCGAAGTAAATATGCTGAAGAAACTCGGTACCGGGAAAAAATCCTCTGCTGAGTACCGGAGAAGCCAGCAACCCCATAAAAAGAGAAAATAAGATTAACTAATATATACGAAGGAGGCAACACTATGAGTAAGTTGGACGATTTGCAAGCCCGGCGTGCTGTCATAGAACAGGGTGGCGGCAAGAGCAAAATCGAAAAACAACACGACAGCGGCAAAAAAACCGCCAGAGAACGTCTCTTCATGCTTTTTGACGAGGGAAGTTTTGTGGAACTCGACGCCTTTGTAACCCACAGATGCACCGAGTTCGGCATGGCAGAACAGACCGCACCCGGCGAGGGTGTTGTAACCGGCTACGGAACCGTAGACGGCCGTTTGGTTTATGCCTATGCCCAGGACTTTACCGTCATTGGTGGTTCTTTAGGTGAAATGCACGCCGCAAAAATCTGTAAAGTCATGGATATGGCTATGAAAATGGGGGCTCCCATTGTTGGAATCAACGATTCCGGCGGTGCCAGAATCCAGGAAGGAATTGACGCCCTAAAAGGATTTGGCGATATTTTCTATCGCAACACCTTAGCATCCGGCGTGATTCCGCAAATCTGTATGATCTTAGGTCCATGTGCTGGTGGTGCGGTTTATTCCCCTGCCATTTGCGACTTTGTCTTTATGGTGGACAAGACCAGCCAGATGTTCATCACCGGACCTTCGGTGGTAAAATCCGTTACCGGCGAGGATGTTTCCTTTGACGAACTGGGCGGTGCCAACACCCATGCAACCAAGAGCGGTGTAGCAACCATGGCATGTGCCGATGAAGAAGAATGTTTTGCACAGGTAAAATCCTTGCTCTCTCTTCTTCCTTCCAACAATCTGGAGATTGCACCGGTTTACGAATGTAATGATGACTTGAACCGTCTTTCCCAGAATCTTTCCACCATCATTCCTGATGATGCTAACAAGTCCTACGACATCCGGAATATCATCCGCGAAATCGTAGATGAAGGCGACTTTATGGAGCTCTTCCAAGACTTTGCGCAAAACCTGGTAACCGGTTTCGCGAGAATGAATGGTGCAACCGTTGGTATTCTGGCAAACCAGCCGAAGGTGATGGCAGGTTCCTTGGACTGCAACTCTTCCGATAAGGGTGCAAGATTTGTCCGGTTCTGTGATAGCTTCAATATCCCGATTATCACCTTTACTGATGTACCCGGATACCTTCCCGGTGTCGCTCAGGAACACAATGGAATTATCCGCCACGGTGCAAAGCTCCTGTATGCTTTCTCCGAGGCAACCGTTCCTAAAATTAACGTGATTGTAAGAAAAGCTTATGGCGGTGCTTACATTGCTATGAACAGCAAACACTTAGGGGCTGACATGGTCTTTGCATGGCCTACTGCCGAAATCGCTGTGATGGGTCCCTCCGGTGCAGCCAACATTATCTTCCGGAAAGACATTGCAGAATCTGCAGACCCCATCACCGCACGGCAGGAGAAGATTGACGAATATACCGAAAAATTCGCCAATCCCTACATTGCGGCATCTCGTGGTTATGTGGATGATGTTATCGAGCCGGATTCCACCCGTCCTCGTCTGATCAGCGCCTTAGAGATGCTGATGAGCAAGCGGGAAACCAGACCCAGCAAGAAGCACGGAAATATTCCGCTGTAACTGATCCGGAAAGGAGAATCCCTATGACATTAGCTGAAGCTTTGGGTCAAGGTATGCAGGTTACTGTGGTTGGTCTTGTCATTGTCTTTGCGGTTCTCATCATCCTGATGCTTGTGATGATGCTGATGAAGGTGGTCTTCTACAATCCCACCCAACCAAGACAGGAAAAGGCAAAACCAGCTCCCAAGAAAAAGCCATCCTCCGGCACACCGGACGATGAACTGATGGCGGTTATTACCGCTGCTGTGGCATCTGCCATGGACGAAACCGAGCTGATTGCAGTTCTGACGGCTGCCGTTGCCGCCAGCATGAATACCTCGACCTATAATTTAAAAATTAAGTCTTATCGTAGAGTAGAAAATACCGCACCTGCCTGGAACAAAGCAGGTTTGCGGGATGTCATCGATGCAAGAATTTAAGGAGGAAATCAAAATGAGAAAGTTTATTATTAATGTAAATGGAAATTCTTACGAAGTTGAAGTTGAAGAGGTAGGCGGCGCTCCAACTAACGTTACCCCTGTTGCAGCTCCCGCTCCTGTTGCAGCTGCTCCTGCTCCGGCTCCTGCTGCAGCACCTGCACCGGCTCCGGCTCCCGCCGCTGCTCCCCCTGCAGGCGCCACCAACGTAAACGCTCCCATGCCCGGTAACATCGTATCTGTTAAGGTTGCAGTTGGCGATACTGTAAACGAGGGTGATGTTCTGGTTATCTTAGAGGCCATGAAAATGGAAAATGAGATTATGGCTCCCTGTGCTGGTAAGGTTGTTGCGATCAGCGCAAACCAGGGTGCTTCTGTAAACACCGGTGATGTCCTGGTATCCTTGGGCTAATCTTTGAATGGCTCATCAAGTAAGGAAAGGATGATATTGTGTTACAGGGTATTTTAGACTTTATGGGCAGTACCGGTATTGCCGCCTTGATTGAAAATGCCAAAGAGACGTGGGCATCTGCCGGTGCAGGCTTTGAAGGAATTATGGGCGTCATTGGTACACCCCTGATGATTATCATTGCCTGTGTTCTGCTCTACTTAGCAATTGTGAAACAGTTTGAGCCGCTCCTGCTCCTTCCCATTGCTTTTGGTATGCTCTTATCCAATCTTCCTATGTTTGCAAACTCCAGTGCCATCATGATGCATCCGGAATTCTTCACAGATCCTGCATACATGATAGATGGTCATCTTGATATTTCACACATTTTTGCAAACGGCGGTCTTTTGGATTTACTATACTTGGGAGTTAAGCTGGGTATTTACCCGCCACTTATCTTCCTAGGCATTGGCGTCATGACCGACTTCGGTCCCCTGATTGCCAACCCCAAAAGTATCATTTTAGGGGCTGCGGCACAGCTTGGCGTATTCTTGACCTTCCTGGGCGCACTGGTATTGGGCGCTCTGATTCCCGGCATCAACTTTGGGGTCGAGGAAGCTGCTTCCATCGGTATTATTGGTGGTGCGGACGGCCCTACCGCCATCTATGTGACCAAAACCTTAGCTCCGGCATTGCTCCCGGCAATCGCCATTGCAGCTTACTCCTATATGGCATTAATTCCGGTGATTCAGCCCCCTATCATGAAAGCACTGACCACCAAGAAAGAACGGCAGATTGTCATGGAACAGCTCCGGCCTGTCAGCAAGACCGAGAAGATTATCTTCCCGATTGTAGTTACGATTGTGGTAGCCTTGATTGTTCCCGACGCGGTAACCCTTGTTGGTATGCTGATGCTTGGTAACCTTGCCAAAGAGTGTGGAGTTGTTGACCGTCTTACCAAAACCGCTGAAAATGGCCTGATGAACACCATTACCATTTTCTTAGGTTTAACCGTTGGTGCAACAGCGAAGTCCGAAACCTTCTTAACCGGAGAAACCTTGGGTATCGTGGTATTAGGTCTGGTTGCATTCTGCTTTAGTACCGCCGGCGGTCTAATCTTAGGTAAGATTATGTGTAAGCTTACCGGAGGCAAGGTAAATCCCCTCATTGGTTCTGCAGGTGTATCCGCAGTTCCTATGGCAGCAAGAGTTGCACAGACTGTAGGACAGAAAGAGAACCCCTCCAACTTCCTTCTGATGCACGCTATGGGTCCCAATGTGGCAGGCGTTATTGGAAGTGCAGTTGCGGCTGGCGTGTTCCTGTCCATGTTCGCAAAATAATTTCAATCAAGGAGGTACAAACTTATGGGTAAAGTAGGTATTACCGAGACTGTCTGCCGTGATGCGCACCAGTCTTTGATTGCAACCCGTATGACAACCGAAGAGATGCTTCCTGCTCTGTCTTTGATGGACAAGGCAGGATATGCAGCTATGGAGGTTTGGGGCGGCGCTACTTTTGACGCTTGCCTGCGTTTCTTAAATGAAGATCCCTGGGAACGGCTCCGGAAAATCCGTGCTGCCGCTCCCAATACCAAGTTACAGATGCTCTTCCGTGGCCAGAACGTTCTTGGCTATCGCCACTATGCAGACGACGTGGTAGAGTACTTTGTACAAAAGTCCATTGCCAACGGCATTGACAACATCAGAATCTTTGATGCGCTCAACGATGTCCGGAATCTGCAGACCGCTATTAACGCTACCAAAAAAGAGGGCGGTCATGTTCAGGCGGCAATTTCCTACACCATCAGCCCGGTGCATAACAACGAGTTCTTTGTAAAACTGGCTAAAGAATTCGAGAATAGCGGTGCTGATTCTATCTGTATCAAGGACATGGCGGGTCTGCTCACTCCCTATGTGGCTTACGACCTGGTAAAGCAGCTGAAAAAGGCTGTGAAGATTCCTCTGGAGCTTCACACCCACTACACCAGCGGTGTGGCTTCCATGACCTATTTAAAAGCAATTGAAGCAGGTATTGATATTGTAGACTGTTCCATCTCCCCGATGGCAATGGGAACTTCTCAGCCTCCCACCGAGCCGTTAGTTGCAACGCTCCAGGGTACCGAGTATGATACCGGTATGGACCTGAACATTCTCACCGAGATTGCTGACTACTTTAAGCCCCTTCGGGAAAAGTATTTAGAAAGCGGTCTTATGAGCACCAAGATTTTGGGCGTTGACATCAATACCCTGAAATATCAGGTACCCGGTGGTATGCTCTCCAATCTGGTATCTCAGTTAAAGCAACAAGGTAAAGAGGACAAGCTGGACGAAGTATTAAAGGAAATCCCCAAGGTTCGTGAAGATCTTGGCTATCCTCCTCTGGTTACTCCCACTAGTCAGATTGTTGGTACTCAGGCGGTACTGAATGTCCTCATGGGCGAGCGGTACAAGATGGTTTCTAAAGAAACCAAAGGCATCTGTAAGGGTGAATACGGACGGACTCCTGTTCCCATTGACGAAGAATTCCGGAAGAAGATTATCGGCAACGAAAAGGCAATTACCTGCCGTCCTGCCGACCTGATCGAACCGGAGTTGGAGCGACTCAAGAAAGAGTGTGCCGAGTGGATGGAACAGCCAGAAGATGTTCTCTCCTATGCACTCTTTGATCAGGTTGCGGTGAAGTTCTTCGAGCAGCGCCGTGCTGCCAAGTATAAGGTGGACAAAGATCTGGTAGATATGGAAGAAAAAACCCATTATATTTAAGAATTTTGGGAAACGAAAAAGGTGAGCGAATCAAACGATTCGCTCACCTTTTTAATTGTTAATTGATTGTAGGGAATGCATTCCGTAACGGAAGGGATTGTTGTAACGGAAGAGATAAATCCCTTCCCTACAAATTTTAAATCCTTATGGTATTGGTATCATTTTTATCGGGCGCATTTTTTACAAGGTGTCAGACCAACCTCTATCGCATCTTCCAAGGTTGTTTGGTAACTATTTGTTCCTCCGCAATCGGAATCCAGATGATACCTCTTTCCGCTTGGCGTCCGGTAAACCTCTATCGTGTGATATTCCTCTGCATATCCTTGGGGAGAATTGATATAAACACTTTGACTCACTTCATCCCAACCGACCTCTTTCCCAAAGGCATTGGCAATGGCACGAACCGGCAAATAAGTGGTTCCATCCATGGTAAAAGGTTCTACCACATTACCTTCTACATCCCGTGGAAGCAGTTCTTCTCCGTCAATGATAACCTTAATGTTGCTATAGCAAAGTTCCGCAGTTTTGTTGATTTGCTGAGCAAATACCACTCCGCTTGCTACAATTACCACCAGCAGAATCCCCGCAATAAATCCTTGCATTCTCTCTTTCATCTGTTTTACCCTCCATGAACATGTTACCTTTTATGTTATATAATATAACATATATTTATAACTTTTGTCAACATATAATATATGTGAGGTGAAATGTTATGGAAGATAAACTGATTATTAATAAAAGAACCTTAAAAGGTGAAGACGGATACAAAACCTTTTCCGTCCGTATAAAAGAAGATACTGTCAATAAGTTAAATAAACTGTCAGAAGAAACAAATAGATCAAGAAATGAACTAATTAATATTTTACTGGAATTCGCCCTGGAAAATAGCAAAGTGAAATAATGGACCTGCCAAAACGAAAACCAACACGATTAAAGGAATTTGATTATTCCTCACCGGGTGCATATTTTGTTACGATATGTACCAAAGGGAAAATGAAATTATTATCGAAAATAATCGTAGGGGACGGCGTCCTCGACGTCCCGCAAAATATTCTAACCCCATATGGTTTTATTGCCGAAAAATATATCAACCAAATGAATGAATTCTACGATTATATTTCCATTGATAAGTATGTCATTATGCCAAATCACATACATATCATATTAGTAATTACAGAACAAAACGATGCTCCCTACGGGACGTCGAGGACGCCGTCCCCTACAAATTCAATTACTGCAAAATTTATATCAACTTTCAAACGATTTTGCAACAGAGAATGTGGCAAAAATATCTGGCAACGTTCCTTTCACGACCACATAATTCGTGGTGAGAAAGACTATCTCAAAATCTGGGAATACATTGACACCAATGTGATAAAATGGGATCAAGATTGCTTTTATACAAGCGAAAAGGAGATGTGAAAAATTCACATCTCCTTTTTCTTTCCGATCCTATCTCTCGTATAAATTATTTCCGTAACAATCCGCAATAACAATAGCTGGGAAATCCTTTACGGTGAGTTTCCGAATGGCTTCGGTTCCCAAATCCTCGTAGGCAACCACTTCTGCCTCTACCACCGATTTGGCGATCAAGGCTCCGGCACCGCCAATGGCACCAAAGTAAACTGCACCATAGTTTTGAATCGCATCCATCACATCCTTGGTTCGCATCCCTTTCCCAATCATTCCGGTCAATCCCAGTTCGATCAGCTTGGGAGCATAGGCATCCATTCTTCCGCTGGTGGTAGGTCCGCAAGAACCAATCACCTGTCCGGGTTTTGCCGGAGTCGGTCCGGCATAATAGATTACCTGATCCCGGATATCAAAGGGCAACTCCTCGCCCCGTTCCAAGGTTTCTATCATCCGTTTATGTGCCGCATCCCGGGCGGTATAAATCTCCCCGGAAATCAACACATTATCCCCTGCGCGGAGTGTTTTTGCTACCTCATGGGTGAGAGGCAGTGTCAATGGTATCTTCTTCATGATTCCTCCCTCAAATCCAGTACAGAATCCAGTACCATTTCTGCCTTATTTTCCTCAAAGTAACCACGGGCAGCTTGCCCTGCAACACCGGTTAGCACTGCACAGAAGGGAAACCCTCCCATTCTCGCCGCCAAGAAGTCGCTGGGGGCATCCCCAACTACCAGGCAACGACTTGCCAATTCTTTAGACATCACACCATTTACAATCTCACTATCAGAATAGCTTGAACCGAATGCCGCTTTTTGGAACACAAAGGGATGGGGTTTGGCAAGCTTATTTTTCATTTCCAAGGACTCCTCTGCCGAGAGTACCTCGTCATAAGTTGCGATACATTCCGGCTTGAAATAACCGAGAAGATTCCACATTTGCAAAGGAAATAAAATTTCCTCCCGGGGTCTTCCAGTACCGATTCCAAGGCGGAATCCGGCGGTTTTCAAGGCAGATAAAGTAGATTGAATCTCAGACAAAGAAACAATAGGTTCTTCATCGGTTTTGAGTCCTTCCACCACCCCATCACCATGAAACCATCGCTGGAAACAGGTCAAAACCTGATTCCAAAGCGTTCCGGTGCCACGCCGATAGCATCCTTCCTCTCCCGGAATTGCCAAGGAGAGAAGTCCCTCCATATTCTCATAGAGTTTGGGAGGCTGAACCGCAACATTCTCCATGAACATACAAACTGAATCAAAGTGCCAGCTGTCAAAGTCCGGAATCTCGGGTTCCAGATGCTTGGAAACTGCAAAAACAAGGTATGCCAAATCCCAGTTAGTATTCACACCAAGACGTTTTACTGCCTGGACCGTCTTGCCATGACAAAAGATGGTATTGAATACTTCCCGAACATTCTTCCGGCACCATTCTCGGTCAATCTCTCGATTTCCGTAGAACTCATGGCTATAAAGAAGTTCATAGACGGTGAGAGCGGCAGTATCCCAGTATAGAAATTCACTGGTAATGACACCATCCATGTCAAAGATAATCGTTTCGATATTATTCCGCTGTAACTTCATAAGTAACCTTTCCTGCAACACCAGAGGTTAGCCCTTTCCGGCTTTCGTCCACCGCCAATGCCTGTCCCAAGGCGATACCAAAGGCACGATAAGTAGCCTCCCAAATATGGTGGCCGTTCTTACCCTTTAAGATATCAATATGGAGCGTACATCTTGCTCCCTGAGCAAAGCCATCCAAGAACGTAATCAATTCCTCCGCAGGCATTCCCTCTACCATCTCATCGTACTCCACCTGAGAAGAAAAATCCAAATAAGAACGATCCTCAAAGGAAATTACCGCTTCCGCCTTTGCTTCGTCAATGATACCGGTACCAAAGCCGTAACCGGAGGGGCCATTTAGTTTTACAAACTCACCCACTGCACGTCCCAAGGTCATGGAAACATCCTCGGTTACTAAATGATCCAGCTGGAACTCATCCAGGGACATATCAATCTCGATATTGAGGGCAGCACGCCATGCAATATGCTCAATCATGTGATTGAGAAAAGGCAGGGGCGTCTTGATTTTTGACCGATAATCCGGCTTTAATGCGCTCTTTTCGATGGTAACCCGGATGGAGGATTCGGTGGTCTTTCTCGTAACTGTGATTTTGTTTTTCATCAAAATCAGCTCCTTTTATTTTCTTTCTTTCACCGCTAAGCCGTGGGTGTCAAAACCCTCCACGGTAGCAAACCGGTATGCGTAATCCCGTACCATCTCAAAGCCCGCCTTGGATGCATAACCAACAGAAGACCGCTTCAAGAAGTCAAAAACGGATACACTGGAGTAAGTCTTTGCAAACTGTCCGGTAGGCAGAATGGCATTGGGACCCAGCACAAAGTTACAAAGAGTAACCGGAGTATAATCCCCAAGCAGAATCTCACCGGCGTTCTTGATTTTGGGGAGAATCTCGAAAGGCTTTTCGGTCATGACTTCCATGTGTTCCGGTGCGTAATCGTTGACAAAGTCAATGCTTTCTTCCAGGCTATCCGTAATTATCGCACCGCCATAGGTGTTAAAGTTGGTGGTAACAAATTCCCGACGCTTATCCGAAATTTTGGTAAGCTGACGCTCTACAATCTTTGCCGCTTTTTCCACCAGTTCAGGACAATGGGTAACCAAAAGTGCCGCCGAGTCGGGACCATGTTCCGCCTCAATCATCCAGTCAAGGGCTACCTTTTCAGGATCTGCTTTTTCATCTGCCAGAATGATACACTCACTGGGACCTGCAGGAAGACCCGCATCAATGTAATTTGCCAGCACTCTCTTTGCCGCTGTTGCATAGGAGTTGCCAGGACCGATAATTTTGTGGCATTTGGGGATGGTTTCCGTTCCGAAAGCAACAGATGCTACCGCCTGAATACCGCCCACCTTGTAAATCTCAGTGATGCCAATAATCTTCGCGGCAGCCAAAATGGCATCGTCCACCTCGCCCTTTTCGTTGGGAGGGGTTACAACGACAATCTTCTCAACCCCTGCAACCTTTGCCGGAACACCCAGCATCAGCAAAACAGAGGGGAAGCTTCCCTTACCACGGGGTACATATAAACAGACATCCACGATGGGAGTTGTCTTTTCACCTACCATAAGACCCTTATCTACCTCGGTGAACCACATCTCCTCTGGGAGCTGTTTTTCATGGAAGTTATGAATGTTCTTATAGGCGTAAGCGATTGCTTCTCTTGTTTCTGCATCCAGTCTTTCATAGCCTGCTTCAATCTCCTCAGGCTTTACCTTGATTTGGTCCTGCGTCAGGGTTACCTTATCAAATTTTGCAGTATACTCCAAAACCGCCTCATCGCCGCGCACACGGATATCATTGGATACCTCGGTCGCCAACTTCATATGCTCAGAAATGTCGGTTTCGGCACGCTTCATGATAAACTGCTTTTTCTCTTCTGAGAGCTCAGATAATTTGTAAATATTCATTGGTCCATTCTCCTTCCTTGTCTTTGGTTCCAAACGATATTAATGATGGAACAGACGAATTCCGGTAAATGCCATTGCCATACCGTACTTATTGCAGGTTTCAATCACGTTATCATCACGGATACTACCACCGGGCTGGGCAATCACAGTAACACCGGACTTCTTTGCTCTTTCGATATTGTCGCCAAAGGGGAAGAATGCATCAGACCCCAGCGCTACGTCGGTATTTTGCTCCAGCCATGCTTTCTGTTCTTCCTTAGTAAATACAGGAGGCTTCACCTTGAAGGTCTTTTCCCATACACCGTCCGCCAAAACGTCCATATATTCATCGGAGATATATACATCAATGGCGTTATCTCTGTCAGCACGCTTGATCCCATCCACAAACTGGAGATTCAATACCTGAGGAGCCTGACGAAGCCACCAAATATCTGCCTTATTTCCGGCAAGTCTGGTACAATGGATTCTGGACTGCTGTCCCGCACCAATACCAATTGCCTGACCGTCCTTCACATAGCAGACGCTGTTAGACTGGGTGTACTTCAACGTAATCAAGGAAATCATCAAGTCCCGCTTTTGCTCTGCGGTCATTTCCTTATTTTCGGTTACAACATTGGAGAGAAGTTCTTCGTCAATTTTGAGTTCGTTTCTACCCTGTTCAAAGGTAACACCAAAGACGTCCTTATGTTCGATGGGAGCCGGAACATAATCAGGATCAATCTGAATCACATTATAGTTGCCGTTTCTTTTACCCTTTAAGATGGTGAGTGCCTCCTCGGTATAACCAGGAGCAATGACACCATCGGATACTTCCTTGGCAATCAGTTGTGCTGTTGCCTTGTCGCAAACATCAGAAAGTGCAATAAAATCGCCAAATGAGGACATCCGGTCCGCACCTCTTGCTCTTGCATAGGCATTGGCAAGGGGAGTTAATTCAATACTGTCATCCACAAAGTAAATCTTCTTTAAGGTATCGGACAAAGGAAGTCCCACTGCAGCACCGGCAGGAGATACATGCTTAAAGGAGGTTGCCGCCGGAATTCCGGTTGCAGCCTTTAATTCTTTCACCAACTGCCAGCCATTGAGTGCATCCAGCAAGTTAATATACCCCGGCTTTCCGCAAAGGACAGTAAAGGGAAGTTCTCCCTCTGCCATAAATACCTTAGACGGTTTTTGGTTGGGGTTACAGCCGTATTTTAATTCCATTTCTTTCATTGTAATCGCCCTTTCGTATGAATTACTGATTCTTATTGATAATCTTGGAGTTTACCTCGCCGGTTTCTAAATTAATATACCGGACAAAGAGGGAAACTTTGTTTTCTTCGTTCAAGCTCTCCCAAAGATTTGCCGCAAACTCTTCCAGATCGTTGGGGATTTCCACAGTCTTAGGCTCCCCATGGAACGAAGGCAGGGGACTGCCATCACCCTGGTAGGTATGGATGAAATGTCCTTCACCTGCTCTTGCATTGTTATAGGTGAAGGTATGACGCAAACAGGAGGACGGATCGCCATCCGCACTCTTTAAAATAGAGAGTGCATAATTGAAATCTCCATCCGAAATCTTGATGATGCCGGAAATTCTAGGGGTATAGTTAGGAGCATCATCCTCAAATTCCCGGGTGCGCAGTGCCTGCTCAAAGGTCATCTGCTGATTCATCAAATCATAGATGGTATCGGTCTGGTCGCCGTTGGTTACAATGGTTTTGTTGCCCAGTACTCGAACCGGTGCATAGATAATCAGATGGGGATCTTCCAACTTAGAGGGATCAAAAGCCTGAGTCCGGATACCCTGACCGTCCTCAACGAATACCCTGTTCCGGCTATTCACGCTTCTGCCCATGATAAAATATGCTGCTACAGCAGACTTACCATCCTTAGACTTACCCAGGACAATCCCTCTTCCGGGATAGTTATTTTGTTTTAATTCTTCATACAGATTGATTTTCATATTGCTCCTCCTTATTTCACTTGTCCGCTACATACCAGCTCTACGGCCTGGGGCAGAATCTTCCACTCCGCCTCTTCCATAACCCGCTGTTGCAGAATCTCGGCAGTATCTCCATCCTGAATCTCTACCGCCTTTTGCAGAATAATTCTGCCACCGTCGGTAATCTCATTTACAAAATGTACGGTGGCTCCGGTTACCTTGACACCGTAATCCAATGCCGCCTGATGCACCTTCAATCCATAAAATCCATCCCCGCAAAAAGAAGGAATCAGGGACGGGTGAATATTGATGATCTTATCCTTGTAGGTATCCAGCAACTCGCCTTCTAGGATAGCCAAAAATCCTGCCAGAACAATAATATCCACCTGTTTTTCCTGCATATACTCGCAGATGGCCTTATTAAATGCCAGACTATCACCACCGCAGGACTTTTTCGTGATTACTTTATGATCAATTCCGGCTTTTTCAGCACGCTCTAAGGCATAGACGCCTTCTTTGTTGCTGACTACGGTAACAATCTTACCACTTTTAATGATACCGCTTTTCTCAGCATCAAGTAGGGCTTGCAGATTGGTGCCGCCGCCGGATACCAATACACCGATTCTTAGCATATATCCACTCCCTTTTCACCGGCAACAATCTCACCAATGACGGAAGCCTTTTCGCCAGATGCGTTCAGAATTTCAACCGCTTTATCTGCCTGATCAGCAGGTACCGCCACCATCATACCAATACCCATGTTATAGGTGTTGAACATATCCTTTTCGGATACATCCCCCAGTTTCTGAATCATGTTGAAGATGGGCAGGACCTCAAAGCTATTCTTGGAAATACGAGCTATTGTTCCCTCTTTCAGCATCCGGGGAATATTCTCGTAAAATCCGCCGCCGGTAATATGAGAAACTGCCTTAACATCCACTTCCTTCATGGTTGCAAGGAGCGGTTTTACATAAATTTTGGTCGGAGTCAGCAGGGCTTCGCCAACCATCATACCCAGTTCATCACTGTATGTGTGAAGTCTTTTCACACATTCCTCGCTATCGTTAATGTTAAACACCTTACGAACCAAGGAATAGCCGTTGGAATGAACACCGGAGGACTGGATACCAACAATTACATTTCCGGCTTCCAGTTTAGAACCGTCAATAATCTTATCCTTATCCACGATACCAACAGAAAAGCCAGCCAAATCGTATTCATCTTCCGGATAGAACCCTGGCATTTCTGCTGTTTCACCACCGATCAAAGCACAACCAGCCTGAACACAGCCATCTGCCACACCCTTTACTACATCGGCCACACGCTCTGGAACATTTTTACCTACTGCGATATAATCCAGGAAGAACAGAGGTTTTGCACCGCCACAAGCAATATCATTGACACACATTGCCACACAGTCCTGTCCCACGGTATCATGTTTGTCCATTAAGAAAGCAAGCTTTAGCTTGGTACCAACACCATCGGTACCGGCAACTAAAACCGGATTCTGATAGCCTGTACCAATCTCAAAAAGACCGCCAAATCCACCAATGCCAGAGAGAACGCCCTCGATATTGGTTCTCTTGACGTGCTCCTTCATCAACTCGACCGCCTTGTAACCTGCCTCTACATCTACACCTGCATTTTTGTAAGCCTGACTCATGTTAATTCCTCCTGTGATTATAATTGATTCAATTCGTCCTGGAGCATCTGGTCTTTCTTCATAACCTCTGCTACCATGTCTTCCTTGAACTGTTCTAACTTTTCAGAAAGGTCCGGATCGGACAGTGCCAGCATCTGTACTGCCAGGATTCCGGCGTTATCAGCACCATTCACTGCAACCGTTGCCACCGGAATTCCCGAGGGCATCTGCACCATAGAAAGCAGGGAATCCAAACCGCCCATGAGAGATGTTTGAATGGGAAGTGCAATTACCGGAAGGGTTGTATATGCCGCAATAACACCGCCCAAATGTGCTGCTTTGCCTGCCGCCGCAATGATGACCTTCACACCTTTCTCCTTGGCAGACTTTGCAAACTCCTCTGCCTGATAGGGGGTACGGTGAGCCGAAATCACATGTGCCTCAAACTCTACCCCAAACTTTCTAAGCTTCTCCATTGCACCTTTTACCACGGGAAGGTCGGAATTGCTACCCATGACGATTGCAACCTGTGCCATAATTTATCTTCCTTTCGATTTAAAATTTTACTGTTGCATTAAAATACTTATTCCTGGTACTTCATCTTCTCTACCGTCCAATCCTTGATTTTTCCGTAGTATCCCTCTGTCTCAATTCTAGCAAGGGCAACATCAAGGTTTCGGTAGTTTCCACATTCGATTTCACTATTACCCGGCATTTCGCCCCGGTAACAGATAATCTGTTCCAAGGTCTTTTTAATCAAATCAAGATTTTCCTGATGGTTTTGGTTCCGCATCAGGAGATAAAACCCTGTTTGGCAACCCATGGGACCAAAGTAAATTACCCGATCCGAAAGCGTACTGTTGCGAACCATGGTTGCAAACAGATGCTCTAGGGAGTGCATCGTTCCATTATCCAGTACATCTCCAGTATTGGGTTTTCGCATCCGCAAATCGTAGGTTACTACATCTCCGTCAATCCGGGATATATAGACCCCTTCGGTAATTTTTCGATGATCTACCGTAAAACTCGCTATTTTCTCCACAGTGATGCCACCACCTTACAAAAGAGCCTGACGCACACCCCTTCTGGATATGCGTCCGGTCTTACTTATTTAAAGTACTTCACACCCGAAGCAAAGATCTTCTGATCTTTCTCGCCGGGGATGTTCTTGAACACGTCGGTCTTGAACCGCTCGGAGTGTCCCATCTTACCTAAGACACGACCATCCACACTGGTGATACCCTCGATGGCATAGTAAGAGCCATTGGGGTTATAGGGCATATCGTAGGTCGGATTGCCATTTAAGTCTACATACTGGGTAGCAATCTGCCCATTCTTCTCCATCTCTGCAATGGTTTCGGGACTTGCTACGAAACGGCCTTCGCCGTGAGATACTGCAATCTGGTGAATATCACCCAACTCTACACCGCTGAACCAGGGGGACTTCACAGAAGAAATTCGGGTAGAAACAATCTGGGAAACGTGGCGACCGATAGTATTAAAGGTCAAGGTAGGACCGTCGCTTTCCGCCTTACGGATTTCGCCATAGGGAACCAGACCAAGCTTAATCAAAGCCTGGAAACCATTACAGATACCCAGCATCAAACCATCTCTCTTGTAGAGGAGTTCCATCACTGCCTCTTTCACCCGCTCGTTCTCAAATGCCGCCTTAATGAACTTACCGGAACCATCCGGCTCATCACCGCCGGAGAATCCGCCGGGGAGCATGACAATCTGTGCCTGGTTGATGGAATCCACAAAACGATTGATAGAATCCTCAATATGCTCAGCTTTCAGATTCTTGAAAATCTGTACATCAGCAACGCCACCAGCACGCTCAAAGGCGCGGGCAGAGTCGTACTCACAGTTGGTACCTGGGAATGCCGGGATAAAGATTCTGGGTTTTGCATAAGACTGAGAGGGTTTAATATTCACTCTCTCGCCATAAGCAAAGGTCTTCATACCAACGTCTTCGCATTTCGCATCTGTTGCAAAGACTTCCTCCAAGGGCTTCTGCCATGCAGAAATCAGACTATCCAACTCAATTTCCTCACCCTCGATGGTAATTTTCCCATCATCGGTGGTATGACCCAGCTTTACAGCCTCAACAAACTCATTGCTGAAGCAGTTTGCACCAAGTCCCTTGACTTCCAAAATGATACTACCATAAGCCGCATCAAAGAGGGGAGTCTTATCGCAACAATCAGTAAACTCAAACCCAATCTTGTTACCAAAGCCCATCTTACAGATGGCTTCCATCACACCGCCGGCGCCTACTGCCCACGCAGATTGAATCAATCCAATGCTGGTGTCGTTAATCATAGCACAAACCATGCCATAGAGTGCCTTCAGACTCTCAAAGTCAGGCATTTTGTTTTCATCATATTTCGGTTTCAACCAGAATACCAGATTGTTAGCACCCTTGAACTCACCGGAGTTTGCGGTCTTGGCAGAGATAGGAGCCACTGCAAACGATGTCAGAGTGGGAGGAACGTCAATCTCATTGAAGGAGCCGGACATACTGTCCTTACCGCCAATTGCCGCAATACCCAACTCTTTCTGTGCGGTATAACCGCCAAGGAGTGCCGCAAGAGGCTTACCCCAACGCTTGGGATCGCTGCCCAACCGCTCAAAGTATTCCTGGAAGGTCAGGTAGATATCCTTATAGTCTGCTCCGGCACAAACAGCCTTAGTAACAGAGTCCACTACTGCATAAAGGGCACCCAGGTAAGGATTCGCCTTAGAAATTTTAGGATTATAACCGTAACTCATGACGGTTGCGGTATTGGTTTCCTTATGGATGGCAGGAATCTTTGCCACCATGTTCTGCTGAGGAGTCAGTTGATACTTACCACCATAGGGCATGAAGACAGAACCTGCGCCGATGGTGCTATCAAACCGCTCCACCAGTCCCTTCTGGGATGCGATATTCAAATCACCCAACAAATTATGGAGTTTCTCCGACCAATTCTTTCCCTCGGGAATATGGCGGAAGAGTTCTGCACTATACTTTCCGGCAGGAACATAAACGTCGTTATGCTTTTCTGCCCCGTTGGTATTCAGGAAATCCCGACTGATATCGCAAATGGTGGTACCCCGCCATGCCATCTCAAGACGGTTGGTATCGGTTACTTCTGCAACTACAACTGCCTCCAGGTTCTCCTTGTCCGCTTCCTCGATGAACCTGTCCACATCTTTGGCACGGACAACCACTGCCATTCTCTCCTGGGATTCGGAGATGGCAAGCTCGGTTCCATCCAGACCTTCGTACTTCTTGGGAACCTTATCTAAGTTAATGGTAAGACCATCCGCCAACTCGCCAATAGCAACAGACACGCCGCCTGCACCAAAGTCGTTACAACGCCGGATCAGGGTGGTAACTTCTTTCTTCCGGAAGAGTCTTTGTAATTTTCTCTCAACAGGAGCATTACCCTTCTGTACTTCAGCACCACAGGATTCTAACGAGGAATCATCATGTGCCTTGGAAGAACCGGTTGCACCGCCGCAACCATCTCTTCCCGTCATGCCGCCAAGGAGAATCACAACATCTCCAGCTTCGGGGACTTCACGGATCACATTTTCCTTGGGTGCCGCTGCGATTACTGCACCGATCTCCATTCTCTTGGCAATGTAACCCTGATCATAAATCTCGGCTACCTGACCGGTTGCAAGACCAATCTGGTTACCATAAGAGCTGTAACCTTGTGCTGCACCAACCGTAATCTTCCGCTGAGGAAGTTTTCCGTGCATGGTGTCCTTTAAGGTTGCACGGGGGTCGCCGGAACCGGTAACACGCATTGCCTGATAGACATAAGAACGTCCGGACAGGGGATCACGAATGGCACCGCCAAGACAGGTTGCCGCACCACCAAAAGGTTCAATCTCGGTGGGGTGGTTGTGGGTTTCGTTCTTGAACATCACAAGCCAATCCTCGTTTGTTCCATCCTCCATCTCCACTTTTACATTGATGGAGCAGGCATTAATCTCCTCGGATTCATCCAAAGCGGTAAGAACCCCCTGCTTTTTCAGTTCCTTCACTGCCATGGTGGCAATATCCATCAGGCAAATATTCTTCTTTCTGTCTCCGTAAACAACCTTCCGACCATCCAGATAGGTGTCGTATGCCTTCTTCACAAACTTGTCCTCAATCTCCACGTTATCCAAAATGGTGGAGAAGGTCGTGTGCCGGCAATGATCGGACCAATAAGTATCAATCATCCGCACCTCGGTAATGGTGGGATTTCTCTTCTCTGTATTCTTGAAGTATTCCTGACAGAACTTCACATCATCCAAATCCATGGCAAGTCCAAGCTCTTTCAAGAACGCCGCAAGACCTGCTTCATCAAGATCGATAAAACCATCTAAAACCTTAACATCAGCCGGTGCTTCCAGCTTGTCCTTTAAGGTTTCCGGCTTATCAAAACTTGCTAAGCGGGATTCTACCGGATTGACACAGTAATTCTCTGCCGCATGGAGTTCCTCCTCGCTGACATCACCCAAAAGCACCACAATCTTTGCAGTACGAACAATGGGTTTCTCACCCCCGGTCATAATCTGGACACACTGGGCCGCACTGTCTGCTCTCTGGTCAAACTGTCCGGGCAGGTATTCCATGGCAAAGCACTTGCCCTCCGGAATCTCCAGCCTCTCCATCACAAGGGTATCCACCTGAGGTTCTGCAAAGACGGTATCCTTGGCCAATTCCAGTTCCGCGTCAGTAAGACCTTCCACATCATAGCGGTTGATCATCCGGACACCGGTTAAACCTTTTAATCCTAAATTTTCTTTCAGGTCATGGCACATTGCCTTAGCTTCTACATCGAAGCCTTTTTTCTTTTCTACAAACAAGCGTTGTATGCTCAATTTTATCGCTCCATTCTGCCAGAATCTATGATCCTTGGAAAAATTTTTATACCATCTTACATTGTAACGGGAAACCCTTATTTTGTCAAGGAAAAACCAAAGAAAATCGACGGATTTCCCCATGGAAAAACCATGGTTTTTTCCGTCGATTTTTGGTAATTCTGCCATGTTTACAAAATATTGCTCAAAATTCCGATCAAAATCATCCCCGGAATCCCTAAAACCCCTGCAAACATTGCGGTCAGAGGATTGAGATTTAAGGATAGCCCTATGCCACTTCCCACCAGATTCCAAAGGGCAACAACACCGCCGCCCAGAAGAACTGCTATTCCTAACCGAAGCAGCCATTTGATAGGCTTTAAGAAAATCCAGCAACATAAGTAGAGAAGAAAAAAACCAACAAGGTAGAGAAAGATACTCCCAACATCCAAAGGCATTTTGCCACCTCCTTTGGTTTACTCTATGAAAAAAGACGGACAAATATGTCCGCCTTTTGGTTAATCAAAGAGCTTCTGTATTCCTTTTTCGTCCTTGCAGAAAATTTTTGTCCGGTGGATTTCCCAATCGGAAATCTTACATTCCGGCAAGAATTCATTGATGGCAAATGCTAAAATATCCGGCTTTAAATTCCGCTCTCCGCCAGCATCCAGCACCACCCGAAGGGTAAAGCCCTCCAAATGAAATTCCTCCAGCTCCCAAGCACGAAGATACTCCATCAGGTTAATCTGTTTTTCGCCTTTTTTCTTAGTCTTTTTGGTAACCAAAATCTCCCCGGAACCAAAAAACTGCCTCAACTTCTTCTCCTCTGCCCGATTCTCTGTCAATCCATGCATCCGATATTCTGCCGAAACAATATCGGCAGCCTTTACCGTCGGTTCGTGAACCGCCAGAACTTTCATGTCCATGGGCAGATTTTTATTGAGTTTCTCCTGAATCTCTGCAGGACTTAGCCCATCTTCAAACTGAATATCCACGGTTTCACATTCACTGGTTACACCAATGGGCAAAGGCAGAGAAAAGGTCATCTTTTGATGGGGATTAAATCCCTGGGAATAGACCACCGGAAGTCCGCTTCGCTGAATAGCACGAGTAAAACAACGGAGCAAATCCAGATGAGAGATATACTTTCCCATTCCAGTCTTGGAAAAGACAACGCGCCATTTACTCAAAGCAAACACCTCCCCCAAACTGGGTTGCACCGCAACCGCTGCATTTTTCTCGACAAGATGGGGTGGTTTCACCACGATACGCCTTTTTGTATTCCTTCTTCAGGAACTCCTTACTCACGCCGATATCGGCATAATCCCAGGGAAGAATCTCATCCAGATCCATCCGCCGGAGAGCATAAAACGCCGGATCAATATCACAAATCCGGAAAGCTTCCATCCACTTTTCGTAGTCAAAAAAGTCGGTCCATCCATCAAACTTACATCCCAATTTCTGAGCTGTAATCAACACCTCGCCAAGCCTCCGATCACCCTTGGCAAAAACCTCCTCCAAAAAGCTTACATCACTGTTGTGCCAGTTATAGACAATCTTCTTGTTGGTGATGGATTCCTTCAGCATTCTCGCCTTATCTTCCATCTCGGAAATCTTATTCTGGGGTTCCCATTGAAAGGGAGTAAAAGGCTTTGGCACAAAAAAGGAGGTACTGACAGTAACCGAAACACTCCGTCCTTTTCGTTCTTCCTTGGGGATCTCATAAAAGGCGTCAATCACCTTTTGGGCAAGTTCCCCAATCCCTAGGACATCAGTTTCTGTCTCGGTGGGAAGTCCCAGCATGAAATACAACTTAATCCGGTTATAACCGCCGGAAAAAGCAATCTTCGCTGTCCGCATCAAATCCTCTTCCAGAACATTTTTGTTAATCACATCACGAAGACGCTGGGTTCCTGCCTCCGGAGCGAAGGTAAGACCGCTCTTCTTTACCTTTTGTACCTTTTCCATCAGTTCCATAGAAAAGTTATCTACCCGAAGAGAAGGCAGGGACAGACTGATTTTCTTATCTACAGTCAGCGCCAGAAGACCATCGGTCAACTCGAATAGTTTCGTATAATCACTGGTACTCAAGGATGTCATAGACATCTCCTCGTAACCGGTGTTGGCAATGGAATGCTCGGCAACTTCCAGCAGTTTATCCACAGAACGCTCCCGGACAGGCCGATAGATATATCCTGCCTGACAGAACCGACAACCACGGATACAGCCACGGAACAACTCTAACATAATCCGGTCATGCACCGTTTCCATGAAAGGAACAATCAACTTTTCCGGGATATAGGTGTTGTCCATATCCTTGACAATTCTCTTTTTCACCTGCTTGGGAATCCCCTCCCGATTAGGTTCAAAGGATTGGATGGTATTGTCCTCATGGTAGGTTACGTCATAGAAAGAGGGAACATAAACACCCTGAATTTTTGCTATCTCCAAAAGATAGTCTTCCCGAGGCTTTCCACTATCTCTCCAGGCTTTGTAGACTTCAACAATTTCTCCGTTGACCTCCTCCCCCTCACCTAGGATAAAGAAGTCTACCAGATCAGCCAAGGGCTCTGCATGATAAGCACAGGGTCCACCGCAATGGACAAAGGGATCCTCCCTCTTTCTATCCTTGGTGCGAAGGGGAATTCCTGCTAGATCCAACATATTCACAATATTAGAATAGCTCATTTCATATTGGAGCGTAAAACCCACCAGATCAAAGTCCCGAACCGGTATACAGCTCTCCATAGATAAAAGAGGAATCCCCTCTTTCCGAAGTTCCTGTTCCATATCGTCCCAGGGGGCAAATACCCGCTCACAGACGGTATCCTCTCTATCGTTGAGCATATGATAGAGAATCTTCATGCCCAAATGGGACATTCCTACCTCATACACATCAGGAAAGCAGAACGCCACACTGACCATATCTTTGGTCCATTCCTTATGGACACTATTAAATTCATTTCCAATATAACGGGCAGGCTTTTGCACCCGCTTTAAGCATTGTTCCAGTTTTGCACGATACATGTCGAACCTCCCATGCCACAATTCTTTATCTCTTATCATACACCATTTTTCAGAAAGTTACAAGCATAAACTTAGAGTTCGTCCCATAAATATTACCAATAAAACATTTTTAGAAGAAAGAAGTTGTTTTCATGGCGAAATCCTACCAAGGGAAAACAGGACAAAAAAAAGAATCTCGCTCCTATCCAAAACCTATTCGACTATTTTTTAAGCAGGCAATTGCATCTCTGGTCTTTGGAATTTTCTTCTTTTTGATGCACGCACTTCCTGTTTCACAACTGAACAACTGTGCTGATGCTCTGGGGAGAGCTCTACGGCATGAATATACATTTCCCGCCCAGAAACTGACCGATTGGGTCAAAGAAAGGATACCGCTACCATAATGAAGATTCCATTCATCCGCACATGGGAGTTCTCCCTTGGAAAGCATCTCCGCATCCATCTGCTCCTCCCATTATTATTTCTCGCCGCCTACTTTGGGAACTACCTTCCCCTCTTTGCTATCAGTTGGGGCCTGGCACTTCTTCATGAGAGCGCCCACCTTTGGATGGGATTCCATCTTGGCATTTCATTTTCCGGCATAGCCCTCCTTCCCTTTGGCGTCTGTGCCAGACTAAAAGACCCCATCATCCAATCCCCCGGGAAAGAAATTCTTGTTTCCCTTGCCGGACCTCTCTTCAGTCTTATCCTAGGATTTTTCTTCCGGGCTCTTTTACTTCCATTCCCCTCCGATTTACTCCGATACGCCATGCTCTCTTCCTTCTCCTTAGGGTTTTTGAACCTTCTCCCCTGTCTGCCCTTGGATGGTGGGCGGGTTCTTCGGGCATTGTTGACTTTAGGCTCCGATGCCATTTCCGCCTGGCAGACCGTCGCCCGAATCAGCAAAGTTTTTGTTATCGCCTTGCTTGGAATTTCCATCTACCTGCTTCTAACCTCTTCCTTTCAGTTTTCCCTGGTTTTGATTGGCATATTTCTTCTAGGAAATCTAGTATGCGAAGACCGCAGCATCACCCACCAGGCACTGCGAGAGCTGCTCTACTACAAAGAAAAGCCAGCACAGGATGTCTTTACCTGCACCAGCCTTTTATCCGCTTACCAGGACTTTCCTGCCCGGAAACTCCTCCGCAAGCTTTCCTACCACAAATACTACACCGTTCAGGTTTTAGACAAAACCCAAACTCCCATCAAAACCCTAACCGAAAGTCAAATTATAGACGCTCTTTTGACCAAAGGCATCCGAATCACCCTAGGGGAAATTTAATGGGACAACAAATACTCCTGCAACTCCGCCACTGTTCCGGCATACCGGGTACAGCCTGCCTCCTCCAACTCCCCTGGTTCGGCATAACCAAACCGAACTCCAAGAGATGCCACATGACAGACTTTGGCTCCCTCAATATCCTGTTTTCGATCACCAATCATCAAGACTGTTTCCAACGGAGGATTGTCCAGTTGCCGAAGCACCTCGGCAATCACGTCTTTTTTATAATTTCTGGCACCATTCAATTCCGCACCGACCACCACAGAAAAATACTGACTCAAATCGAACTTTTCTAAAATCCGTTTGGCAAACACTTCTGGCTTGGCAGTTGCAAGACAGATGGTTTTTCCTGCCTTTTGGAGGTTTGATAACAGCTCCGGAATTCCGGGATAAACCTCATTTTCAAAGAGTCCTACAGTGGAAAACCGTTCCCGATATTTAGCAACAGCAAGCTCACCCTTCTCTCGGGGAAATCCATAAAATTCCATAAACGCATCAATCAAAGGAGGCCCGATGACCTTCTTTAAATTCTCCTGTTTTTCCTCGACTCCAAACGCCTTTAAGGCATACTGAAAACACCGGGTAATCCCCTCGTATGGATCGGTCAGGGTGCCGTCCAGGTCGAACAACAAATACTCGAACATGGTATTCTCCTAGTCCAGAACAATCTGGGGGTTTTCTCGGGACTGCCGATAAAGGACAAACTTTCCGCCAATGGTCTGGATGCACTCCGCATGAAGTACCTTAGCACATTCGTCCGACGCCTCCCGGGTGGTAAGCATGGCACTCTCCAGCACATGAATCTTAATCAGTTCCCGGGCTTCCAAGGCATCATCCAACTGCTTGATCACATTTTCCGAAATACCATCCTTTCCAATCTGGTAAAGGGCAGGGATGGTGTTCGCCATCTTTCGTAAAGACGCTCTTTGTTTTCCTGTCATGAGTTTCACTCCTTTTATCCATACAATTGATTCCTATACACATGAGTTCTTTTTTATCAGCTATTTCATTATAACAAAATTTTCTTTGAAAAACAATCCACATTTTGTCCAAGTTGTTTCTTGTTTTTTCGCTGTTTTGTGCTATACTGTACCTAAAGATTATCAAAGGAAGCGAAAACCATGACCATCATTGATGCACATACTCATATTTATCCTCACAAAATCAGCGAGGCTGCTGTCCAGAGTATTGCAGATTTTTACGACATCCCCATGGCAGCAGATGGCACCTTAGAAACCCTTCTTCGGATTGGTGGAGATGCAGGAATTTCCAAGTTTTTAATTCATTCCGTTGCGACAGTACCCCATCAGGTAGAACGTATTAATGACTTTTTGGCAGACTCCATGAAAACCTACCCGGACAAATTAATCGGCTTTATGGCACTTCATCAGGATATGGAAGACCCGGGTGCAGAAATTGATCGTGCTATCGCTATGGGATTTAAGGGAATTAAACTTCATCCTGACTTCCAGAAATTTGCCATTGATGACCCCAAGGTATTTCCCATCTACGAGGCTGCCGCAGGAAAAATTCCCATCCTCTTTCATATTGGTGATTATCGATACAACTATAGCAAACCCCAGCAGCTTGCTACCGTTCTGGACAACTTCCCAAAGCTTCAGGTCATCGGTGCTCACTATGCCGGATGGTCAGAATGGGACGATGCAGCAAAATACTTAAAATCTTATCGCCTTTGGGTGGATAGTTCCAGCAGCAGTTACGCTCTTCCTCCGGAGAAAATCAAGAAAATGATATCCCTCTTTGGAACCGACTTTGTCCTCTTTGGTACCGACTATCCTATGTGGGGTCCGGAGCGGGAACTGGAAGTTCTCCAAAGCATCGGTCTTTCCGACGAAGAGTTAGAGAAAATCTTTTATAAAAATGCAACAGACCTGCTAAAGCTTTAGCAGGTCTTTCTATTTTCACAGATGCTTTCGCATATGCTGAAGAGCATTCTTTTCCAGGCGGGAAACCTGTGCCTGAGAAATGCCGATTTCCTTCGCCACCTCCATCTGGGTTTTCCCCTCGAAGAATCGGAGATTTAAAATATACTGTTCCCGATCCCCCAGTTTCTTCATAGCTTCCTTCAGCGAGATTTTTTCCAGCCAGGAATCGTCAATGTTCTTTTCGTCCTTCACCTGGTCCATCACAAAAACTGCGTCCGTGCCATCATGGTAGACCGGTTCCTGCAGAGAGACCGGATCTAAAATAGCATCTAGTGCCATAGATACCTCCTCCGGGGTAATCTGCAACTCCTTGGCGATTTCCTCCACCGTCGGCTCTTTTCCCGTAGTGGCAATGATCCGCTCTTTTACCGACAGCGATCGATACGCCGTGTCCCGGATGGAACGACTGACCCGAATGGGATTGTTATCCCGAAGATACCGACGAATTTCGCCGATAATCATAGGAACGGCATAGGTGGAAAACTTCACGTCATGAGAGGTATCAAAGTTATCCAGGGCTTTAATTAATCCAATACAACCAATCTGGAACAAATCATCAGCATTCTCTCCCCGGTTATTGAATCGCTGGAGAATACTTAACACCAAACGAAGGTTTCCGTAGATGAATTCCTGCCGAGCCGCCTGATCCCCTGCCTGAACCCTGACAAAGAGTTCCTTTTTCTCCTGTTCGGTCAGCACCGGAAGCTTTGCGGTGTTGACACCACAGATTTCCACTTTGTTGATCATCTGCCCATCCCCCGTCTGTACAAAATTTCTATCTTGTACCAGTATTGACGGGGGCGCTTTTTTTATACTGTCAAAGAAGTCATACCTTTGTCGAATCAAAAAAAAGGTTTGGTACTAAGAGTATTCTTAAGAACAGTCAAAGGACAGAAACACACGTGTTTCTGTCCTTTTCATAAGTAATAAGGATTTCGTTTGCTATGCCTTGCCCAGTTGCGCTCGCCCACCCGAGCGCCTCTCTCCACCCCTTCGGTGTGGATTCGACAAAAGGGGTTTCACCCCTTTTGAAACCCCTTGCATTCCACATAAACTGCGAAAAAAGGCTCCCTTGTGTAAAGGGAGCTGGATTGGCGTAGCCAAGACTGAGGGATTGTAATGAAAGATAAAAACTGTCCTTAAGAGTATTCTTGGTAAGAAGCATCTTTTTAAAATATCAAATTCAAATAGAGATCTGTTCTCGAAAACAATCCAGTTCCGGTGATATCTTCTTTGAATCCAAATACCAATTCTGCCAATTCCTTGATATCCACATGGAAATCGTACTCCTGGCAGGGTGTAACCATTCCATTTTCAACGCAGAGGGTGAGATTGTTCATAGGAATCTGTTCATCCTGGATTTTCAGCCGAACCTGCCCCGAAAAATCCTCTGCCAAATCCTGAAGAATCCTTTTGGCATCTATAATCCGTGCCATGGCAAAGGGTTTTTCCTCTTCTCTACAAGGAAGAGTACAATTTCCCAACATCTCATGAATTTCCCAACCATTTCCATCTGCAGCGGGACTCATCAGGGCATATCCATCACGGATTCCATTGGTTTCATGAAAGCAGAGTCGTCCTTTGGAAATGCGAAGCAAATCCGTCAGAATCCGTCGCCAGCCCTCGAAACAACGTAGGGCGTACCCAGTTTTCTTCTCCATTTCTGTACGGTAAATCCGGCTTAAATCCTCCATCAACTCCAAGGAAATCTTGGGGCAAAACGCCTCTTCGGGCGGAGCATCCAGGTATCGAAACCGTTTATTATAGCATTGTTTGTAGCCAAATTTTTCATAGAAGGAATAGTTGAAAGGCACCAACAAGCTGATGGGTTGCTTTCGCTTCATCATTTCAGGAAATCCGAACTGGAAAAGTTCCCGAACCAGACCACGATTCCTGTATTCCGGCAGGGTTGCCACACCGGATACATAGTTAACGAGATATTCCCTTCCTCGAAGAGAAATCCGGTGGGGAATCAGCTGCATATTAGAGGCCGAAACACCCTCAATCTCTGCAATCAAAGTATCGTCCTGGGAAAAGTTTTCTGCAAAGTTCCAGTCAATAAACTCCTGGGGATCATGAAAGCAGATATCCCATGCATGCTTCAAAAACTTCATATCCTTTTCAGTGGCAAACCGAACCATACAATAGATTCTCCTTTTTTAGAATTTTACCAATTTCGACACGAATCGCGCCACCTTATAAGGAATTCCCTCCATGGTTTTCGTTACATTTTCCAATTCCTTCCGGATGGGAATCGACTGAGGACAATGACTTTCACACTTGCCACACTTGACACAAAGCGATGCGTTGGTCTTCTTAGCACGGAGGGTGGTACACATAAAGTATTCCCGAAGTCCATTAAACCATCCATCCGAGAAACGAACATTATAGCACCGAAAACAGGTAGGGATATCCACTCCGGCAGGACAGGGAACGCAATATCTGCATCCGGTGCAGTTCACCTTCAAGGTGCGGTTAATCTCCTCCTTGGCCCTAGAAAAGACTTCCAGCTCCTCCTCCGTTAGACTTCCGGCCGATGCAGTGCTTGCAATCCGGACATTCTCCTCAATTTGAGTCATATCGTTCATCCCAGATAGCACTGTGGTTACCTCGGGGTAATTCCATATCCAACGAAGCGCCCATTCCACCGGAGATTTGGATTCATCTGCTTTTTTGAACACCTTCTTCGCCCCCTCAGGAAGGCCGCCTGCCAACCGCCCTCCCCTTAAAGGTTCCATGATAATCACCGGAATCCCCAGTTCCGCTGCCCGGCGAAGACCCTCAACACCTCCCTGGGTTCGCTCGTCCATATAGTTAAACTGAATCTGACAAAAATCCCAGTCGTAGGAATCAATAATCTCTAAAAATCCGGCGGTTCCGCCGTGATAGGAGTACCCTACCTGTCGGATTTGTCCCGCGTCTTTTCTCTTTTGGATCCACTCCTTGATACCTAATTCGCAAAGTCGCTCCCAACTCTTGATATCAGTAAGCATATGCATCAGGTAATAGTCAATATGGTCGGTTTGAAGCCGCTCTAATTCCTCCTCGAAAATCCGATCGGCATCCTCCAGGGACTTAACCAAATAATGGGGAAGTTTTGTAGCGAGATATACCTTGTCCCGATAGCCTTTGGCAAGAAATTTCCCCACTGCCACCTCGTTACCGGGATAAATATAGGCTGTATCAAAATAGTTTACACCCTGTTCAATGGCATAAGCCATCTCTTTTTCCGCTTTTTCTTGGTCGATATTCTTTCCTCTTCGGGTGAACCGCATACAGCCATAACCCAGAACAGATAGTTGATTTCCGCTTTTGGGATCCAGTCGGTATTGCATAACATCGCTCCTTTTCCAATTTTAATTGATAAGGAACGGTGTAGCCTATGGCTACACCGTACAGCTTTTTATTTCGGGAATGCCCGGCAAAGAATTGCCACTACCTCCGCACGGATAATGGTATCCTGACCCCGGAAAGTTCCCTCGGTATCTCCGGTAATATACCCCTTATCCACTGCCGCTGCAATGTAAGGCAGGTTATGAGCGGAAATGGTATTGACATCGCTGAATCTCTTTTCAAGAAATCCTGACGGGTCTTTATAGTTGGAAACATTCACCTTTAACGCCTTTACCAGAGCAACTGCCACATCTTCCCGAGTAGCATTCGCCTCCGGCTCGAACCGAAGTTCTCCGTCCCGGGTGAAGCCGGTAATATAGGACAATGAGCTATTTACATAAGGAAAATACCACTCCCAATCCGGTACATCCACATAAGGAGTAGATACACTGGTGCTAATGGGGGTTTCAGAAATGCCCACCAGCATTTTTGCATACTCGCAACGCTGAACCGGTGCATTGGGTCCAAAGGTACCGTCTCCATAACCGCCGACGATGCCACGCTCTACCAAGTCATAAACATAAGGTGCCTCCCACGCATCTTTAGGTACGTCTGTAAAAACAATTTTCTGATGGGAAAACCCCGAAATCAGAATCGTTGCCAGAACCAGAACCACCCCTGCTGCAATCGCAGTGATTACTTTTTTCTGCATAGGAATTCCTCCTTTACTGCGTATTCTATCACTTACCTTGTGATTATACCTTAAAAATGCGGTTTTGTCAAATTTCACGGGAGCTTTCTCTAATTTTTAGTACAGAAAGAGGACAAAAAAAGAAAACCGATTTCATCGGTTTTCTTTTTTAATAAATACCCATTTGTTTTAAACTGATATAATTACCGCAGGACACAATCATGTGATCTGCCAGAGAAATTCCAACTGCATCCAGACTTCGGAAAAGTTCCTGGGTTACCGAGATATCTGATCGGGATGGAACCAGACTGCCGGATGGATGATTATGAACCATCATCACTGCTACCGCACCGGTACGAAGCGCCAATTTAACAATTTCTTTCACATAAAGAGGCGTTTCATCCGCACTTCCCTCGGAGACTTTATCAAACCGATAGGCTTGCTTTTTCTTATTCAAGCTAACCATATAGCAACACTCCGTCAACTTACCATAGAACAAGCTTTTCGCAAAGGAACCCCGTTCCTCCACTGTTCCCAAAAATGGAAACTGCTTTTCGTTCTCCCGGAGCATACAACGTTCCACACATCCAAGCAGGGGAAGTAAATCATGAAGAAACTGAGCGGTACGGTATCCCACACCGGGAACCTTGGTGAGTTCCTCCGGATCAGCAGTAAGTACCCCATACAAAGAACCGCAATGATCTAACAATTGATGTGCCAGAGGGTTGGTATTTCCTTGCGGAATCACGTTGAACAGTAATTTCTCCAATTGTTCGTGTTCTTCCAGAACATCAAAACCAAGCAACTTGGATTTCTCATCCAACCGCTTTCTGTGTCCGCTATGTTCGCCAGCCATCTTATTTTGTGCCCCGGCTACCGGGTTTTACCAAAGGAAGTCCGCTTTTGCAGATAGGACAATCATCCGGCTCGTATGAGGTAATATCCATAGAGAATGCGCTCCGGTAAGGTACACCGAAATCAATCTTGCCACCGGTTCTGTCTACGATAGAGCCAACACCTACAATTTCACCGCCACATTCTTTTACCAGATCCATAACCTCCCGAACGCTACCACCGGTAGTTACCACATCCTCTACAATCAGAACTCTTTGTCCCTTTTCGATGGTAAAGCCACGACGCAGAGTCATAGCACCGTTCTCTCTTTCGGCAAAAATGTTCTTTACACCTAACTGCTTTCCTACCTCGTAAGACATCTGGATGGCACCGATTGCCGGGCCGATAACCAGTTCTACATTATCATCCTTATACTGGGCTACCAGTTCTGCACACAAAGGCTCGCTATACTTGGCATTCTGGAAAATCTTTGCACACTGCATATACTTATCGCTGTGCCGACCGGAGGTCAACAAGAAATGTCCCTCCAGAAGAACCTCTGCCTCTTTCATCATTGCAATAATTTCGTCTCTTGTCATGATAATCTACCTTCCTTTTCTTATTTTCCGTTCATTTGAACTGTGCCAACAATGTCATTCACATCTGCAATACCATTGTCGTCCAGATATTTTTCAATTCCGTTCCGAACCCGAATCCATGCGTAAGGATCCACAATTCCTGCTGTTCCCACCGCCACCGCATTGGCACCTGCCAACATAAATTCTATGGCATCTTCACCGGTGGTAATACCTCCCATACCAATAATGGGGAGAGACACCGCCTGACGAACCTGATAGACCATCCGGACCGCCACCGGCTTTACCGCCGGGCCTGACAGACCGCCCATATTGTTATGGAGAATGGGACGTCTGGTTTTAATATCAATCTTCATACCAAGCAGGGTATTGATCAAAGAAATCGCGTCAGCTCCGCCTGCCTCTGCCGCCCTTGCCATTTCGGCAATATCGGTTACGTTTGGCGAAAGCTTGACAATCAATGGAACCTTTGCTACCGCCTTGACTTTTTGAGTAATTTCCTCAATCATCTTGGCACTGGTACCAAAAGCCATACCTCCCTCTTTTACATTAGGGCAGGAGATATTTAACTCGAACATATCCACCTTATCTCCTAAAATCTCCGCCACCGCAATATAGTCATCCACAGTAGAGCCACAAAGGTTAGCAATCAGCTTGGTGTCATAGGTTCGGAGCCATGCCAGTTCTTTTTCGAGGAATGCCGTTGCACCGGGATTCTGGAGTCCAACACTGTTTAAAATTCCCTTCTCTGTCTCTGCAATTCTAGGAGAGGGATTTCCCAGTCTCGGCACAGCGGAAAGAGCTTTTAAACAAACTGCACCCAATTCGGATAAATCAAAATACTCACTGTATTCCCGACCAAAACCGAAGGTTCCAGAACCGGTAGTAACCGGGTTTTTCCATTCCACCCCGGCAATATTTACCGCCATCTTAGCCATTCCACTCCACCTCCCTGCCGTCAAATACCGGGCCGTCCTTACAAACACGTTTGTTGGCACCGTTTACTTTACAGGTACAGGTAACACAGGCCCCCACACCACAACCCATCCGCTCCTCTAAGGAAACCTGACAGGGAACATTGGCATCCATGGACATCTCTGCAATTTTTTTCATCATAGGAGTGGGTCCGCAGGTGTAGACTCTGGATACCGGATTGGATGCAAGCATCTCCTTCATCACATCTGTTACAAAGCCATGGTGGCCATAACTGCCATCGTCGGTTGCAATCAGTACCTTTTTACAGACAGCCTGGAACTCTTTTTCCAGTAAAACGGCAGTCTTATTCCGGAATCCCAATAAAACTGTCGCCTTGCCATTCAGTTGCTTTGCCAGATTCAAGAGTGGAAAAATTCCTATTCCACCACCGATGAGTAACACATCATCCGAATCTTCAGCATGAACTTCAAACCCATTTCCCAGGGGGCCTAAAATATCCAGTTTTTCTCCTGGGGTATACCCACTGAGAGCCTCCGTCCCCTTTCCTCTGGTTTCAAAGATAAAACGGATGTCCTGCTTATCAATCACATCGCAGATACTGATGGGACGACGCAGATAAGCGTCCCCGCCACAGAGTATATGCAAAAACTGTCCCGGCTTTGCTTTTTCTGCCATTTCGGGGCAACGGACCGTAAAATCGTAGATAGTTTCGGTAAGCCGTTGTTTCTTCACCAATTCACAAATCATTGGTAACTTCCTCCTTATCCCTGAGTTTAAAGTGCATTTAAGATATCGTCCCGCATCCGGATTGCCTCGGTTCTCGCCGCATCTCCTAAGGTGCCACCCTGCTTTTGATAAGCACACATAATGGAACGAGAAGCATTGACGATAGCTCCCAGGCCATCTTTATTGAAACTCTTTGCTACGTCCTCTGCCTTGCCGCCCTGGGCACCATAGCCGGGAACCAGGAAGTATGTGTGAGGCATCTGCCGTCTTAAAGCCTCCGCCTGTTCAGGATAGGTTGCACCAACCACAGCTCCCACACTGCTATAACCATTGACGCCAATCAGGTCAGACCCCCAGGTCTTCACTAATTCTGCCATGTGCTCGTAAATATACTTTCCGTCGGACTTCAAATCCTGCAATTCACCAGAGGATTTATTGGAAGTCTTCACAAGTACAAAGATTCCTTTGCCATTTGCTGCACACTGGTCGGTAAAAGGTTTGATACCATCCGTTCCTAAATAGGGATTTACCGTCAAACAATCTGCACCAAAGGCCTCTTCACAGCCGCTCCCCAATTCTGTTTTGCCAAGGTATGCCTTGGCATAGGCCTCAGAGGTCGCACCAATATCACCACGTTTTCCGTCCAGAATAACGTACATGCCGTTTTTCTTAGCATAGGCAATGGTCTCGTGCATGCAACGGATACCCTCGATACCATACATTTCGTAATAAGCCGCCTGAGGCTTTACTGCCGGAACAATATCACACAACGCATCAATCAGGGTCTTATTAAACTGGAGAATCGCCTCTGCTGCACCGGCAAAGGTTTCGCCATATTCCTTAAACGCCGCCGCTTTCATTTCCTCCGGGACATAATCGAGCTTAGGGTCAAGCCCGGCAACTGTCGGGTTTTTCCGTTCCTTAATCTTCTCAATCAATACATCAATCACAATTAGGTCCTCCTGTTCTGAATCCATCAGTCTATATCGTTAGTAGTTTATGCAATCCCCGATTCCGGGTGATTAGTCCATATTTTGATAAACAACCTTACCACCGGTCATGGTTAATGCAACCTTGCCGTAAAGTTCAAAACCATCATAGGGGGAATTCTTTCCCTTAGAGACAAAGTTCTGCACATCCACCCGATAACTCTTGTCTGCATCAAAAACAACCAGATCGGCCGTCTTGCCAACCCCTAGGGTACCCCGGTCAATGCCGATGATTTCCGCAGGGTTTACACTCATTTTCTCAATCAACTGAGACAGGGTCAGTTTTCCGTTTTTTACCAAATAGGTAACACCCAACCCCAACGAGGTTTCCAAACCAACAATACCATTGCTAGCCTGATCAAACTCCAGTTCCTTTTCATCCCGATGATGGGGCGCATGGTCGGTTGCAATAGCATCTAAGGTTCCATCCTGAAGCGCCGCAATCACCGCAGCAACATCTTCTGCGTCCCGGAGGGGAGGATTCATCTTGGCATTGGTGTTATAGCCCTCGCACGCCTTTTCCGTCAAGCTGAAGTAATGCGGTGCCGTTTCCGCCGTAACTTTTACTCCTCTTTCTTTGGCACTCCGGATTGCCTCGATAGCATTTTTAGTGCTGACATGGCAAACATGGAGTCTGCCATCTACTTCCTCTGCAATCAACACATCCCGGCTGACCGCAACACTCTCTGCCGCCTTGGGGATTCCAGGAAGTCCTAAAACTGTTGCGGTATACCCCTCGTTCATGCTACCATTATCCACCAGGCTTAAATCTTCACTGTGAGAGAATACCGGCAAATCGAACATCTTGGCATATTCCAGCGCTTTCCGCATCACTATAGAGGAAGAAACCGGTTTTCCGTCATCGGTTACCGCAACGGCACCAGCCTCTTTCATCTCTCCCATTTCGGAAAGCTCGGCTCCATTCTGGCCTTTCGTGATGCAACCTGAGGTCAGAACATTAATCAGACCAACCTCTTTCCCTCGCTCCATCACATATCGAACCTGAGCTTTATTATCAATCACCGGACTGGTGTTGGGCATACAAACCACGGTGGTAACACCGCCCTTTGCCGCCGCAAGGCTTCCGGTTGTAATATCCTCTTTATATTCAAGGCCCGGCTCCCGAAAATGCACATGCAAATCCACAAGCCCTGGTGCCACAATTTTTCCAGAGGCGTCAATGATTTGATCTGCACTTGCTTTAATATCAACTGCAACCTCTTTGATGATACCATCCTCGATAAGGACGTCCATCACACTATCAATCTTATTCTTAGGGTCAATGACCCGTCCCTTTTGAATTAATATACTCATGGTTTCCCCCCTGCTATCACACTTTGCCGTCGGTGAGCATCTTTAGTACCGCCATCCGGACACAGACACCATTGGTTACCTGCTCCTCGATCACCGATTGAACCCCGTCAATCACATCCGCGGAAAGCTCTACACCCCGATTTACAGGACCTGGATGCATCAGCAGGGCATCCGGAGCTGCCAGGCGCATCCGCTCCTGATTGACACCGAAATACTTGTGATATTCCGCAACCGAGGGAAAAGCACCTTTCTTCTGCCGTTCCAACTGAATCCGAAGACCCATCACCACGTCCGCACCGGCAATGGCTTTGTCTACATCGGTATAGGCTTTGACACCCATTTCCTCAATTTCCGCCGGCATTAAGGTAGAGGGTCCCCCTAAAACAACCTCAGCGCCCATGGTCTTGAGGCCATAAATGTTACTCCGGGCAACCCGACTGTGCTTTACATCTCCAATGATTGCCACTTTTAATCCTTTGATATCACCCTTTTTTTCTTGCATGGTCATCATATCTAAAAGAGCCTGGGTTGGATGAGCATGCATGCCATCTCCCGCATTCACAATGGAGGCCTTGGTATAATTTGAGACAAACTCCTGAGCACCCGATGCACTATGCCGGATGATAATCACATCCGCCCCCATCCGATCAATGGTCTTCACGGTATCCAATAAAGTTTCCCCTTTGGCAACACTACTGCCGGATGCCGCTATATTAGCAGCGGTTGCCCCTAAGTATTTGGAAGCCAGTTCAAAAGAGAGTCTTGTCCGGGTACTGTTCTCAAAAAAGAGAGTAATAATACTCTTTCCGCTCAAACAATTATCCTTCTTCCCTTTTTCCAGCACCTCACGTTTCATCCGAAATCCTTCTGTAAGGATTTCCTGAATCTCTGTGGCAGACAATCCCTTTAATCCAAGTAAATGTTTCATTCCACCAATTCCTCGCTTTTTTATCTTCGTTTCATTCCTATTTTTTCCGGAATGGGAACCGTCATACATTTTTAACAATTTTTAGAAATTCTCTTTTGCACAAAAAAAGAAGTCCCAACCGATGCCGGGTACTTCCTTAAATTTCATGAGAAAATCCCGACCAAAAGAGCAATCGCAATTCTTCTGCAAAAATCCACAGAAGTCCATAGCATCCCTTTTATACTCCTATTATACAACAGCGGGCGTTTTTTGTCTACAAATTTCTCAATCTTTTTAAAACTTTTTCAAAATATTCCGGAAGAGGACTTTGAAACTCCATATATTCCCCGGTTCGTGGATGTAAAAATCCAACCTGATAAGCATGAAGCAACTGTCCATTTAAGGAAAACAACTCTTTTTTGACACCGTAAACCGGATCCCCGACTATAGGGTGTCCCTGATGACTCATATGAACCCGAATTTGGTGAGTTCTACCCGTCTCTAACCTACATTCCACCAAAGAGTAGCTTCCCAACCGTTCCAGAACCTGATAGTTGGTAACCGCCTCCTTGGAGTTCCGGTAAGTTACTGTCATTTTCTTTCTGTCTACCGGGTGTCTACCAATGGGGAGCCGAATTTTCCCCGACTCTTCTTTAAAACCACCATGACAGAGGGCTAAGTAAGCGCGGGTTAAAGAATGTTCCTTGATTTGCTCAGCTAAAGACTGGTGAGCCATATCGTTTTTCGCCACCAGTAAAAGACCACTGGTGTCCTTATCAATCCGGTGAAGAATCCCTGGGCGCTTCTCCCCATTGATACCGGACAGAGAGTCTCCGCAATGGGCAAGAAGAGCATTTACCAATGTTCCGGAATAGTTTCCCGGAGCAGGATGCACCACCATCCCCTGTGGCTTATTTACCACCAGCATATCCTCATCCTCATAAACTACACAAAGGGGGATTTCCTCAGGCAGAATATCTGGCTCTTTTAGGTCGGGCAAAGCCAAAGAAAGGATTTCCCCACTCTTGACTTTATAGCTTGCTTTCGCCAGCTTACCATCAACCGTAACACAACCGTCCTCTATCATTCTCTTTAGATGGGACCTGGTATATTCCTCTAGGTATAAATCCAAAACCCGATCTAATCGACTTCCCTCATACTCCGGGGTTATTGTCCATGTCAGTTTCTGATTCAACCGACTCATCCTCTCTTTTTTCTTCACTTTGAAAACAGTGAATCACCAACATTACCGCGCCAATGCAAACTGCAATGTCTGCAATATTAAAAACGGGAAAATCAATCAACCGAAAATCCAAAAAATCCACCACATAACCGCGGACAATCCGATCCAGAAGATTCCCCAGTGCGCCACTCATAACCATTGCAGTTCCGCAACGAAGCCACCACGTCTTCTGTTCATTCTTCCGGAAGAACCATAGCAGAAAACCCAGCACTACAATCGTGAACAGAATAAAGAAAATCCGGCCGCCTCCAAACATGCCAAAGGCAATGCCCCGATTTTCCACATAGGTAAGGTGAAACACTTCCTTCCAAAGCGGAAGTGTTGCTACACCCATCAGATTTTTCTCTGCTAGGAGCTTTGTCAGGATATCTAGTCCAAAAACCACAAAACCAAGAATCCAATATACCATTTTTCCCGACCTTTCTTTCTCTAATACCGGAAAAGGGACACTCTTCCGTGTCCCTTCGGTTTCTTATTCTTTTGAGGAATAGTTTCCCGTTTCATCCTGAACAAGTTCAGGAATTTCCATCGTCTTTTGTTCCTCCGCAGGGATGGGAATCGGTGCTGTTTTTCCAAATTCTTCCGTCGTCTCTTGCCGAACAGAAGTTTGCTCCGACTCTCCGTATTCTTTAATAATATCCAACTGTGCATGAAGCAACGACACCACTTTAGCACGGAAAATTTCCACACTATGCTTCATCTGCTCATACTTATAGGAGAGATTGGAGATCTCTTCCTCCGCTTGCTTTTTTGCCTGATGAATCAACGCATCTGCCTCTTCGTGAGCGGCCTTTTTGACATCTTCCCCGTCCTTTTGCGCGACGGTCAGTGCGGTTTTCAGCGTTTCTTCCATGGCTTTATACTGGCTCACTGCCTCGGATAAAAGAGCAATCCGCTCTTTCGCCGCTATATTTTCCCGATAAAGCTCCTCATAGCTTTCGCTGATTTCCATCAAAAAGGTTTCCACATCCTCCATGTTATATCCGCGAACAGCCTTCCTGAACTCTTTTCGATCAATATCTCTGGGTGTCAGCATTCTTCTTCCCCCTATCTATACATAGCGAACCATGGTGATCCCAATCCGTCCTTTTCGGGTGGTACCGCCAATCTGTTCCAGCTTCATCCGTCCGAATCCCCGAGCCGATATCACGTCTCCCTCTTTCACAGAGACAGAAACAGAATCTGTCGTCTCCCAGTTCACTGCCACTTGTCCGCTTTGGATCAACTCCGCCGCTTTTCCTCGTGCCATACCGGTCCCCACGGCTAAAACTGCGTCCAAACGGAGGGTTGCTACCGTTCCGTTTATCTCTTTTACCGGACGCTTTGGTATCTCCGCCACCGATACGGGAACCTGGTTTAGATGAATTCCGCATCTTCCGATTTTTGTTAGATTCTGAAGTACATAGTCTACAATTTCCGGTTTCAAAAAAAGGAGCGTCTTCGTTTCGTCAACCAGAATATCACCAATATTTTCCCGAACAATTCCAAGACCCATCAGACTTCCTAAATAATCCCGATGCGAAAGTCCTCCAAGCTCCCTGCCGGTACACTCTATCAAGGACAGATACTCCTCTTGCTCTGGCACCACATACTCTGGATAACAGACTAATAAGGTCCGTTCCGCCTCTGGAAATCCGCCATCAAACATCAACTCGACTCCCGGAATCGGCGTGATCTGTTTTTGAACCAGCACCCGCTGGTGAGGATTCAAAAACCCCAATGTTTTTACGCAAAACCGCTTTTCCGCCAAACGCAATGCATCCTCTGCCCGGGCAATCAGCAGTTTTTCATCTATGTCTAACTGCACGACTAGTTGTTCCAGCTAAAGCCCTGTGCTTCGGTTGCCTCGTCGCTCTGGATTCCAATATTCTGAGGAGCAATCAAGAAAATTCCATTAGAAATCTTCTGGATATCCCCATCAACCGCATAAACTGCACCGCTCAAAAAGTCAACAACCCGACGTGCTACGTTTTTATCAATGCATTCCAAATTAACAACAACCGGCTTTCTTGCCTTTAAATGATTGGTGATGTCCCGTGCTTCCTCAAAGCTCTCCGGCTGCATCACTACCACCTTCATCTGGGGAGAAGAATTCTCGTGAAGTTTCACCACACGATTCCGGTTTCTGGAAGACACTCGGTCTAAAACCGGTTCTTCATATTCCAGAGCAGGCTGCTCCTGCTCTTCGTTATAGTAGTCCTCGTCATATCCTTCCTCTGTTTCGAATCCAACGAAGTTCAGCATTTTGTTCATAAAATTATTCATCATTCTCTCCCATCTGCCGTTGTGCCTCGGCAATATAATGGACTCCTGTCTGCACAAAAATTTGACAGTCGTCTGAAAAGGTGAATTCTCACCCGTTTTTCACTTCGCCATAGTCTCTATTACCAAAAATACTACTTCCTACCCTTACCAGAGTAGCACCGGCCGCAATAGCTGCCTGAAAATCATGACTCATCCCCATGGAGAGTTCTTCCATAGAAACGCCCGGAATGGCAAGTGCATCGATTTCCTTGGCCAGCTTCTTCAGTTTGGAAAAGACCTGATAATTCTCTTCCTCGCTGAGTCCTACTGCCGAAATGGTCATCAAGCCTTGGATTTTCACATGAGGAAGACCGCTAATGCTCCTGCAGAGCGACTCTGCCTCCTCAGGCCGAATCCCGGATTTACTCTCTTCCCCAGTGATGTTCACCTGAATTAGAATCTCCTGAACCTTATGAATAGCCGCAGCTCTCTTTTCAATTTCTTCTGCCAAAGACAATGTATCCACTGAATGAATTAACTGTGCTTTATCAATGATATACTTTACCTTGTTCCGCTGAAGCTGGCCTATCTGATGCCAGCGGACTCCGGGAACTTGAGAAAACTTTTCCGCAAGCTCCTGAGGGCGATTCTCGCCAAAATCCAGCATTCCGCATTCTACCGCTTCGTGAATCATAGAAACCGGCTTGGTCTTACTGACCGCAACCAACTTAACACGTTTCGGATCTCTTCCTGCTTTTTCCGCCGCCTCGATGATCTCCTGCCGGACAGCCGCAAGATTTTCTTTGATTCCCATCTATCTCACAACCTTACCGTCTTCCAGATTTTTCGCATCTACAATTACTTCGTCGTATATCTTTAGTTGATATTCCGCACCGGTTCCGGTTTCTGCACTGATAATAGCCCAGGTTTCATTCCGGTATTGAAGTTTCACCGGGACAAATCGGGTTACCCCTAAACGCAGAACATATACCCCCGGTTGTCCGTCTTTCACATGAAGACTTTCCGCAGGAACCTTGATACCTTCCTCACTGACGGTAATTACCTCTGCCGATGCACGGCTGATACCATAGATTCCCTCCACAAATCGATTGGTGTGAACCGAAATAGCAACCTTTCCGTTTTCTACCTCACTGATAGTCCGGACGGTACCATAGATAGTTATATTGGACAATTCAAAGAACCGCAGACGAATGGAGCTTCCAACACTCAGACTTTCCGCCTCTTCCTGGCTGATGCAGGTAACGTAGGTCCACTCGTAATTATCTACCACCTTACAAACCGGCTCTCCGGTGGTAACCGACTCCTTTCGTTCCAGAGGCTGTCGATCCAGTTGTTCTAACTGTCCCACCGTTACTGACTCTGCCGCATCCAGCGACAAAGTTTCCTCCAATCCGTCAATTCTGGAGCAAAAGACACCGGACATTCCTGCGTACAAATCCACCGTTTTTCCCTCTTCGCTGGACTGTAATTCATAAAGCTGATTTTTCAGTTCGGTCAGCAACGCATCCCGATCTACAGTTCCGCCCTGTTCCATTGCACTCTTCTGTTCAATCAACAAATCAATATTTTCTTTTTCTTCGGTTAGATTACGGATGTCATGTTCTCTCCGTAAATCGGATAAGTCCCGTGCGGCCAGACCAATTTTTTGCTCTGTCATCACACTGCCGCCTGTATAGACCTCCTCTTCCGCACCATCTTCCAGTCTGTTGATTCTATCCGTCAAATCTCGAATCTTCCGAGTCCGGTCCGGGTCATATTCTCCGGTGTGAATCGCACCGATTTTCTGCCCCTCTTTCACACGTTCGCCATCACTCACCAGACACTCCAGATATCCGGAAACAGGAGCACTGACAACAGCCTGACGGCGGAAAACATATCCATCTGTTAAGATTTCCTCCTGGACAGTGCCTTTCATAGCAATCATGGTACTGATGTTATTACGAAAGCTGAAGGCCACCAGAAAAATCAAGTAGAGGAGAAAGACTCCCGCAACCCCTTTGAGGATCCAGTTTCTCTTCTGTTTTTTCTTGCGTTTGGTACGCCGTTGGGTGAGCCGATTTTCAAATTCCGCAGAGTTTGCCATCAGACTACCCCCTTTCTCGTACTTGGGAAGTGTCCCATAAAGTTGCGCCTGAAAAAACACATTCTATTATATAGTACGAATTCCTTTTCTGTAAAGAACCTGCACGGATTTGTATTGGAATTGTAAGAGTTTCGTAATAACTTTCCACTCATTCGACAATTTCAATGGAAATACGCTGGTTCCCGAGGAAAAATAATCCTCAAAAGTAAGAAAAATTCGCAGGGATTTCCCCGCGAATCTTTCTTATTATTTTTCTTCGTTTTCTTTCTTAGGCAAGCAGATAAATTTCTCATCCTGAACAGTAATCAAAATGGTATCCTCTGCCTTAACCTCACCCGAGAGCATTGACTCGGCAATCCGGTCCTCGATTTCACTTTGAATCGCTCGCTTCAAGGGGCGAGCGCCATAGATGGGATCGAAGCCCTCTTTGGCAATTTTATCTACAGCCAGATCATCAATTTCCGCAGTAATCTTGTTATCTAGGAGCCGCTTCTTCATTTGGTCAAGAAGTTTCCCTGCAATCTCCTTAATGTTCTCGTGGCTGAGCTGATGGAAGACAATAATCTCATCAATCCGGTTTAAAAACTCCGGTCGAAACGCCTGTTTCACTTCACTCATGACGTCTGCCTTGATTTCCTTGTAGTCCCGCTCCCCGTCATCAACACCTGCAGCAAACCCAAGGCTCTTCCGCTCGGTAATCTGTCTTGCTCCCAAGTTGGAGGTCATGATAATCACCGTGTTTCTAAAATCTACTCGACGGCCTTGAGCATCGGTGAGAACACCATCATCCAAAATCTGAAGAAGAATATTAAACACATCCGGATGCGCCTTTTCAATTTCATCAAAGAGGATGACGGAATAGGGTTTCCGCCGGACTCTCTCCGTAAGCTGACCGCCCTCGTCGTATCCCACATAACCGGGAGGAGATCCTACTAATCGTGATACCGCATGCTTTTCCATATACTCCGACATATCCACCCGAATCATGGCATCTTCTTCCCCGAACATAGACTCTGCCAAAGCCTTGGAAAGCTCTGTCTTACCTACGCCGGTTGGACCTAAGAAGATAAAGGAACCGGTGGGCCGCTTGGGATCCTTCAATCCTACCCTACCACGACGGATAGCCTTGGCAACTGCGGTAACAGCCTCTTCCTGTCCCACCACTCTCTCATGGAGAACCTCTTCCAGCTTGAGCAGTCGTTCACTCTCGGTTTCCTCCAGGTTTTTCAAGGGGATTCCTGTCCACATAGAAATGATTTCAGCAATCTCCTCTTCCGTAACAACCGAATTTTCCGAGGATGTTTGCTTCTCCCAGTTCTTTTTCTGGTTTTCCAACTGATTGCGAAGTTCCTTTTCCTTATCCCGCAAGGCTGCAGCTCGCTCATACTCCTGAATGGTAATAGCTGCCTCTTTTTCCTTCTTGACCTCTGTGATTTTTGCTTCAATATCCTTCACATCAGGAGGTGCGGTCAGGGTCTTCATCCGGAGTCGGGATGCCGCCTCATCCACCAGGTCGATGGCTTTATCCGGCAAGAACCGATCAGAGATATATCGCACCGAGAGGTTGACCGCCGCTTCGATAGCCTTATCGGTAATCTTAACTCGGTGATGTGCTTCGTACTTGTCTCGAATTCCCTGCAAAATTCGAATACTTTCTTCTACAGTAGGTTCATTTAAAGTAATCGGCTGGAACCGACGTTCCAGCGCCGCATCCTTTTCAATATACTTTCGATATTCATTTAAAGTGGTAGCACCAATCACTTGAAGTTCCCCTCTTGCCAGTGCCGGTTTTAAGATATTGGCCGCATCAATGGCTCCTTCTGCTGCACCGGCACCTACAATGGTATGGAGTTCGTCAATAAAGAGAATGATATTTCCATCCTTTTTGATTTCTTCCATCGCTTTTTTCAGCCGTTCCTCAAACTCCCCACGATATTTTGCACCGGCTACCATAGAGGACATATCCAATGCCACAACCTGTTTATTCTTTAGGATTTCTGGAACTTGCCCACTGACAATCTTCTCAGCAAGGCCCTCTGCCACTGCGGTTTTACCCACACCGGGTTCTCCTATCAAGCACGGATTATTCTTGGTTCTTCGGCTTAGAATTTGTACCACCCGCTCAATGGCATCATCTCTGCCAATAACCGGATCCAATTTGTTTTCTCGTACCATCTGTGTTAGATCTCTACCAAATTTCATCAGGGTGGGTGCTCCGCCGCCCTTTCTGGCTCTTTCCGGTTTTCCCACAGATGCGGACTCTCCCCCGACATCTCCCTCGCCCTCGTTTAAGAGCTTTAAAATATCCTGATAGAGATTCTGAGGATTAACATTCAGTTCCAGAAGAATCCGAACACCAAAGCTCTCCCCCTCCCGAAGGATTGCAATCAAAAGATGCTCCGTCCCAATGTAACTGTGTCCTAATCGTTGTGCCTCCACATAACTCCGTTCAAAAACCCGCTTGGTTCGGGGTGTTGCCTCTGGCTCTCCCTCTTCAATGGGGGATGCTGTGCCGACCATAGCCGCAATCTTTTCGACAATAGCCTCTTCGGTCAGACCATTGGCCTCTAAAATTTTTCCGCCAGCCCCCTCTTCCTCCCGCAGGAGTCCTACCAACAGGTGCTCGGTTCCTACATAATTATGGCCCAGTTCCATGGCCGCTTCTGCCGCACAAGTAATGGCTACCTTGGCACATTCTGTCAATCTGTCTTGGAACATGATTTATCCATCCTTTCTCGTATAATTTCTGCCCGTTTCAAATCCCGCTCCGTGGGATCGCCCAGGTTATACTTCTGCATAATATTTGCAGGCAAAACTTCATAAATAATGTGATTAATCATCTCTAACGAAATATCCTTAATGAGATTCAATTCAATCCCCATTCGCACATCAGAGAGCCGTTTCATGGCTTCATCACTGGTTAAAACTACCGCATATCTCAGAATTCCCAGAGAACGCATCAACCGATCCTCTAGCTTATACTTCTGTGTCTGGAGTAGACGCGTTCGCATCTCCCGCTCCTTTTCGATTACTTCCTCGATAATCTGCTTGAATTTTTCCAGGATATCCTCCTCGGCGGCACCTAAGGTTAACTGATTGGAAATTTGATAGAGATTTCCCACTGCCTTAGAACCTTCCCCAAAAATACCCCGAACCGTCAAACCTAATTGTGCCAAAGACTCAATCACCTGATTCACAGTGCCACTTAAGGTGAGAGCCGGCAAATGTACCATCACCGATGCCCGCATTCCGGTTCCCGCATTGGTAGGGCAACAGGTCAAGTATCCAATCTGGTTATCAAAAGCATATTCCACCGATTCTTCAATCAAATCATCTACCTGATTGGCTTCCTCGAAGCACTGATCTAAGTCAAAGCCTGCCGCCATGGTTTGAATCCGGATATGATCTTCTTCATTTAAAAGGACACTTAATTTATTGTCCTCACTAAGCAAAATTCCTCTTTTAATATTATTATCCATCATCTGGGGGCTGATTAGATGCCGTTCTGCAATGGCCTGCTTTTCATAGGGTTCCATCACCGAAAGGTCGATAAAATCCACCTTTTTCTGCAAGGAACTTGCTTTTTCTAAAATGGCTTCCTTACACTTGAAAATCACCAGATTCTGCTCTTCCTCGCTGGCTCTTGCCGGAAAGGGAATTCCCTTTAAATTCCGTGCCAGCCTTACCCGGGAGGAAAGAACCACATCGCCGTCTTTTCCACATTCTGCATACCACATAGTCTACGCCTCCCCCTTTCCCTGTTCTTTTAGTTCTATAATTTTATCCCGCAATTCTGCTGCACGCTCAAACTCCTGCTTCGAGATGGCGGCGTTCAATTCTGTCTCTAATTGGGAAAGCCGCCGTCCCCGAAGAAGTGCATCTCCAGTTCGCTTGGGAACTTTTCCCACATGTTCACAGGTTCCGTGAATCTGTCTGAGCGGTCTTTCTAACCGGCTGCGGAACACGGAATAACATTCTCCACAACCCAATCTACCTTTTCGCAAAAAACTCTCAAAGGGCATCCCGCATCCGGGGCAGACATTGTTTTTTCCGGCACTTTCTCCGGAAAGAGACTTCTGCTTTCCGCCAAAGATTCCTCCTAAGAAATCTCCGATTCCAAAATCAAATCCTGTCTTGATATTCTGAAACTCCTCGGACTGTGCCGCACACTCGCTACATAGATGAAGTTCCGTCTTCTGTCCGTTGATAACCTCGGTCATATGATTGGTGGCTTCCCTCACCTGACATTTTTGACATTTCATAAACCATTCCTCCTTAACTAACTCAGGGTCAGCAGCATGTTCTTCAAAACTCTTGCCCGCAGAATATCCCGTTCCGGTTGCTGAATCGGAAGAGTTCGGTCCGAGAGTGCCGCTATCATCATCTTTGCCTCGTTTTGGGTAATTAAATCATAATCATAACAGTTTTGCACCAAAACCTGTGCATCTCGTTCTCCTAGACGCTCCCCAATCATGTTCACCACATGCATCAGGGCACCGCCCTCCTTGGGTAGAACCTGCTGAATCTTGATGTAACCCCCTCCACCTCTCCTGCTTTCTACAATATATCCACGCTCCGGAGAGAACCGGGTAGAAATCACATAGTTAATCTGAGAGGGGACACAGTGAAACCGAGTAGCAAGCTCATTCCGCTTTAGTTCTACAGCACCATTCTGCATCTGCATCATTTCCTTAATCCATTCTTCAATAATATTACTCAGTTGCACCACTACACCACCTTTCTTATTTCGTCATTTTTTGACTTTGACTTTCTTTGACCTTTATCTATATTATAGCACCTGTTTTCAAATAGTCAAGAGTTTTTAAAAAATTTCAAAAAGGGGTTGACAAACATCGTCGAATCTTGTATACTCTAATCAGTAATAGTTCCTATTATTAGTTGGAGGTGCAAAGATGGCAGAACAAAAAGTAACCAGAAACAGTAAACAAAAGACTGCTATTTTGCAGATCCTTAAGGGAACCACATCTCACCCCACTGCCGATTGGGTTTATCAGCAGGTAAGTGCGATGATTCCCAATATTAGCTTGGGGACAGTCTACCGGAATCTTTCCCAATTGGCAGAGTCTGGTACCATCCAACGGATGGAAATCGGGGACGGCATTGACCACTTTGATTACAACACCGACCCCCATGACCACTTCTACTGTCGGGCGTGTCGAAGTCTTTATGACTTCCCACTCCCCTATGACAAAACAATGGATAAGGTTGCCACGGATACTGATTTTGGTATCATTGATCGGCACAATTTAATTTACCAGGGCGTCTGCAAAGGATGTCTTTTTACAAAAGAAAAATAATAAACTTATACTATATTAAATTTATTTTGGAGGTAATATAATATGAAAAAATGGGTATGTCCTGTATGCGGTTATGTACACGAGGGAGAGGTTGCTCCCGAAGCTTGTCCGGTATGTAAGGTTCCTGGCAGCAAATTCACCGAGATGGTAGCAGGTGCAGCACTGGCTGCAGAGCACGAATACGGTGTTTACGGCAAGACCGTAAAGAACAATCCTGACATTTCCGAGGAAGACAAGAAGTATATCTTCGAGCAACTGATGGCTAACTTCAACGGCGAATGCGCCGAGGTTGGTATGTATCTCTGCATGGCAAGAATCGCTCACAGAGAAGGCTATCCCGAAGTTGGTCTCTACTGGGAAAAGGCAGCTTACGAAGAAGCAGAACACGCAGCAAAGTTTGCTGAACTCCTGGGTGAAGACTTGGAGCCTAACATGAAGGCTACCACCAAGGATAATCTTGCTTGGAGAGTGGATTGTGAGTATGGTGCAACCCAGGGTAAATTTGATCTGGCATCCTGTGCAAAGAAGAATGGTTTAGACGCTATCCATGATACTGTCCATGAGATGGCCCGCGACGAAGCTCGGCACGGTAGAGGTTTAGAAGGTTTACTCAAGAGATATTTTGGCTAATATAAATCCGGGGCGATGGCAACATTGCCCCTTATCTAAAAATGAGGTGATTCTATGTTAAACGAAAAAGTAGCAAAATTATTGAACGAACAAATTACCAAGGAATTATATTCTGCATATTTGTACCTGGATTTCTCTATCTTCTATGAATCAGAGGGACTGGACGGCTTTGCCAACTGGTACATGATTCAGGCACAGGAAGAACGAGATCACGCCATGCTCTTCCTAAAGTATTTGCAAGAGAACGGCGAAAAAGTTTATTTAGGTGCCGTTGACAAACCAGACAAAGAGCTGAAGGTTCTGATGGACCCCTTAAAGGCAGGATTGGAACATGAACAGTATGTAACCTCTCTCATTAACGACATTTATGATGCTGCATACTCTGTAAAGGACTTTCGCACCATGCAGTTCCTGGATTGGTTTGTGAAAGAACAAATGGAAGAGGAAAAAAACGCTGACGACATGATTAAAAAGATGGAACTTTTTGGGAACGACTCCAAGGGTCTCTATTCTCTGGATGCAGAATATGCGGCAAGGATTTACACCGCCCCCTCCCTGGTTCTCTAGAATGATTCATAAAATTTAGTTCTGTGAGGTATAATGGTGATAAGGAGTGATTTATTATGAAAAGAGTTGCAACATTATTTTTTGCACTTTTGCTTATCTTTGCCACTGGATGCGGCAGAGTCTCTATGCAACCGCCGGCCCATCAAACCCCGGATGCTCAGCCGGAAGCAACCTCCTCCCAGGCCTCGCCCAGCACCCCTACTCTGATTGGCGAAGATAAGGCTAAAGAGATTGCCCTAAAACACGCTGGCATCATCGAAGACGGGGTCCGGTTTAATCGGATAGAGTTGGATCGAGACGACGGCATCTTGGTGTACGAAGTGGAATTCTTTCAAGATCGCACAGAATACGACGCTGAGATTAACGCTGAGGACGGAACCGTTCTCTCTTTCGAGAAAGACTACCAAGACTAAAAAATGCACTTCCCAATCAAGGGAAGTGCATTTTTATTTTATGTATGTCTTTTCTTATTCCTCTGCCATCAAAACCTCGGTCAATGCAAGTAACACATTTTGACTCAAATTCAGTTCTGCAAGGTCATTGAGCTTCTTCCCGGCAGGTTTTTGGCTTTCCAGAATTCTTTGTATCGGTCCTTTGATATCGTTGGGAATATGCTCCAGTTTTTCAATAATGCCATAGAGTCTTTCCAAGGTATCGTTTGGAGCCTCCTCTACCTTCTTCAAGGTGATAACAAGCTCCCCGGCAACACCATCCACCGAGACTACAATTGTATTTCCTGTTTTAAGAGTAGCATAGCTCTTTTCCGCACCGTTTTCGGTTACAATCAATTCACTGCAATTGTTGATGCCAACAAACTCCAGTTCAAAGTTTCGTTTTTCTGGAATGAGAGAAGTCATTCCTTCCGGTACAGAAACGGTAAATGTAGCATCTTCGCCCCACTTGAGTTCCATCTTGGTAATCACCGACTCACCCTTTTTGAATCCATTGGTAATGCCATCATCTTCGTAGAGTTCAAAGGTGTTATCTCCGCCTGCAAACACCTTGATTTTCATGCTTTCCGGATTTTCTATATCGTTGATATGGGTCAACTTTGCCATGGGGATAATACCGCCACTCTTAACCAAAACCGGCATTTCATACAAATCTCGAAACATCGTTACCGTATGACCTCCTTGATACCGGAAATGATTAAAAAAGTCGTACCAGACACCATCCGGGATATAGGTCTTTACACTTCCCATTTTTGTCTCCTTATCTGCCGGAGCAGTGATAGGAGATACCAGCATCTCGGTACCGAAGGTATACTCATTCTTCATAGAACGTGCTTCCGGCTCTACCCAGTTATAATAAAGGGGCTGAACCAAAGGTTCATCCATAGCATGTGCACGGTAGTTCATGGTATAAAGATAGGGGATCAGTTCATGGCGGAGCTTTAGAAACTTCTTCATCGAGAGCTCGGAAATCTTATTGTATTTCCATGGTTCTTTTCCTAAGAATTTACTATCGCAGCTGTGCAATCGGTTAATTGGAGAGAACGTTCCTAATTGGAACCATCGGGTAGACAGTTCCTCATCCCGGTAGCCATGAGCATGACCACCAATGTCATGGCTCCACCATCCGTAGCCGATATTGGAAGCTGTTGCGGTAAAGTAAGGCTGAAAATCCAACGATGCCCAAGTAACATGCGTATCCCCCGAAAAGCCGATGGGGTATCGATGACTTCCGGGGCCGGAATATCGAGAAAAAATGAGACCTCTTTTTCCCTCTTTTTCACTATCAATGTAATGGAAATGGTTCAGCATCCAGAGGGGATCCAATCCCGGTACAGAGGTGGTATTTCCCTGCTGCCAATCAATCCACCAAAAATCCACACCCTCTTTTTCCATTGGATGATGCAGATGCGTAAAATAATTCTCTAAAAACTTAGGACTCTCAATCTCAAAAGGAACTGCTTTCTCGGATTTAGGATCCACTCCCATAGCCATTGCCATGCTCTCATAGGCATCTTCGTGAGCAGCAACCCCCTCCTGGGGATGGAGGTTTAAAGTAGTAACCATACCTTCATGGTGAAGAAAATCTAAAAATGCCTTATGGTCAGGAAACAAATTCTTGTCCCAGGTATATCCGGTCCAGCCGGTACCATACTTGGGGTCAATCTTTACATAATGCCAATCCATATCAATCACCGCAACACTAAAAGGAATATCCTCTTCCTTGAATCGGTTCATGAGATCGGTGTATTCTTTCTGGGTATAAGCGTGGTATCTGCTCCACCAATTTCCCAAAGTATATCGGGGCAGAAGTGGAGTCTTTCCGGTTAATTTATAGTAATCCTTTAAGCATCCCTTAGCATCAAACTTGATCGTAGAATCTCCGTAACAAAACAGGTAGGTATCTACATTCCCTTCCTGTCTGGTTTCTATCCATCCATCCTCGCAAATTACCAAGGATTTGCTATCATCTAATGTCGTAATTGGGCCATAACTGATAATGCCATGCTCCAACTCGCAAGCGCCATCCACCTTATCCAGGGTTCTCGCAGTACCTTTATAATCATAGGTATCCGGCTGGTTAAAGTACCAATAGGTAGAACCGCCCCCTGCACGAACAGAGGAGTTCCTTCCCACATAATGGACACTAAGACTGTTCGCGGAAAATGCTTGCTTTTTGTAATAATTGAGTTCGATGTGTTGCGTGGTGATTGTGAGCAGTTCTTCCGTCTCCTCTACCGTGAAGGGAACAGGCTCAAAGGCACGGTTGATCACCGTCTGAGTTGCTCTGTCCTCAAAGGCACCGCTCTCACTATACTCAATTCTAATCAATCGAGAAGTCAGAACGGTAAAACGATATTTTTCCCCTTTCACCACAGCTTTGCTGTCGGCTAATGGTGATGTTTTGTAACTGTATTTTTCATTGATCCGCATTTTATACACATCCTTTCAAAAAAAGTATAGCAATTTTAAAAACTTAATGATATAATATAATTGCTTGAAAATATCATATTTTTGTCGAGGGTGATCCTATGGATAATATCAGACATGAGGGGATTTTTCTAAAAAATGGACAAAAGAGTCCCATCCACTGCCTGCCACAGACCTACAAACGAACCGGAAGCTATGCCGGAATTCATTATCACAACTATATTGAGATTTTATATGGAATTGATTGTGATGCCACGGTTCGGGTTGAGGGAAAATCCTATTCCTTTCAAAATGGGGATGTTTGCTTTATCAACCCCTTCGAAGCACACTCTGTTTTTTCGAACCGGGAAGAAAACAACTATTTCGTTATCAAATTTTTGCCTGAAATTCTATCCTATGAGGGTCAAAACGCCTCTGAACTGAAATATCTATATCCCATTGTTAATCACTCCCGAACCTTTGCGCACGTCATCAAAAAGGATGAACTCGAAGATGCTAACATCGCCTCCATCATTCAAAACATACAGACCGACTGGGATGCAGAAGACAGTGGTTACGAATTTTCTGTTCGGGGACAAATTTTACAGCTTTTTAGTAAGATTGTTCGAGTCTGGAATAAGAAAAACCCAGAAGAAGTCTTCTCTGCCTTAGACAACGAAACAGTAAAAAATATTCGCCATGCCGCAAGCTTTGCCATGGAGCGTCTTGCATCGGTTACCGAAAAGGATGCTGCCGATTTTGCACATATGAGCTACAGTCATTTTTCCAGGAGTTTCAAGAGTGTGATGGGGAAAAACTTTACGAAGTTTTTAAGTGAACTTCGTCTCAACTATGCGAAACAGCTTCTTTTGACAACCACCAAATCCATCACCGAGATTTCCATGGAGACCGGGTTTTCCTCCAGCAGCCATTTTATCTCAACCTTTTGCAGAGCCAACGGAGTAACCCCCCTTGCCTACCGGAAAAATGCAAACAAAAACACCTAATATAAGGAGAAACCAAAATGAAAAAAATACTTATTGTTGTAGATATGCAAAAAGATTTTGTCGATGGTGCCCTTGGCTCCAAAGAGGCTGTCTCAATTGTTGAATATGTGGTAAAGAAAATAGAGGACTTTCAAGGAGACATCATTGTAACCTATGATACTCACTTTGAAAATTACATGGATACCCAGGAAGGAAAGAATCTTCCAGTTCCTCATTGTATCAAAGGTACCAATGGTTGGGAATTGGATACAAACGTACAAAAAGCACTTGAAAAAAAGAACTATCACTCCATGGAAAAGCCTACCTTTGGCTCCACGCAGCTTTCGGACTATATCAAAGAAGCCTACCATCAAGACGAAATAGAATTGGAGTTAATCGGACTTTGTACTGATATCTGTGTGGTATCCAACGCACTACTTTTGAAAGCAAATTTCCCAGAAATCAAAATAAGCGTCGATGCTAACTGTTGTGCGGGAGTAACACCGGAAAGCCATTCTGCAGCCCTGACCACAATGAAGATGTGCCAAATCCATATCAACCACGAAAGTTTCTGTTCTTCTTCCTCTTCTTTATCCTTGTAAGTAAAATCTTCCATTCTGTGCATATCAAGAGCGTATTATCCATATTTAATATACAGAGAACAGATGTCATACTTTTCTGTTTCCCCAAAGCGGGTCCGTCCTAATTCTATTGACAAAAATATGAGGCCATGGTAATATAGTGTCAAAATTTGTTTGAAAAAATTGGGAGGTAATGGTTATGAAAAAGCTGCTTTCTTTGTTACTGGCTTTGGTGCTCACCTTCTCCTTGGCTGCATGCGGGGGCGGTGCAGGCGATAAAAATTCCAAAGTGAATGATTCAAAAGAAGAGGCCACCGAAGTTGTAGAAGGTTTTATGGACGCTTATATTGATTTTGACTTCGCAGATCTTGAAGACTACGTCGACGATTTTAGCGATCTACCCGAAGAAATTCAAGAGTTGGATTTCTCCAGTGCATTAGACGAAATCATAGATGAAATGCCGGATGGTCTTTCTGCTTATCGCGATGATTGGGAAGATGTTTTCAACCGTCTCTTTGATATTGCAAAAGAATGTATGGATTACAAAATTACCGATGTAAATGAAGAATCCAAAGACGAATATATCTTTACTGTCGATTTAACTGTTCCAGACTTTGAAAGTGTTGATTTTGATTCCTTGGTAACAAATGCCATGTCTGAAGACACAATGATGGACCTGGTTACTATGGGCCAGGCATCTGGTGAACTTTCCGAGGCTCCTACCGAAGAAGAAATTATGGCTTTTCTTGCTCCAACAATAATCCAGAAAATTAATGATGCTCTTTATGATGTTGAGTTTGAAACTGAATCCCAGGAAATCGAACTTGTGGTTGTAGAAGAGAACAACGAATGGATGATTGATGCATCAAAGAGTGATTTGGACTAATTTCTCTATGAAAATGGCAAATCAAAAATGCACTTCCCTTTTGGGAGGTGCATTTTTTGATTTGAAACGTGCATTATTTGATACGAAATTATTATAGGATAACGATATTACTCTTGACATGTTTTCTGCAAAATGATATGATATTCGAGGAATAAGCTTGAAAAAGGAGACTTTTTTATGGATAAAAAACGATATGCAATCATTGGTTTTGGCGGACTTGGGAAAACTCATTTCCATAATTTGATGAAGATTGAAAAGCAGCGTGGTGATATGGAATTGGTTGCCATCTGCAACGAAGATTTGGAAGCTATCACCCAAAATGTTACCTTGAACATTGCCTCTGTTTCCATGGAAAACTTCGATTTTTCCAAGTACCATCTCTACACCGATTACAAGGAAATGATGGAAAAAGAAAATTTGGATTTTGTCTTCATTGCACTCCCCAGTTTTCTCCACTGCGAGGTAGCCGTTTACTGCATGGAACAAGGTGCAGATGTCTATACCGAAAAGCCTATGGCAATTACCCCGAAGCAGTGTAATTTGATGATTGAAACCGCTCAAAAAACTGGAAAGAAGCTTATGGTTGGACATTGCCTTCGGTTTACCGACGAATATGTCTTTATCAAGAATGCCATCGAGAACAATACCTTTGGAAAACCTGTCAAGGCAGAGTTCTCCAGAAAATCCCCTGTTCCTAGCTGGTCAGCCGGCGGTTGGCTTTTGAATGAAGAAAAAAGTGGCGGTTGCCTTGTGGATATGCACGTTCATGATGTGGATATGATGGTTTGGCTCTTTGGAAAGCCGGAGGATGTTCATGTAGTTTCCTCCCACCAGATGTCCGCCTTTGAGAGCACTTATGCCATCTACAAGTACCCCAACCTCTCCGTTTCTATTATCGGCGACTGGGGCCTTCATGGGACCTATGAATTTAAAGCAAAGTATGCCATCACTTTTGAAAATGCCTATGTAGAATCTGTAAACGGAAAGGTTACTGTCTACACCCATGAGAAAAAATACGAGCCAGAGCTTCCCGGGGCAGATCCCATGTACAATGAAGTTGTGGAATTTTTGGAAGCAGTGATTGAAGATAAACCCTTCAAAACTGCAGATGTTCTCACGGTAAAGGATACCATGGATGTCATCTTTACTGAGAAAGAATTAGGGAAAGCATAAGAAAGCGACTGCTTACGCAGTCGCTTTCTTATTTCTCCCAAAGCACCTCTTGAAGGCTTCGTTTGGGAACCTGAAGGGTGGTCTCCTTCATATAATACTTAAAGTCCCCATCCTTCATTGGAACCGCTCGGCTCTCCTGCGCCGAATAACCTAAGGCTATCACGTCCAAAACGGTCAAGGATTCCGGAATCTCCAAAATTTCACGAATTTTCTCCCGGTTGATTGCACCCAACCAGCAAGAAGCAATCCCTTCCTCCATTGCTGCCAGAGTAATGGTGGTGCCTGCCGCACCAACCTCTACCTGAAAGTCGCTATTCTTTTTGATTTCGGTATCACCCAACATCAGAATATAGGCGGTGGGACGTTCCCCTTCCTTGGGGAATCCATCCTCTAAAAAACCTGCCCAGCGAGTACAGGGGTAGAGCTTCTCCAGTAGTTTTTCACCAGACAAAATGGCAAACTTCAAAGGCTGCATATTCATAGGGTAGGGTGCCATTCTGGCACAGTCTACCAGCCGGGTCAAGGTTTCTGCCGGAATTGGCTCCTGGCGAAATTTCCGGATACTCCGGCGGTTCATTACTGCATCATACACATTCATAGAATTCCTCCATCAAAATGGGCGGCACAGTGTTGTGCCGCCCATTTCATATTAGACTTATTTGCTTGCAATAGCCGCCTGAGCCGCTGCCAATCTTGCGATCGGAACACGGAAGGGGGAGCAGGATACATAGTCAAGACCGATCTTGTGGCAGAACTCAACGGAAACAGGGTCGCCGCCGTGCTCACCACAGATACCAACGTGGAGCTTGGAGTTTACAGGCTTACCAAGTTTGATAGCCATTTCCATCAGCTTACCAACACCGGTCTGGTCAAGCTTAGCAAAGGGATCGTTCTCAAAAATCTTTGCATCATAGTATGCATCCAGGAACTTACCAGCATCATCACGGGAGAATCCGTAAGTCATCTGGGTCAGGTCGTTGGTACCGAAGCAGAAGAATTCAGCCTCGGTTGCAATCTCATCTGCAGTTAAGCATGCTCTGGGAATTTCCATCATGGTACCTACTTCGTAGTCGAGTTCGATACCTGCAGCTGCGATTTCTGCATCAGCGGTTGCAACAACCACGTTCTTAACATACTTGAATTCCTTCAAATCACCGGGCAGCGGGATCATGATTTCAGGAACAACGTTCCAGTCAGCATGAGCCTTCTTTACGTTGATTGCTGCACGGATAACAGCCTTGGTCTGCATCTTAGCAATTTCAGGATAGGTTACTGCCAGACGGCAACCACGATGACCCATCATGGGGTTGAACTCGTGGAGGGAAGCAATGAGAGCCTTGATGTCCTCAATGGTCTTACCCTGAGCCTTAGCCAGTGCTGCAATGTCAGCTTCCTCGGTGGGAACGAATTCATGGAGAGGGGGATCCAGGAACCGAATGGTTACAGGATTGCCTTCCAGTGCTTCGTACAGCTTCTCAAAGTCTCCCTGCTGATAAGGCAGAATCTTCTCCAGAGCTGCTTCTCTTTCTTCAACGGTGTCAGCACAGATCATTTCACGGAATGCTGCGATTCTGTCAGCCTCGAAGAACATATGCTCGGTACGGCAAAGACCGATACCTTCAGCGCCCAGTTCACGAGCCCTCTTAGCGTCTGCAGGAGTACCTGCGTTGGTACGAACCTTCAGAGTTCTGAACTCATCAGCCCATTCCATGATACGACCGAACTCACCAGCGATTTCAGCATCCACAGTGGGGATAATACCATCATAGATGTTACCGGTAGAACCGTCGATGGAGATGTAATCACCTTCGGTGTAGGTCTTGCCAGCCAGAGTGAACTTCTTGTTCTCTTCGTCCATGTTGATTTCGCCACAACCGGATACACAACAGGTACCCATACCACGAGCAACAACGGCTGCGTGAGAGGTCATACCACCACGAACGGTCAGGATACCCTGAGATGCCTTCATGCCGGTGATATCCTCAGGAGAGGTCTCCAGACGAACCAGAATAACCTTCTCACCTCTTGCGTTCCAAGCTTCTGCATCTTCTGCGGTGAAGACTACCTTACCGCAAGCAGCACCAGGAGATGCACCAAGACCACGGCCAGCAGGAGTTGCAGCCTTTAAAGCCTTTGCATCGAACTGGGGATGGAGCAGAGTATCCAAGTTTCTGGGGTCGATCATAGCAACTGCCTTCTTCTTATCGATCATACCCTCGTCAACTAAATCACAAGCAATCTTTAAAGCTGCCTTTGCAGTTCTCTTACCATTTCGGGTCTGGAGCATATAGAGCTTCTTGTTCTCAATGGTGAACTCCATATCCTGCATATCTCTGTAGTGATCTTCCAGGATAGCACAAACCTTGTTAAATTCCTCGAATGCTTCGGGGAACTTGTCTGCCATCTGTGCAATAGGCATCGGTGTACGAACACCTGCAACTACGTCCTCGCCCTGTGCATTAACCAGGAACTCGCCCATCAGGCCTCTTTCACCGGTTGCAGGATCACGGGTAAATGCAACACCGGTACCACAGTCGTCGCCCATGTTACCGAATGCCATCATCTGTACGTTAACAGCGGTACCCCAGGAATAAGGAATATCGTTGTCCCGACGGTAAACGTTTGCTCTGGGGTTGTCCCAAGAACGGAATACTGCCTCAACTGCACCCATGAGCTGCTCAACGGGGTCAGAGGGGAAGTCCTTACCAATCTTGTTCTTATACTCATCCTTGAACTGGCCAGCCAGAACCTTTAAGTCCTCAGCGGTAAGCTCAACGTCCTGAGTTACACCCTTTTCTTCCTTCATTTCGTCGATGAGCTGTTCGAAGTACTTCTTACCAACTTCCATAACGACGTCGGAATACATCTGGATGAATCTTCTGTAGCAATCCCAAGCCCATCTTGCATTGCCGGATTTCGCGGACATTGCCTCTACTACTTCTTCGTTCAGGCCAAGGTTCAGAATGGTATCCATCATACCGGGCATGGATGCTCTCGCACCGGAACGTACGGAAACCAGAAGAGGATTCTCCTTGTCGCCGAACTTCTTGCCGCAGATTTCTTCCATCTTGGAAATGTTCTCCAGGATTTCTGCCTTGATTTCATCACTGATCTTTCTACCATCATCATAGTACTGAGTACAAGCTTCGGTAGTTACAGTGAATCCCTGAGGAACCGGCAGACCAATGTTGGTCATCTCAGCCAGGTTTGCACCCTTACCGCCGAGCAGTTCTCTCATGGACGCGTCACCTTCTTTGAAAAGGTATACAAATTTCTTAGCCATTGTTTTTCCTCCATATTGTATATAAAAATTTTATTATTTTGCAAAAAATCACTCCGGAGCATTTTCTCGAAGATTCCGGAAGAAATCCAAAAGCAGCTTACTGCATTCTTCCTCCATAATCCCGCAATAATATTCTGGTTTGTGCATCAAGCCGGGATGCTCCAGAAGCCCGGCATTGGAAACTGCAAAACCACCTTTGGGATCATAGGCACCAAAGTAAAGCCGACGAATCTTCGCCTGGGCAATGGCACCACAACACATGGCACATGGTTCTAAGGTTACATATAAATCACACTCGGAAAGTCTCCAGGTTCCCAACCTCTCACAGGCAAGGCTAATCACCTCGGTCTCTGCATGACTGATGGCGTTTTGTCTTTCTTCCCGACGATTGTGAGATTTCGCAATAACCTCCCCGTCCCTGACCAGAACTGCTCCTACCGGAATCTCTCCAGCTTCCGCAGCAAGACGTGCTTCCTCCAGAGCAATCTGCATAAACAGGTTTTCCATGGTCTGCCTCCCAACGGTTTTGAACGCGACAAACCCCCGCCACGGAAACCGGAGCAGGGATTTGATATGATTCAGATTACTGAATGTATGCAGCTAATTCGGATAAGAGTTCACTGCAATCATCGCTATGTGCTTCTACCTTGATGGGTTGAGTCAGGTCAAGACTGAAAATACCCATGATAGATTTTGCATCTACCACATAACGACCGGATGCAAGATCAATCTCAAAATCGTATTTGGTAACAACATTGACAAAGTTCTTTACATCGTTGATGGAACTTAAAACAACTGTAAATTCTTTCATTTTATCTAACCTCCTAAAAAATTTTACAATTCTTCCCTATAAATTATATAATTTTTTCTTGCATTAGTCAATGAGAAATTATATAATTATTCTGTCAATTTCTTTTCAATATTTTATGCAATATGGATAATCTATCCGGTTTTTTTCATAAATTCTTTTAAAAACATCGGATATTATAAGGATGTGTCAAAAATAATTGTAAAATTCATTACCTTAGGATGTAAAACAAATTTATACGAAAGTGAAGCCATGGCAACTCTCTTTGAAGAAGCTGGCTACACCGTAACTCAGAAAAAAAATGCCGATATCTTTGTGGTCAACACCTGTACGGTAACCGGGACCGGCGCCAAGAAAAGCCGGCAGCAGATTCGTCGGGTCCGTCGGGAAAATCCGGACGCCATTCTAGCCGTAACCGGATGTCTTGCCCAGACCGAGGCAGAACAATTGAGCAAAGAACTCTCCATTGACGTTCTGTTAGGAAATAAATATCGAAACCGGATTGTGGACTTAGTGGAAAAGGCAATTGCCGGAACCAAAACGATTCAAGTGGACGATATTTTAAAAGAAACCGCCTACGAGGAGCTTACCATTACCAAGAACCAGAGTCGGGTCCGTGCAAACCTGAAAATCGAGGATGGCTGCGATAACTTCTGTTCCTACTGCATTATCCCCTTTGCCCGAGGTCCTGTCCGTTCCCGCTCCTTAGAGAAAATCCGGGAAGAAGCACGCGCCTTAGGGAAAGAAGGATATGGCGAGGTGGTTCTGACCGGGATTCATATTGGTTCTTACGGCAAAGATTTGGAAGATGGAGCCAGTTTAATTGATGTGATTGAGTCAGTTCACGATGCCGAGGGAATTACTCGAATTCGACTGGGGTCTTTGGAACCGGTGATGATCACCGAAGATTTTGTCCACCGAGCCAAAAAATTGCCTAAACTGTGTCCTCAGTTCCACCTGTCCCTACAGAGCGGTTGCGACGAAACTTTAAAACGAATGCGACGGAGATATACCACTCAGGATTATCGACAGGCAGTGGCACTTCTTCGCAAAGAGCTTCCCGACACCGCTATTACCACCGATTTGATGGTTGGATTTCCCGGAGAAACCGAAGCCGAATTTCAGGCATCCTATGAATTTTGCAAAGAAATCGGTTTTTCCCAAATGCACATTTTTCCCTATTCAATCCGGAAAGGAACTGCAGCAGAAAAGTTTCCCAACCAGGTTCCAGAAACCACTAAGGCAGCCCGCACTCACAGTATGCTGACCTTAGCTGCAGAAACGAAAGAAAGCTTCTACCGAAACTATTTAGGACAAACCCTCCCGGTTTTATTGGAACAAAAAGTGGGCAATTTGTGGCATGGCACCACCGCCAACTACATGGATGTGATGGTGGATGCCCCCGGGGGAACCAGCGGAACGCTTATTCTTGCAAAAATAGATGCTTACAAGGACGAATACTTGCTGGCAACCGCCAGCTATAACCATATATGAAACCTTTTAAGGAGGAATTCTTCATGAAACATGGACTAATTAAGGTGGCCACCGCTACCCCGGAAGTTCGGGTAGCAGATGTGGATTTTAACACCGAAAAAACACTAGAACTGATGAAAGAGGCAGACCATCTTGGGGTTCGGTTGGTGGTCTTCCCTGAGTTGGGACTGACTGCCTACACCTGCGGAGATTTGTTTTTTCAATCGGCATTGATTGAGAAAGCAAAAACCGCCCTCTGCTCTCTTGCCAAAGAGACCGAATCGCTATCCCTTTTGGCAGTAGTGGGCCTTCCGCTGGCGGTAGATGATAAGCTCTGCAACGTAGCAGCTTTTCTCCACAAAGGAAAAATTCTTGGCTTTGCCACCAAGACTCATCTACCCAATCACAACGAATTTTTTGAGGCACGTTATTTTGCCTCTCTTTCCAAAAATACCTCGGTAACTCTTTGCGGTCAGGAAATTCCGGTGGGGCCTAAGCTTTTGTTCTGTTCCAGTGCCATGGATGAATTCCGGGTTGCCGCCGAGATCTGCGAAGATTTATGGTCTCCTGCATCTCCCGGTGCCCATCTCGCCCAGAGCGGTGCCACTATTTTGGTAAACCCCTCTGCCAGCAACGAGGTGGTAGGCAAAGGTACCATTCGAAAAACTTTACTTTCCGCTCAATCCTCCCGGGCGGCGGCCGGCTATCTCTATGCCAATGCAGGGCAAGGAGAATCTACCACCGATTTGGTTTTCAGCGGTCATAGTATGATCTACGAAGACGGAGAACTCTTAGCAGAATCCAAACCCTTTACCGAGGGACTTCTCTGTACCGAAATTGATTTAGAACGAATTACTCAAAAACGTCGGCGATTCAGTACCTTTCGCCATACTGAGGACAGAGACTATCTGCGGGTTTTCTTTCAGGATACCCCATGGGATACCCAACTTTCCCGAAAGATTCCTCAAAACCCATTTGTCCCCGAAACTCCGGAAGCACAAGCTGTTGCCTTTGATGAAATCCTTGCCATCCAATCCCACGGTTTAAAGAAGCGCCTTTCCCACATCGGTACCAAAACAGTTACTATTGGTATTTCTGGTGGGTTGGACAGCACATTGGCACTTTTGGTTGTTGCCAAAACCTTTGACTTGCTGAATCTTCCTCGCAACGGCATCGTAGCAGTTACCATGCCTTGCTTTGGCACGTCGGATCGCACCTATCAGAACGCCATCAAACTGGTAGAAGGGCTCGGTGCTACTCTGCGGGAAATTAACATCAAAACCGCAGTAACACAACATTTGACCGACATTGGTGCTGACCTTACCGACCGGGATGTAACCTATGAAAATGCACAGGCCCGGGAACGGACTCAGGTTTTGATGGATGTTGCCAATAAAACCGGCGGCATCGTCATTGGTACCGGAGATTTGTCTGAATTGGCTCTCGGCTTTGCCACCTACAATGGCGACCACATGTCCATGTATGGTGTCAATGCCTCGGTTCCCAAAACCCTGATGCGGCATTTAGTCCGGCATCTTGCCGATACTGAAATGGTTTCTTTAAAAGAAACCCTTTATGATATTTTGAATACTCCGGTCAGTCCTGAGCTTCTTCCACCTGAAGAGAGTGGCGAAATCGCACAACAAACCGAATCCATTGTAGGCCCCTATGAGCTTCACGATTTTTTCCTATACTACATGATTCAATGGGGATTCTCAAGAGAAAAGATTCTTTTCTTAGCAGAACATGCCTTTCGGGGAATTTACTCTTTGGACGTAATCGAGCAATGGCTGAACATCTTCCTCCGTCGCTTCTTCCAGAGTCAGTTCAAGCGTTCCTGCCTGCCAGACGGCCCCAAGGCAACTACGGTTTCTCTCTCCCCCAGAGGGGATTGGAAAATGCCCAGTGATGCCTGCGACAACTATCTTAAATAATTTCTCTTTTCTCCGTTTCTCTTGACAGAAACGGAGAATTTTGATATAATTCGGTTAGTCTAAACTAATTCCAAGCAATGGAGTGTTTAATTATGAAACAATACCAAGTCGAAGGGATGAGTTGTGCGGCTTGCAGCGCCCGGGTAGAATCTGCGGTCAGCAAACTTCCGGGAGTTACCGCCTGCTCGGTCAATCTCTTAACCAAGTCCATGACGGTGGAAGGTTCTGCCGGCGATGACGTCATCCTTGCTGCTGTAGAAAAAGCAGGCTATTCCGCCTCTCTCAAAGGCGAAGAAAAAAAAGCTTCTGCTCCGCCCAAGGAAAAGGCGGAAAATACCTTAAAACTACGTCTTACCATTTCGGTTATCCTCACCATAATCCTGATGTACTTCTCCATGGGGCATACCATGTGGGGATTTCCAGTTCCTAGAATTCTGGAAAATCCGGTAGCACTGGGTCTGATTCAGCTAGTCCTTGCCGGCTTGATTATGGTGATTAACCAGAGGTTCTTTATCAGCGGGTTCCGGGGCGTTTTAAACAAGTCCCCAAACATGGATACTTTGGTTTCCATGGGGTCTGGAGTTTCTTTTCTATATAGTTTGGGTGTACTCTTTTTGATGATCGACGCCCATTTCCAAGGGAACACTCACGCTGCCATGGGTTACCTTCATGACCTTTATTTCGAATCTGCTGCCATGATTCTTACCATTATTACCATCGGTAAATTATTGGAAGAACACGCCAAGGGAAAGACCACCAATGCCATTGCATCCTTGATAGAGCTGGCTCCTAAAACCGCAATCAAATTGGTAGATGGTACGGAAACCGAGGTTCCTATCGAGGAACTTAGATCTGGCGACCTCTTTGTGGTAAAACCAGGTGGCAGTATTCCGGCAGACGGCATCATCCGTCAAGGGGAAAGTGCTATTAACGAATCTGCCTTAACCGGAGAAAGTATTCCGGTTGACAAGACTTTGGGAGATTCTGTTTCGGCGGCTACCATCAACCTATCCGGGCACTTGGTCTGCGAGGCTACCGGAGTTGGCGAAAACACCGCACTTGCCAAGATTATCGAAATGGTAAGCCAGGCAGCATCCACCAAGGCACCCATTGCCAAGGTTGCCAACCAGGTATCTGCCGTCTTTGTTCCGGCAGTTTTGGGCATTGCTCTTATCACCCTTGCCATCTGGTTATTAGTAGGAGAAACCTTTGGTTTTGCTCTCGCCCGCGGCATTTCGGTTCTGGTAGTCAGTTGCCCCTGTGCCTTGGGACTGGCAACCCCTGTTGCCATTATGGTGGGTAACGGCGTAGGTGCCAGATGCGGCATTCTGTTTAAAACCGCAGAGTCCTTGGAGGAAACCGGAAAGGCAAAGATTGTGGTTCTGGACAAAACCGGAACTATTACCGCCGGAACTCCTGAGGTTACGGATGTCTTTGCGGAAAATCCAACAGAACTTTTAAAAATTGCCTATGCTTTGGAAACCAAGAGTGAGCATCCTTTAGGAAAAGCTATTGTCCGCTACGGCGAAGAACAAAACCTTTCCAAAGCAGAGGTAGAACAGTTCCGGATTCTCCCTGGGAATGGCTTAACCGGAACGATAGATGGCAAGACTGTCTTTGGAGGCAATCTTACCTTTGCGAAAACCTTTGGAGAGATTCCTCCCTCCCTGTTACAAAAAGCAGAGGTATTTTCAGGGCAAGGCAAAACACCACTATTCTTTGGACTCGGCACCGAGCTTCTCGGCATTATTGCAGTGGCCGACACCATCAAGGAAACCAGTATTGCTGCTGTATCCCAACTCAAGGAAATGGGTGTTCGGGTGGTAATGCTCACCGGAGATAACCAAAAAACCGCTGATGCCATTGCCAAACAGGTGGGAATTGACCACGTCGTTGCCGGAGTTCTCCCCGATGGAAAACAATCGGTGGTAGCTGATTTAAAGAAAGACGGCAAGGTGATTATGGTAGGGGACGGCATCAACGATGCTCCGGCGCTCACCTCGGCAGATATTGGGATTGCCATCGGCACCGGCACCGACATTGCCATTGAAGCAGCAGACGTGGTACTGATGAAGAATACTCTCACTGATGTTCCTGCCGCAATTCGCTTGAGCCGGTCTACCCTTAAGAATATCCGCCAGAACCTCTTCTGGGCATTCTGCTACAATATCATTGGTATTCCTCTGGCAGCAGGTGCCTTTATCCCCCTTTGGAACATTCGCCTCAACCCCATGTTTGGGGCCATTGCCATGTGTGTATCGGATTTCCTGGTGGTTACCAACGCACTCCGGCTGAATCTTTGTAACTTATATTCCAAAAAACAAAATGTAAAGGAAGTGATAAGCATGGAAAAAACATTCAAGGTAGAGGGCATGATGTGTCCCCATTGCGAAGCTCGCGTTACCGAAAAGCTGTTGGAACTCCCTGGTGTATCTAACGTGGTTGCCAGCCATCAGAACAAGACCGTTGTAGTTACTCTTGAAAATGATGTTCCCGATGCAGTGATAACCGAAACCATCACTGCACAAGGCTATCAGGTGCTGTAAAAAATTTGTAAGGGGCGGACACTTTTGTCTGCCCTTTAACTTTTTCCAAAATATTTCAAATTTCCTATTGACAAACAAAAAAATCCGTGGTAGAATGACGGAGTTAGTGGGGACTAATTTTTTTACCCTGCGAGTTAGTCAAGTCTAATCAAGGTAGGTGTCAATCATGAATTTAACGGAAGCTTTAGAAGGACAGGAATACATCATCAAAGCGATTGCCACCGATGACGAGGAGCTCAATAGCTTCCTCTTCTCCCTGGGTTGTTACAGTGGCGAACCCATTACCGTCATCTCTCACCGGAAGGGCGGTTGTACCGTTTCTATCAAGGATGGCCGCTACAATATCGACACCCAGCTCGCAGAGGCAATCGAGATTTAATTAGAGAAAATAATCCTCGGATTATTTTTTTACTCATCGAGTTAGCCTCTCCTAACCGTTTTTGTTGTTTATAAATAAAATTTTACATATTCAAAGGAGGAATCCTCAATGAGAATTGCCTTAACAGGTAATCCCAACAGCGGTAAAACTACCATGTACAACGCCCTGACCGGACGGAACGAGAAGGTGGGTAACTGGGCAGGTGTTACCGTGGAAAAGAAAGAACATCCTATCAAGAAAAGTTTTGTTTCGGGAAATGAAGAATTAGTAGCAGTTGACCTGCCCGGTGCTTACTCCATGTCGCCCTTCACATCGGAAGAGAGTATTACCAGTTCCTATGTGAAAAACGAAAACCCTGATGTGATTATCAACATTGTGGATGCCACCAACTTAAGCCGGAGCTTGTTCTTTACCACCCAGCTTTTGGAACTTGGCATCCCCGTTGTGGTTGCCCTCAATAAGACGGACATCAACAAGAAAAAGGAAAACAAGATCGATGCAGCTGCACTTTCCCAAAAGCTTGGTTGTCCGGTTGTTCACACTACCTCAACTACCTCCGATGGGTTGAAGGAGGTAATTGATGCCGCCGTTTCCTGTAAAGGAAAGACTCAGGCAGCACCCTATATTCAAGGCGATATTGACCTGACTTCCAAAGAGGCAGTCGAAAAGGCAGACCGCGCACGATTCGCCTTTGTGAACAAGATTGTTAAAGAGGTAGAAACCCGGAAGGTTTTAACCAAAGACAAGAACTTCCAGGACAAGATTGATGCGATTCTCACCAACAAGTGGGTTGGTATTCCCATTTTTGCTCTTGTTATGTGGTTGGTATTCTGGGTGTCCCAGGCATGGCTTGGTCCCCTTCTCTCTGATTTACTGGTTGGCTGGATTGAAGCCTTTGGTGGCGTAGTAGAGGGTTGGATGGCAGGTAGTCAGAACGAGTTCTTGAAATCCTTGGTTTCCAGTGCCATTATTGATGGCGTGGGTGCTGTTGTCAGCTTCCTACCCCTTGTTATGGTAATGTACTTCATGATTGCCCTGTTGGAAGACTGCGGTTATATGGCACGTGCTACCGTTGTTTTAGACCCCATCTTCAAAAAGGTTGGTCTTTCCGGCAAGTCCGTCATCCCCTTTGTCATCGGTACCGGTTGTGCGATCCCCGGCGTTATGGCTTGCCGAACCATTCGGAACGAGAGAGAACGCAGAGCAACTGCCATGATTGCTCCTTTTATGCCCTGCGGTGCAAAGCTCCCGGTTATCGCTTTGTTTGTAGGCGCCTTCTTCCCCAATTCGGGTTGGGTTGGTACTGCCATGTACTTTGCGGGAATTATCATTATTCTCCTTTGCGCCCTTTTAATCAACAAGATTACTGCTTATAAGCACAGAAAGTCCTTCTTTATCATCGAACTGCCCGAATACAAGATTCCCAGCCTCTGGCGTGCAGTAAAATCCATGTGCAGCCGTGGTTGGGCATATATCGTAAAAGCAGGCACCATTATCTTGGTATGTAATGTTGTGGTTACCCTGATGAGTTCCTTTACTCCAAGCCTTGCCATTGCAGCAGAAGATGGAAGCGACTCCATTCTGGCAACCATCTGCGGACCCATTGACTGGCTCTTGATTCCGGTTATCGGTTTTGCTTCCTGGAAATTAGTTGCGTGTGCCATCACCGGTTTTATTGCCAAGGAGAACGTGGTTGGTACTATTGCAACTCTGTTTGGTCTTTCCGCTGTCATCAACGGCGATTTAGAGTTAGTTGGTGAGGGTGCAGCTGTTGCGGATGCTCTCAAGTTGGTTCCGGTTTCTGCTCTGGCATACATGATGTTTAACCTGTTCACTCCCCCTTGCTTTGCAGCAATCGGTGCCATGAACTCCGAAATGAAGAGTGCCAAGTGGCTCTGGGGCGGTATCGCTCTTCAGCTCAGTGTTGGATTTACTGTAGGTTTCCTGGTATACCAGATTGGTTCTGTGATCACCACCGGCAGTGTTGGTTTTGGCTTCTTCCCTGGTTTGATTGCTCTTATCGTCATTGCAACCATTATCACTTACCTTTGCGTTACTGCAGAGGGCAGACTCAAGAAGGAATACGAATTAAAAGCAAAGAAAAAGGATGAGAAAGTCCTTGCTGAATCCAAATAGGAGTTGATTCTATGACAGATCTTATTATCGGCATTATTTTGGCAATCATCATTGGCGGCGCTGTTTTCTACATCTACAAAGCGAAAAAAAGCGGCAAAAAGTGTATTGGTTGCCCGGACGGTTGCTCCTGCGATTCCAAATCCTGCGGCTGTGGCTGTCAGGATGGAAAATAAATAGCTTTTACCTCACCAGAAAAGAGCGTGAACTTTAAGTTCACGCTCTTTTCGTTATCCTTCGTACACTTTTTCGATGGTGTTGTTCTTTCTGGATTTTTCGGCACGGAAGACTGCTTTGTGTCCCACAATGGACTGCTCCAGTTCGGTACAGGAGATGGAGGGTTCTCCACCCTGCATATACTCCACAAAATCCTTGACCAGAAGTAAATCACCACCGCCGTGGCCACCCTTTAAGCCAATCATATCCCCTTCGATTTTCAGGTTGTAAACCTCATCCACATGACCGCTTTCGGACTCGGGAACCGGCTTTCTGATTTCATAAGTAGAGTTATCGAAGATACCACGAATTTCCCCCTTGGTACCAATAACATGAATGGCTCTCTGGGCGCCGGGAGCACCGCCGATTAAGTTAAAGGTACCAAATCCGCCATTATCAAAGCTAAAGAGGATGCTCTGGTTCTCGATGTTGCTTCCTCTGTCGCAATCCCAGGCACAGGTTCCGTACTTGCCCGCTCTCTTTAAGTAATCCTCCCGCTCCTCATCGTTAAATTCTGTTTTGCTGAGAGCAAGGGGATCACCCTGAATGACCGCCTCGCCCCAGACATTTCCTGCCCAGCGACGTTCTCCGGTTAAGTAGTTTCTCCGGGCAGAGTAGATACAATCTTTTTCAACGGGACAATCTACCAAACAACGGGTTCCGGCATTTTCCGGCTTGGTTCCTTTGGCGAACTTGAAATCACCGCCCACACTATATACCGTGGTAGGTCTTGCATTACCCATCATCCACATCATCAGGTCAACATCATGACAAGCTTTGGCAAGTAAAATAGGAGAACCACATTCTTCGGGAGATGCCCATTTACCCCGCATATAGGCAGAGAGCATATGATGCCAAGCCACATGCTCGGTCATATGAATGCTATAGACATCACCAATCTCACCGCTTGCAACGATTTCTTTAATCTTTCTGTAGAAAGGTGCATATCGCAGAACGTGGCAAATCATCACCTTCCGTCCAGTTTCCTTTGCTACCCTCTCCAGTTCGTTCATCTCCTCTTCGCTGACCGCAAAGGGTTTTTCCAGAAGCATATCATAGCCGATTTTCAAGAGCGGCACTGCCGTTTCGATATGCATAGTATCCATGGTGCCATTGATAACTGCATCCGCAAGCTTTTCGTGTTTACAAAGCTCCTCACAACTTTCAAAGCACATTTCATCGGGAATCTGAAACACATCCTGTGCTTCCTTTCTTCGAACCTCTACCGGTTCTGCCACACCCACAATCTTCAATTCATCGGGATGATCCAGAGCGTAGCCTGCATAGGTCATAGAACGGTTTCCGGCACCGACAATAATCACTTTCAACGGTTCTTTCATCACAAATTCTCCTTTTTTGATTGACTTTTGTTAAAGTTAATATATAATGAAATTAACCTTATTTCTATGCTTGTTTTGATTTACTTTAGCATAGGATTGACCTTGGGGGTGATTTTTTGCATCATTTATCGGCTTATGAACCCATTCCGGATACACCCAATAATTTCCCCATCAAAATTCATACCCAGACCGTGTTTGGTCCGGGTTGGGGTCGGGCGCTCTGGCACGAGCATATTGAACTTCTTTTCATTCTGGATGGTTCGGGGGATATTCTCTGCAACGAAACATCGTTCCCCGTAGAACCGGGGGATCTGCTTTTTGTGAACTCTACCCAGATTCACGCCATCCATCCCAACCAGACTCTGTCTTATCATTGCATTCTGCTTTATCCTGGTTTTTTTACAGATATTGAGTTCGACCGAAAAGTTTTGATTCAAAATCATATCAAAGAGGATTCATACATCAAAGAACTATTCACACTCATATTTCAGGAAAAAGAGAAAAAAACTATGGGGAGCGATATGATTATCAAGGGGCTGTGTTATGCCCTGATGGGGTATCTGGTTCAGAATTTTACCACCCACCAGATGAACGACCAGGACGCCTCTTCGCATATCCTGAAGCTAAAGCGGGCACAGATGCTCTTTGACTATATTGCAGAGCATTACAGCGAACCCATCACCTCCGGACAGATGGCAAAACTCTGTCATGTAAACGAAAGCTATTTCTGTCGGTTCTTTAAAAAGAACTTCGGACGTTCTCCCCTCACCTATCTCAACGAATATCGTATCGAAAAAGCTGCAGGACTTCTCAAAAAAACACAAAAGAGTATTACCGAAATTGCCATGGAGACCGGATATGAAGATATCAATTACTTTTCCCGAACCTTTAAAAAACTGAAAAATCTTTCACCAACCGAATTTCGAGAAAGGTATTTATCAGAACAACAATAAAAAATGCACTCCGCACCAAGAATACTCCTAAGGACAGTCAAAGGGCAGAAACTTGTTAGTTTCTGCCCTTTTCATATACAATAAAGATGTTCTTTGCTATGCCTTGCCCAATTGCGCTCGCCCACCTGAGCGCCTCTCTCCACCCCTTCGGTGTGGATTCGACAAAAGGGGCTTTGCCCCTTTTGAAACCCCAGTATTTTCCACAAAATATAATCTTTAAGATTGTAGGGGACGGCGTCCTCGACGTCCCGCAAGGACTATCCTCAAGCGTACGCCCCTTATGGCGTGCATTTTTTTGTTTACAGTATCGTCCCCTGAATTAAAGCAAAGAGTTCTGCCATGGACAGAATCAATCCAACCGGAGCTCCAATCCGGAAGGACCACTTGCTGACCTTATGATGAAAGACCAGCATCCCACAGGCGGCACCAACACCGCCTAAGAAAAGGCTTGACGTTAGCAACACCTTTTCCGGGATTCGCCACTGATTATTCTTTGCTTTCCATTTATCCAGACCATAGAGCAGGAACACAAAGAGGTTCCAGCCTGTAACCAGAAAGAGTATTTGAGAAATTTCCATCCGGCTTCCTCCACTAAAAAATATCTTTTTTGTTCCGGAAATAACGACGAATCAGGATTCCAACCGAGAACACCACACAGATCAGCATGAACATGGGTACCAACCAGGGATTCACGTCCTCTTTTTCGGTGCTCTTCATCTCGGTCCAAAGATCCTGCATTACCGCATTTCCCTCTTTGGAAAGATTCTCATAGACCTCAGTCTTTTCCGCTAAAAATTCATCTGCCGGGTAGGCAACGGGGTCATTCTGGGTTTCCTCGTCCAGCATCTCAAACGCTGCCTGATGAGGGGTGGAATATCCAATATAATCTGCTACTGCATAAGCAACATCCGGCTCACAGAGGAAGTTGATATACATCTCTGCTGCCTCTTTCTGCTTGGCACCCTTTGGAATACATGCCGCATCAAAGAAGAGGTTGGTACCGCTCTTGGGGATGGCAAAGCTCAAGTGGTCATACTCATCCAAAAGTGTTGCCGCATCTCCTGCATAATATGGAGCCAGCACCGCTTCTCCGGCACCCATCTTATCAAAGATTTCATCCATAACATAAGCCTGTACCACCGGCTTTTGCTTCATCAAAAGTTCTGCCGCATCCTTGAGTTCTTCCGGATTCTCCGTATTTAAGGAAAACCCCAACATAATCTCCGCAATGGCAAAGGCATCTCTGGGGTTATCAAACATGAGGATCTGGTCCTTGTAGGTTTCATCCCAGAGGATTTCCCAATCCAGTTCGGTCGTTTCCGGGTCAATAGCTGTATTATCGTAGATAATTCCAACAGTTCCCCAGGTATAGGGAATGGAATATCGGTTTCCCGGATCATAGCTTGGGTTGGAGAATTTTTCCATGATATGCTTCTTATTTGGGATATTCTCATGATTCAAGGGCAGAAGCATATTCTCTGCAATCATCCGTGAAATCATATAATCCGAGGGGATAATTACATCATAACTGGCACCGCCACCCTTGAGCTTTGCATAAAGCTCCTCGTTGGTAGCATAGGTGGTGTAGTTCACCTTAATTCCGGTCAGTTCAGAAAACGCACCGTTTAAATCCAGCACTCCATCTTCACTGCCATCGGGAATGTATTCTCCCCAGTTGTAAACATTAATAGAAATCTCCTGTCCACGAAATCGGCTGTAGTAGTCCGGATCAGCAACGGTAACCATTGCTTCCTCGACTGCCTCTTCCTCATCTACTACAGATTGACACCCACTCAAAGGGACAAGGACAAACACCAAAACCAAAAGGAGATAGGTCAAACGTTTCATTTTGCACCCTCCTTTTTTAGATTGCGGTTTTCAATCAGGTTTTTAATGACCAGCACTGCAATAATCACAACGAAAATAATGGTTGATAAGGCATTGATTTCAGGACTGACCCTTCGCCTTGTCATAGCATAGATGGTAACTGGCAATGTCTGCGCGTTAGCACCACTGGTAAAATAGCTAACCACAAAATCATCCAGAGAAAAGGTAAATGCCATCAAAAACCCCGAGATAACGCCAGGAAGAATCTCAGGCAAAACCACCTTGAAGAAAGATCGAATAGGGCCGCACCCCAAATCCTGTGCTGCTTCGTAAAGATGACGGTTCATCTGCCGGAGCTTAGGCATAACATTCATGACCACATAGGGTACATCAAAGGTAATATGAGCAATAATCAGGGTTACAAACCCGAATTCCAGATGCATCCGAGCGGCAAAAAAGACAAAGAGCAGCATCAACGATACACCAGTTACAATCTCTGGGTTCATAATAGGGATATTGGTAACCTCCATCACGACCGTCTTGGGTACTTTCCGCATTTTATGGATGCCGATAGCTGCCGCTGTTCCCAAAACAGTTGCAAAGACGGATGCCACCACCGCCACCAATAAGGTGTTCCCTAAGGCAGACATAATCATTTCATTCCGGAATAATTTCTGGTACCATTCAAGGGTAAAACCGGTGAAAACAGCATGGCTTTTTGTGGAGTTAAAGGAAAATAGAATCAATACCAAAATCGGTAAGTAAAGGAATGCCAGCATCAGGCCAAGGTAGAGTTTTGATAATTTCTTCATACCGCCCCTCCTTTACATCAGAACGCGGTCATCGTCCAGATCAAACTGGTTCATCAGGGTCATAATCAAAAGAATGATCACCATCAAAACCAGGGACATCGCCGCTCCCAGGTTGGGATTATAGGAATTGCCCAGGAATTGCATTTCTATTAAATCACCAATCAAAAGGTTACTGCCGCCACCTAACATCCTGGAAATGATAAAAGTGCTGATAGCCGGCACAAAGACCATGGTAATCCCGGACATAATTCCTGGAAGGCTCAAGGGAAATACCACCTTAAAGAGTGTCTTTACACTGTTACAACCTAAATCGTTTGCCGCTTCAATCACGCTCTTGTCAATCTTCACCATGACAGAGTAAAGGGGCAAAATCATAAAGGGCAGATAGTCATAAACCATGCCTAAGACTACCGCACCACGGGTATTGAGCAGTTTAAAAGGTCCCATGTGAAAGAAACCCAGTATCGTATTGATAATTCCCTCGTTGCCAAGGAGAGTCATCCAAGCATAAGTCCGGAGCAAAAAGTTCATCCACATAGGCAGAATCACAATCATCAGCATGGTGCTTTGCACCCGCAAATCCATTCGCGCTAAGATATAAGCAAGAGGATAAGCCAGAACCAGACAGATGACCGTGGCAATCGCCGCAAGCCAAATGGAACGGATAAAAATATTTGAGTACTGTGCCACGCCGGCAACATACTCTAAGGTAAAATGTCCTTCTCCGTCGGTAAAGGCAAAGTATGCCACCATCAGAAGGGGAACAATCACAAAGACCGCCATCCATACAAGGTAAGGTGCGGCAAGAAGTTTCCGTTTCATCTCCACACCTATCCTTTCATTTTTTGCATGATATGAATATCGTCGGGGCCAAAAGTAATCCCCACGGCAGAGCCTTCCTCTGCCGCCTTGGTAGATTGAATCAGCCAGCGGAAGTCGTAGGATTCCACCACCATCTCATAGTGGACACCCTTAAAGGTAACCGAATCCACCACGCCGGTGATCTTTGCATTTTCCGGACTGGTCAGGGTGATATCCTCCGGGCGAATCACTACATCCACCGGGGTATTCTCTCCAAAACCGCCATCCACACAAGTAAATTCTCTGCCGCTGATTTCCACCAAATAGTCCTTCAGCATGATGCCCGGGAGAATGTTACTCTCCCCGATAAAATCTGCAACAAAGGCGTTTTTTGGCTCGTTATAAATATCAACCGGGGTACCGATTTGCTGAATATTGCCATGATTCATAACCACAACGGTATCGCTCATGGTCAAGGCCTCTTCCTGATCGTGGGTTACATAAATGAAGGTAATCTCCAAACTCTGCTGAATCTTCTTCAGCTCAATCTGCATCTCCTGCCGAAGCTTTAAGTCAAGAGCACCCAGAGGTTCATCCAGAAGCAGAACCTTGGGACGGTTCACCAGCGCTCTGGCAATGGCAACACGCTGTTGCTGACCGCCGGAGAGACGACTGACATTCCTCTTTTCAAAGCCACGGAGATTCACAAGTTCCAGCATCTCCCCTACCCGCTTTCGAATTTCGGAATCGGGCAGTTTTTTGACACGCAAACCAAACGCAATGTTCTCGTATACATTCAGATGCGGGAACAGTGCATATCTTTGGAACACGGTATTAACATTCCGCTTATAGGGCGGAACATGGTTGATCTTTTTCCCTTCAAACGTAACAGTGCCGCTGTCAGGTTCAAGAAAACCGCCGATAATCCTTAGTGTTGTGGTTTTACCACAGCCGGACGGGCCAAGCAGAGTTACAAACTCCTTATCCTTAATATCAAGGTTGATATGATTCAAAATCTGCTCCCCATCAAAGGCAACAACGATATCCTTAAGGCTGACAATATTCTCCAATAGGAATACCCCCTTTTGTCTTTTCTTCTTCTGTCGTTTTATGCATAAAACGACAGAATACACAATACCGCATTTTCCCCGAAATGTCAATAGATAATGAGAAAATTCATCCTGATCTCAAAAAAAAAGAGGTGCATCCGCACCTCTTAGTTTTCTATGCTTTTTCATTACTCATTTTGGCAAGCTCTTTCCGGAAGGTATCAATATCCTGGAACTTCTTATACACCGAAGCAAAGCGCACATAAGCAACCTCGTCTAAATTCCGGAGCCGTTCCATCACCATCTCGCCAATCTGTTCCGAAGATACCTCTCGGGCTAGGGAGTTATGAATCTCGGATTCAATCTCATCCAAAAGGCCATCAATTGCGTGAAGGGGAACCGGACGGCTGGCACAAGAGTTCAAGATACCTCTTTGAAGCTTCTCCCGGTCAAAGGTCTGGCGGGAACCGTCCCGCTTGATTACAATGATGGGGACACTCTCTATCTTCTCATAGGTAGTGAACCGCTTTCCGCAGTTTAAGCATTCCCTACGACGACGGATGGCAGTTCCATCCTCGGCGGAACGGGAATCCACTACCTTACTTTCCAAATGACCACAGTACAAACAGCGCATAAAAATCCTCCTTATTCATTGGGGGTTTTGCGAAAAATCCAACGTGAAATCTTGGATTCAGTATACCTTACCTGGATTCTTTTTGTCAACTTTTCGGCCGGTTTTGTCATAAAAACTTAACAGAAACTACCGAAATCTTTCTGTGGTAAAGGTAAGAGTCGGAAGTCCGGTTTCATCAGTAAGATTCGGGATTTCCGGATAGGCACCCCAAGCGTACCTGGCAGATACCGGATCCGGAACCTCGGCACTTTCCAGCCTCACTCGATTACCCTCCAAGGTAGCCATAGCCGGATAGTAAACACCATCCCGTCCTGCAATCTCGAATCCGCCAGGTGCCGATACATCCACTCCGTCTTTTTCCATCTTCTCCCTGCCAACTTTATCGGTGTACCGTTCCACTGGCAGAACAGCGAGATTTCCCGTGGTAGCAAAGGTTATTTCTATCTGGTTCCCTATCACCTTCAAACCCTGGTAAACCGGTCCGGAAACCGGAATATCTGCTCCGTATACATCCCGCTTGGCATAACGCAAAAATCGTTTTGCTACCTCCTCTTTCTGATGAGGATGAATGTCTTCCCGGCAATTTCCTGTCCCTGCCTCGAACTCACCGTAAATATCAATCAAGGAAATAATACCAGCATTTTTTTGTGTTCTAATCCGGTCCAATGCAAGGCGTTGACCTTCCCTGACCGCACTTTCATCCTCTTTGTACCGGGTCAATTGTGCCCAGTAAAAGGGCAAATCCACTCCCCAGATACTTCGATACCGATCCACCAATCCCGCCATGGCATCCCGATACTCCATGGTAGTCAGGTGGGTCCTGTACTGATCCGCCTCGCCCTGATACATGAGAATTCCGCGAATTTGAAGTTTCTGGAAAGGCGCTACCCGGTTATAGAAGAGACCGCCATCGGTGGAGGTAAAACTTCCGTATCGCTCTCCACTTGGGATCCAACGATTGATTTCTGTATCCCCTACCGCAACACTTAGAAGACCAATGGGAATTTGGTATTCCCGTTCCAACTCTTGTGCAAAGAAATATCCAATAGCGGAACAATAACTCGCTGCCTCCGGAGTCATCGGCACCCATGCATTCTCCCAGGAGTAAATAGGTAGATTTTCCACTGCTCCGCCACTACCGCCAATTCCCTTGTTCCAGAGATTCAGCAGACGAATGTTGGGGTTTTCTGCCTCTTCGTTTCCTTGTTCTGATGCAAGGTAGCTTTCGGTATCATTCCCGCTAAGCATAAAATAGTCCATGTTGGATTGGCCGATACAGAGCCAGACATCCCCAAAGGTAAGATTCTCATATTTCTTTGTCGTTATCCCGCTTTGAACCGTCATCGTATAGCTTCCGCCAGGTCGAAAGGTTCCCAGGGTTACCTCCCACGAAAAAGTTCTTCCCGCAAACGTTTCCTTAACTGCACAAATACCCTTGGCATCCTCCAACGTTACTGTAACTCTCTGGCCAGCTGGCGCCTTTCCCCATACCGTCAAGGGTTTTTCCGCCTGTAAAAGCATATCGTCGGAGAAAACATTGGGAAGGGTTAACTCCGGAGCACAATCATTACTCCGATAACAGAGTGGGTTTCTAATCGCAGGGCTTCCATCCTTTTCCAAAGCCACAACCCGATAAAACTCTGTTTCACCCGGAACTTGCGGAACAGAAACCGCTACCGACTTCTCCTGATTTCGGACAAACTCCTGTTCTTTCTTGACCAGATGAGTCATAATACCCTTTTCGTTATATACTGCCGTAAGAATGACCGCATCCATCTCTTTCTGAACAGCATGAGCATAGAGTTCCAAGGTGAGATCTTGTTTTTTTCCTAGCTGACTTGGCTGATAACTCCAACCGCCGTACTCTAACCACTCAATTTCTCCAAATGCACCGCCATCCGGAATTTCCACCCGAAGATACCGATATTCCCCGGCCGAGTCAAACCGAATTTCCTGCCAGGTTGCCGGAAAATCAGCATAGTCGACAGGTTCTATGGTCGCCACCGGAATAAAATTTCTGCCGTCTTTCGAAACAAAAAACTTGGTTCCAAGACAACGATTGGCTACTTCGTTACCATTTCCATCCGGCAAGAACCGAACACCGGCCAGTCGGTGAGGATATCCCAAATCCCGAGTCGCCCAGGTTACACCCTCTCCGCCATAAACCGTGGTGGCATCTCCATCATAAAGGGCGCTGGGGTTCTCGCGATTGCCTCGATAGGTTCTACTATTTTCCTCGCCAGCAATTTTCCAGACCGGAAGTTGCAAAATCATGGGCGGGACACTAGCAGTCTGTCCCGGTTTTTCTTCTTTCTTCCCACTGCATCCCGCCGTACAGAACACCAATAAAAAAAGAGCCGTAATCCATGCAAACAGCCATCTTTTTCTACAACGCCTCTGCATGATACCGCCTCCTGATTTCTTTTTTTCTATTCTACTTGATTTTCTCTTATTTGTCAATCGCTCTCGGCCAGGTTCCCATTTGCCAAGGTAATCTTTTCCCATTTCTATCCTTTGTTCTTTTTCTGTTTTTCTGCAGTTTTGCAAAGAATTTTCACTGGAAATGTCGAAAAGATTTTTCGCTTTTTTCGAAATACCCCTTGATTTTTTCCTATCATCGTGCTATACTACCTTTGTATCCAAGGTAACACATTGTACTCACATGTTTGTAAGTCATGGTTCTGTGGTTTACAAAGATGTGGGGCATTTTTTTAAATGCACCATTCAATGACAGTTTCAGATGGAATACAAATAATTATATTTTGGAGGTACCACAACATGAATCAGGGTACAGTTAAATGGTTTAACCCGGCAAAGGGTTTCGGCTTTATTTCCGACGATAACGGCGGCGACGATGTTTTCGTTCACTTCTCCGCTATCATCGCTGACGGTTTCAAGACCTTAGAAGAAGGTCAGAAGGTAACCTACAGCACAGAGCCTGACCCCAAGGATGCTAGCAAGCTGCGTGCGGTTGACGTTCGCGCTATCTAATCCTACGACCGGTTCCCAAATATCACCTACGCCATATCAGTTTCAAAGTTCAACAATTGTTGTTTTACCCAGAATATTGTTATTTCGTACGATTGATATATGGACAAAACAAACCCCGACCTCTCGGTCGGGGTTTTCTTTTTTAGTTCTGTCTAATGTTTAAAATACGTACTACTATCGGGGTCAGGACAATAGTGGAAATCAATTCAAATAAAAAGTTGATACCCACCAAACCAAAAATCATATATTGTCCTACGTTGCCACCACCGGCCCATTGGGTTACGGTTTCCATGAAGAACACCAGACATCCCAGCAGAAAGACACCGGTGTTCACAAAGGGACAACTCAGTGCCGACACCACAATCGCCAGAGTGCGATTGCCTGCAGAAAGAGCTTTGTAAATCAATGCCGCTACAACACCACTGGCAACACCCTTTACGAGAACCGTAATGACAGTTCCAACAGGGTTTACCGCCAGAAAGGCGGCTGCATCTCCGGTGAGAAGTACCGAGAGGCCAAAAACCAGGCCCAGCCATGCACTAATTCCAATGCCACAAGTTGCCGCACCAATAGCAATGGGAACCAGCGCAAAGGTAAACCGGAACATTCCTGCCTTTCCCAAGAAGGCACTGATGACTTCCAGAAGAATAACCAGAGCCGTCAGCATCGCGCCCAGCACCATGGTTTTTGTTGACCATTTCTTGTTTGTTTGTTCCATAAAAATTCCTCCTTGCTGTCGTTCACTTTTTTGTGATACAACGCTTGATTTTTATCTATGAAAACACCGGAAGTTTCTGTACCGGAACTATCCTCCTCTGCCTTTTGGGTCAGCCAGATCTCCCTTTGGCACAGATTCTCTCGATGGATTTTTAGTTTTCGCTTTTATTCTTCTGGTACAGAACATAAAGACCTTTCAGTACCAGGTCGGCATCTAAGGTAATCTTATGCCGACAATAGGGAATAATGGTTGCGGACAAACCACCGGTCGCAATCACAGGGACCTCCTCGCCCAGTTCCTCCCAGAACCGATCAATCATGCCATCTAACATTGCTGCATTCCCGAAAATCACCCCGGAGCGCATACAATCGGCAGTATTCTTTCCAATTACCGATTTTGGAGCATCCAAACTAATATGCGGTAGCTGTGCGGTGCCGCCGGACAAAGCCCGAAGGGAGATTCCTACACCAGGGCCGATGGAGGCACCCACAAAGGCACCATTTTGATCCAATACCATGATTTTGGTAGCAGTTCCCATATCGATTATGAGAGCCGGACTCCCGTAGTAAACATGAGCCGCCACACAACCGCAAATTAGGTCTGCACCCACGGTAGCGGGATTATCGCAGATAATCTGGATTCCGGTCTTAATCCCCGGCGCCACCATGATAGGTTCTAACCCATAGAGCATCTGCATTGCCTTCTGCATAACACCGTTGAGTTGGGGTACTACCGAGGAGATAATCACTCCCTGAATCTCGGTATTCTCCACCCCACGCAGAGTCAGGATACTTCGAATTTTGGATGCATACTCGTCCTCAGTTTTACTGGTATCAGTGGCAATCCGGGATACAAAGCTCAACTGCTCCCCTGCAAAGCCACCAAGAACCATGTTGGTATTACCGATATCAATCGCAAGAATCATTGATTCCGCCTCCTTTTACAGGTTTTCAAAGGTAGCCGCCACACAGAGTTCGCCATCGGTGGTCTGGAGCTTGACAAAATAGCCATGCTCTGTTTCGTCCATGCAGACCTCTAAAATATCTCCTAGATATGCGGCTTTTTTATAAAGAATCTTCATGTCATTAAAAGAAAATTCAAAGGGAATGGCATCCAACATAAGCTCTGCTGCTCGCTGATTATTCAAGTGGGAATTGGTATCAATCTCCTTGTTGGAAACCTTGACGGTATACAACGGCTCAGCATCCGGAAGCTCCGGCTTTTGATAGGAGAAGAACTCTTCCTCAAAACCACCTACCTCGTAGGCCTCCAGGATTTCAGGAGGAATCCTGATAACCCGAGTCTTTTCCACATCAATCAAAAACCAGTTGGCAACCGTTCTGGCGACGATTTCACCCTCCTGCTCCACAATACAGCACCGCTCAGAGGTAGAACCACGGAAACTCTTGACTCCCGTGGACACCGTCAAGGGAGCCTTGGTGCTGATTGGTTTTTCATACCGAACATTGATTCCCTGCATCAGCCACGCCCGGTTAATATCCTTTAAGGCGTGGATACTGTACCCAACCCGGGTGGAATCCTGGATAGAAACATCCTGAATAATATCCAATAATGCGCTTGCTTTCATTTCCTCAAAATTTTTATAATCCCCATAACGGGTCTGGTAGGTATAAGAATGCATGATTCCCACTCCTTTTTTATAGCCGTTTCAGTTCCGGCTTTCCAATGTAATTTAATCCGTATTTTTTTACCATACCCATAGCCACTTTGAAGGATTCTTCATCACAAGCATCTTTTCCTTCATGAGCATCCAAGCCAAAGGTTACAGGTGCGCCTTCTTCTCCTGCCACCTTCCAAAATGCCTCCTTTGGATAAATCCGGTTATCCCGGATTCCCAGAAGATTCAGCTCCAGGGGAAGATTTAGCCTCCGGGACGCAATACAGATTTTTCGCATCTCTTCCCGGTATCTAAGGTTATCCCCCACAAACTGATACATATCAGGATGAGCAATATAAGTGAAAGCCCCTGTTTCCATTGCCTCCAAAATTAGTTTCACATAGCTACGAAGATGTTCAAATTCATAGTCCTTTTCCATCACATGAACACCATCCGGATGTTCCGGTGCCATATAATGCTGACCTAAAATCAAGTACTCTGCTCCGGACTTCCTGGCAAGCTCCAACATAGATTCAAAATACTCCGGATAGTATTCCATCTCAAATCCGACGCTGAGTTCAATCTGCCCCTGGTATTTCTCCCGCAGCCGATTCACTTCCTGAAAATAGTCCGGAATATCAACCATAGCAAGCCGGAACCAGGTTTCGTGTCCGTCAGGATATCGAAAGGGTGCGTGTTCCGCAAATCCCATATATCGAATTCCACCCTTGATAGCATTTTGCACATACTCTTCCATACTTCCGGTGGCGTGAGAACAATAGACAGTGTGGGTATGATAGTTGTAATCCATTATAATATCTCCTTATCTCTCCGTTTCATCATGGCAACCCGACAGGCACGTTTGAATACCTCGCACACATACTCTTCCATGGTCATCTTGGTATACACATCATTTTCATGGCGATTGGGCTTGCTGTGTTTGTTCAATTCAAAGGTCAGAATTCCATCAAAACCATGTCGATTCAGCCGATGAACTATATCCTGCCAATCCGCTACCCCATCAAAAGGGAGCAGATGTAAATCGTCTGTCCAGAAAATCTTTCCGTCAAAATCGCTGATACCCAAATTATCATTGAGATGGGTACAAAGAACTCTATCACCGTAGAGTGCCATCATATCCTTGCTGTGATTGTAAATGATTTCATGACCGGTATCCCAACAGAAGCCAACATTGTCATATTCCTTGAACGCATCCATCAATACTGCCAGGTATTCTTCGCCCTCGGTATTCTCAAAAGCCACCTTGACACCCAAGGATTTCGCTGCTTCTACCACCTTTTGGAAGTTCTCAACTCCCAATTGATTGGGGTGTATGTCTTCCCGAGCAAATCCAATGAAGGCATGGCATACCATAACCGGAACATCATTGTCTGCACAGTCTTTGACACAGGCAAGGAGCGTGTTGACCGCTTCTTCTGCCGCCTCACCACCCTCCCAAAGGGCATCGGCAACCTTGAAAAACGGAGCATGAATAAAGGGAAATAACATCCCACAGGCATCTGCAACCGCCCTAATCTTCTTTACATCCGTCTCCTTCGTCCAATTGATGAAGAATCCGTCAAATCCCATTTCATGGAAAAGAACAATCTGCTCTTCATCAGACAGTTCCACATTGGAAAGGGTTCCCAAACATAATTTTGTCTGCTGCATAGCAATCACTCCTTAGCGGTTTATCCCTTCTTTGATACGACAGGCACACTGGTATGCCCTTTCCAAAAACTCCGTTTTAGACATCTTGCCTTGATAGTCCCTAGAATAACAAAGCTCTAAGGTAATATTCCCCTGATAATTTACTTCCTTAAGTTGACGGCAAATTCGTTCAAAATCCAATACGCCGTCAAAGGGAAGTAAATGCAAATCTCCCATGCCGTCATTATCATGGAGGTGGGTACAGAAAAGCCGTTTCCCTAAAATAGGAAGATATTCCACCTCAGGAGTATGACAGGCTTCGTGTCCGGAATCATAACAGAATCCAACATGGGAATCCTGAAACTGCTCCATTACCTGAAAGAGCAGGCTTGCGTCATTGATATTTTCAAAGGCAATCTTGACTCCCTTTTCTTTGGCATAGGCTACCACTGTTTCCAGTCGTCGCAATCCTATATCAGCCAAATTGTCAGCATCTTCTTTCACCTGAATATGTATCACCAAAATGGGAATACCAAAGTTCTTGCAGTTATCAATGTTGGTTTTTAAGACAGCAACATAGTCCTCCCCGGCATTCCCCTCTATCCAGAGATCATAGCATCCAGGAATGGTGGAATGAATGGTTTCAATTACCAAACCTTCCTCGTCCGCCATGGCACGAAGTTCGCCAACCTTATCCTCATACTTTGCAGCTTCCTGTCCCACAAAGATTCCGTCAAAACCGGCCTTTTTTCCCAGTGGAAGCAACTCTTCCGAGGATATCCCGAAAAACACGTCTAGAACAAACTGGCTCATGCTTCCTCCTCCTTAGTCAAATTCCAAGCTCTTCATAACTTGTTATTATAACACGTTTTTTCCATTCTTTCAATAGAAAATCCTGATTGTTCCTAATTTTCTGTCCAGGTGTAGTAGGTAATCTGTCCGCCCATCAAGGCGTCCGCCTGACCGGTGCCATTGTCCGCCATGTTCTCTGCGGAGTCCAGGTTCATAAATCCGGTGTTCTGGTCGCTGTTTCGTACCGTCATACAGAATCCCCCGGATGTAAAAGTTAATGGATCATCAATATGATTCCGGTACGCCGAAACGCGGTAAGGCTGGTTGGAGGTTTCCAGCATCTCGTGGATCGTTACACCAAACATGGGAAACTGCTGAACACCCAGATTGAACCCAAAACAGAAACCAAAGTAATCCTCAAATCCCGAGGATAATAGAATGGGTTCCTTCTCTTCGTGAAGATAGGTTCTAAGACATCCCTCCACAAAATTGAACCGCTCCGACTTTCCAAACAGAGAAACGCTCATTACCATACCGCTTTCCTTGGTATTGAGCAGGACAACCTCTTCGCCGGTTGCTACAGTTTTGATAACCTTATCCGAATGAAGATAGGCACCGTAAGGAATCTCATATCCGCCATATTCGATACAGATTTTGTCGGTATCCCGGACGGTAATCCATCCCATCCTCCAGATTCCGGTATCCCTCTCGTCCTCCACCAAGGTTACTTTTACTCCCTGATAATAGGGGATCTTAAAGTTTAGGGTAATCCCGCTGTACTTTCCGCCCTTGGTAAAGAGGGGGGTATAAAAGCCATGACGGGGATATTCCAAAATGGTGGCGATATCGGTATTCATCCCTAAAAATTCATAAATTCTTCCCCGAAAATACACCTTTCCATCTGTTTCTACCTCAATCACCGTCCGTTCAAATCCCTGCCACCAGATAGGGTCCCCGGGTTCGGTGGTGTTGGCCGCACCGATAAACTGCATGCTAACAATCATCCCGCTCCCCTGACGGCTATAAATTTCCTGACGACTGCAACCTTTAAACAAATTGGAGGCCTTAATGACACCGGTAAAAACATTGCCCGTTTCTTTCATGTTTTTCACTCCTTTTCGGCAGAGGTCTATCAAAGACCAGGTTCTTATGACACGCTGGCCAAAACAATCTTTCCAGCCATTTATTTTATCACAATCTTAGAAGAATTACAATAACAAGTGTCATTTTTCGGAGAAGATTGTTTTTTTTCTTGCTTTTTGTCAAATTCTGCCTTACAATTTAAGAGTTAACGCCATCAAAAAGGAGGATTGCTATGAATGGACCGGTATTTTATGCCCCGCAAGGCCGTCAGTATCTGGCTTGGGTTTCTCTGGCATTTCTGTTAGGGGTAGCCTTTGCCCTGGCGTTCCCCATCCGCCATACTTCCTTTCCACATCTTTTAGGATATACCATCCTCTTTCTTCTGACCCTTGCCTTTCTTCTGATTCTCGTTCGCTTCAAAAGCCGGATCTCTTTTTCGACGCCAGATATGATCCTGTTGTGGTTCTTCCTCTGCTTTTTCTTTCTGGGAATATTTCGAGTCTTCTCCTTTGAACAACTGACCGCCCAGGCCTTGCAGAATTCTGCCGGAGTTTCCCACGAATATATCGGCGTCTTGCTGGACAATCCCTCCCTGAGTAGTACCGGAAAATCCTATGGTTTCCCAGTTCGTGTTCTCTATTTGGAAACAGATACCGGCCGTCAATCCATGGATGGTAACATCTTACTCTATGCTCCAACAGAGCTTGCCCATTCTCTATCCCGCGGCGACACAGTTTCCTTTACCGCCACCCTGACAACCCCGACCGGCGCTCCGTTTTCCGGCGGGTTCAGTACAAGAGATTATCTATACCGACAGGGCTATCGTTTTCAGGAATACACCGATACACTTGTCCGGCTTACTCTCCCTTATGAATTTGGATTCTTTGACCGGATTCGGTTTCTGGGAGAAAACATCCAAAGCAGTATGATATATACCATTGACAAAAGCTTTGGAGAGCAATCTCCGGAAAGCGCGCTTTTAAAAGGGATTCTTCTAGGTGTTCAGGAGGATTTTACCCTGGAACAATATCAGGATTTTATCGACTCGGGACTTCTCCATATCACCTCGGTGTCCGGTATGCATGTGGTTTTTCTTTCCGGATTTTTTCTCTCCTTGTTTGAACACTTATATCTACCAAATTTTCTAAGCAATCTGCTCTTTCTGCCCATTCTGTTCCTATTTTGTTCTGTGGCATCCTTTACTCCGTCGGTGTGTCGTTCTTCCATTATGATGTCATACTTCATTCTCGCTCAATTCCTACAACGAGAGGCCGATCATCTGACTTCCCTTGGAATTGCTACCACCATTTTGCTCTTGATTAATCCTTACAACCTGACTTCTTATAGTTTTCTCCTCTCTTTTAGTTCTACGCTCGGTATCCTTCTTTTTTCCTCTTCCTTTCAGTATTACCTGTTACGGCCTTTCTACCGGAACACCGAGGAGAAAAAAGCTTCTGTCCGGAAGCCACCTTTCCACAGGTTTTTCCTGGATCCGGTCTCTTCCTCTCTTTCTATGACCACAGCCTGCCAGGTTGGTATGGGATTCCTTGGAATGCGATTTTTCCGTCGAATTTCTCTGGGAAGCTTTCCTGCAAACCTCTGTCTGATTCCCTTCTCCTCCATCTCCTTTCTGCTAGGTCTGATTAACTGGCCGCTGTTCTATCTGTGTCCGCCTCTGGCAAAACTGATTGCCCAGGGCCCATTAAAACTTTTTCTTTGGTGCATCAACCAGATTGCATCTTGGTTCTCTCATCCCATCTTCCAAATCACAACCCCTACGCCTCCGCTTTCCGGAGCGCTTCCCTACCTGGGTTTCTGTGCTGCTCTCTATTTTTTGATAAGACCGATTTCAAAAAATAATGCTTGACATTTTGAAGAAAACGTGATATGATAATTCGGCGTGTGATGTGAATTATCATAGCGGCATAACCTATGGCTTAGATTTCGGGGCAAAGTTATCTCCGCCCATTTCCAAGCTGTACGGGGATTATCATTAAACGGAGGTGAAACAAATGGATAAGGACATCAAGCAGGAAATCATCCAGAAGTATGCAGTACACGAGGGCGACACTGGTTCTCCCGAGGTTCAGATTGCGCTGCTCTCTTACCGGATTGACCACCTGAATGAACATCTTAAGACCCACAAGAAGGACCATCACTCCAGACGTGGTCTTTTGAAGATGGTCGGTGTGCGCAGAAGTTTTCTGAACTATCTGGCAAAGAACGACATCGAGCGTTACCGTGCCATTGTTGAAAAGCTTGGCTTAAGACATTAAAAACGATGGGGCAGTCTATTTATGCAGGCTGCCCTTTTGTCATTTTTTTCAAGGCATTTTATTAACCGAAGCTGCTTGAGTTTAGCAGTTAAAAATATATCCTTTCGAGCTTTGGGAAGCATATATTTTTAAGTGCTAAGTCGAGCCTCTTCGGAACAAATTTTTAGGAGGTTTTATTATGACAAAGATTTTTGAAACTGAAGTTGCCGGCAGAAAACTTTCTCTGGAATTTGGAAAAGTTGCAGAGCTGGCAAACGGTGCGGTTCTGGTTCGCTACGGCGACACTGTTGTTGTAACTGCTGCTACCGCATCGGACAAGCCCAGAGATGGAATTGACTTTTTCCCTCTCTCCATCGACTACGAAGAGAAAATGTACGCTGTAGGTAAGATCCCCGGTGGCTTTACCCGCCGCGAGGGCCGTCCTTCTGAGAACGCAATCCTCACTTCCCGGGTTATTGACCGTCCTATGCGTCCTCTCTTCCCTAAGGATTTGAGAAATGACGTCTCTATCGTTTCCACCGTCCTCTCTGTTGAGCAGGATAATGCACCGGAATTCTGTGCTATGATTGGTTCTTCCGCAGCTGTATCCGTATCCGACATTCCTTTTAACGGTCCTATCGCCGCTGTTTACGTTGGTTTGGTTGACGGCGAGTTTGTCATCAACCCCACCGAGGCACAGAGAGCAGTCAGCGACTTGAACCTGACGGTAGCCGGCAGTGCGAAAAAGGTTGTTATGATTGAGGCTGGTGCAAACGAAGTTCCCGAGGACCAGATGTTTGACGCTATCATGTTTGCACATGAGGAAATCAAGAAGATTTGTGCATTCATCCAGCAGATTCAGGACGAGATTGGTAAACCCAAGTTTGAGTATGAGCACATGGTAGTAGACGAAGCTCTCTTTGCTGATATTCGTGGCTTTGCAGAGGGTCTGGTTCAGGAGGCTATGGATACCGACGATAAGACTGTTCGGGACGCACGTCTTTCTGTTGTTTACGAGCAGGTATACACCCACTTTGAGGAGAAATATCCCAAGGATGAATTTCAGGCACAGATTGACGAAGCTCTCTATAAGTTACAGAAAACCGTGGTTCGTAACTGGCTTATGTACGATAAGAAGCGTGTAGACGGCCGTCAAATTCTGGAACTCCGTCCTCTCGCAGCCGAGGTTGGACTTCTGCCCAGAACTCATGGTAGCGGTCTGTTTAAGCGTGGACAGACTCAGGTTCTGACCGTGGCAACGCTTGGTCCCTTGGGCGAAGCAAAGATTATTGATGGTCTGGACAATGAGGAATATCGCAGATATCTGCATCACTACAACTTCCCGTCCTACTCCGTAGGTGAAACCCGTCCCTCCCGTGGCCCTGGCCGTCGGGAAATCGGTCATGGTGCTCTGGCTGAACGTGCTTTGGTTCCCGTTCTTCCCTCCGAGGACGAATTCCCCTATGCAATCCGTCTGGTATCTGAGGTGCTGAGTTCCAACGGTTCTACCTCTCAAGGTAGTGTCTGCGGCTCTACCCTGGCACTGATGGATGCCGGTGTTCCCATTAAGGCTCCGGTTGCAGGTATCTCCGTTGGTTTGATTACCGATCCCGAGGACGATGACAACTTCCTGACCATGGTAGACATTCAGGGCGTTGAGGACTTCTTCGGCGATATGGACTTTAAGGTTGCAGGTACCAAGAAGGGTATTACCGCAATTCAGATGGACCTGAAGGTTGACGGTTTGACTCCTGCAATCATCCGTACCGCTTTGGAGCAGACCAAGAACGCAAGATACTATATCTTAGACGAGGTTATGCTCAAGGCTATCCCCGAATACAGAAAGGAACTCTCCCCCTACGCTCCCAAGATTATTAACATGAACATCCCTGTTGATAAGATTCGTGAGGTTATCGGTAGCGGCGGTAAAGTAATCCAGGGTATCATTGCAGATACTGGTGCGAAGATCGACATCGAAGACGACGGCCGGGTATTCATTGCCGCTGTTGATTCCGAGATGGGCGAAAAAGCACAGAAGATGATCGAAGCCATCGTGAAAGAGCCTGAAGTTGGCGAAATCTACGAGGGTAAGGTTGTCCGGATTATGGACTTTGGTGCCTTTGTTGAACTGCTTCCCGGAAAAGACGGTTTGATTCATATTTCCAAGCTGGCGAAGGGCAGAGTAGAGAAAGTTACCGACGTTGTGAAGGAAGGCGACATCGTAACCGTTGAGGTTATTGAAATTGACGATAAGGGTCGCACCAACCTCCGCCGTCTGGAGAACTAATCTTTATGGATAAGACAACCATTGACCGGATTAATGAGCTTGCCCGGAAATCCCGGGAAACAGAATTGACTCCGGAGGAAAAAGCGGAGCAACAACGGCTCCGGGCAGAGTACATTGCCGCATTTCGGGGAAACCTGAAAAAACAACTGGACAACATCGACATTGTCCGTCCCGACGGCAGTACAGAAGCTCTCAAAAAGAAATAAAGTATACAAAAACGACTTGAACTTTTGTTCAAGTCGTTTTTAACTCTCCCATATTTATGATGTGAACCTTTTTTTGGATTGCATAGTCAAAGTCAAACCAGGGTTCCCCTGTCTGCAACCCATCTTCGTCATAGAGAAGACAGATACCGCTCATATCTAACCGTTCCTTATTCTTCCCCCTATAAACAGTTTTCCCATCATGTAGGATTCGTCCGGGGTAGTAGACATCATCGCACTCTTCATCGTAATCTACGAAATCACCATTGGCATACGGAAAATCTGTTCTTATATAGATACGCTTAATATTTGGATATTTCTCTTTAAGTTTCGTAACCGCACAAAAACAAAGGACATCAAACTCACTTTTTCTCCCGAACAAAAAGGTATCTACTTCGTCTTCCACAATGAGGGTTTCAATCATCCTCTTTACACGATCGTACAAATCTCCTTCTATATCCACCTGCCCGTGTCCAAAGAAACAACAGGTATGTTTTTTCTCTGTTTCCATGCTACTACCTCTTTCCCAATAAAAAAATGCGCCAGCTAGAGCCGACGCATGAAAAATACATTAGCTCCGCTTGTCGCCAAACAAAATCTTTACATAACCCAAAACGTATATGCAAAATAGAGCATCTGTATTTTTACCTAAAAAAGATAAAAATACACATACGTCATGAGTTAATTTTATTCGATTTTGTTTGGCAATTATATTATATCACATTTTGGGAGAATTACAAGTGTTTTTTTAAGTCAAAAACACCCTGCAACTTTTCGAGGTTACAGAGCAGAAACTTAATCAAAAATCCTTGAAAAATGTATCATCTTGTTATATAATACTCCTTGTCGGAGCAATCCGATGAAAAGGTAAGACTGAAAACAGTGTAAAAGCTGGGCGGTTATGCCACCTGATTCCTGTACTGATTGTCGGGGAAGGAGGTGGTTGCTATGTTAAAATACATAGTAAGAATTCTTTTTTTAACTATTGTATTTTTAATAGTACTTACAAAAAAAGTAAGATAGCCCCCACCGGTCAAGTTAGGGCTATCTAAAAACTCTTCTTGGCATAACCGTTTGAGGTCTTGCCTTTTTCTATTAAAATTATACCTCGGATAATGGGGTTTGTCAATAGGGGATTTTTTTGGGGGAAAACGAGCAATTCAGGACATTTCCCTACAAAAAGCACACAGAAAAATTTCTGTGTGCTTTCCTTTTTATTCATCATCCGTTACGGTGTCGCCCAGAAACTCGTGAGGGTTTACCGGTTTTCCATCTTTTCGCACCTCGAAATGGAGATGGGGAGTATCGTTGATTTCCACCGTGGCGGTCTTTCCTACTTTACCAATGGTCTGTCCGGTTTTTACCTGAGTTCCCACTGCCGGCATACTGTCTTCCTCCAGATTTCCGTAAAAGGTCTGGATGCCGTCCGGATGGCTGATGACCAGACATGCGCCAAACAGACCATCCTGAATGACCTTCTCCACCGTTCCGTCTGCCACCGCCGCAACGGAAGCTTTTTCCTCTGCCGCAAAGTCGATTCCCTCATGAACTCTCCAATCCTGCATGGTATCAGAGTATACCAATTCCTCCGGCGAATAATCCTTGGTAATCCCACCCGGAACCGGTTTTTCCATTAGAATTGCTTTAGGTTCTTCCACAGATGGTTCTGGAGGCTCCACAGCTGTCTCGACAGCCTCCGATATGGTTTCTTCCGCCGGGATTTCCGGCAGGATTGTCCCGCTTACCTCCTGAGCCTCTTCCTGATACAACTCTGTCTCTGCAGAGGTCCGTAGAGCCTCTTCCCACGCCTCCTCGTCAAAGCTCTGATTCTGTTCCTCTTTGACCAGAATCAAGTTCATCACCAACGCAATGACTGCTACCGATATTAGACCTGTCAATGTAATAAAAATACCTTTCTTTTTCAGGATGCTTTCCTTCTTCTTTGTCTCTCTCACGATTTATCACCTCATTGGTAGTATAAACCGTTTTTGCAAAAATATACCCGAGGTCCTGTTAGAACCTCGGGGTATCACATTATACAAGATAAACCTGTTCGGTATAGCGGTTTGCCTGTTCCACTCCCTTGCGTGCTGCGTCTTCACTCTCAAAGAGGCCAAAGACCGCCGAGCCGCTTCCACTCATCAACGAGAGGATAGCTCCCGCTTCCTGAAAGCCCTCTTTCAGCCAACCTACAACCGGATAGGCCGGAATGGTTACGGTCTCTAAAATATTTGCCGCATTCCGGCAAATCTGAAAAAGGTCTCCCGTCTGGATTCCCTCGGCCACCGCCGAAACATTCAATCCGTCCGGTTTTTTCGTGTAGTCCAGATTTTCGTACACCCATTTGGTAGAGACAAAAGGTTCCGGCTTGGCAATCACACACCGTAAACCCTTGGGAGGCATGGGCAAGGGGGTCAGAACTTCCCCGATACCGGTAGCCATTGCACATCCTCCAAGAACACAAAAAGGAACATCTGCACCCAGTTTTCCGCCAATTTCCATCAGAACCTCGACGGAAAAGGGTTTTCCAAACATCGCATTGAGGCCCTTTAGGACACCGGCTGCATCGGCACTTCCTCCTCCTAATCCGGCTCCCATAGGGATTCGCTTTTCGATGTGGATATCCACGCCATCTTTTCTTCCCAGCCGCTTAAAGAACGTTTCTGCCGCCCGGTATGCCAGATTCCCCTCACCTATGGGGATCTCCGGAGAATCGGTGGTAATGGAAATCATTCCGTCCTGACGGATCGCAAGAGAAATCCGGTCTGCAAGGTTAATTTCCTGAAGAATCATTTCTACATCGTGATATCCGTTTTCCCTCTTTCCAACTACATCAATGGCAAGATTGATTTTCCCTCTGCACTCCAATGTCAATTTATCCATTCTCTTCTCCCGCCTTTCTTTCCTGGTAAAAAATCCGCAGAACTGTTCGGTTTCTGCGGATTTTGACACTATGCTTCTGTTGGCTCCTCGCAAGGTGCCGAAGTTTCTTCCGCACCTGTTTCTTCCACAACCGCTTCGGTTATCTCCGCTGCAGTTTCAAAGAGTGCATCAAACTCGTCGCCTTCGATCTTCTCTTTCTCAAGGAGCAGTTCTGCTACCTTGTTGAGATATTCCATCTTCTCGGTAAGAATCTCTGAACACTGCTGATAACACTGGTCGATAATATTCTTGATTTCCTCGTCGATGGTAGCTGCGGTATCCTGACTATAGTCTACAGTATGACCGTAGTCCAGACCAATGAACACCTCGTTATTCTGATCTCCAAAGGTTCTGGCACCTAAGCGTTCGCTCATACCATACTTGGTTACCATAGCCTTAGCAATGGCTGTAGCACGTTCAATATCATTGGCTGCACCGGTACTGATATCGCCTAAGGTCAACTGCTCTGCAACACGGCCGCCCAGGAGAACCACAATCTCCTCCATCATTTCGGTCTTAGAGCTATAGAACACATCCTCTTTCGGCAGGGACAGGGTATATCCGCCCGCCCGGCCTCTGGGAATGATAGATACCTGATGAACCCGATCCTGGGTGGGGAGCATCTTGGCTACTACTGCATGACCCGCCTCGTGGAACGCAGTCAGCTTCTTGGCACGTTCAGGAATCTTTCTGGACTTCTTCTCGGGTCCTGCCACCACCTTCATAATGGATTCCTCTAAATCTGTCATGCTGATGGTATCACGTCCCGCTCTTGCTGCGGCCAATGCCGCCTCGTTGGTCAGGTTCTCCAAATCCGCACCGGAGAAACCAACCGTGGTTTTTGCAAGAACCTCTAAATCTACATCCTCTGCCAAGGGTTTCCCCTTTACATGCACTTTGAGGATTGCCTCTCTACCCTTAACATCGGGAGCATCGACCACCACCTGACGGTCAAATCGACCAGGGCGAAGTAATGCCGGATCTAAGATGTCGGGGCGGTTGGTTGCCGCAATAATGATAACACCCTCGTTGACACCAAATCCATCCATCTCTACTAACAACTGGTTCAAGGTTTGTTCCCTCTCATCGTGGCCGCCGCCCAAACCTGCACCTCTGTGCCGGCCAACGGCATCAATCTCATCGATAAAAATGATACAGGGGGCATTCTTCTTAGCATTATCGAACAAATCCCGAACACGGGATGCACCGACACCGCCAAACATCTCCACAAAATCCGACCCGGAAATGGAGAAGAAAGGCACTCCCGCCTCGCCGGCAACCGCCTTGGCAAGAAGAGTTTTACCGGTTCCCGGAGGACCCACCAAAAGGACACCCTTGGGGATTCTGGCACCCAGCTTTCGGAACTGTTCCGGAGCCTTTAAGAAGTCTACAATTTCCTTGAGTTCTTCTTTCTCTTCATCCGCACCGGCAACATCGTCAAAGGTCTTTTTCGATTTTGGATCATTGCTGACTCTAGCCTTACTCTTGCCAAAGTTCATCACACCACGGCCGCCGCTACCGCCGCCGGATTGCTGCATGAACATAAACCAAAAAACAACAAAGATTACCAAAAATCCCAGCGTGGGAAGAAAAGTCAACCACCAGGGGGGACTATAGGGCAGAGGGGTTTCGATGCGAAGAGTACCCGCATCAATCTGCTCCTGCATCTTCTCACCGGCATCGTTCTTTAAGACAAGATAGCCGGGAACCTCCACACTGATAACTGTGTCATCCGTCAGTTTGGCAGTTGCAATATTATCTACAACCGAAAGCTCGGTAACCTGCCCTTGCTGAATTTTTAAAATTAAGTCGGAATAAATCTCTTTCCCCTGTTCTCCGGGCATAGATGTCATCCAAAAAATTGCCACAATGACAAAGAACAACAACAGATAAAAGCCGACTCCTCTAAAATATCGCTTCACGCAATCTCCTCCTACCGGATAAAAATGACTGTGTTTGAAAATTTCTACATTGTAAGCAATAATTATAGCACAGAACTGCTGAAAAAACAAGACACTTTTCAAAGTTTTTACAGATTCTTCATATTTCATACCTTGATGTTTAAAAGTTCTTTTCCCAAAGAGAAAGGCCTGCCGGATGCAGACCTTTTACGACGCCGTATCCTCCCGGTCAATGGGAACTTCCAGAGCAATATTCTCCCGACAAATATAGGTTAAACAAACCTGCACTGTTCCCTGCTCGGTCAGGATGTGGGAGAGTTCCTGATCCTCGACCTCGGCTACCTTTGGGACGTCCTTTTTCACCTCCTCGGTCAGCTCTTTCCGTGCAAGCTCCAAAACCTCTGCAACCGTCCTGGTTATTTCCTCCTGATGTTGTTCCAAAAACTGTTCCTTTACCACAAATAGCGACGGCAAGGAATCTATCGGAATTCGCCATTCCTTTACCTGTTCGATTTTCTCACAAACCGAATAGGGTTCCTTTTTTCCAAAATAGATTGGGATCTCCCGCTCCAGAATTCGCAATGTATATCGGGTTTTGGCCTTCCCGGTCTTTACCGGTATGATTTCGGTAAGAGGATATTCTTTTACTGCCTGGTAGGTAGTTCTGGCAAAAACCTGCCCATAGGCATGCACTGCCCGGTATCCGGTGGCTGTATTATCCATGATTCCGCTAACCAGAATATCCCCCTCCCGGACGCCTGATCCCAAAGAGACCATGGTCTGACCCTCTCTGGCCTCTATCGACAAAACTTCTCCGTCCCGGGACGCAACCAGATGACACGGAAGATTCTTATCTACTCGAGGTTCCGGGGTCAGCCTCTCTACCACCTCGATATAGACTCTGGAACCGCTGACATTAATGCCAATCCAAGCAAGCTCTTCTAACTCCTGCATCATCTTGTTCCGGATATGAGATGGATCAAGTTCCCCGGTGGGGTTCCCCAGCGCAACTCCAGTCTGGGCTAGGTGCCTAAGGACTGTCTCGGTGGGAATTTTCTGATTTCCAAAGACGGTGATCCCCATAATATGCCCTGAGGTATACCAGAGAAGGATCAAAGCCAACCCTAATCCCAGCAGAGCCAGTTTTCGTTTTCGATAGCGATGAATCAAAAAAGGCATCCCTTGTCGTTTGAGGATTCGGACCCGGGTTTTGGTGCGAAAACAAACCGGACGAATCTGCCGAAAGGTCTTTAAAGAAAGTTCCGCAACCATTCTTTCTGCACCAAGACGCCGAATGTTTTGAACATCCAATTCCCGTCGGGTACAAATATTTAAAAACCGCTCCAGAAAAATCCCCTCTGCCTGGATGGTTACATACCCCTTTCTCCACCGGCGTATCTCACGGAATCCCACACTAACTCCTCCCTTTCTCCCGCTCAAATTCAATGCTATGAATCCGTCCGGTAATATAAAGAAGCTCCCGGGTAATATTCCGTAACTCCAGATTGCTTCCCTTGACGCATAACGGATAAGGTTTTCCCTTTACCCGGATACAGGTATCGCTATAAGATAAAATTCCCTTATAGTTTTCCAGCGTCAATTCCCGGTCTCCAAGGGAGGTAATAAGCAGAACATCCAGAATCAACTCCTTGGAAAGGTCTATGGCATCTGCCATTCTCTCCCGCAGGGTGGTTTTCTCTTCTGTTGATTCTTCATATCGCCCCCGACTCATGTCATCCGCCCCTTTTCTTTTTGTCTCTCCCTATTTTTATGCTTAAATCTCATGGTTCATGAATAGATTAAACCAGAAGCTCTACATAGGAGGGGTCCACTATGCCACGCACTTTGAAAACCATCATTTCTATTCTTTTGTTTTACTTGATTGGAGTTATGATACTCCGACCGGTTCCTATCATCGAGACTGCCCGTCAGAGTCTTACCTTGTGTGTCCAGGTCGTAATTCCCTCCCTCTTTCCCTTCTTTGTCTGCAGCCGCTTGCTGATTGACCTTGGAATGGCCAGCCTTTGTAGCCGACTGCTCTCCCGATGGATGCGTCCTCTATTCGGGGTTCCGGGAAGCGGTGCCTTAGCTGTGGTTTTGGGCATCCTTAGCGGTTATCCCATTGGTGCTGCAACAGTGGTAAATCTCTATGAATCCGGAGCCTGCACCAAAACCGAAGGGGAACGGCTTCTGACTTTCTGCAACAATGCAGGTCCCCTTTTTATTCTTGGTTCTGTTGGGATCGGAATGCTAAAAAACCAAGAGGTAGGACTCCTCCTTTACTTGGTTCATCTTGTTTCCGCTTTGATGACTGGTCTTTTCTTCCGGAACCTTGGAAGAAGCTCCCATACATTCGCCGCACTTCCTCCCGGAGGGGTTCCGGAAAACAACCTAGCCTCCTCTTTGACAAACGCCGTCTCGGAGGGAATAACCAACATCTTAAAAGTCTGTGGTTTTGTTCTTTTCTTTTCTGTGGTTTGCGCTGCACTTCCCTGGGAAATGCCAATTCTTCATGCCCTGTTGGAAATAACCGGAGGAATTCATGCTATGGTAAATCAATCTCCCGCTTTTCCCTGTTTGCTTCCCACCACTTCTGCACTTCTCGCCCTGTCCGGAGCCTCTGTTTTTCTCCAGACCGCTGGCATCATTCTCCCCTCTGGATTATCCTTAAAACCTTACCTCTTAGGAAAGCTGGTTCAGGCTTTTTTCTCCTTTATACTAACCTTTTTTCTCTGTCGAGTTCTTCCCATTTCCTTCCCGACTTTTTCAGGAACGGTACCTACGCCGCCTCTGCCCACATTGGGACAGCTCCTTTTCCTAAGTCTGGCGGAAATTCTGATTGCCCTGGTTGTGGTGGGAATCTTCTGGTTAGCAGCCCTCCTCTCGGAACGATTTTCCGCAAAAAAATAGAACCCATTTGGGTTCTATTTTCCATAGGTCGCTGTAATATACTCGTTCGCCATATTCTCCATGGTATCGTCTAAAGGAGTTAAATCAGTAAACTCAGGATACTTTTTCTGGAGAGCGCGCGTTAAAATCGTATCGCACAACTCCGGGTTTTTAGGAAGAACCGGACCATGAAGGTGGGTTGCAATCACGTTTTTATAAAGAAGTCCCTCGAATGCACCATCTCCGGTATTTCCATGACCGCAAAGCACTTTCCCCAGTGGCTGGTAATCCCCGATCAAGGTTTTTCCCGTGCGATTCTCAAACCCCACAATCGGCATTTTGGTCAAACAAGATTCTATCACCACATTCCCGATATACCGTCCCTCAATGACTTCGGTGGTGAAATCAAGTACATTCAAGCCCGCAGTCATGCCATTTGTAGCAGGGAACTCCTTGCCCAGCATGGAAAATCCTCCACAGGTAGCAAGAAGAACACCGTCTTGTTCTAAATAAGTGCGAAACTCCTCTCTCTTTTCCTTTAAGAGTCCGCAGACCATCTCCTCTGCAGATGCAGGTCCTCCACCTAAAAAGAGGATGTCCGCAGTTTGAAAATCCGGAATCTCATCTTCTTTGGTACAGGCAATCAAATTTGCCGAAATTCCCCGCCAGGACGCTCGCTTTATCAAAGCCGAAAGATTTCCCTTGTCTCCGTAAAGATTCAGCAAATCAGGGTAGAAATGAACAATATTCAGTTCCATATTCATGCCTCTTTTCCTCCCTTTTGCAATTCTTTTTCCATCTCCAGCATGGTTGCCTTGGCAGGATACACTGCGGTGTAATTCGCCAGAACATAGCAAACCTCCGCATCACTTTGCCGACATAACTCCAACGCTTCCCGAAGATTTTTAGCAACCATGGTTACCGGAATGTCTGCATACTTAAACCGAAGCGCTAAATCGTATAGCCGGAGACCACCTACCGAAAGGGTGTTTAGATTTCCATCGTTTAGTTTCTCAAAATCCACATCCCAAATCCAGGAAATATCCTGTCCGTCATTCACCAAATCGTTGATAGAAACCACAATATCCTTCTTTCGTTTATCCAGCATCACGGTCTGGATGGCCTGATTGAATCCTGCCGGGTTCTTCGCAAGATTGAGAATAAAAGGTTTCCCTAAATTAATTTGCTCCATGCGACCGGTTTGAGGCTTGTACTCCTCCAAAACCCGGACAAACTCGTCCAGAGGAACCTGGACTGTTTCTAAAGCCGCATAAACCGCAAGAATATTATAGATATTATAAAATCCTCGATAGTTCACGTCAATGGGATTCCCATTAACTGTGAACTTCATGGAACCGGACAAATCAACATCCTTTACTTCAAAATCAATGGCCGGACGCTTGTTCCCGCAATGGGGACAGAAGTAATCTCCCAACTGACTATAATGAAGATAATGATAGCGCTGCTCCTTGCCGCACTTGACACAAAGACGGCCCTCCTTGGTTTCTTCCTGCGGGAGAACTTGCTCCGAAATACCGTAATAAACGGCGTCCTTTCCCTCTCCAAACTGTGCTGTCAGCGGATCATCCCCATTGAGAATCAGCTTCACGCCCTCTGCCATATCAATGGCCTCTTGCAGGAGGGCCATGGTAGTCTCAATTTCCCCGTATCGGTCAAGCTGATCCCGGAAAAGGTTCGTAACAACCATATAATCCGGTTTTAGATGAGCAAAAACCCGACGGGCAGAAGCTTCGTCTAACTCCAGCACCGCCCAATCAGCATCAAAACGTCCGGTCAGGCTACAGGCATCTGCAAAGGCAGTGGCAACACCACCTATCATGTTGGCTCCGGTACCATTACAAACCGTACGAAAACCACTTTTTTGCAATGCGGTATTCAAAAGATTATTGGTGGTGGTTTTTCCGTTGGTACCACAGACCACAATAATGCCATGGCGGAGTTTTTTTGAAAGTTCCCGAACCAGATTCGGGTATAGTTTCAGGGCAATCATTCCCGGTGTCGAGGAGGATTGCTTACCAAGCAACCGCCCTACAACTCCGGCCATCCTTGCCGCCCAAATCGCAAGAAGTTTTCTCATGGATTCCATCTCCCTTGTTATTTTCATTCTATTATTATACCGAGTCCATCTAAAAAATACAAGAGGAATCCCTTTAAAATAGTGTTACAGATAAAAAGAGTGGCTCATAAGAGCCACCATTTTTATCCAACAAAAAACCGTTTTGCCTTCCCATAGAGAATACCTACCACAACAAGGCAGATGATGAGTTCCGGCACCAGATAGCTTGCCTGATAAATCAAGGAGTATACCCACGGATTCTGTCCGACAGGAGCATACTCACCAAAAAGTACCGCCCCGCTGACCAAGGAAGAGACAAACCGACCTGCAATGCCCAAGAAGGTTCCGGCTAAAACTCCGGGCAAACTTTTTCGGAAAAACCCTGCCATTCCCACCAGAGCAAATGCCAAAAGATAGTCAAGCAGAATCGACATGGGATGATATATGGTTCCTGCTAATAACATGGAAATCAACCCATAAAGGCTACCGGTAATGATTCCGGCAAGAGGCCCTTTGCGAAATGAAATCAGCAGGATTGGAACCATGGTCATGGAAACAGAGCCACCCTGAGGCATCTCCCAAACCTTGATAAAGCTGCAGATCACCGATAGTGCAACAAAGGCTGCGATTTCTGTAAGAAGATGTAATTTTTTCATTTTCTTTTTTCCTTTCTTCTGTTTTATCCAAAATGAACTGCAACCCCTTCGCCAAATTCTCTATCCTCCTTTTTCAGTATAAAAAAGGCACATCCCCATGGGATATGCCTTCGCTTTCGTTTTTTACAATCCCTACGCTGGCATTATCCATATCAGGTTACAGGGTCGAAATGCACAATTTCCTCTCAGCCTGTTTGCAAGCTCCCCTTTGCATATTCATTTTTACATCAAAGATTATACTACATCTTTCCTCGAAATGCAAGAAAAATTTCTCAAAGACTCTTTAAATAGTCTGCGATACATTCTCCGGCTAAAGTTATCCCGTAGATGCCCTCAGAAAGACTATTCCCACTAGATCCAACCTCAATAATCATACTCGCCTTACTGGTATGGCCGTTAAACCGTTCCCGTCTCAGGTTGATATGTCGCATTAGTGTTGGATATTTTTTGCAGATAGCGTTCTGAAAGTGAACCGCGCTCTTAATATTCTCTCTCCAGTTAGGATTCTCCAAGCCCTTTTGATCGGTGCCCACCACAAACATTAACTGAGCGGCTTTCTTTCCGTTAATTTCCGTTACCACCTTTGCCTTGGTTCCGTCTTGATAGACAATGGAATCCCGATGAACATCCAGAACCACCTGAATAGACGGATACTTTTCCATATAGGACTCAATCGCTTTTAAAGAACTTGCATAGGACCCGTTAAAAGAGGGCGTATCATGAAGTTTGGTGTCATGAAGAACCTCGATTCCCCGACTCTCCAGTACCTGAACCAACGCCTTTCCTACCTTTACCACGTTTTTTTCAGTATTCTCACTTCGATCGTTGCCCTCGGTATCATAGACTGTTGCTCCCTCCGGTGCATAAGCCTCGGTAGCGTGGGTGTGAATCACCAACACTTTAGGCCCGCTTCCCTTCATCTGGATAGCGGGTGGCGTTTTAAGCAATTCCTCCGGATTTACCTGATAAGATGTCTCGTTTCCCAGCACTACATTGATGTTTCCTTTCCGTTTCTGGGCAGCATCTACCTCCTTAATGGGCGCCTGCCGTTCCAGAGGAATGTTCAAAGGTTCCGGCGTAGGAATACTGATAGTTTTTTCTTCCATAACAACATGATGCTTCTGCTCGGAATTTTCCCATGTAAGTCTGGCAACTCCGGTTCGATTCACTGCTTCAGTCAAGGGAATTTCTGCCGCCAGAACAGTTGCAGGTTTCCATAAATCAAACTGCAAAAAAAAGGACAGCAGCCATCTGCCTTGTCCCCTCAAAGTCATCTCTGTTTCAGTATCCTGCCGTTCCAGTACAGGGATGGTTTCCGTTATAATTTTTAGGGGACTCCAAATATGTTTTGTTTCGCTTCCTCCTTTTCCCATGGCAAAAAGAAAAAATAATAGAATTCCGCCAGTCGCCAAAAACATTCCCGCACGTCGAAGTAGTTTTTTTCCGTCAATAATCACCGCTTTATATTGTCTCATAAATCTCACCGCCCTCATCTTATCGTGTTAATTTATTTTATGAAAAAAGATGTCCCGATAGAACCTGCTCGTCCTTGAAATCTGTTTCCGGGGTTGAAATTTCTCAATCAATATGCTATACTGAATTTGTACGAAAGGAAGGTGTTCGGCATATGCCGAAAAAAATAGATAACAAAAAAGCACTCCACCGCACCTCCATTGGCGGACAAGCCGTTATTGAAGGCGTTATGATGCGGGGACCAAAATCCATTGCCACTGCTGTCCGGAAGCCGGACGGAGAAATCGTGATTGACGAAAAACCTTTGGGGAAAATCCGGACTGGAAAGTTTGTAAAACTTCCCATTATCCGCGGTTGTATAAATTTTTTTGACTCCATGATTATAGGCGTTAAGGCATTGATGTTCTCGGCTCAGTTTTTTGATGTGGACGACGAAGGAATCCCTGTTGACCAAGAACCCTCAAAATTTGAGGCCTGGCTGGAGAAAAAACTGGATTCCGAAAAGGCCATGAATGTTGTCATCTACTGTTCGGTGGTTTTCTCCCTGCTTCTCAGTGTTGGCTTATTTATTCTTCTTCCCGGTGCCATTGGCGAAGCTCTTCGCATGGTCATCCAGAGTCATGCACTTGTTACACTGGCAGAGGGCATGGTTCGAATTGCCATCTTTATCCTCTACCTTTCCCTGGTAGCACGAATGAAAGAAATTCGCCGGGTATTCATGTACCATGGTGCAGAGCATAAGACCATCCATTGCTACGAGCATGGTGAAGAACTAACCGTGGAAAATGTCCGGAAACACACCCGGCTCCATCCCCGGTGCGGGACCAGCTTTCTTTTGATTGTTATGGTGGTCAGCATGTTGGTTTTCTTTTTGATTCCCAAGATGTTCTTTGTCTACCGTCTTTTGCTCCGCCTTGCATTGATGCCGGTAATAGCCGGACTTTCCTATGAAATCATCAAATTTGCAGGCCGGCACGATAACTGGTTTACCAGAATCATCTCCAAACCTGGCATGTGGTTCCAGAATATTACCACCAACGAGCCGGACGACGACATGATTGAGGTTGCTATCGCCTCCATGAATGCGGTTATTCCAGAAAACAAAGAAGAAGATTTGTGGTGATTGATTTGAAAACTCTGCAGGAGTTCCGTCAGGAACTAAAACAACTATTTTTACAACATCATATCGAAAGCCCCGAAGCAGATACGGGGCTTCTTCTTATGCATGTTTTAGGCCTGAATAAAACGCAGCTCCTGACTCAGAATTTCACTTTAACTCAGGAACAGGAATCCAGACTCATGGAACTGGCACTCCGGAGAACGCACGGGGAACCTGTTCACTATATTCTTGGGATTTGTCCTTTTCTGGATCTGGAATTCTATGTGAACCCCGCCACCTTAATTCCCCGCCCCGAGACAGAGCTTTTGGTCGAAACTGTCGGGAATCGGTTGTCTTCTTTTTCTGGCCCCATCACCCTTTGGGACATCGGCTGTGGAAGCGGATGTATTGGAATCTCTCTGGCATATTACCATAAGACATTACAGATTGTTGAACTAGACATCTCTTCCGCCGCCCTACAAACTGCAGAAAAAACCGCAGAAAAATACCAAGTTACAGATCGCATCCGATTTATAGAGCATGATATTCTATCCGGAATCCCAGAAAATCTTCCCGCACCTCACGTAATTATCTCCAATCCTCCTTATATTCCAAGCAAAGATATCGAGAAATTACAGACCGAAGTCCGGGACTTTGAACCTATCTCTGCCTTAGATGGCGGCGAGGACGGCCTTAGTTTTTATCGAAAGATCATTCAGGATGCTCCATTACCCCCCGGAGGACTTTTGGCCTTTGAAATAGGATTTGACCAAGGCAAAGCTGTTCCAGAACTCATGGAAGCTTTCGGGTATCATAATATCGAACTTTTGCAAGATTTGTCAGGTCTTGACCGCATTGTGCTTGGATATCGGTAATCAGAAATTTTTTGAAAAAATTCCCGCAAAACCCTTGACAGACTCTATGGTTTGTGTTATGATGTATAAGCTTTCCCAAAGGGACTATGTGCCGGAGTGGCGGAACTGGCAGACGCCCGGGACTTAAAATCCCGTGGGAATTTTCTCCCGTACCGGTTCGATTCCGGTCTCCGGCACCAATTAAATATCGCAGGGTAGAGCAGTTTGGTAGCTCGTCGGGCTCATAACCCGGAGGTCGGGGGTTCAAATCCCTCCCCTGCACCCATGAAACGAAAAACAGTCGTCGTAAGACGGCTGTTTTTCATTTCTCATATCTTCCTATTCATGATGGTGATGGCAACAATGCCCTATTGCAGAAACCGGTTCTAACACACACATTTTCTCCTGACAGCATTCCCCCGGCACCTCTAGTTCTAAGGTAGCATGGAAAACTCCATGCTCTCTTAATTCATCCCGGACTTTTTCTTTGATTTCATATCCTTCCCCCTCGACGACAAGATGCATGGTTGCATAATGATGCTGCTCGTCCAGACTCCAGAGGTGCATATGATGCACTTCTTTGACTCCATCTATCATGAGAAGATGTTTCTTGATTTCCATAGGCGAAATCTCCTCCGGCACCTTTTCCAATAAAATGGTAAGAGCGGCTGATAAATTTTTTCCTGCGTGAATCAAGATAAAAATTGCCACACCAATGGACAGAATGGGATCCAGAAGAACAAATCCGGTCAATCGAATTACTATACCACCCGCCAGAACCACTGCCCATCCTAAGACATCCTCCAACATATGAAGATTTACCGCCCTTTGGTTCACCGATTTCCCAGTCCTGGTAAAATACGCCGCACAGAAGTTCACCACAACACCAACAATTGCAAATAGAATCATGCCGTCTCCATGAATTTGGGCGGGGGAAAGAATCTTTCCAATGGCATTCCAAATCACCATTCCTGAACCAAAAAGCAAAATTAACGTAGTAAACACCCCACCGAGAACCGAATATCTCGCATATCCGTAGGTGTAGGTTTGATCCGGCTCTTTTCTGCTCTTTCGTTCTAAAAGATAGGACATGCCAATGCTGATGGCATCTCCAAGATCGTGAATGGCGTCAGAGGAAATTGCCACACTTCCGGTCAACACTCCCCCTACCAATTCAAAAACAGAAAAGAACAAATTTAACGCAAAGGCAACTAAAATATGATTCTCTCTTCTCATTTCTATTCCCCCTTGACTTTTTCTTCAAAAACAGATACAATAAATTCATTACCGAACAACTTGTTCTATATTATCCTATCAAACTCTGTGAAGCAGAACAAGAGATTTCTGGAAAGATGTGTTCGCTACCGAACATTTTTGAGAAACTGTATGGAGGCTTTTATGGACAGAAGACAACGAAAAACCAGAGAGGCCATCTTTCGTGCCTTTACCGAGATTCTATCCGAAAAAAACATCAGTAAAATTACTGTAGGGGAAATTATTGCCCGTGCAGACATAGGAAGAGCCACGTTTTATGCTCATTTTCCCACCAAAGATTTCCTGTTAAAGGACCTGTGCGAGGAACTGTTCTGTCATATATTTGATGCAACCGATTCCCGAAGAAGCCATCATCAGCATATTTTTGAGTGTGATGCTCCGGACTCAGTTTTTCTCCATCTACTTCAGCACCTAAAGAAAAATGATCACCATATCTTAGAACTCCTCACCGGTCGAAACAACGAACTGTTTTCCGGTTACTTTAAACGAGGATTGCTTACACTGACTGAATGTCAATTGTCCGGTCTCCGGCAGGGGAAATCTCCGGAACTTCCTGACGCTTTCTGGGTAAATCACATTTCCAACACCTTTGCCGAGACCGTGCGCTGGTGGGTTGACCATGGCCTCTCTGAAACTCCGGAAGAAATTCATCGGTATTTTCTTTTAGCAACACATTTAACTGAAGAATAAAGACAAAACCTGCATTTAAACAAAACAAGAAAGTCTTCCCGAAATGGGAAGACTTTCTTATTTTAGCTTTAGAGAATGTGCATATTCACTGGGGCTGAGTCCTGTTACCCGCTTGAACACCCGAGAAAAATATTGAGGATTATCAAAACATAATATATTAGAAATCTGGCTGATGTTATAGTTCTTTTCTCGAATTAATCGTTTGGCATACTCAATTTTTTGCTGAATATAAAACTGCATCAGTGATGTTCCACATTGGGCTTTGAATAAACGACTTAGATAGGCTCTGCTATATCCAAATCTGGTACAGATCTCTCTCACTTCCAACTTATCCATCAGTTTAGACGATATATAGTCCTTGATTTCCAAAACCAGATGATTTTCCATGCTCTCCTTGGTTGGGAATAACATTGTCTTATCATGGCAGGAAATCTCCCGAGCCAGCATAATCAGCAACTGTTCCAAGTAGCTCTTTACCATCTGTTCGCCGCCAATGACCTCATTTTTCTTGCGAGCAGCGTTTTTCTTGCTCAAAATCCCTGTTGTATTATACGCATTCTGTGCCTCCAAAATAATCGAGGAAACAAAGGTTCGCAGCGTTTCACTAAGAATGGTATGATACCACCTGAAGCACTTCATCAAAGCAGACTTACAAACAAAGGAAATGACAAAAAAATCCGGGGAGCTTTGATATGCCCTGATCGCGTGGAATTCATTTGGCTCATGAAAGATAATACTTCCCTGCTTTAAAACCAGCTTTTCGTCCTCCCGCTTAATTTCCACTGTACCGCTATTCACATAAACCATTTCCCAGGAATCATGCCGTTCTCCCTTAAAAACAAATTTGTCATCACATTCAAAATAATGAATAGTCAAAATATCAGTAACATTAATTACTTTTTTAAATCTTGGTTGTGCATAAGAGAATTGCATTAACAATCACCTCTCGATCGTTTGATCCATAATATGACTTCTTACCAGAGAGCAACATTCAATTTTGTATAGTCTGTCTGTTTAATGTATCATAATCTATCAAAAAAAGCAAGTTGTTTTTCAAAAAATGATTTTCTCTATTAGCAGTTTCCATAAATGATGATTCTTATCTGCTTTTCGACAGAAAAAGACCACCCTTTCGGGTGGTCTTTTCATAAAATCTGAATCAATGAAGTTCAGGTTAGAATTTGTTACGAAAACTATTTCTCGTCAACAACTTCCTCTTCGGGAGCTTCTTCAGCTGCTTCTTCCTCAGTAGTTTCTTCTTCAACTACTGCTTCTTCTTCAGCTGCGTCATCTTCAACTACATCCTCAACAACTGCTTCTTCCTCATCAGCTTCCTCTTCGGGAGCTTCTTCGGTGATTGCAGCCAGAATGCTGGACAGAATCTTACATACTTCTGCACGGCTAGCATTCTTGGTGGGAGCGAAAGTGCCATCCTCGTAACCATTGATGATACCAGCAGCTGCCAGAGCCTTTACAGCTTCCAGAGCGTAATCAGCGATATCGTCAACATCGGTGAATGCTACTTCTGCTTCCTCAGCAGTCAGACCCAGGATACGACCTAAGATAGTGCAGATATCCTGACGGGTAATAGCGTCATTTGCACCAAATGCAGTCTCAGAAATACCGTTTACATAGCCTGCTTCAGCAGCAGCTACTACATAAGGAGTATACCAGTCATCAGCACCACAATCCTCGAATGCACTCTCAGTAGCACCGATTTCCAGACCAAAGGTAACGGCAATCATCTTAACGAACTCTGCACGAGTGATGGTTGCATCAGGCTCAAAGGTGGTAGCAGTCTTACCGCTAACAACACCCATTTCCTTCATTTCCTTGATGTAAGCATATGCCCAGTGGCTGTCAGCTACATCATCAAACAAAGCAGCAGGTGCATCAACATCGGGAACACCCTGAATGGGATCATTATTTACACCAGTGTCGCCAGTACCACTATCAGGAACACCAGTATCAGGCTTGGTAGAGGGTACGGTACCACCACTTACAGAGGGAACACCGGAAGGCTTGCTGCCGGTTGCATCAGCCTTAACTTCGAAATCAACATCAGCGTTGTCGCTATCTTCTTCAACTGCTACAGGAGCACCATCGATTTCAACAGAAATTGCCAGAGCATCACCCTTCTCGATGGTGATACCAGCTTCAGCAAACAGCTCCTTCAACTTACCAATCTCGATGGTTGCAACAGCATCTGCTGCGGGTTCTGCGCCTTCTTCTACTACAGGCAGAGTAGCTTCAACCTGAACAGTTTCGGTAGTACCATCTTCCTTGGTTACAGTTACATTAACAACAACACCCTTACCAGCATACTCTGCTTCGTCATAAGTTACATCAACAGAGAGGTTCTTGGAAGGAGCAGGATTACCGCTTAATTCCCAGGTAACTTCGCCGTAAGCAATGGTTGCAGGCTTAACAGATACAGTAACAGTTGTGGTAAGGTCTTCAACCAAGTTGAAGTAGTCATACTCACCAGCAGCTACAGTAACGGTAACAACAGTCTCATCACCAATCTCGGTAACAGCAGCTTCAGCTACGAAAGTAGCTTCAACTTCCTCGGAGAAGTCGCCCTTTTTCAGGGTTACTACACCACCAACAGCTTCTTCAACAGCAGCAGCAACAGCTTCAGCAGCCTGCTCCTGAGCAACCTTCTCGCCCTCTACTTCTTCCTCAACAACAGGAATCTGCATATCAGCAACGCCCTCAATTTCAACATCGGTTGCAATCTTGTTTACATTAACAGTAACAGATACAGCCATGCTACCCTCAAAAGTAGCAGCACCCTCCGGATCAGCAACTACAGTGTTAGTGAAGGTATATACACCAACAGCATCTGCATCATAATCCTCGGAAGTCCATTCACCAGCAACATCAAGAGCTTCGGTCTTCGCACCGCTCTCATCTGCAACAGTTGCGGTAGTGGGCAGAACCAAGTCAGCCTCTGCAGTACCCAGTTCTACATTAACAGCATCTTCATAAGCAACAACCTGAGTTGCAGCAAAGGAAGGAACGATGCTTACAGTTGCCTTAACAGGGGTTGTAGTATAGTCAGCTGTATCAAGATCACATACCTTGTAATCAACAAAATTAAAATCAAATGCTTCTGTTACATCAACATTCTTGATTGCCTTCAACTGTACAGTCTGTACAGGATCAGTGTCGGTAACATTCTCACTACCAGACAAGGACATCATCTTAATCTGCTTATTAGCAACGTCAACAGATGCTGTGTTACGTCCAAGAGTACTGGTTACAGAACCATCTACATATTCAAACGCAGTAGTATCAAAGGGAATACCCCATGTTGCCATACCGATTGCATTAGTAGCACCCTCAACATATACACTCAAGGTTACAACTGCACCAGTCTTAACCTTTGCCTTATCCGCCACGACCTTCAGGTTTACAGGTTCACCTGCAGCAAAAGATACCATAGAAACCAAGCTGAGCATCATAGCAACAGCAATGACAATCGCAGTAATCTTTTTCAAACTTCTCATTGTTTCTTTTCTCCTCTCAAAACTTATTGTCTTAAATGAAATTAATAAATCTTCAAATATTTAAAAATTAAAGACTCTGGACTAATCCAAGGGATTTGCAGAAGGATTCAGATAGTACTTCTGAATTGCAATCGCATCAATACCATTTACACTTCCGTCTCCATCAGCATCAGCAAGATCTAAACGAGCCAAAGGATTAACAGTGGGATTCAAATAGTACTTCTGAACTGCAATCGCATCAATACCATTTACATTACCATCTCCATCAGCATCGCCTCTAAGACCAGTTTCGGTAATCTTGCTCAGGTCAATGAAGAATGCCTGAGGGTCAACACCTTCAACATCAGTACCCAGCTTTACAACCATAATGGCATTTTGAGCTACAGTATAACCATCACCAGCGGTAGCCAGCTTAAATTCCAGCTTTCCATTCTGAGCAATAGCAGTAGCCTGGTCGATAGCACGAATGTTACCGGACACGCCAGCAGTAGGTTCAACATCTGAAGTCTTGTCATTCTCAACGTTTAAATTCTCGTTGGTAACGCCCTGCTTATCAAAGATGTAACCCAGCATCGTAATCTGGTCGCCATCTGCAACTTCTGCATCGATAGAGTAATTCAGGGTAACAGTAATGATATCGCCCGAAGTGGTTACAACTGCACTATTGATCTTAATATCAGATCCAGCAGCAGTACTACCAGAAACAACTGCATCAACATCATCAGCAGCAAAAGCGACTACACTCATGGAGCACAGCATTGCAACAGCCAGCAAAGCTGCACCAATTTTCTTCAAATTTTTCATTTCACATCGCCTCCTAAATTTGCAAAATAATTATCTTTTCTGACTTTTCACACAAAAAGCCTGTACATAATTGACTTTGTATTTAGTTTGACTTCCTCCTTTCCTCCAAAAATAGCTTTGAACAAATACAGGTAAAACTGCATAAAAACGCTACATCCTACCCATATTTTAATTTATTTACACTTTAATTCTTTAGTATTATACTACTAATTTAAATATTTTTCAATAGGTTTTTTAAAATTTTTCAAAAAAATTAATTTTTATTTTCAATCCTGTCAAATTTGTGTATATTTTTCGGCTTTTTGGAATAAAAAATATAGAAGAGTTTCTTTTAAAAACCCTGAAAAACCGTAGGGAGTGAACCATTTTGAATCAAGTCTACGATTACAAAAATTTTACAGAGGATGTAACAAATTTTCAAAAGAAACACCCCAAAATCCCAATTTTCTCCATTGGTCAAAGCGTGGAGAACCGTCCCCTCTCCGCCATCAAGTTAGGAACAGGAATTCGCCGCGTACTTTTTCATGGTACACATCATGGTATGGAGTGGATGACCTCCCGTCTTTTAATGAAGTTTGCTAGAGACCTTGCGGATGGTTTTTATGATTCTAATAACATATTGAAGAAAAACACCCTTTATCTTGTTCCTATGGTGAACCCCGATGGAGTAGAAATTGCCGTAACGGGAAAGACTTGGCAGGCAAATGCCCGGGGGGTTGATCTAAACCATAACTATGATGCACTCTGGCAAAAATCCAAGGATTCCGAAAAGAAGCAAGGAATTACAGGACCCGGACCAACCCGTTTTTCCGGACCATATCCAGAATCCGAACCGGAATCCCACGCCCTTGCCAACTTTACACGTCAAAACTCCTTTGATCTAACGCTTTCCTTTCACAGCCAGGGAGAGGTCATTTACTGGGATTTTAACGGCTATGCACCAAGCGAAAGCCTTGCTTACCTTGACCGATTCGAGGCAGTCAGCCCATACAGACGAGATATCCCGGAAGGTGCGGCCTCCCATGGCGGTTACAAAGACTGGTTTCTCAAAACCTTTAAAAAACCAGGCTTTACCATTGAAATTGGCAAGGGAAAAAATCCTCTCCCTATGAAGGACTTTGAGGAAATTTATCAAAGAACACTTCCTCTAATGTTGGAGGCTTTGCGGTTTGATCCGAACCCTTGACGAATCCCCGAAAAACTGATAAAATAAAGGAAAACATGACTGAGAAAGGGTTTGACAAACATGGGATTTACCTATAAGAAGCAGATGCCATCTGCAGAACACCTAAAAGAACTGATTCCTATTGAATCAACTATGGCTATGCGTCGCCAGAAACGTCTTAATCAGTTACATCAGATTTTCCAAGGAGAGGATAATCGGCTTCTCCTGATTATCGGGCCTTGCTCCGCAGACAATGAGGATTCGGTATTGGATTACATCAACCGTCTTGCCAAGGTTCAGGAAAAGGTAGCTGACAAAATTTTTATTGTACCTCGGGTTTACACCAACAAGCCTCGGACCACTGGCGAAGGTTATAAAGGAATGATGCACCAACCCAATCCTAATCAGGAACCAAATGCTTTTGAAGGAATCAAGGCAATCCGCCGAATGCATCTACGAGTTTTGGCTGAAACGGATTTTGTAGCCGCAGATGAGATGCTTTATCCCGACAACCATCCATTTTTAGATGATATCTTAGGCTATGTTGCAGTGGGAGCACGTTCAGTAGAGAATCAACATCATCGTTTGGTTGCCAGCGGCGTAGACCTTCCCGTTGGTATGAAGAACGGAACCGGCGGCGATACTGGAGTCATGTTTAATGCTATCCAGGCAGCACAACACGGACATGACTTTATCTATCAAACCTATGAAGTCAGTACCGAAGGAAATCCCTTCGCTCATGCAATTCTCCGTGGCGCTATTGATGATCGTGGCAGAAACATTCCAAATTATCACTACGAAGATTTGCTCCGGATTGCAGAGGAATATGACAAGAAAAGTTTTCAAAATCCTGCAATTATTGTTGATACAAATCACAACAACTCTGCAAAGCAGTACGGACAGCAACCAAGAATTGCATCGGAAGTCATGCACAGTATGGCGTATGAACCACTGCTGCGGAAGATGATTAGGGGATTCATGGTAGAAAGTTATATTGAACCTGGCTCACAGAAGATTGATGAACACGGAACTTATGGCAAATCTATCACCGACCCCTGTCTCGGCTGGCTTGATACCGAAGCCATGATTTATGAAATGGCAGAAAAACTGTAATACGATGAAACCCCCGTCAATACGGGGGTTTTAGTTTTATGAAACTATTAATGTTATTGAAAAACGAGTGCTCAGAAAAACTGATGAGATTTGTTTGATTCAAGATGGGGAATGGCAGGAGTGTACTCTATGTACATGACTGTCATTTCACGACGAAGAATCGGACAAAGATCGCAATTTTTCAAACAGACTACAAAAAAACAAAAACTCCCATCTTTCGATAGGAGTTTCTTCGTTCCGGCAGCGTCTTATGTTCCCGGGCGGTCGCCCGCCAAGTATTGTCAGCGCTGAGAGGCTTAACTACTGTGTTCGGAATGGGAA
>JAZQHD010000151.1:0-3677 GCA_045540375.1 Ructibacterium sp. | reverse complement strand
AATCAATGCCTATCACATCAAGAAGGCGTTCCCGGACTTGAAAATCTATGTCAATCCGTATGCACACGCAAAACTGGCCTTGATCGGGCCGGAGACCGTATGGCTTTCCTCCGAGAACCTGGGCAAGAAAAAGAACACCTTCGATGCCTCCATCGGCATCCACAGCAAGGAAGCCTACGACCACTACCACGCACAAGTCGAAAGCCTGCTCCGTAGCAGGGACACGAGAGAAATCAAGGAGGTTACTTACTGATGTTCACCCTTTACCATGCGGATTGTATCGGACAGGCAGGCAACTGCCTGTATCCGCATAAAGTTGAAATCACCGATACCGACAGTCTGGAACGGGCGGTCAGCCGGGACTATGTCTGTGCTGAGTATGAGGGGTCCTATCGCAGCAATGACAATTTCATCGGCAGTGATTGTCTGTCCGTGGAATGCGATAACGACCACTCCGATAATCCTGCCGACTGGAAGACCCCGGACGACATTGCCGATGCTTTCCCCGGTGTGGAGTTTGCTGTCCACTACAGCCGTAACCACATGAAGGTCAAAAACGGCAGAGCCGCCAGACCCAAGTTCCACGCTTTCTTCGCCATCGACCACATTACAGATGCCGAAGAGTACGCCTCGCTCAAACGCCTGCTGAGTGCCATCTTCCCGTACTTCGATACCAAGGCTCTGGATGCCGCCCGTTTCTATTTCGGCACAGCGGATGCAAAGGTCGAGATGTTTGATGGCTTTATGACGCTCACGGAGTTCCTCACCAGTGATGAGTTCGATGCCGGAATGAATCAGCCGAGCCACGGCACGCCCCAGGTCATCGCCGAAGGAAGCCGCAACGCTACAATGTCCCGTTTTGCCGGCCGTGTCATCAAAAAGTACGGCGATAATGACACCGCCTTCCAGTGCTTTATGGAAGAGGCTGAAAAATGTACCCCTCCGCTCGAAGAGCAGGAACTGATGACCATCTGGCACAGCGCCCAGAAGTTCTATGGCAGAGTCCAACAGCAGGAAGGCTATATTCCCCCGGAACAGTACAACCAGGGTTACAGCCTTCGCCCCGCAGACTTCTCCGATATCGGACAGGCCAAGGTGCTGGCAAAGGAATATGCCGGAGAAATGGTCTACACCGATGCCACGGATTTTATGCGCTATGACGGCAACCATTGGGCGGAGTCCAAGCAGTTAGCGGTTGGCTGCTGTGAGGAGTTCCTGGATCGGCAGCTTGCAGAGGCTATCCTCGCCGTGGACAAAGCAAAACAGGCTTTGATGGATGCAGGCATCGGACAGGATGTGATCACCTCCGGTGGCAAGGCTCTGGAAAAAGCCGTCGATGACCGCAGCGAAAAAGCCTTTGCGGAATACTGCTTTGCCATCTCCTATAAAGCCTTCGTGATGAAGCGCCGCGACATGAAATATGTAACCTCTGCTCTGCAGGCAGCCAAGCCTATGCTCCTGCGAAGCATCCAGGATTTCGACACCCAGGAGTATCTGCTCAACACACCCACCGCCACCTATGACCTCCGACTTGGAATGAGTGGCGCCCATGACCACTGCCCGGAAGACCTTATTACCAAGATGACCACCGTTGCTCCCTCAGATGAAGGTATGGAACTGTGGATGTCCTCCGTGGATAGCTTCTTCTGCGGTGATAAGGAACTGATGGACTACGTGCAGCAGACCGTGGGCTTGGCTGCTATCGGTAAGGTATACCAGGAGGCTCTCATCATTGCATACGGTGAAGGCAGCAACGGCAAGTCCACCTTCTGGAATGCCATCGCAAAGGTCCTCGGCTCTTACAGCGGCTCCATGTCTGCTGATGCTCTAACCGTGGGATGCAAGCGAAATGTAAAGCCGGAAATGGCAGAACTGAAGGGCAAGCGCCTGGTCATCGCTGCGGAATTGGAGGAAGGTATGCGCCTGAACACCTCCATCGTAAAGCAGCTCTGCTCCACCGATGAAATCTCCGCAGAAAAGAAGTACAAAGACCCGTTCAAATACACTCCGACCCATACGCTCGTCCTTTACACCAACCATCTTCCCAGGGTCGGTGCCAACGATGACGGTACCTGGCGCCGTCTGATCGTGATTCCCTTCAATGCCAAGATCCGTGGCAAGTCCGACATCAAGAACTATGCCGACTATCTGGTACGCAATGCGGGCGGTGCAATTCTGGCCTGGATTATCGAGGGCGCACAGAAAGCCATCCATAATAATTTCAAGCTGACCGTTCCCCAGGTGGTGCTGGATGCAATCGCCCAATACCGCGATAACAACGACTGGCTGTCCATTTTCCTGGAGGACTGTTGTGAGATTGACCGCACCTATACGCAGAAGTCCGGCGAACTGTACCAGGAGTATCGTGCGTACTGTCTGCGCAACGGCGAGTATGCCCGTAGTACCACAGATTTTTATGCCGGTCTTGAAAAGGCAGGGTTTATTCGCAGAAAAACCAAAGCAGGAATGGTCATTTCTGGCATTCAGTTGAAATCGGATTTCCTGGAGTAATCCCCAAAGGTGCAGGTCGGTGAAGGTCTTTTCTAAAAACCCCTTTAGGGCGGAATTTTATAGAAAAATCGTTCTAAGAAGAGTTTATGAAATGACTTGCATCGACCTGCACCCACCAAGAAAGGAAAGCCTTATGAGAGAGAAAAGCATCGAGCAAAAATTTGCCCTGATGGTAAAAAAGCGCGGTGGGATTTGTCCGAAGTGGGTGTCACCAGGATTTGATGGCGTTCCCGACAGAATCGTTCTGTTGCCCGGTGGCAGAATTGCTTTCGTGGAAGTGAAGGCTCCCGGCAAAAAGCCCCGCCCGCTCCAAACCGCAAGGCACAAATTACTGACCCGCCTCGGTTTCAAGGTTTATATCCTGGATGCCGAAGAGCAGATAGGAGGTATCCTTGATGAGATACAAACCGCATGACTACCAAGCCTACGCCATCGACTACATCGAAGCCCATCCCGTCGCCACCGTCTTTCTGGATATGGGTCTTGGCAAAACGAGCATCACGCTGACCGCCATCTCCGACCTCCTCTTCGACAGTTTCGAGGTACACCGTGTCCTGGTCATCGCCCCGCTGCGAGTAGCACGGGACACATGGACCGCTGAAGTAGATAAGTGGGATCATCTTCAGAACCTCATCTGCTCCGTGGCTGTTGGCACAGCGGATGAACGCAAAGCAGCGCTGATGCGGCCTGCTGACATTTACATCATCAACAGAGAAAATATCCAATGGCTCGTGGAAGAAAGCGGCATCCCGTTCACCTTCGATATGATTGTCATTGACGAACTGTCCTCCTTCAAGAACCACAACACAAAGCGGTTCAAATCTCTGCTGAAAGTCAGACCCAAGGTTTCCCGTATTGTTGGGCTGACCGGCACTCCTGCCTCCAACGGTCTGATGGATCTATGGGCAGAGTTCCGCATCCTGGATATGGGTCAGCGCCTGGGACGGTTCATCACCAAGTACCGTACCGACTACTTCATGCCGGACAAGCGGAATGGGCAAATTATCTACTCCTACAAGCCTCTGCCGTATGCCGAGGATGCCATCTACCGGAAAATCGGTGATATCACCATTTCCATGAAAGCAAACGACCACCTGCAGATGCCGGAACTGATCAGCAGCGAATATGAGGTGCGCCTCTCCGAAGAGGAGCGGGAGCATTACGAT
>JAZQHD010000150.1:0-5119 GCA_045540375.1 Ructibacterium sp. | reverse complement strand
CTATTTGCCGCAGAGAACGGTGTGACCCGAAGGTCACGCCGTTTTTCTGCGTCCATAGGTTGTTTCTGTAGTAATTGTTTCGGAAATAACGGGAATTTCCACATCGTCCACGAAGTTGAAGTAAATCTTCACTTTCTGCTGTCGCTTGCCGCTGGACTTGTCCGGGGCGAAGACTACAATCTTCTTGACATACTCATTGACGATGGTTTGTGTCAGCTCCTTCACATCCACATATTTCTGTGTCAGAGCGATAAAGGCGTTCAAGCCCTCATCCATTTCTTCCCGCTGTTCCACCCATTCCTCGATAACGTCAATTTCAAGCCTTAACCGTTCCTGTTCTTCCTCATAGTCAGCGGACATCTTCTTGTATCTGTCCTTGCTGATCTCACCGAGGGCGAAGTCCTCATACAGCCGTGAGATAATGACATCCAGAGAAGCGAGACGCTTTTTCGCCTGTTCCACTTTCTTTTTGTCATCACGGATGCTCTGCTCATGGTCGGCTTTTCGGCATTGCAGATATTCCTCCTGGAAACCGTCCACATCGTTGCGGATATACTCGTTGACTGCCCGGATGCGTTCCAGAACAATGTCACGCAACGTATCTTCACGGATATAGTGGGCAGTACAAGTGCCACGGTTGCTCTTGTAGTGATTGCAGACATAGTGATCCTGCTTGCCCTCAAAGCTCTTGCTTGTGGCAAAGTGGAGCTTGCCGCCGCAATCGGCACAAAACAGAAGACCGGAGAAGAATCCTTGCCGTTCCGCTTTTGCGGGGCGGCGTTTGTTCTTTCTAAGTTCCTGCACCCTGTCAAACTGCGCCTGTGATACAATCGCTTCCTGTGTGTCCGGCAAATAGAACATATTCTCCGGCTCATTGGGTATCCGCTTTTTCAGCTTGTAGGACTTGGAATAGGTCTTGAAGTTGACGGTACAGCCGGTGTACTCCTGCCGTTCCAGAACGCCAACCACAGATTGACCAATCCAATGATACGGTCTTTCCGGCAGCGGCTTTTTCTTCTGCTTGGCATACAGAGCCTTTGCGGTCAAAATCTGCTTTTCTTCCAGAATCCTTGCGATCTGTTCCGGTCCCTTGCCGTCAATGCTCATGTCAAAAATCATCTTGACCACGGGAGCCGCTTCTTCATCCAGAATCCAATGCTCCTTGTCCTCCGGGTCACAGCGATAGCCATAGGGCGGCTTGCCCATGTGCTTTCCGCTTGTACCACGCTGATGCAGACTGACACGGACTTTCTTGCTGGTATCACGGGGATACCATTCGTTAAACAAATTACGGATGGCAGCCAGACCCTCGCTATCGCCCCGTTCGCTGTCCACTCCATCATTGACAGCAATAAAACGAACGTCATAGCTCGGAAAGATAATGTCCGTGTATTGCCCAACGGTCAGATAGTCACGCCCGAAGCGACTGAGGTCTTTGACCAGCCAGCAGCCCACAAGCCCCTGTTTGACAAGCTCAAAGCCTTCCTGTACGCCGGGACGATTGAAGTTCGTCCCGGTATAACCGTCATCCACCAAGATTTTCAGATTGGTGTACCCATGATCCTTTGCATATCGAGTCAGGTATTCTTTTTGATTCTGTATCGAATTTGATTCATCAGCCTTGCCGCCCTTGGCATCTTCCTTGATGTCCTCTACGGACAGACGGCAATAGATGATGGTAATTTTCTGCTGATCCAACATAATATCCTCCTTCGGTTGTTGGTCAGCTGACAGAATCGGTGTGCATGACTGTATTATATCATAACTTTGAGTCTTAATCATGAACAAATCGCTCCTTTCTCAGAAAAAATGAGCCGTTTTACCTTGTCGGCAAGCGGCTCACTTCCTGCACATTCAGTTTCAATGACATACCATGTGTTCCCGATCTTACGTTCAATGGTGGTGCGGAACGGAGAAGTCAGAGTTTCCCAACGCTTTCGACATTCTTCCAGAAAGTCAATGGGCGGCTCACAAACCGGTTCATGGTAGCTAATATCAATAAAGGAACAGGCATCAACCAGTTCCCAGTCCGTGAGGTCATCACGCAGTATCATTTGGTTAAGCTGATCTACGGTATAGGTCTTGTTTTCATTCATAGGCAAAATATTCCTTTCTTAAATTTCCATGTCCTGTCCACGCTTACGGGCAGGAGCTTTGTGTTCCTGTGTTTCCTTTCCTCTTGCGAGGACGGTATTGACAAAAGCCCAAACCCTTTCGGATGCAACCTCAATCGCATCGAGGAAAGGCTGGACTTTCTGTTTGAGTTCCAGATATTGTTCCTGCAGCTTTTCAAAACGCTGTTTCCATACCTTTGCGCTTTTCTCTGCCTGCTCGTACTTCTGCTTGTATTTGATCTTCTCAGCCTTTTCCGCAAAACTGCTGACCGCATAATCCTTTAGGGTGCGGCATTCATCCGCTGTCAGAGTGATATTTCCTGTAAAGGAATTTTTCTTACCCATCGACTCGATCTCCTGTGCAGTCAGAGCGACAGCCTTTGCAGCTTTGGTTTCTTTTTGCAGAGCTTCCAGTTTCTTTTTTTGCTTCTCTGCGGCAGCCTTGGTATCCTCCAAACTCTGTTCTGCCTGTGCCAACTGTCCAGTCACAGCTTCCAAACGATGCTGTTCAGCCTGTACCTTAAACTGCGTCACCGTCAGATGTTCCTCGGTGCTGCCACGCTCTCCACGCTCCACATCGGTATAACCAGCATTTCGCATGAAATTGAAAAAGTCATCCTGCAATACGCTGTAGGATGACTTCAACATCGTTTTTCCTTTTTCGGTCAGCTTTGGATTTCCGTCCTCATCAAGTATGGGCTTGGAATCCCATTTCTTACTGCGGCTTACCTGCATGATGGTTTCTTTTACGGTTCCACGGAGGGCTTCATCCTTGCATCGCTTCGACCAAAGGATTTGCTTTTCAACCACCGGGATATAGACTACATGAAGGTGGTAATGATACACATCCTCGCCCAATGCTTCGGACATTGCCCGGTTGCGCTCGTCAGCGTGCATCACAGCGGAGAGGATATACTGCTCACCGCCCACGATCTTCACGGCGGCTTTGTAGGCATCGGCATAGAACTGTTTCGCAAATTCATAGCCGCCGTGGTTGTAGAAATAAGCGGAGTTTACATCGAAAACCAACTCGCCGTACTTGATGGCATCCGCTTTCAGACCTCTGGTGGAGATCACGCCGTCCTGTTCCATCTGCTCAAACATTTTCACATAATCGTCCGTGGGAGCCTTGTAGTGGACGTTCAGTACAGTACGTTCCGGCACGATGTCTTGATTGCTGTAACCGTCCTTTTCTCGTTCATTGTGTTCCTGTACCTTTGCCACATCATCCGGTGTTTCCAAGTCTTGATTACGGGCAACGGTACGGTCTATTCCATCATTTCTTGCCATAGATTTTTGTCCTTTCTTTCAGATTTGCAGACAGCGGAGAGCTGGGGAACGGCACTTTTTCAAAGTGTAATAACCCACTATGACACTTTCATCCATACTGGCTGCAAAGTGCCGTGGGCTCTCCCGAGGGGGAGTGCGGTCGCTGCGGCGGCCTCTGCTGACCAAGGCGAAAATGTCTGCACCTTTTCTCATGGTCAGCCCGTCTGCATGAAGCTGTTCCGGTGAACTTCTCCTTGCAGACGGCGGCAGCGAAAACCGTATCTTTCACTGCCATCCACAGGCAGCACTGCGGTGTGCCTATGGGGACGGGGGATGCGAGGAGCTGTTGTCGGGGCATCACTTCTCCTGTCTTTTCTGCCATACGATTTCAAAGCCCAGCACATCGGCAAGCTGTACCGCTTCGGTGTAGCGGAGCGATTCACGCTGGAGCTTGTTGGACAGATTGGATACGCTGTCGCTCCATCCGTACTCGTCCGAAAGAAGGTCAACGACCTCCTGCATGGTACAGCCATTGCGTACAATGTACGACTTGATTTCATTTCTCAAATTTGATTTCATACTGTGTTTACCTCCATAAATTCGTGATATTGGTTTTCTGTGCGGTGAACTTCCGTCACCGTTGAATAAATTTTTTGAAAATGGTGTTTTCCTCTCAGATTTCGCTCTGCGTAGTCCTGTCCATAACAGCACCCTATCGGGTTTACTGATTTGTAGGGGAGCAGACGGAACAGAAAGATACACCACATATCCGTGAATTGGCTTTACTGCTTCGTAAATCACCGAATGATGATTTTGATACTTCCTGCGGTGTAAAACTTCACGGATTGCACAAGGCTTGATTTTAGTGCCTGTAAAATACCCTCGTTTTCAATGCTCATATAGCGGTGGACTTCAAAAGTGCCGTACGTACTGTACGGTACGTACAGCACTTTTTCACTTCGCTCACCATTTCAGAAAAGGCATCTTTGCCAAGACCTCAATGCCAATAAAGCCACGGACACGCTTGCCGTTTACATGGATGTTGTTGGTGGCTTCCACATTGTAAAGGCGTTCATTCTGTGCAAGCTCGGAGCTAAGGCGATTAGCCGACATCGGTTTTCGCACATTGTCCTCACACCACAGCTTGTAGGCTTCATAGATTGCCTTGGAGCTGGCTTGTGCATCTGCCTTGAAGCGGATATATCCCTCCGATTGCAGAAACTCAATGACATTGTTGCTGCTGCGTTTGACCGTTTCCACGTTCTCTATGGCTTGTCCGCTGATTGTGAACTGATAATTGTTTGCAAGCAGCCTATGCAGCCCCTCCAAGCACCACAGGAAAATACCCTCCATCTCTGACATGAGCTTTTCCACGAGGAACGGATCGTCGGTACGGTCAGTCGGTCTGTCCTTGGTGGTCAGCACGATCTGACGGCGAAAGAAACCGTCCGACTGGTCATGCAGGGCAGTCAGCGCACCGTTGCCGAAGCATAGGAAACGGGCATACAGTTGGCTTTGATAGCTCTGTACGCCCTTGCGCTCCAAATCCATCTTGCACTCGGCTGTGACGATGGACTTGATATAGTTGGTTTTGGGAAGTGCGCTCATATCCATATCATCATCCACCATCAGCAGCTTGTTTTCCAAGTCGGCTCGGCTGAAACGGTTGTTTTCGATTTTCTGGATGCTCGTGGTGTTCATGCTGTCGCCAAGGATGGAGCGCATCACAAGACCGA
>JAZQHD010000149.1:0-315240 GCA_045540375.1 Ructibacterium sp. | reverse complement strand
CAGGGTGCCTTGCAGTTTTGAGATAGAAATTTTTCAAGAAAGACAAAGACAAAAATTCCGGAAATACTGACGTATTCCGGAATTTTTTTCTGCAGAATTTATGGAAAATTTCAGTTCAAAACCGATTCTTCCCTATGATGTGCCGCCCTTAGACCGCCTTTTCTATTTCTTCCTCTTCTTATTTCACAAACTTTTCGTGAATCACCTGAACTGCCTTTTCAGCATTTTCCTGCTTGATCAGGACAGATACCTTGATTTCGGAAGTAGAAATCATGTGGATGTTAATCTGTGCGCCGTAGAGAGCTTCAAACATGGTGGATGCAACACCTGCATTGTGCGCCATACCGGCACCAACAATGGAAACCTTGCTCAAATCATCACGATGGCTCAGTTCCTGATAGTTCAGAGTGTCCTTTAAACCTTCAATAATCTCTAGCGTAGCCGGAAGATTTGCCTTCGTAGTGGTAAATGCGATATCCTTGGTACCATTTCTGCCAATAGACTGGAGAATCATATCAACATTAATTTCTGCCTTCGCCAAAGCGGAGAAGATCTTGAATGCGATCCCCGGGGTATCCTCTACACCTACTACTGCGATCCGTGCAACATCGTTATCACGGGCAACTCCTCTGATTAACATTTTTTCCATATTGGTAACCTCCTTCACAACAGTTCCGGGCACTTTCTCGAAACTGGACTTTACTTCAAGCTTTACGTTATACTTCTTTGCGATTTCAACAGAACGATTATGGAGTACGTTTGCACCCAGACTTGCCAGTTCCAGCATCTCGTCATAGGTGATTTCGTCCAGCTTCACCGCATCGGGAACAATACGAGGATCGGCGGTATATACACCATCCACATCGGTGTAAATCTCGCACTTATCCGCACCCAAAGCCGCCGCCAAAGCCACCGCCGAGGTATCGCTTCCGCCACGTCCCAGAGTGGTAATATCATCGTATTTATTAAGGCCCTGGAAACCTGCTACAACTACTACCTTATGCTTATCCAGTTCTGCCTTCAACCGCTCGGTGTTAATTTTGTTGATTCTCGCATTTCCGGATGCCGCATTGGTTTCAAAACCCGCCTGCCAGCCGGTAAGTGAAATCACCGAACAATCCAACGTCTGCACCGCCATTGCTAAAAGTGCAATGGAAATCTGCTCGCCGCTAGACAACAACATATCCATCTCACGCTTGGAAGCGACAGGATTGATTTCATTCGCCTTTTCAATCAGATCATCGGTGGTGTCGCCCTGTGCAGATACCACAACAACAACTTTGTTGCCTTCTTTGACCGTATCCACAACCCGGTTCGCCACATTCAAAACCTTTGCTGCGTCAGCGACAGAACTGCCGCCAAACTTTTGTACAATAAGTCCCACTTCTTATCCCTCCATTTTTAACATCAAACGGACTTCTCCGTTATTTGAATCTATAATACTACTGCACCGGTATTGTCTGCCAATAGCATGGTAAGTTCCCAACCCGGCATCTGTGCCAAAAGCACTTGCTTCATTTTCTCTTCGAACTCTGTATTATCCCGATGAACAATGGCAACAATGGTAGGTCCTGCACCGCTCAAATACACCCCGAGAGCATTATTATCATAGCAGTTCCTAAATATCTCGTCCATCTTGGGAACCAACCGTTTCCGGTATCGTTGATGGAGCTTATCCCCTACCGCTGTCCGAATATTTTCATACTTCCCGGACATGATGCTTGCCGCAAGCAAAGCACTGTTTCCGGTATTGTAAACCGCATCTCGCATGGATACCGAACGAGGAAGAATCCCTCTCGCCTTTTTGGTTTGCAAATAAAAATCCGGAATCAACGCCGCAAATCTCAAGTCATCCTTTAGTTCTGTCTTGACATACTGAATTTGATTTCTCTGCTTCACCGCAACCGTAAAGCCACCCAAAAGCGCCGGTGTTACATTATCTGCATGACCTTCCAGCTCAGCTGCCAGATACAACAAATCATCCTGGGAAAGCTGATTTCCGCACATGGCATTCGCAGCAACCAATCCCGAAACAATTCCGGCACTACTACTGCCAAGTCCCCGCGTTACCCGGATATTATTCTCCAAGGTCAGATGCAAACCCTTCACCGGATACCCCACCTTATGAAACACTGTCATCATGGATCGGTAAACCAGATTCCGCTCATCCTTCGCCAGGAACTTACCCGTTTCGTCCAAAATATCGATTTCGAGTCCACCATCGGTTTCCTCAGCCGTTACATAGTTATAAAGTCCCAGTGCCAACCCCATACTGTCAAACCCGGGTCCCAGGTTAGCACTTGTTGCAGGCACTCTTACTTTTATCATTATTCTGCCACCAGCCTTATGGTTCCTAAGATATCGTGGTTCTGCTTCAACTTATCAAGCAATCCTTCAAACGCCATGCCGTCCATCTTGGGAGTAACAATCGCAAACTCGTTTTCTTTTCCAGGCAGCGTGATGATACGCATTCCATCTACATTGTCATCTGTCTGGCCAGTCATACGCACATAGAAGGAGAACTCCTGTTCCTTAGCATCCAACAAATAGCCAGGTTTACCCTCTGTCCAACCAAGACTGATGTGGTTTCCATGATGCTTGATTGCTTCGATAATATCAGAAACAACTGCACTGGCGGTAGGCAGAGAACCTGCGCCACGACCATAGAACATGACATCGCCGATTCCCTCACCCTTAACCATAATCCCATTGAATACGCCATCAATGCCGGCTAAGGGATGATCCTTCTTAAGCATTGCAGGACAAACTCTGGCATAAACGCCATCCTCCGTCTTGGATGCTAACCCTAAAAGCTTAATCACACTACCGATTTCTTCGGCGTAAGCAACATCCTCCAGGGTGATCTTGGTGATACCCTGTGTCTGAATATCTTCACTGTTGACATAAGTTCCAAATGCAAGAGATGCCAGGATTGCCGTCTTCCGGCAGGTATCGTATCCCTCCACATCTGCAGTGGGATCTTTTTCTGCATAACCTTTTTCCTGAGCGCCCTTCAAGGCATCCTGGAAGCTCTCACCCTCTTTGATCATCTGGGTGAGAATATAGTTGGTGGTTCCGTTCAAAATGCCATAAACATCGGTGAGTTCATTGGCAGAAAGGCTGGAATACAGAGGACGAATAATGGGAATACCGCCACCCACACTTGCCTCGAAGAGATAGCTTACGTTATTCTCCTTGGCAATATTCAGAAGTTCCGTACCATGCTTTGCCACCAGTTCCTTGTTGGAAGAAACCACACTCTTTCCTGCCTGGAGCAATTTCTTGGTAAAGGTATATGCCGGTTCTGTACCTCCCATAACCTCTGCCACAATGCCGATTTCCTCATCCTCTAAGATATCGTTAAAATCCTTGGTAAAGCACTTGAACTGGCTATCCGGGAAATCACGCAAATCCAGAATTTTTGCAATTTCGATAGGCTCGCCACAACGTTTGGCTAAGCCATCAGGAGAATTAGCAACAATCTCACCAATACCGCTGCCAACAACTCCAAATCCCATAATTCCAATCTTCATTTGTGTATCCATCCTTTCAACCGCCCCGATCTTGACTCTTCAAAGCGGAATCCCTTTTACTCTCCGTAACTTTCCTGATTAGTCTTGTTTCATTCGTCCCAATCCATACCAGGAAATAAAAAAATAGTGTATCATTCCTTATAATACACCAAAAATGCCATTTCGTCAAGAAATTTTCCATTTTTCAATGTAAATAATTGCTATAAAATCCTCTGCATTTTTATGACGGTTTTACAAATACTAGGATGGAAAAAGAAATGATTCAAAAAAGGGAGGCAGCAATCATGGGAAAATTTTCTGCCGGTCTTCTTGCCGGCGCTATGATCGGTGTAGGTTCCATGCTCATTGACAAAAAGACCATCAAAAAAGCTCGGCGAATGGTTCATAAAATGTATGGCCACCGCATTTGGCTGTAGAACAGAAAAAAGGCACCCAATGGGTGCCTTTTTGATTGCGATAACAAACTAACGCTTGCTGAACTGTGGCGCTCTTCTTGCAGCCTTCAAGCCGTACTTCTTTCTTTCCTTCATTCTGGGGTCCCGAGTGAGGTAACCTGCAGCCTTGAGTTCTGCTCTGTATTCCTCATCTACTTCCAGAAGAGCTCTTGCGATACCATGACGGATTGCACCTGCCTGACCGGTGAAGCCGCCGCCCTGTACGTTAACCAGAACGTCGAACTTGCCGGTGGTCTTGGTGAGTTCCAGAGGCTGTCTAACAACAACCTTCAAGGTTTCTAAGCCAAAGTATTCATCAATACTTCTCTTGTTAATGGTAATTTCGCCTTTGCCGGGTACCAATCTAACCCTGGCAACAGACTTCTTTCTTCTACCGGTTCCGTAATACTGTACGTTTGCCATGATTCTTTAGTCCCCTTTCTTAGTTCTCTTCCCAGACAACGGGTGTCTGAGCTGCATGTTGATGTTCTGCGTCCTTGTAGATGCGGAGCTTCTTGAGTGCGGTTCTTCCCAGAGTGTTGTGGGGAAGCATACCTGCAATCGCCAATTCCATTGCTTTCTCAGGACGGGTTGCCATCAGTTCCTTGTAGGATACTTCCTTCAGGTGGCCGATGTAACCTGTGTGTCTGTACCATTTCTTCTGCTCCAGCTTATTACCGGTCAGAACAGCGTCCTTTGCGTTGATGATGATCACATACTCACCGCAATCTACACCAGGGGTGTACTGAGGACGATGCTTACCTCTCAGGATGGTTGCAGCAGTTGCAGCAACACGACCCAGAGGCTTACCAGCAGCGTCAATGATATACCATTTCTTCTCGACTTCATTTGCTTTTGCCATGTAAGTTGACATATCTGTCTCCTCCTGTAATTAGATTCGCCCGTAAGGCATTTGTTTTTAGCACCATTTTCCGCAACGTTAGTGCGAAAAACAAACGCCTCAACTTCAGGCGCTAGACTATTATAATACTGTTTTTCTCATTTGTCAAGCACTTTTTTGAAAAAATTAATTTACTAATACACAATCTCTCTTTTTCTCTTTTTTTCTCTCTCATACTCTCTAATGCTCGCTTGCGATTTTCATTTTTGTTGCAAAAAAAACAATAAAAAAGTCCCGGCCTCACGGTCGGGACTCCTTGTTTCTTACTCGTGATCGCAATCACAATCACAGCCGCAATCGCAACCATCAAAATCCAATTCGATGATTTCGCCACACTCGGGACAAGCGAATACGCCATCTGCAATGTCATCCAGGTCATCACCGGTTACGTCGATTTCCGCACCACACTTCTCACAAACCAGTGTGTAGAACTCGTCGTCCTCGTCGTCGTAGCTGTAAACTTCGTCAGCTACCATATCGATAACCTCTTCAACCTCGTCAATCTTATCTGCCAGGAACGCCTGTTCGCTATCCAGCATTTCCAATTCCTCTGCCATATCACCCAGAAGATTCAAGATGCCGTCAATCAACTGACCCTCTGCAGATTCAGTGTTCAGCTTCAAGCCGTCTGCCAAACCCTTCAAATATGCTGCACGGTTAGAAATCTCAGACATTTCTTACACCTCTTTCTTCAATAATTTAATTAAAGTCTTTCCATATATTCGCCGGTACGAGTGTCGATACGAATGGCATCGCCCTCGTTGACAAACATAGGAACGGTGATTACTGCACCGGATTCAACCGTTGCAGGCTTGGTAACATTGGTTGCAGTGTTACCCTTAACACCGGGTTCCGTTGCGATAACCTTCATCTCAACAAAGGTGGGAGGCTCAACTGCAAAGACATTTCCCTTGTAGGAAAGAATTTTCACAGTCATGTTCTCCATCACGAACTTGAGTGCATCACCCAACTGATCCTGACCGAGCGGAATCTGCTCATAGGTCTCCTGATCCATAAAGTAGTACAGACCGCTATCTTCATAGAGATATTCCATCTCTTTTCTCTCGATTCTTGCGGGCTCTACCTTCTCGGTGGGGTTGAAGGTTCTCTCTACCACACCACCGGTCATAACATTCTTCATCTTGGTTCTAACGAACGCTGCACCCTTACCCGGTTTTACATGCTGGAACTCTACCACCTGGTAAACGTTACCATCATATTCAAAGGTAAGACCGTTTCTAAAATCACCTGCACTTATCATTGGTGAAACCTCCTATAACTAATGTTCTTTTTTATTTATTGTATAACAAACAGTATAAAAAATCAAGTATTTTTTCAAATTCTCTTAAAGCTCTATGAGTTCCTTGGCAAGATGTGTGAGGTTTTCGCATCCGTCCTCTGTAACACAGACCATATCCTCGATCCGTACACCTCCAAAATCCGGGATATAAATACCCGGCTCACAGGTTACCACCATGCCCGGTTGCAGTACGGTTTCCGACAAAGGCGACAGGTTCGGTTGTTCATGAATCAACAAGCCCACTCCATGTCCCAAGCTATGTCCAAAGTACTTTCCATAGCCGGCATCTTCGATTACCTTTCGTGCGGCCGCATCTGCTTCCTTTCCGGAAACCCCTGCACGAATGGCAGAAAGTCCTGCCATTTGAGCATCCTTTACAATACCATAAATCTTCTTCTGTTCTTCACTTGCTTTTCCAAGCACCACAGTTCTTGTCATATCAGAGCAATAACCACGATGCCGGCATCCAAAATCCATGGTAATAAAGTCCCCGGATTCCAACTTCTTCTCGTCCGGTTTCCCGTGGGGCATACTGGTTTTCTTTCCCGAAATAGCAATGGTTTCAAACGAGGTTCCCTCGGCCCCTCTCTTTCTCATCTGGTATTCCAGTTCTGCTGCCAATTCGTTCTCGGTCATTCCCTCTTTGATTTGGGGAAGAACCGCACGAAAAGCATCCACGCCAATCTGTTCAGCAAAACGCAAACATTCCAGTTCTTCTTCCGTCTTGACCATACGAAGACCGGACAACTCTTTCGAGCACCCCTGCCATGTTACCTGATGCAGAGCTTCCTTTATGGCATGGTATTCTTCCACATTCATTTCTGCATTCTCAAAGCCAAGGCTCTGTACCGAAAGTTCATCTACCTTCTCCTCAATTTTTTGGTTCCGGGTTCCACTGCCAAATTCTATCACTTGAAACTCTTCGGCTTCCTTTTGCGCCGCCTCGGTATACCGGGAATCCACAAAAAGAAACTTCCCTTCTTTTCCAACAAGAGCAACACCTTCACCGCCGGTAAATCCGGTGAAGTATCGTAGATGATGGGGGGATGTCAACAGAACGCCGTCCAGTTTCTCCAGAAGCGCCTTTAGTCTTTCCGTCATACTATCCCAACTTCCCCTGATAAATTTTCTGCAATTCCACCGAATCCTCAGTCTGAGTTCCTGCCGATTCACAGATAATCCGAGGAGAAAGACCTCTCTCTGCCAACAATTCTGCCAAAGGCTCAAATTCCGGCTCATACTGGGTATCTGCCAGAGTATGATGTTTCTTCTCTCCGGCATTGGTATACTCTATCCGGCTGAAATGGGCATGGAACTCTCTCGCCTGGTGAGGCTTTAGTTTCTTTTCCAAAGCATCTAAAACTGCTGCAAAATCTTCTTTGGTTTTGAGACCACCTCTGGTCTGGGCATTTACATGACCAAAATCCACCGTAGGAATCAGCCGATCGCTCATCTGGCAGAGGGCAATTACTTCATCCACGGTACCTAGCTGGTTCACTTTTCCCATAGTTTCAGGGCAGATATAAATATCACCATAGCCTGCCCGCTCTGCTGCATCTAACGACCGATACAAGGTGTCTTTGGCAAGCTCCAATGCTTCTTTCCGGGTAATCTTCCCACAAGAGCCGGAATGAACTACGATTCTGTCAGCACCCATACCTTTTGCCGCCTTTAGGGTTTGAAGAATATAGTCGATGCTCTTATCTCTTTTTTCTTCCTCTACTGAAGATAAACTGATATAGTAAGGAGCATGGACCGAAAGAAGTACCGATTCCGCCTTGGCATTTTCTCCTAAGGTTCTGGCACCGTCTTCCGAAATTCGAACCCCATGCCCGCACTGGAACTCATAGCAATCCAAGCCGTTCTCCCGAACCCACTTGGGCGCTTCCAGACTGGACTTATGTCCCGCCTCAAAAAAACTCTCGCTATTTCCTGCCGGACCGAACAATGTCTTTCCCATAAACAATCCCTCCTACCTGATTTTAGATATAGAAAGAGCGGGGATATACCCCGCCCGTGAATACTAATATTTACGCTTTCTTGCCGCTTCGGATTTCTTCTTCCGCTTTACACTGGGCTTTTCATAATGCTCTCTTTTTCTAACCTCAGATAAAACGCCAGCCTTTGCACAGGAACGCTTAAACCGACGCAGCGCGCTATCCAGCGACTCGTTGTCTTTTACTCTGATTTCAGCCATGGATACAACCCTCCCTCCAAGTATGGTCAACACTAAGATGTCAAGGTATAAAAAATTCTACTCCACCTATTATACAGAGAAAACCATCATCTGTCAAGCACAATTTTAAATTTTGATTACGAAACTTTATTCTTTTATCAGTTGATGCAAGGTTTCCATGGCATCTGCTATGCCTCCAACCCCATCAATCAAGCCGCAAGACACCGCTTCTTCCCCGTAAAGCACTGTCCCTACATCATTGGCAATCTTCTCCGTTTCCATCATGAGTGCAGTGAAATCATCTTCATCAATCCCTGAATTTCGTACCACAAATTCAATCAGGCGCTCCTGTAACTTATGAAGTTGACGAAAGGTCTGCGGTGCACCAATCACTGTCCCGGTCATTCGAATAGGGTGAACTGTCATAGTTGCAGAGGGAACAATCAAAGATTTTTTTGCCGCCACCGCCAAAGGGACACCGATGCTATGCCCACCGCCCAATACCATAGAAACCGTAGGCTTTCTCATCCCAGCAATCATCTCCGCGATAGCAAGACCTGCCTCCACATCACCGCCTACCGTGTTGAGCATCAGCAAAAGTCCTTCAATCTCGTCATCTTCCTCAATGCGGACCAACTCCGGAAGCATATGCTCGTACTTGGTGGTTTTACTTTGGGGAGGCAAAATGGTGTGCCCTTCTATTTCACCTATGATACTGATACAGGATATCCGTCCTTTTCCGCTTTTTACCTCCACCGTCGACATTTCTTCAATTCTGTCATCCTGGCTTTGGTTCTGGTTTTTATTTTCTTCTTTTTCCTGATTCTTCATTTTCCCGCTCCTTTTCTTTTATGGCCTCTTCTTACTATGTGCAAAAATCCCTTTACTAATCCAAAAAAATATGATACAATGAGATTTACAGATTTTTAGATAACGATAGAACAGGAGTGAGGAATGATGCCGATTAAAGTTCAAAACGCCTTGCCGGCAATCGAAACCCTGAATCAAGAAAATATTTTTGTGATTACCGAAACCCGGGCAATGACCCAGGATATTCGTCCTTTGAAGATTCTGATTCTTAACCTGATGCCCACCAAGATTGCAACCGAAACTCAACTTCTTCGGGTTTTGGGGAACACTCCTCTGCAGATCGATATTAACTTCATGCACATGAAGTCCCACGAAACAAAAAACACCTCTAAAAGCCATATCGAAACTTTCTACGGCACCTTTGATGATTACAAAAACCAAAAGTTTGACGGAATGATTATTACTGGCGCACCTGTAGAATTGATGGAATTTGAGGAGGTAGACTACTGGGAAGAGCTCTGCGAAATCATGGAATGGAGCAAAAAGCATGTAACCTCCACCTTCCATATCTGTTGGGGCGCCCAGGCAGCACTTTATTACCATTACGGCGTTCCAAAGCATATCCTGGAAGAAAAGATGTTCGGCATCTTCCCCCATACCATCCCCGAGGAGAAAAAGACCAAGATTCTCCTTCGCGGCTTTGACGATACCTTCTATGCTCCCCATTCCCGGCATACCGAAGTCCGGAAGGAGGACATTGAGAAAGTCCCTGAACTGGAGATTTTGGCAGAATCCGAGGAGGCGGGCGTCTATATCGTTACTGCCAAGAGCGAGCGACAATTCTTTATCACCGGACATTCAGAATATGATAATATCACCTTGGCTACTGAGTATTTCCGGGACGTAAACAAAGGTATGGATATTCAGGTTCCCAAGAACTACTTCCCCGATGATGATCCCGAAAAGGAGCCAAAAAACCTTTGGCGTTCCCATGCAAATTTGTTATACTCCAACTGGCTGTACTACTTTGTGTACCAGACCACGCCCTATAACATTGACGACATTGATGAAACTCCGAAAGCATAGAATATACTAATAGGAGGAAATGATTATGTTTTTGTTTGAACTTTTCAAAACTGTGATTCTTGGTATCGTGCAGGGCATCACCGAATGGCTCCCCATCAGCAGTACCGGACACATGATTCTGGTCGATCAGTTTCTACCCCTTGCTCAGAGCAAAGAGTTTATCGACCTGTTTTTGGTGGTGATTCAGTTCGGCTCCATTCTGGCGGTGGTAACCCTCTATTTCCACAAACTGAACCCCTTCTCCCCCAAAAAGTCAACCCAGGAAAAGGCGAATACCTGGGAGATGTGGCTAAAAGTTTTGGTTGCCTGTGTTCCGGCGGCAGTGATTGGGTTATTATTCGATGACCTCATCAACCAGTATACCTATAATGCCTGGGTAGTTGCAGGAACCTTGATTGTTTACGGTGTCCTCTTTATCCTGATTGAGAGTCAGAAAAAAACACCCAAAATTGAATCTATCTCAACCCTGGATTACAAAACTGCTCTGCTCATTGGTGCTTTTCAGGTATTGTCCCTGATTCCCGGCACCTCTCGATCCGGCTCCACCATTTTGGGTGCTGTGATTTTGGGTTGTTCCCGGTTTGTGGCGGCGGAGTTCTCCTTCTTCCTGGCAATCCCGGTAATGTTCGGGGCAAGTGCCTTGAAGATTGTAAAGTTCTTCTTAGAAACCGGTGTTGGCTTTACCGGTCAGGAAATTGCCATTCTCCTAACCGGCATGGTAGTGGCTTACCTGGTTTCTATTGCAGCCATTAAGTTCCTGATGGGCTATATCCGGAACCACGACTTTAAGGCATTTGGCTACTACCGGATTGTGATTGGTATTCTGGTGATTGCCTATTTCCTCATCAGCGGTGCAACGGTGGTTACGCATTAAATGAACTTGAACTATTAAAAAATGTGAACGAAAAAGGCTGTCCTAAGACAGCCTTTTTTCTGTTAACAAACTTCCTCTTTCCTGAAACATAAGGTCAACAATCGCACGATCTTTTTGACTTTCTTCTCTTTTTTCTGTTCTAGCGGAACAAACCTGGCGCATCGTTTACCATTATGCATCGAATAGTACGGACAGACCGGGGAGAGTGGGTCAAGCTCATAGGCTTCCTTTCCCGTTTGACATTTTGAACACAAACATTCGTTGTATATCGTTACCACTTCCAATCCATCAATTCCTCTACTGTCAATCACATACAGACAAGATATTGTTTATTCTACTTTTCCTGCAGGACCTTCAGCAGTCTCACAAACAATGCAGCCGCCTCGGCTCTGGTGGTTGTGCGTTTGGGAGCAAAGCTTCCGTCAGTATTTCCCTCCAGGAGACCCATCCGGTTCATCTGCCGGACTGCCTCCAACGCATATTCTTCAATTTCAGTAGCGTCAGTATAAGTAACTTCACCGCTCTCGATAGCCTTAACATTCTTATACTCCAAATATCTGTAAATGATTGCCGCCATCTGCTCTCGGATAATTTTCTCATCTGGAGCAAAAACATTTTCACCTACGCCATTTACAATACCGTTTTCAGCAGCCCAGTTGACTGCATCAGTGTAATACTGCCCTTCTACCATGTCAATAAACCGGTTATCCCCCTTTGCTTCCGGGGTTCCCTCGATTCGGTAGAGAATGGTAACAAACATCCCTCTGGTCAGGCTTTTGTCCGGAGCAAACTCGGTTTCAGATACCCCGTTCATTAAGCCTTCCCGGAGTGTGGCACACACACTCTCGTAATACCATGCATTGACATCCAGATCGATAAATTTAGCAATCTCGCTATCTCCGGGTGTTTTACCTTTCTCAACATCCTCTTTCCAGCCTGCATACAGGGTGATGTTTGAAGTAAGGCTAATCTCCTGAACCTGTTCGGTCAGTTCAGCGTCCGTATACCATCCCTCAAAAACATACCCCTCTTTTTCAGAAACATAGACAGACAAATCAAGCTTACTGTTCCGTGCTAAAACGACAGACCTCAGTTCACTTCCCCCATTGGTTTCAAAAACAACAGTGTACCTTGCAACACCGGAGCCGCCACCTCCCCCAGGAAGACCGTCCACAGAACTACCCTGTTTTCTCTCGTTCCATTTTGCATAAACAGTTTTGCAAGAGTCCACGGTAATTTCATTTATTTTTTCTGTCAAAGTCTCGTCGGCATACCACCCGCCAAAGACAAACCCCTCCTTTTCTGGCGTGTACCCCGAAAGGTCAACCACTGTATTTTCCTCTATTACAGCGGAAGGAATCTTGCTCCCATCGTTGGTTTTAAAAGTCAAAGTATTGTATAGTACATCGTTTTCTTCCACAAAGATTTTGGCGTCAATCACAGAGTTACTGTCTGCAAGGTCTTCTCTTTTCTTCATGTAAATCCCCGCATTGTCGCTTTCATTTTCTGTATTTTTAACCAAAATAGTTGAATCAGTAACCGCAAGAACTTCTTCATTGGTATTCTTGATGCCATATTCCGCACCATCAATGATAATTTTCGAATTGATAACAGAACCTGTTACATTTCTCATGGCGTTATCAGTGAGGTTTTTAATACTAATTTCTGCATTGTCTGCATCAAGTTCTACCGCAAGAATTCCCCTTACATCATTGCCGTTACCATCAATATTGATTTGAGAATCCTTTACTACTAGCTTTCCATCGTAGCTTTCTTCGCTATAGATAACCGCCTTGGCAGTGGGCGCTGACACATTCAGTACAGAACCATTCTTCATACACATCGCACCATTAGCTCCCAATACGAACATGCCGGAAGTTGCCTTGCTATTGTTACCGGAAAGAATTACATGATCAAAGGTAATATTTGCATCGCTAATGGTCATTACCGCATCATAAACACCTGCCGGGTTATAGGTTTCCGGGTCGGTACCGTCATAATCATCAAAGGAAAGTGTGCCGTTTTGGAAAGTAATATCCTTACTCAAAACATAAGCTTTATTGATGGTTATAGTATTATCTAAAAGGTCAATCGTAACATTTCCTTCCATCAAATTTGCAGCAGCAAGAGCTGCATCCAATGTTTCGTAGTAATCATCATTGATTTTAGCAGCAGATCTTGCTGGGAGAGCATGATCAATTACCTCCAGGGTGTTATCTGCAAAATAGTCGATCTGCTCTAACTCGTCTACACCCGATCCGTAGTATCCACGGCTTTGACTTTGAGGCCCTCCAAAAATGGTATCAAAATAAATCAGTTCGATTCTTCCACCGGGATAGTCGGCAACATTCACACCATCATAAGCGTGGCCGGATTCAATGCGTTGGCAGCCACGGCTGATGGTATCATCCCAAAGATATGTATAATTTGCCCATTCACCAAAGGTAACCTCTACATTTTCACAAGATATTTTTTCTGGATTAACGGTTGTTGTATCCTCAAACAAATCCTCAACTCTGCCTATCAGCATACCACACATACGATAAGAATACCACTTGTAGGAAGCTGTTACGTCATTATATGCATCAAGTCGGCAAGCAACCTTTACGTTTTCGAAATCAACGCTACCACCTCCATCGAGCTGTCCCATAATCCCGCCGAGACTTGAATCAAAAGACCCCCAGAGACCAGCTACCACAGTATCTTCATCAACCTCTACATTGTGAAAAGTATAATGGCTGGGTCCTGCCCATCCGATAATTCCACCACAACCGTTGTTATAGGTTGCAACGATACAATTTTGAACCTTGATATTTTCAAATGTACATTCACCTTCAGCACTTCCAGCAATGGCAGCAACATCTCCGCCTTCAATCTCAAGAACAAAATCCTTAACAGTCAGGTTTTTGATGGTTGCACCATTGATACCACCAAATAATCCAAGAGAGCCGTACTGACCCCACTGGTATCCAAAATACCAACCATTCTGTTCTATTCCGGAAAGGGTCTTGAAGTTGCCATCAAAGGTTCCGGCAAAAGCATTGCTGCCGGTACCGATGGGAGGAAAACACTTGGTTGCATTTCCTGTTTCAGAATCAACTGGTCCCTTTAAATCCAAGTCCGCGTTAAGTTTTATTGTTTTATTTGCAAAATTATTGCCCGCTCTAACAAGCTCTGCAAAACCAGCAAGTTCTTCCGCCGTTGTGAGTGTAAACTCCAAATCTGCATCATGATACCAGCTTACATCTGCCGTTCCGTCCCAGGCATCAGCTTGATCACCACCTTCTCCGGTTGCAAATACAGCAAGACTCATGGTACTGAAAATCAAGCTTAAGCAAAGCACCAACGCAAAAATCTTTTTTAACTTCATTGAAAACTCCTTCTTTCTTTATGGTAAATTTTATTATTTTGCAAAAAAAAGAGGCAGTATCCTTTTTTTCGATGAAAAAACAATGATGCTAAAACACAAAAGTGATACTGCCCCAGTGGTATAATTATGCAACACTCCGGTCGCTTAATTATCTAGTATTATTCCTGCTTTTTTAAACACAAGGTATCGGCAACTCTGTCATAGAGATTATCCAGAAGCATCTGGGTTTTGATTTTGTCATCCCAGATTGCATAGTCTATCACATAAGCTATGATAGAATAAATGAAGATTTCGGCTTGCAGATAATGACACCCAAAAATCTCCATTAGTTCCTCGGCATAGTTTTCATAAAACACCCGAAAATCTTTAGATTTTTCCCTCATTCTTTCTCCAAACACAGAACTTGTTGTAATCTGTAGTGCAAGACGAAGCTCATACTTATATTTTTCTACCTCATCTAAAAGCGTATCAAAATATTCCCGAACATGATCTGTATGGCGGATGGTATACGCAAACAATGCTTCTACCACCTTAGCAAGTCCATACTTCCCGGCGCTAATCCAGATATCATCCTTGTTAGCGAACCAATGGTATAAGCTGCTCTGGGCAAGCCCGGTTTCCCGGCATAGCTCTCCCACTGATGACCTTGACAAACCATGTTTCAATAGATACTGCCATGTTGTTCTAATAATTTCATACTTCTTTTCTTTTCTGCCATTCATTTCTTCCATGAATTCTTATCTCTTTCCCTATGTTCATCATTTTTGTTTTAAGAAATGTAATGTTCATTACAAACCTTGACAAAAAAAACGCCTCGCAACATAATCGAAATTATGTGGTAAAAAAGAGGAAAGGATTCCCTCTCTCGAGAAAACCCCTCCAAAAATCATTAAAATTACATTATTTCACGAGAAACTGTGAGCAGAACTTTAAGACCAATGTAGAAAAAATATAACATTGGTCTTAAAGTTCTGCTCTTTTTTAGAATAAAATACCAAAAACAGATTTGAAAAACAAAAAACCATTGACATTGACCTCAGTTGGATATTATAATAACTCACATAAGCTATGTATTTATTGAACTTTTTACCACATAATTTCGATTATGTTGCCATTGCCTTTACCACATAATTTCGATTATGTGGTTTTTTTATTTTGGGGAATTAGCCCTTTCATCCCTCTCCTCGTAACACTAACAGCGTAGAAGTCCGAGGGACTGAATTTGTCTTCTGCGTAATTCACCGGGTTCCATAGTATAAATTCGTGTGGTATTCACGCTGGAATGACCTAGGATATCTGCAAGACGCACAATATCCTTACAGGCAGAGTAAAAGGTGCAAGCAAACAAATGCCGGAGATTATGAGGGAACACCTTCTCTTTTAAAACATTTGCCAAAGAGCAAATCCGATTCATCATCTTCCAGATATTGCTTCTATCAAGGGGTTTTCCGCTTTTTGAAACAAAAATACTCCCCTTGGTTATTTTTTCCTTTGTTGCATACTTGATTAGACTTTTGCAAAGCGCATGGGGTAGCACAACCGTTCTTATCTTACCCTTGAGATGAATTCTTGCCATACCGCAAGAAAGGCTTTCCAGGGTAATGTATTTGAGTTCCGAAACCCTTATCCCTGTACTGCAAATGGTTTGCATTAGCAAATACAATTTGATATTCCCTTTTGTTTTTGCTGCAGCCAGTAATCTTTGGTACTCTTGTTTTGTAAGGTGTTTTTCCTGATCCATAAAAATCTGCTTCTGAATTTTCAAGATTTTTACCTTTAATTCATGCCAACCTTGAAATTGAAAAAACATATTTAAGGAAGAAAGCATTGAATTTACACTTGTAGGTGCATAGTTTTCCACCAGCTCCCCTTTATATCGCAAAACAATTTCCTTACATAATTCTCGGTTACCGCACCATCGAAAAAAAGCTTCAATATCTCGAAGATATTTTTTCACGGTTGCCTCTGCCTTTTCTTCGTTTTCCAAATACTGTTTAAAATCTTTGATGTCGTTTCTCGTAAATGAATTCATGAGTGCAACTTCCTTTCTATACATTATATCGTATTTTTTACAACTCTTATAAAATATATCCATGAAGTTGTCAATGCTTGTCTTAACAGTATAGTTTTTTTCTACTCTTTTTGCAAGCAAAAAAGGCTAAACGATTTGCTATCGTTCAGCCTTTTCTTTTACTCTAACCACAGAATCATTTCCATCAGCCGTTTTACACTCAAGCCGATATAGTTCCGATCAATCTCGCCCATCCATTCCTGACCTGACCAAGGCATATGCATATCGTTGCCGGCGTAGGCTTCCTTCACCTTATCAGCCGTATTACACCAGTCGGTGGTAACCAATCCGTCAAAGCCCCATTCGTTCCGGAGAATTCCCTCAATCAACTCTCTGCTTTCCGAGGTATGAATGCCGTTGAGCTTGTTATATGCCGTCATAAGCAATCTTGGGTTGGCTTCCTTCACACAGATTTCGAAGCCTTTGAGATAAATCTCCCGAAGAGCACGCTCTGACAGAATGGAATCTGACTCATGACGATTGGTTTCCTTATTATTACAAGCAAAATGCTTGGGACAAGCCACAATTCGCTCTCCTTGGATTCCCTTGATCAGCGCTGCCGCCACCTTGCCGGACACAAAGGGGTCTTCGGAGTAATACTCAAAGTTTCTTCCACAGAGGGGGCTCCGATGAATATTGAGTGCAGGAGTCAACCACATAGCAAGGTTGTTTTCTTTCATCTCTAAAGCGCCGGCTTTTCCCATCTCCTGAACCAAATCCAGGTTCCAGGTACAGGCAAGCATCGTCCCAATGGGGAATGCGGTGGTTTTGACACCTCGTTCCGGAAGGAGGTGAACACCGGCAGGGCCGTCTGCGGTCATAGGAGAGGGAATTCCAAACTTCATCACACCACCCATCCCGCCGGTGATAGCAATACCGTTACTGAAGTGTCCTAAAAGTAGTTTCTGCAGTTCCTCGTTAGTCATCTGTGCCACAAAGTCATCCAAGGATAATTTTCCTTCATGCACCTCGATAAGCTTTCTGCATTCCTCCTCGGTTTGGGAAATTCTTTCTTTACAGACATAAGGATTGGGAATTACCTTTGGTTGGTAGTCCCGGTCGGGAACCTCCCGATAACTGCCATCTGCCAGCATCCGTTTTCCAAGATTTCTCGGTACACAGTATTCGGTCAGTTGCTCGGTGATGACCACATCCTCCACTTGATATACAAATTCCAGTTCTTTCAGGTTCCGGACGGAATTTCCCACCAGAATCTTATATTCTCCCGGCTCCAAAACCCATGCAGATTTCACCACATCCCCCATATCGTCATAGGATGCCATGTCCGAAATGGCAAAAGAAATACTGAGAATCTCACTCTCTCCGGGTTTGAGTTTCTTGGTCTTTTGAAATCCACAAAGTTCTACTGCCGACTTGGTCAGTTTTCCATTCGGTGCAGAATAATAAACCTGAACAACCTCTTTTCCAGGAACAGTTCCGGTATTTTTCACCTTGACACTAACCTGAATCCTATCGTCAACCACCGTTGCCGCTTCACCTGAAATTGCAAAGGTGGTATAAGAAAGACCATAACCGAAGGGATACACCACGCAATCCTTTTTTCCCGGAATTGTCTCAAAATACCGATATCCCACAAAGATATCCTCGGTATATTTCACATAGCTCTCAGACTCATGAAAACCTGCTGATGATGGATAATCCTCAAAGGTCTTGGCACAGGTGTCCACTAATTTTCCGGAAGGATTCACATCCCCAACCAGAATATCTGCGGCGGCAAGGCCGCCCTCCATACCACCCTGCCAGATCATGAGAGCTGCTTGAATTCTTTCATTCTCCGCAAACCAGGATGCATCCATCATGGCACCTGTATTGAAAAGAACGACCACCTTTTGAAAGTTATGGCACACCATTTCAACCATAGCTTGCTCTTTCTCACTTAAATTAAAATAATCATCGGTACCATCATTCTTTCTATCCCATCCCTCACCGGAATAACGGCTGATGGTGATGATTGCTGTATCGGTATATTCTTTTGCCCCTTGAAGAAGCTGCTCCGGCACCGGAATTTCCGGCAAGAGTCCGGGGCTGTTTTCGATACTTCCGTATTCCGGAATTTCCACCTCACCGGCTAAATCCATCAAGGTATTGACATCACCGCCGGAACGCATCACCTCAACACAATTTTGATAATAGAGAGAAAGAGGCTCAAACACCGAAATACTGTCTCCTTTGGCTTTCAGTCCCTCATAGATATTGACCTCATAATCGCACTCTACGCTACCACTCCCGCCGCCGGTTTTCACATAATCAATCTGCGCTATACCAAAGACCGCAACCTTGGTTCCCTTTTGAAAGGGTAGCAAATCACCCTCATTCTTCAAAAGAACAGTTCCTTCTTGTGCGATACGCCGGGACAGATCAATATGCCGTCTGCTTCCGGTAATTCTGGTTTGATTGTCCCCCAATGGCAAACAGGGATGATACTTGATTCTTGCCCATTTTTCCATAAAACACGCCCCCTTTAATGCCATTATATCCTCTTTTCGTTTTGTTCTGCAAGCATTTTCCATCAAAATATTCACCAAAATACGCTTTACAAAGAAGTATCCTTTTGATATACTAGCAGAAAAGGAGGTAGGCTTATGCATCCTTATATTGAAAAAAATAAACAACCGATTTACCTTTCCTATCATACCAAATCCTATAACTTTCCCGCCCATTTTCATCAGAATATTGAGATTGCCTATTGCTTTTCCGGCATTCAAACCATAACGGTGGGTGAAGAAACTTTTTTTCTGCATTCGGGGGATGTTTGTCTTATTTTTCCAAACACCATCCACGGCTACCAGCCTACTCCCGGAAGTCCAGATAGCGAAAACCTGTCCGTCATGTGCAACGTCTCCCTCTTGACCGCGCTTTTTCCGGATTTGCTGTCCAAACAGCCAATGACTCCCTATCTTTCGGCAAAGGAACTATCGCCGGATGTTGCTCCTCTGTTTCGTCAACTTCTGACCGCTGAAAATCATATGGAACTTTTGGGCTATACCTATCTGATTTTATCCCGGCTGTTCAAAAAGATAGAATTAGTTTCTTCCAAGACCGATCCGACACTTCCGGAAAAAATCACTTCTTATATTGACACCCACTTTCAGGAACCCCTGACCGTTGAGTTTCTTGCCAGGGTCTTTGGGTATCACCCCTCCTACATCTCCCATCTTTTCTGCGATCGGCTAAAGATTCCCTTTCGCACCTATTTAACCTCGGTTCGTTGTGATTATGCCGCAAAGCAGATGCATACTCCGGAAAAAAGCCTCACCGAAATCGCTTTTGAATCCGGATTCGGCTCTTTGAACACTTTTTGTCGCTGTTTCAAGAAGCATTTTTCTATGACCCCATCCCAGTACAAAAAGAAGATAAAATAAAGGACAGAACTTGAGGTTCTGACCTTTATTTTATTATTCCAGACTTATTCTGCTTTTTTAGGAGAAATTTCGTTCCAGAGTGTGAAGCCAAGAATCAAAGCTCCGCCTAACACCTGCATAGGAGTCATCCCCTCACCCAGAATCACAACGGAAACCAGAACTGCAACCAACGGGTCTATGTAGCTCAAAATAGCAGCTTTCTGTCCCGGAATTTCTTTCAGGGATGAGAAATACAAGCAGTAGGTAATTCCTGTGTGAACAAAACCCACAATCAAAAGATACACCCAACCGCTTCCGGATAGACTACCTAAGTGGAACCCACTGGTGAAGGCAACATAAGGGAACAATACCACAACCGCTGCAATAAACTGAATCAGCGTCCGGTGAAGTCCCTCCACCTTTTTGATGAGCTTATTGAGAATCACAACCCCCGCATACAACACCGCCGCACCGAGACCCAAAGCAATACCCAGCAAGTGATTGGAACCGCCGGACAAATCCACCGACCCGGTAATCAGCAAAATCCCCAATGTTGACATCACAAAGCAAATCCATTGCTTCAAGGTCATCTTCTCCTTGAAGATAATGGGACAGGCAATGGTGACCAGAACCGGTGCAAAGTAATAGCTGATGGTGGTGATGGAAACGGTAGTATATTTGTATGCTTCAAACAACAAAATCCAGTTAAATCCCATAGCGGCTCCCGATAACAACAAAAGCGGGAGTTCTTTTTTGATTTCTCCAAGGTTCAGTTTTTGCTTTGTCAGAAACAAAACCAACCCAATAGGGAGAATTGCCAGAATTCCCCGATAGAGAGAAAGCTCTCCTGAGGGAATGGGAATCTTCTTCACAAACAGACCGATGGTACCAAAGATCGCCATAGCGGTTATCATCATCCATTTTGGTTCGAAAACTCGTTTCATAGGTTTTCTCCTTCCAAGGCTTTCCTATGTCTTCTGCATTATGTCATATTCTTCAAAAATAGTCACGAAAGCAAACCCGCCTTACGGCGGGTTTGTTTGCGTCTTATGCAATACGAATCAAGTGTTGACAATAAATATAACAATTCTGAATCTTCATTGCCTCCACTCCGTCATCTGACTGAATCACCGGTTTGGTCTCCGAAGGAGTAATATACAGTTTGAAGACAATAGCATCCTGCAAAGGACGCATATTCCGAATATGCTTGTAAGGGAACTTCTTCTGTCCAATCCCGAGATGCTCAAAAATGATGCTTTCAATCTCTGCATTGCTGAAGCATTGAAGAACATCTTCTTCCTTGTGAATTTCCAAAAGATGCTTTGCTTCCTCAAATGTCAGATTATAACACCTGAACTCTCCTTCGTTTAACACTGACATCATACTGCTGTTATCCAGTAACAACAACGGTAACGCATTGTTCTCTTTCATCTGTAATACCTCCTTATATTGATTTATGATATTACATTATACAAGGTATACAAAAATTTGTCAATATATTTTTTTATTTGTGCAAAATAACAACATTTAAGACTTTTTTACAGCCCTTTCTATCTAAGGCAAAAGCAAGCCTCTTTACAAACCAAATAGGTTGTGCTACAATAAAATCACTTCGGGGCATTAGCGCAGCTGGGAGCGCACCACACTGGCAGTGTGGGGGTCAGGGGTTCAAGTCCCCTATGCTCCACCAAAAAAATCCACCCGTATGGGTGGATTTTTTTATTAGCCTTTTACTACAATATTAATCAGCTTCTTAGGAACAGCGATACACTTCACCATTTCCTTGCCGCCGATAAGCTCCTGAACCTTTTCGTTGGCAAGAGCTACTTCTTGCATCTGGGCAGGGTTCAAATCCGGAGAAATCATAATCTTATCCCGAACCTTACCATTGATCTGGATTGCAATTTCAACCTCTGCAACCTGAAGCGCTGTCTCGTCGTACTTGGGCCAGGGATAAACGGATAAATCTTCGCTCCGTCCCATCATTTCCCACATTTCAGATGCGATATGGGGAACAAAGGGAGAGATGAGAACAACCAGATTCTCCGTTGCTTCCTGGATCAGAACCTTGTTGTAATCCTCTGCTGCCACCTTTTCCTTATATGCATACAGAGCATTCACCAATTCCATAATGGAGCTGATAGCGGTATTGAAGCTGAACCGATCGCAATCGTCGGTAACCTTCTTAATGCTTCCATGAACAGCCAGGCGAAGTTTCTTCTCCTCAGCGTTCAGGCTTTCCTGATCGATTGTCGCTTTTTCGCTATAGGGAATCAATTCTTCCACTGCACGCCATACACGATTCAGGAATCGATATGCACCCTCAACGGCGGTATCGTTCCAATCAAGATCTCTTTCGGGCGGTGCCGCAAACAGAATAAACAGACGGGCGGTATCTGCGCCGTACTTCTCGATAATCTCATCGGGGCTTACCACATTACCTACAGACTTGGACATCTTGCTGCCATCTTTCAGCACCATCCCTTGCGTGAGTAGATTTGCAAAAGGTTCCTCGCAGGAAACATAACCAAAATCATGGAGCGCTTTGGTAAAGAATCTTGCATACAGAAGATGGAGAATGGCGTGTTCTACACCGCCGATGTACTGGTCTACATTCATCCAGTAGTCTGCCTTATCCTTGGCGAAAGGCATCTCGGTGTTATGGGGGTCGGTGTAACGGAGGAAATACCAGGAGGAGCACACAAAGGTGTCCATGGTATCAGTTTCTCTCTTTGCCGCACCACCACACTTGGGACAGGTGGTATTCACAAAATCAGGACACTCACTCAGCGGAGATTTACCCTGACCGGTGAACTGAACATTCTCAGGCAGGAGAACAGGAAGCTGGTCTTCGGGGATCTCCACCGTGCCACACTTCTCACAATAAACAATAGGAATGGGAGCGCCCCAGTATCTCTGTCTGGAAATCAACCAGTCGCGAAGACGGAAGTTAACCTTCTTTCTTCCAATGCCTTTTTCCTCAGCATACTCAATCATTTTCTTCAGGGCATCCTGGTTATTCATGCCATCGAAGATGCCGGAATTTTCCATGATTCCCTCTGCCGCAAATGCTTCGGTCATATCCTCGGATTTCATATTCTGACCTTCTGGCTGTACCACAATCCGGATGGGCAAATCATACTTCTTTGCAAACTCAAAATCTCTCTGGTCATGCGCCGGAACGCCCATAACAACACCGGTACCATAGTCCAAGAACACATAGTTTGCTAAGTAGAGAGGAATTTTCTCCTCGGTGAAGGGGTTGATCATATAGCAACCTGTGAAGACGCCTTCTTTTTCAGTATCAGTAGAGGACCGCTCAATCTCGGTCTGTCCATGAACCTTTTCAATAAATGCACGGCATTCTGCCTCTTGCTCCTTGCCTGCAATGAGCTTTTCCACAATGGGATGTTCGGGAGCCATCACCATATAGGATACACCATAGATGGTGTCTGGTCTGGTGGTGAACACGGTGAGAGTCTCATCGGTGCCATCCAGCTTGAATTCCATTTCAGCACCTTCAGACCGACCAATCCAGTTTGCCTGCATAGACTTTACCTTATCCGGCCAACCACCCAGCTTGTCAATATCGTCTAAGAGTCTCTGGGCATAGTCGGTAATTTTGAAGAACCATTGCTCCAAATCCTTCTTGCCAACCTCGCTCTTACAACGCTCACACTTGCCATTGACTACCTGCTCATTCGCAAGCACCGTCTGGCAAGAAGGACACCAGTTTACAAAGGACTTTTTCTTGTACGCCAGTCCATGTTTGTAGAGCTGGAGGAACATCCACTGAGTAAACTTATAATAGTCCGGTTTTGCGGTTGCAACCTCTCTCTCCCAATCGTAACTGAAACCCAAACGTTTGAGCTGTTCTCTCATGTTATCGATATTTGCCCAAGTCCAATCTGCAGGGGGGGTACCGTTCTTAATTGCGGCATTCTCTGCGGGCAAACCAAAAGAATCCCATCCCATAGGATGCAGAACATGGAATCCCTGCATCTTCTTGTATCTTGCCACGACATCGCCGATGGAATAATTCCGCACGTGGCCCATATGAAGATTCCCAGAGGGGTAGGGGAACATTTCCAAAGCATAGTACTTGGGTTTTCCGGTCTCTTCCTGGATCCGGAACGCCCCCTCCTCTTCCCATCGTTTTTGCCATTTTTCTTCAATGTCTTTGAATTGATATTTCATTGGATTTTCCTCCATTTCGAAAAGTCTTAGTCTTCGGTTTTTTCTGCACTCATATCTACAATCGGTGCATCCTGCCAGATTCGTTCCAGATTGTAAAACTCTCTGGGTTCACTCTGAAAGATATGCACAATGGCGTCGTCATATCCCAAAAGCACCCATTCGCCCATCCGGTAGCCTTCTTTGTTTGCCGGATAGATCCCCTCTTTTCCCAGAGTCTCTTCTACGTGATCACAAAGGGCCTTCACCTGACGGTCAGAGCCACCAGTAGCAATAATAAAATAATCTGCCATGGTGGTCAGTTCGCTGATTTTTAATACCATGATATCCTTCGCCTTTTTACTATCCAAGGCACGGAATATCTTCTTTACCGTCTCATTCTCACAAGTCATCATGATTTACTCTCCATCTAACACAAAATATTCCTGCATCAGTTCCTCCGCTGCTTCCTTATCAGGAACAAAGTAAGAACCGCCTCCGATGTATCTGCCCTCACCCGGGAGCATATGCATCTTGATATTATCTTTCCCTGCTTTAAACACATCTATCATCAATCCGAAAATCTGACCATTACTAAAATCGGTTTCAGTACATTTCTTCACCGCAGAGTAAACTTTGGGAATCCTAAAAATTCCAGCCGGCGTCAACAGTTTATCTGCCACTGCACTGTAAAGCTCCTGCTGTGCCGTAAGACGACCAACATCGCCCTCTGCATAGCCGTTCCCATCACTTCCCTGCCGATATCGCATATACATCTCGGCCTCTTCACCATTTAATTTCTGCTTTCCTTCCTCCAGGTCAATCACCAAATCCTGAACTGGATCTTCGTAAACCATGTCAAAAGGAACATCAATAGTAACGCCGCCAACGGCATCCACAATATCCCGAAATCCTGCAAAGTCAACCATGACATAATGAGTAGGCTCTATTCCTGTTACCTGCTCAATCTCCTCTGCCATGACATCGAATCCGGAATAATACGCCGAGTTAATCTTTTTATCGTTTCTTCTATTGTTGATTCTTGTATCTCTGGGAATCTGCAAAACATTAATTTCTCCATCCCTTCGATTCACCTGGCACAAAAGAATCAAATCGGTGCGGTATCCGCCCTCGTCAATGCCAGCCACCACAAAGGTTTCGGCAACACCCTTTCGGCTGGCACCATTTCCCAAAAAACTGAATGTCTCTCCGGTTAGAAGTGCCACAACAAAGTTATAGCACATCCAGATAACCACGAAAACAGTTACAATCAGCACGGCCATACGGCCCGGATGTTTCATCTTCATAAGGACTCCTTTCCGTCAACTGCAAGTGTTTCCTTTTGTAGTAACAGATCGTTTCTGCAATGAACAGTGTCCGGATGAATGGTTTTTCCTTTCTCCACCAAATCCCGAATGGTAAAATCCACTGCAAAAAGAATGGCATCTTCTAGGTTTCTAAACGTCAATTCCCGCAAATCATCTACATCCCGATAGGTGCGATTAGGTTCAATATAATCGGCAATATAAATAATCTTGGAAAGAAGGCCCATCTTTGCTTTTCCGGTGGTGTGATACCGAATGGCATCCAAAATCTCCGGATCATAAATCCCAAATCGGCTCTGGGCAATACAAGCTCCAAGAACCCCATGCAACAATCTCGGCATCTGCAAAGACATGGCATCCGGAATAATGCGATACTTCTCCTGCAGAAGCTTGATGGCCTCTTCCGGAGCAATTTCTTTGGCACAATCATGAACTAATCCTGCTAAAAACGCCTTTTCCTCGTTGGCATGATAATGCTTTGCAAGTTTAACTGCCGTTTCTGCCACTCCCAGTGAATGATAGTATCGCCGCTCGCTTAAACTCTGGCTGAGGGTTCCGTTGATCTTCTCCAGCTCCATCATTTGCGGCACCTCCCGAACTTCTATTTTTGATACAAAGCATGGGATTGAATGTACTTCCATACATTCTCCCCCACATAGGCTGTGATATCTATGCCACGGCCTGCCATCGCACGCAACTCTGTAGAAGAAATGTCCACATACGGCATAGAAATCAGAGTAATCCGGGCATCGAATTGCTTCTCTAACTGCTGCTTTTTCCTTTTCATTTGTTCCTTGCTGATTCCAGTCCGGTTCACCGCTGCAACAGAGCAACAACGGAATAGTCGTTCCGGCTCCCGCCAGGCTTCCATATAATCCAACGAATCTGCACCTACAATAAAGACAAATTCATTCTCCGGAAATTTTTCTGTCAACTTCTCCATGGTCTGATAGGAATAGCTTGGTTTTCCACTCTCTGACTCCATAGCATTGACCAAAACCGCCTCCCTACCTGCCACGGCAAGACGTGTCATGGCAAGTCGGTCTCCAGGGGAGGAAAGACTAGCACTTTCCTTGTACGTGATCCCCCCGGTGGGAAGGAACCATATTTCGTCTAAAGCCATGACGGTGCGTACCTGCTCCGCCATGGCCAAATGTCCGATATGAGGGGGGTCAAAAGTCCCCCCCATAATACCAATTTTCTTTTTCATTAATAGAACAATGCTCTGGTAACGCCTTCGTCAATCAGCTTTTTGCTACCGCCTTTTTGATTGCAGATATAAATTTTACCAGAAGATTTTTCTCCCTCACCCTCGTGAATAAGAATGAGAATACGACCATCCTTTTTGAGTCCGTAAGAGGTAGCACCCTTCTGAATATCCCGAACCTTACCCTTGGTGGTAACACACTCGATGTTGCCGGTATTGATGGGTGCAGACTTGGTATCGACTGCATAAACCATAATCCTGCCCGCATCATCAAAGGTATAAGCACCAGCTCCCACGTTCTCCTTTAAGGTAACAGTGTTGGAGTTGGTATGAACCAGAAGATTTACCGTGCTTAAATCCTCGTTGAAGTCCGCCGCAAACCGAACCACAGAACCATCTGCAGATACGTTACAACCATATGCATTATCGGAAATTCGCTTATCGGTTCCTACATAACCATTGACAATGCTTGCGGTCATCAATGCGCCACGGTTTTCCTTTTCGCTATAGCCACTGATATACGCCACTCTGGTAAAGTCGTCGCTGATATCAAACTGTGTTCTTCTTACAGATGCATCTTCGATATCACTGACGGCGTTGGCAACCTTTTGAGAAACATTATCGGTTGCGTTGACCAAATAGTAATCACTCTTGTTGGTTTCCTCGTAGCTCTGACTATAGATCATTGCCATTTCATCGTTCCGGAGACGTTCAATTCTGGTTACCTTGTCCGCAATCACATTTCCGGTTCCGGCTGCTAAATCCAGATACTTCACCGTCTGGAAGTTATCTTCATAGTCGCTATATGCATAAACGCCCTCTGCCTTAGTTTGAATAACCGGTGGTAGATATGCCTTTTCCGCACGAACAGCTGGATTTTCCCCTGCCTTAACAGAGTAAAGATTGTAGGTTCCCTCCTTGACATCATAATCCTTTGCATACAGGATGTAGTCCCCCTTAGAAGAGGTGCCAAACACAAAGGAAACATCTTCGTCTATCTTCTTGCTTTCTGCCGGAGCATCCTTACCGAATTCTCTTGCGTACAGTCCGCCAATCTTCTTCTCTTCATCGTATCCATGAATGTAAAGAGCTTTCTTTCCTGCCTGTGCAAACAAGTAGTTTCCACTATCAATTCCCTGTTCTACCGAAACAGGCTCCTTGAGAGAAGCGTCCCAATAACATAATTCTCCACTCTTTCCATCGTCATTGGTCTTGCGCAGGAATAGAATAGACTGTCCATCAGCACTGACTTCAAAATCATAATAAACGGAGATTGAAACCAGCGTTCGGGTTTTAGGGGAATCATTCTTGACATAAACCAAATCACCTCGACCGGTGTTCAGATCCATATTTTCCATAAAGTAAGTGTATAGGCCATCTGCGGACACATAAATCAACTGCTTTTCTGTCGCAATTTTCGCCTCATACAGCTTGGGATCCTTTTTCTGGGACTCCTCGCTATCCTCTTCCTCCACTTCCGGTGCATACGCATTGATAAAGTTTGTACTCAACTGTACCGGCTTTTTGTCATAATGCAAATAGAGCTGATTTCCCTTGGTGTACAAAGTGGGATAAGTTACTTCGCCATTTACCATGTTAGCAACCAGATTAATCATCCCGATAATCAAAGCAACAACCAACGCTGCTACCACAACACCAAAAACCAACCGCCTCTTTTTACGGCTATCTTTCTCGGAGGGTTTCCGTCTGGGTCTGGTACTTTTGAGAGCGGCCTCCTTCTCCTTTTCCCGGCGGCTGACCCGTTCTCCCAGGGTCTTTTTACCACCGGAAGCACGACGAGCACGACGAAGAGCCGCACGTTGTGCAGCTTCTTCCATCTCCTCAATACTTCTCTGACGACGTTCCGGCTTCTTCTCCTCCGGTTCTGCTTTTTGCACAGAGAGAGGTTCTCTCGTATTTTCCTTTCCAATCTCTAACTCCATATCCGCAATGGTCTGCCGAATCTCCCCGGCATCCTTGAAGGTTAGGGTATATTGCAGGTCAAAGTCATAGCTGTCCTTAGAAGGATCCACCGCCGAAAAACGGCCGGTTTCCTGTTGAATAAAATTCCGTTCTTTCAGATCTGCCTGACAAAGAGGACAGGTTTCCATATTATCCGGAATATTCTGTTGGCACTTGGGACATTTCATGTGCTATCACTGCCTTTCTCGTTTCAAAATATCTTTTGCAAATCAACTTTGTTATATTCCAAATTATTGTAACACATTTTGTCAAAAAAAACAACTATGTTTTCACAAGTTTTCGTTTTTTTTCAGTTCTTCCACGAATTTCTTCTCTTTTTCGTTCAAGGCCGCCTTAGAGAGCATTCCACGTCGCTTCTGGAAGGTTGTCCGAATAGACATTTCCCGTTTCCAGGCCTCGATATTTTTGTGGTGGCCGCTTAAAAGAATTTCCGGCACCTTTCTGCCCCGCCACTCCTCGGGGCGGGTATATTGCGGGTACTCTAAAAGTCCCGAAAAATGTGATTCCTCTGAAAAGGACTCTTCGCTCTTTAAAACTCCGGGGATGAGTCTGGCTGTAGCATCTACCACCGCCATGGCTGCCAATTCTCCGCCGGTCAAGACAAAATCTCCAAGAGAGATTTCCATATCGACAATCTCATCTAAAATACGCTGATCCACTCCCTCATAATGGCCGCAAATCAACACCAGATGTTCTTCTTTTGCAAGTTTTTTCGCTGTCCCTTGGCGAAATGGCTTCCCCTGGGGAGACAGATAAATGGTTTTCGGCTTATAGGAAAGGCCTTCGCTCACACTCTGATAGGCTAGATAAATGGGTTCCGGTTGCATAACCATCCCGGCTCCACCGCCATAAGGATAGTCGTCCACCTGCCGATGCTTGTTGTGGGCAAAATCCCGAATTTGAATGTAGTTAAGTTCCAGAATTCCTTTTTCCTTCGCTTTGCCGATGATGCTATTATCCAGCACCGCCTCGAACATCTCTGGGAACAAGGTTAGAATATCTACCCGCATCAGTCAATCAACCCTTTCATCAGTTCTACCAGAACATACCCATCTTCGATGTTAACCTCTTTGACCACCTGATCAATCACCGGAATTAAAATCGGCTTTCTGCCGGGACAGTCCAGAACATAGACATCATTGCTTCCGGTTTTTATTACCTCACTGATGGTTCCTAAAACCTGATCGTCTACCGTTTTAACCGTCAATCCTTCTAAATCTGCAATGTAATAGGTTCCCTCGGGAAGTTCCCCCAACATCTCCCGTTCCACAGTTACCACCTGATTTCGGAGAAGTTCGGCCGCATTGATATCCGGGACACCTTCTAATGCTACAATCACACAGTTTTTATGAAGACGGCTTCGGATTATCTCAAACCGCTTACCACCTATGTAGATATACTCCAGTTCGTCAAAAATCATAGGATCATCGCACCAGGGCTGAATCTTCACTTCACCCCGGATTCCATGCGTGTTAACCACCTTGCCAAGTTCCAGTATCTTTTCCATCAGGTTTCCTCCTTCGTCAAGACAAAAGGGGCACACCAAAGCGCGCCCCCTTATGACTATTCAATGTCTACAATGACCTTTTTGCCATTGCCGCCAACGGCAGCTTTCATGACGGTACGAATCGCCTTAGCAATCCGTCCCTGCTTGCCGATGACCTTACCCATATCTTCCTCTGCAACGTGCAGACGCAATACGGTGGCGTTTTCTTTTTCCTCCATGGTGATTTCAACCCCATCAGGGTTGGTTACCATAGATTTTGCAATAAACTCTAAAAGCTCCTGCATGGATGCTTCCTCCAATCCGGGATTAGATAATGCCCTTTTCTTTCAAAAGACGCTTTACAGTATCGGTAGGCTGTGCACCATTCTTAATCCACTTCTGTACCTTTTCTGCATCAAAATCGGTGGTGGAAGGATCGGTCATGGGATTATAAGTACCAACCTGCTCAATGAACCGGCCGTCTCTGGGATATCTAGAATCCGCAACAACCACACGATAGAAAGGAGCCTTCTTTGCACCCATTCTCTTTAAACGAATTTTTACTGCCATTTTCATTTACCTCCAAAATAGTAAAAAATAATATTGTTTTATGGGCAATGCCCTAATTCCTTTTCACTTACAGACCTGGGAAACCGCCGGGAAATCCCCCGAACATCCCTTTGCGGCGCTTCATCTTTTTGCCCATTCCACCGCCTAATTGCTTCATCATCTTCTGCATCTGCTCAAACTGCTTGATGAGAGCGTTCACTTCCGCCATGCTGGTACCGCTGCCCTTGGCAATTCGTTCTTTCCGGGAAGGAGTCAGCTTATCCCGAAGTTCCCGCTCCCGGGGAGTCATAGCCAGAACAATGGCCTCAATCCGGGCCATCCGCTTTTCGTCCACATCAATATTTTTAAGAGCCTTGGCATCCACACCGGGAAGCATCCCCAGAATATCCTGAAGAGGGCCCATATTTTTCATCTGTTCCATCTGGTCCAGAAAATCTCCGAAAGTAAATTGTTGACTCCGGAGTTTCTTTTCCAGTTCCTCGGCTTTCTTCATATCCAGAGCCTGCTCTGCTTTCTCAATCAGGCTGAGCATATCTCCCATACCAAGAATCCGGGAGGCCATCCGGTCGGGATGGAAAACCTCTAAATCAGTGAGTTTTTCTCCCATACCGCAGAATTTAATCGGCTTCTGGGTTACCGCCCGAACCGAAAGAGCCGCACCGCCTCGGGTGTCGCCATCCAGTTTGGTCAGAACCACACCGGAAATTTCCAGTTCCTGATTAAAGGTATCTGCCACATTGACCGCATCCTGACCGGTCATAGCATCTACCACCAGAAGAATTTCGGTAGGGTGAACCTCCGCAGAAATCTTCTTCAACTCATCCATCAGGGTCTCGTCTATATGAAGTCGACCTGCTGTATCGATAATCAAAACATCATTGGCATACTTGATTGCATGAGCAAGACCTGCCTTGGCAATTCCAACCGCATCGGTATTACCCTCTTCCGCATAGACCGGAAGTTCCAGTTTCTCACCAACCACCTGAAGCTGTTTCACAGCCGCAGGCCGATACACATCACAGGCACAAAGAAGAGGACGCTTTCCCTGCTTCTTTAAAATCCCGCCCAATTTCGCCGCGGTGGTTGTTTTGCCGGCACCCTGCAGTCCCGCCATCATAATCACAGTGGGAGGTTTAGAGGAAATCTCCAGTTTCTGCTCGGTTCCGCCCATCAAGGCAACCATTTCTTCGTTAACAATCTTGATCACTTGCTGAGCCGGGGTCAAAGATTCCATTACCTCTGCACCGGAAGCACGTTCACTGACCTGCTTGACAAAATCCTTTACCACACGGAAGTTTACATCTGCCTCTAAAAGAGCTAGTTTTACCTCCCGCATAGCTTCTTTCAGGTCTTTTTCTCCAACCTTTCCTTTGCCCTTGAGCTTCCGGAAAGTATTCTGCAATTTTTCCGTTAAACTTTCAAATGCCATTGCCGAACCCCCATTCCATCACTTACAGTTGCTCGTTCATCTCTCCGATCATGAGAAGAATCTCATTAATCTTTCTCTTGATGTCGTTGGGCAGATAGCGGATATTCTCAGATTGTTCAATTTCCCGAATTACCTGGTCAATATGTTCCAGATTCTCCTTAATTCCAAGAAACCGCTGAGCCAGACCCAGCTTCGCCTCCGCATCAAAGAGGATATGTTCCCCCCGCTTGATATTATCCCGGACGCCTTGTCTGGTAATCCCCATATGCTCCCCAATCTCAGAAAGAGAAAGGTCTTCATTATAATAAAGATCAATACTCTCCGCCTGCCGGTCGGTCAGCATATTCCGGTAAATGGAAAACAGTAATCCAATTTGAACGTTTTTTTCCATCTTCCTCACTCCGCTAACGCAATGTGTGTAAAGCTATTTCGCTTTACGGGTTATCATTATACACGCTTTTCCTTCTTTTGTCAAGGGATTTTTGAGAGAAAATTTTAGGATTTTATACAAAATATGAAACACAGTATTTCGAGAAGTTCTCCCCAACATGAACAACCGTGCAAAAAGAAAAGGGTTCCCCGAAGAGAACCCCCACCAAGCACGTGTTTACTCCATCACATAGCCGCCCTTTACCATAACAATCACGTCCGTTTCCGCTTTGAAACCTCTGCCATCTGCTACAGGCACTACCAATTGATGATTGGCAGGCATTGGGGTGCCATTTGCCAAATCATACCCTTCGGTGGTATCTGCAAGACCGCCTTTTTCGGTGGCAATGATAGTACCTTTTCCCATTCGCAGAATCAATTCTGTCCCCGCTTCGCAGGTTACCGTTTTTCCTGCTGGTACATTAACTACTGTAAACGTATTGGTATGAAGGGTCGTACTTCCCTCGGAGGCTGCAATGCCGAACCGCTCGTCGATGTATGCTTTAATCTCGGGAATCACCACGTCTACGATATAGCTTTTGGTTACCACTGGATCATCCGTCCCGCCCGGCTCCGAGAAAACAACCATTCCGCCGCAAATCAACAAACAAATTCCGAGCAGAACTCCCAAAACAATTACTCTTGTCCCTTTTTTCATTTTCATTGCTCCTTTTCGTTTTTCTTTCGGCTCAGGAAAGTCCAAAAGAAATTTCCAGAGCCTCGTTTACCTTGTTCATCAAGTTATCATCCAGATGTCCTATTTTTTCTTTAAGCCGACGCTTATCTATGGTGCGAATTTGCTCCGCCAGAACCACGGAATCCCGAGAAAGGCCAAAGCCTCCGGCACCAATTTCGATATGAGTCGGCATTTTTGCCTTATTTACCTGAGAGGTAATCGCCGTCGCAATCACCGTGGGACTATATCGGTTTCCCACATCATTCTGGATAATCAGAACCGGACGGACGCCTCCCTGTTCCGAACCTACCACCGGACTTAAATCCGCATAGTAGATATCTCCTCTTTTTACTGCCAAATCATTCACACTCCGCATATTCAGGATTTTACTACGAGAGTTCCTCTTCTCATTGGCAGTGTATGCGGCATGCCTGATTTTGGTACACGTTACTGGGACGGGACCTGCGAGGATGGTTCCCTATGTACTTTTTACAAACCAGGATGGAATAGGCGTATCCAACAAATAGTTGTGCTCCCCTACTACCTTGCCGTCTTTTAAATAAATCCGCGGGATTCTCTTGCCGATGATACAAAGAATTTCGTAATGGATGGTCCCCATTTTTTCGGCAAGACTCTCTACTGGTAATTCTACATTGCCACTCTTGCCAAACAAAATAACATCGTCGCCGACAGAGATAGTATTGACATCACTTACGTCAATCATACATTGATCCATACAAATATTTCCGATGACATTACAGATTTTTCCTCCCGCAATCACCTGACTCTTCCCGGAGAGTAATCTGGAATATCCGTCTGCATAACCCACAGGCAACGTAGCAATCTTCGTGGTTCGTTCCGTTTCAAACTTCCTTCCGTAACTGATGCAACTTCCCGCTTCTACTTCCTTAACATAGGTAATTTTTGCCTTGAACTGCATGGCAGGCTTTAAGTGAAGTCGTCCGCAATCCATAGAGGGAGACGGCTTGATTCCATATAAAATAATACCTGGGCGAACCATATCCATATGCATTTCTGGAAACCGGATCAGGGCCGCACTGTTACAGCAGTGCCGAAGCGGAATTTCCAGTCCGTTTGCTTTTAATCGATCGCAAGCATCCCGAAACCGCCGATACTGCATTTTGGTATATTCATCCCCCGACGCCTCGTCTGCCGAAGAAAAGTGGGTAAATATCCCCTCAATATCCAGATTAGGAAGTACCGCCATCTTTAATATGGTATCCACTGTTTCCTGATTAATTTTCTCTTCCTCCTGATACCGCAATCCGACACGACCCATGCCGGTATCCAATTTTACATGAATTTTCGCACGGAGTCCCAATTTCGTTGCTGCTCGGGAAAGGCTGACCGCCAGGTCATAGCTAAAACAAGCCGGGGTAATATTTTCCTGCACTACGGTTTCTGCTTCCTGCTCGGTAGTGTGTCCCAAAATTAGAATAGGACACTGAATCTCACATCGCCGAAGTTGTACTGCCTCGTCAATACAGGCAACCGCCAACCAATCAGCCCCATTATCCAGGAGAGTTCTTGCCACCTGCAGGTATCCATGACCATAACCATCCGCCTTGACTGCACCTAATATTTTCGTTTCCGGACGAACATATTCCCGAATCCGGCGGATATTATTCTTAATCGCATCCAGGTCAATTTCTGCCCATGCTCTTTCCTCCGCTTTCATAATGGCACTCCCTCCTTTTCTTCTGTTTTACTGAAATATTTCCTCATCCAACGGGACATTGGTTTCAAAATCTCGAAATTCTACTCGAAAAACTTCACTTCCATCTTGATGATAAACCGTCATTATTTTGGGCAAAAGGCTCTTTTTTTCAAGCAGCAGTTTCCTGCTAAACCGATATCGGGACGGCTCCTTCATCGGTGCCGCAAGCAGTACAGTTCCATCTTGGTTCTCGGTAAGTTCCGATCCCGATTCCGTAGAAAGAACGTACTCCAAAAACTCTACAGGAAAGAAAAGATCCATCTCTTCCTCCAGACCGGTAAGTTCCACAGGGACTGCCTTTGTATCCCCTCGTTTGAGCCAGAGTATGTCTCCCTTCCTGACACTAACGGTGCCGGAAAGTTGTTCCGGTTTTAATACCTCCAACCGATAGGAGTCTGGTTTCTGATAGCTTTGTTTTATCTCATACACCGCGGGGCCCTTGTTTCCGGTTACCGTAACAACGGCCACCCCAGTATAACTTTCCATATTTCGATATCGTCTGGTTATTTTCTCCCTCACATCACCCTGACAGGCAGTGAGGCTTATCATTAGTATTCCGGCTATGAGAACCGAAATACCTTTTTTCATACTATTCTTCCTTTCTGTCCCGAAGACTCCTGATGGCATGAGGAAGCTTTTTGACTACATCGCCGGCAAGCATTCCGTCTTCTCCCAGCTCCTCTGCCGCAAGATCCCCGGCAAGTCCATGGAGAAAAGCGCCCAACACCGTCGCTTGAAAGCTCTCCATTCCCTGACCCAAGAGAGAAACAATCACACCCGTCAGCACATCTCCCATTCCTCCCGACGCCATTCCACTATTCCCGGTTGGGTTCTGATGCACTTCTCCCCGAGGAGATGCAATTACCGTATCCTTTCCCTTAAGCAAAAGGGTTACCTGGTATTCTCTGGCAAAATCCGCTGCAATTCCAGTTCTGTTTTCCTGAATTTCTACAACAGATTTTCCACTTAACCGCGCCATCTCTCCCGGATGAGGCGTCAACACCACCGGGCATTTTTTCTCCTTCAGAATATCTATATGCTCTGCGAGAACATTTAGACCATCAGCGTCAATCACCACAGGCTTTGTTTGCTTCAGTGCTATCTGCAATGCAGAAAGCACCAAAGGACCTTTCCCGAGTCCGGGGCCGATTCCAACCGCATTGCTCTTTTCTATTTGTTCCCGAAGAACAAGACCTGCCTGCTCCGGATTCCTTTCGGGCAAGGGCAATGTCATAGCCTCGGTCAGTTTTGTCGCCAGAACCGGCTGTACCCCTTCGGGACTTCCTACCGTAACCAATCCGCTTCCGCTCCGCATGGCAGCCTCTCCGCAAAGAGCTGCTGCCCCGGTCATACCCACCGAGCCGGCCACCAGAAATACCCTTCCGCAGTCGCCCTTATGCATGGTATCGAATCGCTTGGGCAAAAGGGCACTATAAGCCTTAATCTGTTCGGCATATTTCCCACCTAGAATTTCGCCCTCTCCGCAAACCACGGCTACCGCCATAGTGTTGGAATGGCTGATGCTCAGTTCCACTTTCATAGGGCTTCCTAAGAACAAAAGTTCCGGTTTTCCTAGGGCATCGTGGACAATCTCAATATCTTTCCATCCGAATCCCCGCATACCACTTCCCATATACTTGGAGAAAGCCTCCTTGGCCGCAAAGAAACCTGCCATGCTCTCATAGGAATTCTTCTTTTTAGAAAAATACTCGCTCTCTCCACGAGTAAAAACTCGTTTGATAAAAGCCTCCTGGTTGTCCATCCTGGAAAACCGTTCAATCTCTATAATATCAATCCCTATTTTCATTACTCAAAAACACCTTCTGTGGATTGTATTTCCGGATTCCGTCAATAATTTTATCGTTGGGATTGAAGAGCAACATCTTTCTTTCTCCCTCTTCATCCATAAAAATCAAGAAACACAAATCCTCTGCATCCTTATGGGTGCAAGCATAGATTTTCTTCAATCGTCCATCTGCCATATTCTTCTGGAAAGACCGTTCCATCCGGTCTCCCATCAATTCCATCTTCCGGACATTGACTTCCTGTATTCTCTTTCTCTTTCGCATGTTGATAATCTTGTCCACATCCAAAATCCCGTTGGTAAAACAGTACTCGAACTCCTGGTTAATCGAAGTAATCAAAAAGTAAATCAAGTACATACAAATCACACAAACCGCAAAAACAATAACTCCAAGTCCTGGAAAAACAAAAGCAAAAAGCATGGCGTACAGCACTACAAATACACCCACAATTCCCGCAAGGACAATTAAATAATCCTTAAGTTCTCTCTTTTTCTTTACTAACTGTTCTACAAAAATATCCATTTGAATCCTCCAAATAACTACGTTCCCTTTTGTCTATCATATCACAAATTATCCCACCCTGTCTACTCTTTGTTACAAATTTGTTAGAGGAATCAAAAGAGAGAAATCCCAGAACCTCACAGTTCTGGGATTTCTCTCTTTTTAAATAATGTCGCACAGGGTACAAGGCGTTACCTGAAAACGGCAAAGCATCTCCATGGTCTGTTCTGCCTCTTCCCGGGTCAGAAACCGATTTGTCGCTTCCGCCCGCTCTACACAACTTTCGCCCCGCCAAATCTCCCCACCAATACCATAAGGCCGGGGCTGACTCTCCGATTTTAAAACTTCAAACCTAACCCGGCACCACTCCTTTTCTTCATCCTGAAAATCAAAATACTTCCCCATCTTACTTCCTCCCTCCGCTGATGGACTCATTATATCGTCTCCTAAAAGGAACTTCAACCCCCTATCCGTCGCAAGTTACGACAATCCAATTTTCTCACGTTTTTTCGGTAAAATTCGTCCTCCTTCTGCAAAAGCATCTGTGTTATGTAAACTAATTTCTTTCTGTAAATCTCCCAAATATTTTAATAATACCAACCAAAAGGAACCAAATACTTTTCCCTTTCTTCCGGTCAAGCACATGGTTTTCTTTTCCGCATACTATATCAGATAGGAGGCGATGTCCATGAACGAAACCTATCATCAATTTAACGAAACCTTGTTTGCAGAGCTGAACCGAGGCTTTTCTGTCCCTGCAATCACCACCGCAGGCACTCCAGCCACCGACACTACAAGCTTTTCCCAGACCGGAGAATTAACCGGACAGGGAACACTGATTGTCCAGGTAGCTTTGGCCAAGGGTGCCATTCCGGTAGAGGGCGCCCGGGTTGTTGTTTCTTTGGGCGATACCATTTTTGCAGATTTTTTTACCGACAAAAGCGGCAGAACACCTCTTCTGATCCTCCCTGCTCCAGATAGGGAACTCTCTCAAACTCCCGGAGGAACAACCCGTCCTTACAGTATCTACAACATCCGAATCTCCTACCCCGGCTATTATGTAGAAGAGGCCCTCAACGTCCCAATTTTCGACAAGATTAACTCGATTCAGCCGGTGGCGCTGGTTCCGCTTCCCGAGAACGTATCCCCCGACACCGAATTGCTGATTGACGAATCTAATCAAGGTCCGGTGTAACATTATGTCGATGGGACAACAAACTGAAAGAGCAAAAATCTATGTAATTTGAAGCTTATGGGGTTTGTTTCCCCTGGGCTTTTGAAAGGAGATTCTTATGCCAGTTACCTTTTCTATTCCAGAAACCATTACCGTCCATCTTGGCACACCGGCGGACGCTTCTGCTGCCAACGTAACCATCCCTTTTGCTCAGTACATTAAAAATGTGGCATCCAGTGAAATTTTCCCGACCTGGCCGGAAAATGCCATTCGGGCCAATATTTATACCCAGATTACCTATGCCTTAAACCGAGTCTTTACCGAATATTACCGGGCACAAGGGTATGATTTTGACATCACCAACTCCACCCAGTTCGACCAATCCTATATTCACGGCCGGGATATCTTTGAAAACATTAGCCAACTGGTAGATGAACTGTTCAACGATTACATTGTCCGGGAAGGAGACCTGGAACCTATCTTCTCTCAGTATTGTAATGGAACTACGACAACCTGCCCCGGAGGACTCTCTCAATGGGGAACCGTGGATCTTGCCAATCAAGGGTACACCCCCTTTGAAATTCTTCAATATTACTACGGGAATGATATTGGCATCCGCTTTGACGCTCCCATTACCAATCTGACCCAGAGCTATCCAGGAACCCCCCTTCGGCTGGGTTCCTCCGGATCGGCAGTTACCTCTCTCCAGCTCTTTTTAAACCGAATTTCTAGAAATTATCCTGCTATTCCAAAAATCCCCTACACCGACGGATTGTTTGACGTTCCAACCGAAGATGCAGTCAAGGAATTTCAAAGGGTTTTTAACCTGACCGTAGATGGGATTGTAGGAAAAGCAACCTGGTACAAAATTTACTTTATTTTTACCACCGTAAAACGTCTTTCTGAGCTGGATTCCGAAGGGGTTCAATTAGATTTGGTCAGCCGACAGTACAAAACCGATCTGCGCCAGGGAGATCAAGGGGATGCGGTTAGTCTGATTCAATATTTTTTGAGTCTCATCGCCGAGTTCAATGACTTTATTCCCGCTCCAAACATTGATGGTATTTATGGTCCTAATACAGAAACTGCGGTGTCCGTCTTTCAACAATCAGAGGGGCTTCCCCAAACTGGAGTGGTAGATGAAACCACATGGAATGCCCTCTATTCCAGATATCTCTCGGTGATTGCCGGTCTTCCGGAGGACTATCGGGGTGGTGGTGTTCCCATCTACCCAGGAGCGCCTCTTCGTCGTGGTTCTACTGGTACCTCTGTTCGTCAACTACAGACCTTTTTATCGAAAATTGCCGATTTCAATAGTGCCATTCCCAAAGTTTCGGTTACCGGGAATTTCGGTCAAGAAACCCAAAACGCAGTTCTTGCCTTTCAACGAAACTACGGATTACCCCCACGGGGAGTAGTTGGACTTTCCACCTGGAATGCCATAGCAGACCTTTATAATGACTTGGTATTAGGCGAAGAGCGATCCCCGGGACAGTACCCCGGAACACCGCTATCTGAAGCATCGCAAGGAGGGCAAGTATGAAATTTAATATGTATGACCATCGTCAAAACATCTTAGAAGCCGAGAGCTTTCTCCGCGCCAATCATCGGTTAGAGGGTGGTATTCTCATCAATCCCGACGGTCTTTTTGAGGAGGAAACCACCCAGGCAGTTCTCCTCTTTCAGCGGCAGAACGGACTCCCCCAGACCGGAGAAATCGACTTTGCCACCTGGACCCTTCTTGCAGATACTGCAAATGATATCTGTCTGGAGGACTTTTGCTTGCTAAATAGCCCCAACCGTTTTGAACGGCGTTAGCAAAAAGCCTTTCCTGCAAGGAAAGGCTTTTTATTATGGCTTTACTTTAGGTTTAAACAGGATTGCTATCAAGAATCCGAAAAAAATGGATGCCGAAATTCCGCCAGCTGCAGCGGTGGCACCACCTGTGATGATACCCAAAACACCCTGTTCTTGCACCCCTTTGATGACGCCCTGTGCCAAAAGATTTCCAAAACCCACAATAGGGACGGTGGCTCCCGCTCCCGCATACTCCACAATGGGTTCGTAAATACCAAGTCCTCCCAAAATAGCTCCAACCACCACAAAAAGAACCAAAATTCGTCCCGGAGTCAACTTCGTTTTATCAATTAGAATCTGAGCAATGACACAAATCAAACCACCTACCCAAAAGGCATTGAAATACTGCATTTATTCTCCCTCCTTCAACGTCAATCGAATGGCATGGGCAATCCCGGGAACAGATTCCCCTTGCAGATTAGAGGTAGGACTGAGTAGGGCTCCGGTCCCGACTGCAAGAACGGTCTTCCACCTTCCTTTCTGCATTTCATCCAGAATATATCCGCACAGAACGGAACCAATACAACCACAACCGCTCCCACCTGCATGAACGTCCTGTTCCTCAAGGTTATAGATCATACATCCGCAATCGTTGTAGTTTTGGGAGAGGTCATACCCCTCTTTCTTCATACAATCCACCAGAATTTCTCCACCAATTGTACCCAGATCCCCAGTAACAATCAAATCGTAGTCCTTTGGCTGATATCCTGTGTCCTGAAAATGAGCACAGATGGTTGAGAGGGCTGCCGGTGCCATTGCTCCACCCATATTATTAGGGTCTTTGACCCCCATATCCATAATTTTTCCTGTGGTGATATGGGTAACCTGAATCTCTCCCTTATCCCGGGACACTACCGCACTTCCAGCTCCGGTTACCGTCCACTGGGCCGAAGGTGGTCGCTGTCCTCCATAATTGAGCGGCATGCGATACTGTCTCTCTGCGGTGCAAAAATGGCTGGAAGTTACCGCGACGGTATCCTTGGCAAACCCGCCATCCACCAACATGGCGGCAAGGCTAATCCCCTCTATCATGGTAGAGCAGGCTCCGTAGATCCCGAAAAAGGGCATTTTCAAATCCCGGAGTCCAAATCCAGCCCCAATACACTGGTTCAGCAAATCTCCCCCGAAAGCATATCCTATATCCTTTGGGGTAAGACCCGCCTTCTGGATTGCCAGCCGTACCGCTTCCTTCTGCATTTTGCTTTCGGTTTTTTCCCAGGTTTCCTCGCCCCATTCACTATCCGGCATGGTTACCGCAAATGCATCTCCCAAAGGTCCCTCTTTTTCTTTGGTTCCTACAATGGCGGCAGAAGACCGGATATAAACCGGGTTTTTCAGTTCTACCGTCTGTTTGCCGATTCTCTGTTCCATGTTCTAACCCCCAATCCCCATTAACTGCATCAGCCAATACACCAATCCTACCACTACCGAGGCGGTAATACCATAGACCAACACCGGCCCTGCTATCACAAACATTTTGGCAGCCAGGCCCAAAACTAACCCTTCTTTTTTAAACTCCATGGCAGGAGAGACAATAGCGTTGGCAAACCCTGTAATGGGAACCAGAGTTCCGGCTCCAGCATACTTTCCAAGCCGACAGTATAAATCTAGTCCGGTAAAAAGCGCCCCTAAAAAAATCATGGTTACACTAACGGCGGTTTTTGCCTGATCTTCAGGGAGACTTAATCCTTGTTGGTACAAATCAAAAAAAGCCTGACCAATGGTGCAAATACCTCCGCCCACAAAAAACGCCCACAGGCAATCCTTAACGATAGGACTATCCGGGGATTTCTTTTCCAGATACTTCAGGTATTCTTGCTTGTTATATTGCATCTTTTCACCTCTTTCTTTTTCCTATTATCTGTCCATTTTGGAATTTTATGCAAATTCCAAAGGAAAATGGGCGGAAAGATGTAAGAATTCATTCCTTCGATGACTACAATTCCGCAAAAGGTCAATTGGATGAGATTTGTTCTATTCAAGATGAGGAATGGCAGGCGCATACTCCTTGTATGTAACTGTCATTTCCCGACGCAGTAACGGGCGCAGATTGCTGAATTTTCAAACACGACTGGAAAGAAACAAAAAAATGCCCCGGCAAAAGCCGGGGCAATATTTTGTTTCTTACAGTTCAGCAAAGTACTTAATAGTACGTACCATCTGGCTGGTGTAGCTGTTCTCGTTGTCGTACCAGGAAACAACCTGTACTTCGTAGAGATCGTCAGCAATAGGAGCTACCATAGTCTGAGTTGCACCGAAGAGAGAACCGTAACGGATACCTACGATATCGGAAGATACGATTTCGTCCTCGTTGTAACCGAAGGACTCGGAAGCTGCTGCCTTCATAGCAGCATTGATGCCTTCCTTGGTAACGTCAGCGCCCTTAACAACTGCGGTCAGGATGGTGGTGGAACCGGTGGGAACCGGAACACGCTGAGCCGCACCAATGAGCTTGCCGTTCAGTTCGGGGATAACCAGGCCGATTGCCTTTGCAGCACCGGTGGAGTTGGGAACGATGTTCACAGCGCCAGCTCTTGCACGACGGAGGTCGCCCTTTCTGTGAGGACCATCCAGAATCATCTGGTCGCCAGTGTAAGCATGGATGGTTGCCATGATACCGCTCTGAATGGGAGCGTAATCGTTCAGTGCCTTAGCCATAGGAGCCAAGCAGTTGGTGGTACAGGATGCAGCAGAGATAATGGTGTCATCCTTGGTCAGGGTGTTCTCATTAACGCTGAATACAATGGTCTTTAAGTCATCACCAGCGGGTGCAGAGATAACAACCTTCTTAGCACCTGCATCGATATGAGCCTGAGATTTCTCCTTGGAGCAGTAGAAACCAGTACATTCCAGAACAACGTCTACACCGATTTCACCCCAGGGAAGGTCTGCTGCCTTGGGTTCGCTGTAGATGGTGATTTTCTTACCGTCTACAATGATTGCACCCTCAGCTGCTTCAACGGTATGTCCGTCATATCTGCCCTGAGAAGAGTCATACTTTAAAAGATGTGCCAGCATTTTAGGATCGGTCAGGTCGTTGATTGCAACTACCTCGTAACCCTCTGCGCCGAACATCTGTCTGAAAGCCAAACGGCCGATACGGCCAAAGCCGTTAATTGCTACTTTTACTGCCATAGTAAAGTACCTCCTAAATATAATAATTTAATTTTTTATTAAGATTATTTTACCGCATATTCCAAAAATATACAAGTGGTTTTTGAAAATTTGTGAAAGTTTTAACTTTCCATGACAAATGCCACTAATTTTCACCTAATTTTTGTAAAAAACTACGAGTCCGTTCACTCTTAGGGTTTCCAATGACTTCCTCCGGAGTTCCCTCCTCCTCCACGACGCCATCAGCCATAAAGATAATTTTGTCGCTGACATTCTGAGCAAAGTCAATCTCATGGGTTACAATCACCATGGTAACATGCTCTGCCGCAAGCTTCCGGATGACCTTCAGGATTTCTCCGGTCAACTCCGGGTCCAGGGCGGATGTGGGTTCGTCAAAGAAGAGAATTCTCGGTTTTAACGCCAGGGCCCGGGCAATGGACACCCGCTGCTTCTGACCGCCGGAAAGCTCGCAAGGATAGTTATGCAGCTTATCTAAAAGTCCTACACGTCCAAGAATTTCCTCTGCATTTTTTTGAATTTCATCAAAAATTTCTTTTTTGCGTTCCTTGTAATCCGGTCTCTCCTTCGCAAGAAGCTTCGGTGCAAGCATCACATTGTCCAGCACATGATACTGAGGGAATAGGTTGAAATCCTGAAAAACCAATCCGAAATTCAACTGTCTCTTCCGGATTTCCTTGGCTGATACACTTTTTTCGCTATCACCGTCAAAAAGCAGTTTTCCATCCAGTAAAATCTGACCCTGATCTGCACGCTCTAAAAAATTCACACACCGCAAAAGAGTGGTTTTTCCGCTACCGGAAGAGCCAATGATAGAAACAACCTCTCCCTCTTCCATGGAAAAGTTCACACCTTTTAGCACTTCGGTTTTTCCAAAGCTTTTGTACAGGTTTTTGATTTCAAGTATCGACATCATCCCACCCCCTTACTCAAAATAGTTCATCTTTCTCTCTATGTAAGACAGGATAAGAGAAAGAATTCCGGTAAAGGCAAGGAAATACAATCCGGTTCCAAACAGGGGCCAGATGATACCTCTTGCCGCAAATCTCTGAGCATTCATAATAATTTCAGTAACACCGATCACCCGGGCAAGGGCGCTGTCCTTGACCAGCGTGATGACCTCGTTCCCCATAGAGGGAGTAATTCGCTTAACAACCTGAAAGAGAACTACCTTGAAAAAGGTCTGGGTTCTGGTCAGTCCAAGAACCTGTCCTGCCTCATATTGTCCCACCGAAATACTCTCAATTCCGCCTCGGTATATTTCAGAAAAATAAGTAGCATAGTTCACCACGAAAGCGATGACTGCTGCCGTCATTCTGGAGGAGATAGGGTAATTAAACACCAATCCCGGTACATAAAGAACTACAAAAAGCTGAAGCATTAGAGGGGTTCCCCGAATAATCCAGACAAAGGTCTTGGAGATAGCGGATATAGGCTTGAATTTTCCAAGCCACCGCAAAACCATGTGGGGGGACTTGGCAAGTCCCTTAAAGGGTGCCCACTTGGACATGGTACACAGGGTAATTAACAGTCCAAGCGGAATGGAAAGAACAAGTGTTATCGTAAAAAGAAAACAGTTTGTTCCAAAGCCTTCCAGTAATTGCATCCATATTTTCATTACGCTTTTCCTCCAAATGCATCTTCCATCTTGACGATTGCATCAAATATCATTTCTTCGTTGATTTCATAAGGAATCACATTCATATCCGGATCCTTCAAAGTTGCCTTGAGCACCGGGGTAAGATATTCAAAATCCACAGGAATATCCCGCTCCTTTAAGGTGGTTTCTACCCCCAACGCTTTGAGAAGATTTCCAACAACCACCGCATCCTCTTCCTTACCATCCAGCATCAGTTGTACCGCCGTGGTATATCCCACAACATCACCGTGCCGGAATTTTTCTTCAAAACCCTCAAGCTCGGTAAGGCCATAAAACAGTGCATGGGCAAGTGCTCCGTTAAAATCATGATTGATAAGCATACTGACCATACCTGTACTCACAAGAATAATCAACACCGCCTGCTCAAACCGCTCGGAGATTTTTCCCTTTCTGCAATCCTCTAAAGCGCCTGCTGCAGATTGCATCAGCGGTGCATTGCACATCCTGCTGATGGCGAGTCCCATCTCATCCTGATAGGTTTTTTCCCGCCCCCGTGCTGAAAATTCTACTTCATAATACTTCGCCAGGGTGTCTCCGATTCCTGCCCGGAAATACTCAATAGGCGCCTCACGAATGATGGTGGTATCAATGAAAGTATGAAATGCCGGCGCCTTAAAATACCAAAACCCGTCAAAAGCATGGTTTTCAGTATATAGAACCGCAAGCGCCGAGGAAGCCGCACAGGTGGATGCGATGGTGGGAACCGTAACAATCCGGACTCCCATCAGGTCAGCAAGACATTTGGAGGTATCCAGTGCCTTACCGCCACCTACACCGATAACAAAATCAACCCCTGCATTCCGGTAAAGACCATAAAGCTCCTCCACGCGGGTTCTGGTACATTCCTTACCATAGACCACAGTATCAACAATCTCGAACTCATGCAGGGCAGCCTTCAGTTTTTCCATGGATTTAGACAAGGCAGTTTCCCCGCCGACAACCAATACCTTTTTTCCCAAATGGCCGCACACACTGTTGATATTCTGATAGGCATCAGTTCCTATGGTATAGTCCGCAAAATAACATTGCTTCATCTGTCAATCAAACCTTTCATCATGCAGCGATTCTGCAAAACGGAGGTTTCCATAGTCAATACGGAAACCTCTGTTTTCTTTCATTATTTATTCTTTATTTCGCATTTTCTGCAGCCTTGATACCATCTGCCAGACCATACTTCTCGGCAATTTCCATGAGCTTGCCATTGGTACGCAGTTCCTCAATTGCAGCATTTACCTTTTCGCATGCATCGCTGCCTTTTCTGAATGCAATACCGAAATACTGATCACCAAACTTGTTATCGGTATTGATTACCAAGTCCGTTAAAGTAGAGCCTTCACCCTCGATCATGCCCTGTGCAATGACAGAGTCAACCACTGCAATATCCGCAACACCATTCTGAACATCCATCAGTGCAGTTGCCATGGACTCTACTCCAGTGTATTCGGACGCTGCAAAGTAATCCTTTGCCATTACCTTTACGCTTGCATCCTTGCTATCATCAATGGTACCATTGATCTTCTCTTCACCGGTAGAACCCGCCTCTGCTACAACACGCTTACCAGCAACATCCTTCATGATTTCCTCAGCTTTATCAGCCTTCATCACCATTGCCTGGGTGTTGTACATGTAGGGGTTGGTAACTTCCCACATTTCTTTTCTATCTTCGGTGATACACATACCATTCCAGAGAACGTCAATGTTCTTGGATGCAAGTTCAGTTTCTTTTGCTTCCCAGCTGATTTCTACAAACTCAACGTCCACGCCCAGGCTTTCACCAACAGCCTGTGCAAACTCGGTGTCAAAACCGGTCCATTCGCCGTTATCATCTAAGTAATTCATGGGCGGATAGTTGGTAACACCAATAGTCAGTACTCCTTTTTCCTGGATGTACTCCCAATCACTTGCTCCTTCGTTTGCCTTCTGACCACATGCTGCCAAAGACAGTACCAGTGCCAATGCCATGATTAATGCCATTAATTTTTTCATAAGAGAATTCCTCCTAAAAATATAAATAGTTTAATTATTTTTTCATTTGTTATAGCGGATCGTCGACAAGTACTCCCCTGCGTTATCTCGTTGCCCTTTCCACAAATCGAGTGCGCAGAAAATTGGATGAGATTGGTTTGGGTCGAGGTTCGGTAAGGCAGGAGTGTACTCCTTGTACATGACTGTCTTGCCGAGCCGATGACACGAGCCAAGGTCGCCAATTTTCAAGAACGACGAGTGCACGGAAAATTAGGTGAGATTTGTTCGATGCAAGATGGGGAATGGCAGGCGCGTACTCTTTGTACGTAACTGTCATTTCTCATCGAAGTATCGGGCAAAGATTGCCTGATTTTCAAGCACGACTACTTCAAGTGCCAAATCTCATCATTATAATTCTGAATCGTCCGGTCGCTGGAGAAGAACCCTGCACAGGCTGTATTCAGCACCGCACTCTTGTTCCAGGCATCTTTATCCCGGAACTTATCCATCACTCTTTGATTTGCCTGGAGATAGGAATCAAAGTCCGCAAGGAGCAGATAGTTATCTGCGAAACTACCCTGAACCAAAGAATGATACAAATCATAGAAAAGATTATCCTGGGTAAAGGTTCCGTCAATCATGGTATCCACCACACGCTTGATCATCGGATTGGTAGCATAGATTTCGGGGCTGGGAGACTTGCCCTGTGCATAGATGTTTAAAACATCCTGAGAGGACAGACCAAAGATAAAGATATTATCATCCCCTACCTGTTCCCGGATCTCCACATTGGCACCGTCCATGGTTCCAATGGTCAGGGCACCGTTTAGCATCAGCTTCATATTACCGGTTCCGGATGCCTCCTTGGAAGCGGTGGAAATCTGTTCACTCAGGTCTGCTGCTGCCACAATCTTCTCCGCAATGGAAACACTGTAATTCTCAATGAAGACAACCTTCAGGATACCCTTGACTCTGGGGTCATTATTGATAACCTCTGCAACGTCGTTGATGAACTTGATAATCAGCTTTGCCATGTGGTATCCCGGAGCTGCCTTCGCACCGAAGATATAGGTGGTGGGCAACATATCCGCAGTATCCGGATTATCCAGAATCTGTTGATACCGATAGATAATCTGAAATGCCTTCAAGAGCTGGCGCTTATACTCATGGAGACGTTTAATCTGGACATCAAAGAGAGAATTGGGATCCACATCAATCCCCTTATGTTCCTTAATATAAGCCGCCAATTTTTTCTTATTTTCCAACTTGATTGCCGCAAACTTCTCCCGGAAGGTCGCATCATCAGCCATAGGAGCAAGTTTCTTGAGCTGGGTATAGTCCTTAATCCAGCCACTTCCAATGGCCTCGGTTATTAAATCAGACAGTTCAGGATTCGCCTTATAAAGCCAGCGCCGGAAGGTTACGCCGTTGGTCATATTCTTAAACTTATAAGGATAGATGCTATAGTAATCCTTAAAGGTTTCCTGCTTCAGAATTTCAGTATGGAGCGCCGCAACACCATTGATGCTATGACAAGCAGTCAGGCAAAGGTTTGCCATGCTGACCTGTCCATGCGCGATCACTGCCATATATTCAATTTTTCCCTGATCCCCTGGGAACCGTTCCCAAAGAGCCTCTCTCTGTCTGCGATCAATCTCCCGAATAATCATAGCAAGACGGGGCAGAAGTTTTTCTACCATCTCAAAGGGCCACTTCTCCAGTGCCTCACATAAAATGGTGTGGTTGGTATAAGCAAAGGTTCTGCCCACGATGTTCCAGGCATCATCCCAACCCATGCCCTCCTCATCCATCAAAATCCGCATGAGTTCTGGGATTGCAATAGTGGGGTGGGTGTCGTTGATGTGAATCTGGATATACTCAGGAATCTCGTAGATGCTGAGTCCCTTCTTCTTATGCTTGGCAAGAATCCACTGGATGGTTGCTGACACAAAGAAATACTGCTGCTTCAGGCGAAGCATCTTGCCCTCGTAGTGGTTATCCTCCGGATAGAGAATCTTGGAAATAACCTCTGCCAGCTCCTTATTCTCGGTTGCCTTCACATAATCACCGCGGTTAAATTCGGTCATATCCATCACTTCCGGAGACCGTGCTTGCCAGAGGCGGAGCGTATTAACCGTCTCGCTTTCAAAGCCAGTAATAGGCATATCAAAAGGCTCTGCAATGACGGTGTTGTAGTCGGTATGACGGAACTTTAGCTGTCCGTCCTCCATATACTCCTCAATGCGGCCATTGAAGTGAACCTCTTTAATATCCTCTGGTCTTGCTATATCCCAGACATTACCGCTCTGGAGCCAGGGATCCGGCATTTCAATTTGATAGCCGTCCACAATCTTCTGGCGGAAGAGACCAAACTCATACCGGATGCCGCAGCCATAAGCTGGCATCTCCAGATTGGTCAGGGAATCTAGGAAGCAGGCAGCCAATCTTCCCAAACCACCATTTCCAAGACCCGCATCGGTTTCGTATTCCTCTACCTCTGCCAAAGAAACACCCATCTCCTCCAAAACCTCTCGATACAGCTTGGTTTCGGTAAGATTCATCAGGTTATTTCCCATCGCTCTGCCCATTAAGAACTCAAAGGACAGATAATAAAGCTCCTTTTGAGGTTTTTGTTCGGTTTTTTCGTTGTATGCCATCCACTTTTCCATAATCTCATCACGGATGGTCATGGAAACTGCCGTGTAAATTTCGTGCAGCGTAGCTTTCTCTACGGTTTTACCGAAATACCGCTTTATCTTCCCGGTAATTTCATCCTTAACAAAGGATTTTTTCTGATTGTATACATCAAGTTTTGTGATACTTTTCTTCACTTATGATCCTCCTAAATGATACTACTTTTCCCATCGTAGGGAAAATCAAAGTTTATTGTATCACAAATTTCGCGATTTAGCAAACCTTTTTTTCATATTTTTTTGAAAATTTCTAAACCTAAAATCTATTTGACAAACATCCCAGTATCCCTTATAATTTTAATATTATAGAAAAGGGGAGGGAATCGCCATGGAATTAGTGCCAGACAAACAGGAAATCTTGCGGTATTTGGGGCATCATGGTCAGGAACTAGACCTGCAAACCCAAGCGTTTCTGGACATTTGTATCAAAACTATGACCGATTCCGTCAAGCCACGGTTCTGTTACCGGATTTTTTCTTTGGAGAGCCGAGATTCCATCGTTCTCCCGGAATGCAGCCTGCCTCTTCCCGGAGAATCTATAAAAAAGCATCTCAACGGATGTGGAGAATGTGTTCTCCTAGCCGCAACCTTAGGGATTGAAGCAGACAACCTAATCCGAATTTCTGAAGCGGAGTCCATGACACAGGCAGTCATTTATGATGCTTGTGCTACCGAACTTACTGAAGTTCTCTGCGACCGTGCCGAAGAGGAGATCAAACTATCGCTCCCATACGGACTTCACCTTACCTCCCGGTTCAGCCCCGGGTACGGAGATTTCCCCATTACGCTCCAACACCGAATCTTGGAAATTCTGGATGCCCCAAGAAAACTCGGTCTCACTGTAACCGAACACTCCCTGATGCTACCAAGAAAATCGGTTACTGCAATCCTGGGAATTACCACTGCTCCCTGTCATAAAACCAAACACCACTGTGCCGCCTGCTCCTTCAAAGAGCAGTGCCAGTTCCAGAAGGAGGATTCTTCCCATGAATCTTAAATCCCATATGCAAAAAGACTTTTTACTGTTCGATGGTGCTATGGGCACCATGCTCCAGGCTGCCGGTCTTCCTGCCGGAGGGCTTCCTGAAGTTTTTAATATGGAACACCCAGAAATTCTCCGGGAGATTCACAAAAAGTACATAGATGCCGGAAGCCAGGTCATTACTGCCAACACCTTTCAAGCAAATGCTCTAAAGCTCAAGGGTTGTTCCTACTCTCCGGAGGAGCTGATTACTGCCGGCGTACAGCTTGCCAAGGAAAGTGGTGCCAAGTACGTTGCGCTGGACATTGGACCTCTGGGACAATTGATGAAACCCATGGGAACCCTGACCTTTGAAACAGCATACGACTTATTCTTACAACAAATAAAAGCCGGTGCAGACGCCGGAGCGGATATCATTCTTTTTGAAACCATGTCCGACCTTTTGGAGGTAAAAGCCGGAGTCCTTGCAGCAAAGGAGAACTTTGATCTTCCGGTCTTTGTTACCATGACCTATCAGGAAGACGGAAGAACCTTTGTGGGCGTTGATCCCCAGAGTGCCGCCATTACCTTATCCGGCCTCGGGGTGGATGCTTTGGGCGTAAACTGTTCCTTAGGCCCCAAAGAATTAGAACCTATTGTGGATACTCTTCTTGCCTATTCCCGGGTTCCTGTCATGGTACAACCCAATGCCGGTCTTCCTGAAATGGAGAATGGCAAAACCATCTACCGGGTAACACCGGAGGAATACGGAAGCTTTATGGCAAAGCTCGCCCAAAAAGGTGTTCGGATCCTGGGCGGGTGCTGTGGCACCAACCCAGACTTTATTTCGGCTTTGGCAACCAACCTCCAGGGCATTGCTCCAAAACAGGTAAACCCAAAGAAAATCACTGCCATTTCCTCTGCCTGCAAAACCACTGTCTTTGATGATGGCATCACCGTAATTGGAGAAAGAATCAACCCCACCGGAAAGAAGCTTTTGAAGGAAAAGCTCCGGGAACAGGATTTTGGTTATCTCGCCGGAGAAGCAATCTCCCAGGAAAAGTCTGGTGCGGATGCACTGGATATCAACTGTGGTCTTCCCGACATTGACGAGGCGGAAACTCTGAAAAAAGCCGTGCAAGAGGTACAAGCCGTTACCAATCTACCCCTGCAGATTGACAGTTCTAATCCCGCCGCCATCGAAAAGGCAGTGCGGGTCTACAATGGAAAACCTCTAATTAACTCTGTGAACGGAAAGCAGGAGAGTCTGGATGCTATCCTTCCGATTGCCAAAAAATATGGTGCCGCAGTTATTGGTCTTACCTTGGACGAATCTGGAATTCCAGAAACTGCGATAAAGCGTCTTGCTATTGCGAAAAAAATTGTTAAAGAAGCTGAAAAATATGGCATTCCCAAAGAAGATATCCTCATTGACTGTCTTGTTTTGACCGCTTCGGCACAACAGGAACTGGTACTGGAAACCTTAAAAGCGGTAACTCTGGTCAGAACAGAACTTGGTCTTCATACGGTGTTGGGTGTCAGCAACGTGTCCTTTGGCTTGCCCTCCCGCCCGATTCTAAACAGCACCTTTTTGGCTGCCGGATTTGGAGCAGGGCTTTCCGGTGCTATTATCAACCCCTTATCGGAGCCTATGATGGATGCCGTTCGAAGTTTCCGGGTACTAAACAATCAGGATAAAGACGCCACCGACTACATCGGGCATTTCAGCCAATCAACTCCGTCGCCTGTCCCTTCGGTTCAGGCAGAACGGACCCTAAAAGAATACATTATGGAGGGTCGCCAAACAGAAACCGCAGATAAAACCCGGGAACTTTTAACTACCCGGGATGCCCTTTCCATTATTGATGAAGAATTTATTCCCGCCCTGGACATGGTTGGAGAGCAATATGAAAAAGGTCAACTTTTCCTACCTCAGTTGATACAAGCGGCAGAAGCGGTTCGATGCGGCTTTGACATTCTAAAATCCTCCGTTCCCCAAGGGAGTATGGATAAAGGAACCATTCTTCTTGCAACGGTTGCCGGAGATATTCACGATATCGGAAAAAATATTGCCAAAATGTTACTTGAAAACTATGGCTACCGGGTGATTGACCTTGGAAAGGATGTTCCTATCGATCAGGTGGTAGCATCCGCCATGGAGCATCAGGTCAAACTGATTGGACTCTCCGCTTTGATGACCACCACAGTTACCGCCATGAAAGATACCATCACAGCTTTGAAAAAAGCCGGATGTACCGCAGAAATTATGGTGGGGGGTGCGGTTTTAAACGAGGAATACGTTAAATTCGTAGGAGCAGATCACTTCGCCAGGGATGCCCGGGCAGATGTATTAATTGCCAATCAAATTTTCGGGAAAGAGGCCTGAGCTATGAGAGAATTTACCGCCAAGAAAAATGACCACGGAATGCGGCTGGACAAGTTCTTGTCTAAAGTCATGCCGGAAGCAGGCCAGGGTCTCATCTATAAATCCTTGCGAAAAAAACGGATCAAAGTCAACGGAAAACGAATCACAGACGGAAGCCTGCGGTTGGGAGAGGGAGATCATCTGGAAGTCTACTGCAATGACGAATTATTTGTAATAACGGAAAAAAGCGATGCCACCCCCATCTTCCAACATATGCTCCGGGTAGTTTACGAAGACGAGCATATTATTGTTATGAACAAGCCATCCGGACTTCCCTCCCAGGGGGAACCGGGAGAAGACTCTCTGGAAACTGAAATGCGTGCCTACTTAATCAAAAAGGGCGATTACCATCCGGAAATCGAGAATACCTTCCGACCCTCTCTTTGCCATCGAATTGACCGGAACACATCCGGTATGGTCATTGGTGCCAAGGATGCAGAGAGTTTGCGGATTCTTAACCAAAAAATCAAGGACAAGGAAATTCGGAAGTTTTACCTCTGCGAAACCCACGGTACACCGGAACCGGAAATTGGGGAAATTACCGGATGGCTTTCCAAGGACGAGAAAAACCGGCGAATGCTTTTCTCTGAAACCAAAGTCCCCGGTGCTACCTCTTGTCGCACCCTTTATCGAGTGCTAAAACCCGGAAAGATTGCCACCATAGAAGCCGAACTTCTCACTGGGCGAACCCATCAGATTCGAGCTGGCTTTGCCCATCTAGGGCATCCCTTGGTTGGGGATGTAAAGTATGGCGCACCCAAAGACGATAAGGGTAGTTATCAGCACCTGATATCTTACCGGATTCTCTTTGACTTTAGGAATGACAGCGGTTGTCTTTCCTACCTAAACGGAAAAGAAATCATCTTATAAAAGGAGCTTTTATGAATACAGTATTATTTGACATGGACGGCGTTTTAGTCAATTCTGAGCCGGTAATTATCAAAGCGGCAACCAGGGCCCTTGCTGAGGTCGGCATCACTGCTACCCGGGAATTCTTTGAACCCTTTTTGGGTGCCGGAGAAGAGTTCTTCATCGTGGGTCCCTGCAAGGATGCCGGCATCCCGGAAAAAACCGAGGAAACTATGAATGCCATGTACCGCTACTACAACGAAACCGTGTATCAGGAACTAATGGTCTACCCCCATGCCGCCGATACCATCCGGGCTCTCCACCAGGCAGGCATTACCACTGCTCTGGTCAGCAGTTCAGAACGAAAAAAACTTTTGGTTTCCCTGGACGCAGCAAAGATTCCGGTAGCGTGCTTTTCTCTGATTCTTTCAGGAAGTGATGTTACCAAAAAAAAGCCTGATCCGGAGGCCTACCTCAAGGCGGCAGAAAAGTTGGGGAAAAGTCCCAAGGACTGCCTGGTGATTGAGGACGCCCTAAACGGCGTTAAAGCCGCTAAAGCAGCCGGTATGACCTGTGCGGCTGTTACCACCTCTTTTTCCGAGGATGCTCTTAGGAAGGTTGGTACCGACATCATACTAAACGGATTAGAGGATATTTTGAAGTTAGTAAGAAGGTGAACCTATGCTGCAACTGATTCAAGGTCCTGCCCACAGCGGGAAAACCCAACATCTTTATCAGGAACTGACCGACCGGATGAACCGGGGAGAACTCTCTTGGGTTCTGGTTCCTGAGCAGTTTTCTCTCTACACCGAAAAAGAAATCATTCGGCAGTTTGGCCTCCCGGCACAAAAGTCGATTAAGGTAATTACCTTTTCCCGGCTATGCAACCTGACTCTTCACGAAATGGGTCCCCTGCGGATGCAGTATATTGATGGTGCCGGAAAGCATGTTATTGCCGCCCGGGCATTGGAACAGGCAGGAGATACCCTAACCTACCTAAAGCGAAATCTTCGCCAGAAAGGCTTTGCCAAGATTCTTGCCGATACTATCTCGGAATGTAAGCGCTACGGCATATCTCCCCAGACGTTACAGTTTGCAGCAGAACATACCGAAATTCCTGAGTTTTCCAAAAAGTTGGATGAACTGTCTCAGCTTTACCAGATTTACAACCAACTTATCGAGGAGCATCACGCCGATGCGGAGGATAATCTTTCTTTGGTCTGCCCCCGGTTAAAGAACTGTTCCTTTTTACGAGGCAAACTTTTTATCCGGCATTTTCGCTCTTTTACCCCGGTAGAACATCGAGCTTTGGGAGAACTGATGTTGAAAATGGATGTATCTGTTTACTTAGACACCTCCTCACAGAACAGTTATGGCGGCATCTTTGCCCCCGTAGAGGCAACCGGACGAAAGCTACAAGAAACCGCAAAGGAGTTTGGGGTTGAAGAAATACCTACATTCATTCTTTCATCCCATCAGTGCGAGAATGGTCTTTCCTACCTTCAGCAGAATTATTTTGATTACCGCGCCAAACCCTACGAAGAACCTGTTGATTCCGTCTGCCTTTACGAGGTCCAAAACCGCTATCGGGAGATTGAGTCCGCCGCCGACCTGATTGTTCGGCTCTGTCGAACCGAACATTATCGGTTCCGAGACTTTTTAATCCTCGCTCGAAACACCGAAAGCTACGCCCGGATTCTTCCCTCGGTCTTTGGAACTCGTGGCATTCCCGTCTTTTTAGATGCCAAAGACCGTCTTTCTTCTAAGCCTTTTCTCCGTCTTTTGTTTGGTACTTTGGATATTCTTGCTTACGGTCATTCTTACGAGCGAATTATGACCATTGCCAGAAGTGAGATTTTCCCTTTGTCTCGAGGAGAAATTGATCGATTGGAAAACTATATTTTAGCGACCGCACCTACCCACTCTATGTGGCAGGCAGAACATTGGGAGCATCTTCCCCCTCACGGCGCTTATGATTTAGCGGAAATTAACCACACTAAAAATGTACTTCTATCCGGTGTTTCGGCTCTGGAATCTGCCATCTCCGGCAGAAAAACCGGAGGCGAAATTGCCGCCGCCCTTTTATCCTGGTTAAAGGATAGCGGACTCTCTGACCGGATTGCCGAACTCGCCCAAGAAGCATTGGACAGAGGAGATAGCGACCTTTCCGACGTCTATCAACAAAGTTGGAATTCAGTGTTATCCATTCTTGCCCAACTAACAGCGGTCATGAAAAACACTCCTATGACCTACCAACAGTTCTCCGAGCTTTTCGAAGAAACCTGTACCAACACCGATATTGGCCGAACACCTCAAACTCTGGATTGCGTTGTTTTTAGCCAGATAGACCGATTCCGAAGCAGCGGTGCCAAGGTGGTCCTGGTTCTGGATTTGACCGAGGGCGTTTTTCCTAAGGGATTTTCTACCGAGGGATTCCTTTCAGACGGGGAACGTCATATTCTTCAAAAAATGGGACTAGAGCTTGCACCAGGTTTGGAAAGCAAGCAACGGGAGGAACAGCTTCTTCTCTATGCCGTCCTCACCGCACCCACCGAAAAACTCTTTCTCTTCCGCCCCCTCTTGGATAATGACGGAGGAACCTACCAGCCATCCGGCATCATGAAACGGGTTCGGGAGTTACTACCTCGGGCAGAAATTGTCAACCCAGATGCCACCGACGACCCTCTATCTGGTGTCGAGGGAGGCTCGGGTGCATTCTCCTTGCTAGCAACCGCCCTTGCTGATTGCGGCGGTAATCCTGATTCCTTATCGCCGCCCCTTTTAGAGCTTTATCATTGGTTTCAAAATAGTCCGGAGCATCGAGAAGCACTGATGCAGCTCCAGACTTCCATGAATGCAGCACCGCCAGTTGCTATTTCTAAAGAACTGGCAACTGCTCTGTATGGAGCACCGCTACACTTAAGTGCATCCCAGTTAGAAACCTATCATTCCTGTGCCTTCCGATATTTCCTGACATATGGACTTCTTCTTCGAGAACGGGAGCTGGCCGGAATGGAACCCCGAAGCATGGGCAGCATTCAGCATGCGGCACTCTACCGATATTTTGCTGATTTGAAAGAGGCAGGCACAGACTTCTCTGCCATCGAAAAAGAGGACTGCTTCCGTAGTGTTGGTATTGCCATCGAAAAAGAGGCTAAAGAAAACAGTAGTCTTCTCTACGAGGCATCTGCCTACTATCAATATATTGTTCTACGGATGAAAGAAATTGCCGCACGGACCGCTTGGGAAGTGGTAAAATTCTACCGAGGAAGTCGCTTTCGTCCCTACGGATTTGAGGTTACCATCGGCACCAAAGGAACGGTTCCTGCCCTTTCTGTAAAAGCGGCCGACGGCACCGAGCTTGCTAAAATCAACGGCTTTATTGACCGTGCCGATACCGCCACAGAAAATGGAAAAACTCTGGTCAGCATTGTGGACTACAAGTCCTCTGCCAAAGATTTAGATATCACACTTGCCAAAGACGGCATCACCCTACAGCCGCTTCTCTATTCCAATGCGCTATGCAATAGCATGGAGAATGCCACTCCTGCCGCCATGTTTTATCTCCAAATGAATGACCCCATTATCCCTGAGGGAGAGATCCGGGGTGATTTGGACCTGGCACTAGATAAGAAAATGAAACCAAGAGGCTGGATTGTAGATGAACCGGAGGTTATTTCTGCTTATACCGGCGACGGAGAGGACACCTTTGTCCCCAAGGAAAAAGCAACCTTTGTTTCCCGAGAAGACCTAACCCGCCGGATTGCCGAAGCAAACCGGAAAATTCAAGAATCTGCCGCAGACATTGCCGATGGCGTAATTGGTGCCAATCCCTATCGCACCTACAAACACGATGCCTGTGAGTATTGTAGTTACCATGGAATCTGTCAGAAACATGGGTAAATGATGGGGCAAACTCCTTCTCAATATCGCCGGAACAGCCAAAACCCTGTCTGAACATAAAAAAGAGCTATGGCAAAAATACCATAGCTCTTTTTGTACGAATACTATTCTTGTTCAAACTGGTCCTTGCCTACTCCACAAAGAGGGCAGGTAAAGTCTTCGGGAAGATCTTCCCATTTCGTGCCGGCAGCAATGCCATTATCCGGATCCCCTGCCGCCTCGTCATAAACATAACCGCACAAGGTACAAACATATTTTTCCATTTTTTAAGTCCTCCAATCATTTTTTTATATTCTACTACAGTTTGCCCGAATTGTAAAGAGGCTTTTTGATTTTAACTGGTATAATCTTCCTCAAAAGAAGCCAATTCCCGACGATTTCTTAGCACTACTCCGTTTTTTAAGCGGAGTAATTCTTCTGCCGGAAAATTCCCCGTGTAGATATCCAGCCGATATAAAAATTTTACTCCATCCTCTGCCACCGTGTAGATGGCAATATCGTTGTTTTCCAATCTTGCTAGATAATACTCTGTCAGCGCTGCTTCTCCTGTCGTGGGTACGATCTCCCGATAAGCAGGAGTTGCCGAAACAAAATCATTTGGCATCATATTCTCTTGCATTTTTTGTATCTGATACCGATAGGTAATAAGATATGCAAAATATCCCACCAAAATAGCCGCTACAAAGACAACAACTCCCAAAGTCAAGCTTTTAAAAACTTTTTTTCCCACAAAAGCACCCCCATATCTTGTGTTCCGAAATCGTCTGTAACACTAATTTAATCTATTATTAACAAGGAAATAGCTTTTTATACCAAATAATGTGATATAATATACTTAGTATATTGTTGAAACAACCAGCATTTCAGATAGGGGAGATTTTAGCATGCAAAGTTCTGTGAAAAAATTCCTGCTTATCTTTAGCATTACTCTTGCAATTGGAGTATTGCTGATTGGTATTCTCTTTGCCGGTGCCGTATTCGGCCTTTGGGGAAATATCGACATCGACGTAGACAGTCTCACCTTGCACCAGAATAGCATCTTGGTTTATGTTGATCCGGAAACTGGCGAGGAACACGTGGTTCAATCCATTAGTTCCACCGAGAATCGGGTCTGGGTAGACCTGGAGGATACGCCGGAACATCTTCGAAACGCCTTTGTTGCCATTGAAGATGAGCGGTTTTACGAACACAAAGGATACGACATCAAACGGACTGCAAAGGCGACCATAACCTGGCTTGGTAAAAAGATTATTGGCAAGGGTGGATCGGCATCCTTAGGCGGAAGCACCATCACCCAGCAGCTGATCAAAAACATCACCGGAGAAAGCGAACAGACAGCCGCCCGGAAGGTTCAGGAGATTTCTCGTGCCGCGGCACTGGAGAAAAAACTGAGCAAGGACGAAATCCTGGAGTTGTACCTCAACTGTATTTATCTATCCCAGGGAATTAACGGTGTTCAAACTGCGGCGGATTTGTATTTTGATAAGGATGTCAAGGATTTGAGCCTCGCAGAATGTGCCTCCATAGCTGGCATTACCCAATATCCATCCCTGTACGATCCCTTTGTCAATCCAGACAAGAACAAGTCCCGGCAGGAACTGGTTTTGGGAAAAATGCTGGAGCTTGGCTATATTACCCAAAAGGAATATTCTACTGCCATCAAAGAGCCTCTGGACTTTGTTGATCCCAAAGAGGGCCAAATCGATACCGATATTCCCGCCGGAACCAACTCCTATTTTGTGGATCAGGTTATCCGGGATGTTCTTCGTGATTTAAAAGCCGAAGGATATTCTGAAAGTCTAGCTGAAAAAATGCTATATTCCGGTGGTCTGAAGATTTATACTACCTATCGTCCGGAAGTTCAGGATGCGCTGGAAGAATACTATATCAATACCGACAACTTCCCTAACGATGGAATTCAATCGGCCATGGTAGTTGTGGAGGTGGAAACCGGTGCCGTAGTCGGCATTGTCGGTGGCATCGGGGAAAAACCGGGAAGTCTGACTTTAAACCGTGCTACCAGCCCCCGTCAGCCGGGTTCTACCATCAAGCCTATTGGTGTCTATGCACCGGCGCTTGAACTTGGCTTGATTACTCCTGCTTCTATTTATGTAGATAAAGAAACCTCCTATGGTGATTGGACTCCCAGGAATTATGATCACAGTTATCGAGGAAGTGTAAGCGTCCGTAGTGCATTGCGTTCCTCCCTGAACACCATTCCGGTTGAAATACTGAATGAAATGGGTCCTCAGGAAGGCTATGATTTCATGACAAATAATCTTGGATTTACCACCTTGGTCAAGTCTCGAAATATTGACGGAAAAATTTATAGCGACATTGGTCTTTCTCAGCTGGCGCTTGGCGGTCTGACCGACGGTGTTACTGCAATTGAAATGGCGGCAGCATACACCGCCTTTGGGAATAACGGAACCTATCATACTCCCTATACCTACACGGAGGTAAAGGATAGTAACGGCAATGTGGTTCTTACCTCTACCCGAGAATCCAGACAAGCCATGAAACCCTCCACCGCCTTTGTTATGCATAAGATGCTTCAAGAAGTGGTTACCTCCGGTACCGGCGGCGGAGCAGGCATTTCCGGCTATCAAACCGCAGGTAAAACAGGTACAACCTCGGACAACAACGACCGGTGGTTTGTAGGTTATACACCTCACTATGCGGCAGCTGTCTGGTATGGTTATGATATTCCAAAAGAGATTTCCGTCTCCGGAAATCCCTGTATCACTGTCTTCCGGGAAATCATGACTACCATCCATGAAGAAATCGATCCCCCTCATCGGGAAATCAAACGTCCCTCCGATGTTATTTCTCTGGAATACTGCACCTATACCGGAAAACAAGCAGTAGAGGGATGCCCCACCGACAGTTTCTATTTTATTAAGGGCGATGCGCCTGGTAATTGTCATTCTAACCATGAGTTTTACGAACCCGAAGAGGAGGGCGAGGAGGACGAAGATAACGGAGACGATACCGAAGAAAACACATCTAATCCCAGTAACACAACTAGACCACATTACACCACTTCCCCTGGTCTGGAGGAATAACAAACAACAGAAAATAAAAAAAGAAGCGAATGATTCGCTTCTTTTTTTATTTAATATCCACTTCCGTAGCCACCATTTCCTACCGGCTTATCCGTCTTCTTTTCCGGATTTTGTTTTTTCTCCTGAGGCTGATTCTGCTTGTCGGCATTCTTCTCACCGGACGGTTTTCTTCGATTTCGCCGCCGACGATTGTTATGCTTATTCTGGTTCTTCTCCTGAGGCTTATCTGCCTTTGCTTCCAGAACAGCTGCCTCCTCAACCTCTTCTGCTTTCGACTGGAATCCGTAGCTTTCTTCCTCCTGGATGGGTTCCTCCAGAAGTTCTTCTTCCGTGCTATCTGCGGGAATACTATCCCATTTTCTTCCGGTCAAGGAACGAAGCCGATCCACAGGATAGTTTTCAAACCGAACGGCCTCTTCTCCCTCCTGGAATCTTACACGAACATTTCCTTTTAATGTAGCCACATCCGCAACAACTCCCTCGCCATCGGGGGTTGCTACCTTTTCTCCTTTTTTGGGAAGTCTCCTGATCATATCCTCATAGGCGTTTTGCTCGTACTGCAGACAACACATCAGCCTACCACAGACTCCAGAAATCTTAGTAGGATTTAAGGACAATCCCTGCTCCTTTGCCATCTTGATGGAAACAGGATGAAAATCGTTCAAAAACCCGCTGCAGCAAAGGTATCTCCCACAGATTCCATAGCTTCCAAGCTGCCGTGCCTCGTCCCGCACGCCAATCTGTCGCAGTTCAATCCGAGTTCTAAAAATACCTGCAAGAGACTTAACCAAATCTCGAAAATCCACCCGACCGTCGGCAGTAAAGTAAAAAAGAATCTTGCTTCGATCGAAGGTATATTCTGCATCCACCAGCTTCATATCCAGTTTGTGTTCAGCAATCTTTTCTACCGCCAGGGTGAATGCCTCTTTTTCCTTTTCTTTATTTTCTTCCACCTGCTTAAAATCCTGCTCGGTGGCAATCCGCTGGATGGGTTTTAAAGGAGAGACAATCTCGCTTTCCTCCACCATCTGATTGGCAATAACAACCTTGCCCATCTCCAATCCATGGGCGGTCTCCGCCAAAACGTGGTCTCCCACCTTCGTCTGAATCCCTTTGGGATCAAAATAGTACGCCTTTCCGGCGTTATTAAATTTAACTCCGATAATTTCTACCATGGATTTCCTCCCAAAATTCTGTGGCCATACAAAGAACCGCCCCAGAATAGTTTACATTTTGTTCTATCATTTTTTGATACTTCACAACAACATCAGACAATCGCAGAGCTGCATCCCGCGGCAGTTTCCCGCAGAATTCTGCTAATTCCTTTTCTTTATCAATATTGGTAATAGATATTTCCTGCATCTGGAGTTTTCGATACATCACATCCCGGCACCAACTGAGCAAGAACTCCAGTATCATAGAAATACTTCCTTTGTTTGTCTTTAAAAACTTCACAAATTCAAACATCTCCCGATAGGTTCCCCCTACCATAGCAAGAAACTTCTTCAACGTATCCTCCCGCAGTGCAATCATCGTTTCGTCCTCTAGCAAATCCAACGCTCTACCAATGGCTCCACCGCTTAAAATTGCCAATTGCTCCGCTTTTTCTTGAGAGATTCCCTTTTCCTTCGTTAAATAGGTTGCTACTTCCTCTGCCGAAAGAGGCTGAGTCCGCAGCAAGGTCGCTCGGGATAAAATGGTGGGTAAGAATTCATTGGCATTCTCTGCCAACATGATAATCATACCGTATTCCGGCGGTTCCTCGAACACCTTTAATAAGCTATTCTGTGCGGGTGCCTCCATCAAATCCGCTTGGGGAATAATATAAACCTTCTTCCCATCCAAGTAAGGTTTGATATACATATCTGCCTTCATACTCCGTACCGCCTGAATAGCAAGTCCCTCTTTCTTTTTATCCACATCATAGCGTTGGTTGGTAGCTATCATGAAATCGGGATGATTCTCTAAGCTCTCGGTCTTCAGTACCATAGAGGCAAAGGCCTTTGCCAGAGTCATCCGGCCGGTACCTTTCTTGCCCTCAATGATATAGGCATGCCCTACCCGTCCGGAATCCAATGCCAGCTTTAGCATACGTTTGACAGCTTCATTTCCAACGACAGTATTTAAGGGCATCCCCTCACCTCTTTTCCTCAAACAACAACGGTAATAGAATCTGGCATATCCATCTCTTTCCAGTATGCCAAAGTTTTTTCATCAATATACTGACCAGGAATCAGCACCGCCGAACCCGGAGGACAAACCGCCACAGTATCGGCAGAAACTCTCCCCAATGCCTCATCATATGGTACCTGGGTTTTCTCCGCCATCCATGCCTCCCGGGGTGAGAGTGCCATTTCCGGCATAGGGATGGATGGTAACACCTTCCCCCCGGTTCCCGGGGTTGCAATTTCCAAAAGTGCATGGCGAAGAATCTCTAGTTCTTCCACGGTATTGGCAACAGTTACAATCAAAACCAGATGGCAGGGGTCTGCCATTTCTGGGTAGATTCCATAGACCTCTTTCAAAAGTTCTGCCGCAGCAATGCCACTGAGTCCGCTCCGGCGAAAATCTATCACCAGTCGCAGAGGATCCTGCGAAATCGACAACGTCTTCTCGTCTACAAAATCCAGAATTCCTTGTTCCCGAATCGTCTCCTTTAGGAATTCAATTTCTTTGTAAAGAATCTCCAAAAGCGCCTGTCCGTCCTGTTCCATGGTGGAAACTGCCTCATCCATGGCACTCATCAAAAGATAGGAGGGGCTGGTGGTCATCAAAAGCCGCAAGGAAGATGCTACCTGCTCTTTAGAAACCAGTGCTTCCCGGCCTAAATGCAACAGGGAAGATTGCCCCAGGGCCGGCAGAGTCTTGTGCGCACTTTGAATGACCAAATCTGCTCCTTGAGATAGCGCCGACATTGGCATTGCCGGATGAAACCTAAAATGAGCACCATGGGCCTCATCTACCATTAGGAACTTTCCCTTTTCGTGCAGAATCTCTGCTATCTCTCGGATGGGAGAGCAAATCCCGTAATACGTGGGCGATGTCAACACCATTCCAAGAATATCTGGTTCCCGTTCCAGAGTTTCCTTCACCTTTTCTGGGGAAATTCCAGTGTATAGACCCCGATCCTTATCAAATTCCGGAGCAAGGAACACCGGAATACATCCCGACAAAACCAGAGCAGATGCCACTGCCTTATGGCAGGTACGATCCACCAAAAGCTTTTCTCCCGGTCTGCAGACCGACATAATCGCCGCCTCCAAACCAAGGCTGGAGCCATTGGTCAGAAAGAAGCTGGCTCCTGCTCCAAAAATAGCAGCAGCACGGTCTTGTGCCTCCTGAAGGATCCCGGTGGGATCCTGTAAATCGTCTGTTTCCGAGAATTCCGTTACATCCAGAGAAAAGGCATCCCGAACCCATTCCGGGTTTAACCCTCTTCCTCCCTTGTGTCCCGGGATATGAAAGCTGATCCGATCTTTTTGCCGGAATTGTTTCAATGCATAATACAAAGACATAGATTAGAACTTCAGGGATTCACGGATATAATCCACCAACTTATCAATGGCAATCCGCTCCTGTTCCATACTATCACGATGACGGATGGTTACACTGTTATCCTCTTCGGAATCAAAGTCGTAAGTGATACAGAAAGGAGTACCAATCTCGTCCTGACGGCGATACCGCTTACCGATACTGCCGGCATCGTCAAATTCACAGTTAAACTCTGCTGCAAGCTGAGCGAATACTTCTCTTGCCGGTTCAGACAGCTTCTTAGAAAGGGGCAGAACAGCTGCCTTAACCGGAGCCAGTGCCGGATGGAAGTGAAGCACGGTACGAACATCATTCTTCTCGGCATCAATTACCTCTTCGTCATAGGCCTCTACTAAAAATGCCAAGGTTACACGGTCTGCACCCAGAGAGGGTTCTACACAATAGGGAACATATTTCTCACCGGTTTCCGGGTCATTATATTCCATCTTCTCGCCACTGTGGGTACTATGCTGCTTCAGGTCAAAGTCCGTTCTGTCTGCAATACCCCACAGTTCGCCCCAACCAAAGGGGAACATAAACTCAATATCAGTTGTTGCATTGCTGTAGTGAGAAAGTTCCTCTTGCTCATGATCACGAAGTTTCAAATTCTCTTCTGCAATACCCAAAGAGAGCAGGAAGTTCTTACAGTAGTCTTTCCAGTATTTGAACCATTCAAGGTCGGTACCCGGCTTACAGAAGAACTCAAGTTCCATCTGCTCAAACTCTCTGGTACGGAAGGTAAAGTTACCGGGTGTAATCTCATTCCGGAAGGACTTACCAACCTGTGCGATACCGAAAGGAACCTTTTTCCGGGAGGTTCTCTGTACATTTTTGAAGTTCACAAAGATACCCTGTGCAGTCTCAGGGCGAAGGAACAGTTCACTTGTGCTATCCTCCGTAACACCCTGGAAAGTCTTGAACATCAGGTTGAACTTCCGGATATCGGTAAAGTTATGCTTACCGCAGTTGGGACAGGGAAGTTCATTCTCTTTAATATACTCCATCATCTTTTCATCAGACCAGCCATCTGCCGAAACGCCTGCTGCATCCTCAATCAACTTATCGGCACGAAAACGGGTTTTACATTCCTTACAATCCATCAACGGATCTGCAAAACCACCTACGTGGCCGGATGCCACCCAAGTTTTGGGGTTCATCAGGATTGCCGCATCCAGACCTACATTGTAGGGACTCTCCTGAACAAACTTCTTCCACCATGCCTTCTTCACATTATTCTTGAACTCTACGCCCAAAGGACCATAATCCCAGGTATTTGCCAAACCGCCGTAGATTTCGGAACCGGCATAGACAAAGCCACGCCCTTTACAAAGCGCAACGATTTTCTCCATTGTTTTCTCAGTGTTTTTCATTACAATCAACCTTTCTCTTCAATTTTTCTCTATAAATACATATAGCTAATCCATAATAATTCATTATACTACACATTCTCCGGAAATTCAAGTACTATTTCGTCCAAAAAAGGGCTATTTGTCCCCAAAAATGCATAAGAATAACCAATGATACCATTTCGTAGGAGGTGCATTCATGCTGAACATGATTTGGGGCGGTATGATCCTGATATCCTTGGTCGTTTCTCTCTTCACCGGACAACTGGAACAGACTGCCGCCGCGGCAGTAACCGGTGCAGGAAGTGGGGTCGAAACCTGCTTTTCTCTCTTGGGGATACTCTGTCTCTGGTCAGGTTTGACCCGAATCGGGGAACGGGCTGGCTTGGTTTCTCTGATGGCGAAACTCCTTCGTCCGGTATTACGGTTTTTGTTCCCCGGTCTGGACGAAAACTCTCCTGCCGGGGGCAGCATAGTAATGAACATGGTTGCAAATCTTCTGGGAATGGGAAATGCAGCAACTCCTCTGGGTATTAAGGCAATGCAGGATTTATCCAAACTGAACCGGAACCGAAGCACGGCCTCTAACGCTATGTGTATGCTGGTGGTCCTCAATACCGCCTCCATCCAACTCCTACCAACAACTTTGATTTCTCTTCGGCAGGCATACGGGTCCGTTGCCCCGGGAGAAATTATTGTCCCTATCTGGCTGGTGAGCATTTGTGCCCTACTTGCAGGCGTTACCATGGCAAAGCTTCTGGAAAGGAGGTCTCGCCTTTGACCTATATTTCTCTCTTTTCCGTACCCCTGATGATTGCCCTCTTTGTAGGAACGGGTCTTTTTCGAAAGGTGGGTGTTTATGATTGCTTTGTAGAGGGTGCCAAGGATGGTCTTCAGAGCATTGTCGGTATCATTCCACCCTTAATTGGCTTGATGGTTGCCATCAATATGTTTCGGGCCAGCGGTTCCCTGGAACTTCTTTCCACCTTTTTCGCCCCTGTGCTACACCTTCTTCGGCTCCCCTCTGACGTACTACCTCTAGCACTACTTCGACCTATTTCAGGGAGTGCCTCCACCGCCATTGTAACTGATATTTTTCAAAATCTGGGGCCAGATTCGGCCGCAGGGAAGATAGCCTCCGTAATGATGGGTTCTACCGAAACCACCTTTTATACCATAGCGGTTTACTTCGGGGCAGTGGGTATCAAGAACAGCCGACATACCTTAGCGTCTGCCCTGACCGCTGATACTGTTGGAATTCTTCTTTCAATTCTGGTGGCGAATTGGTTGTTGTAGCAAAAAAGCTTCCCCCAAACGGGGAAGCCTTTTTTATTAATTTTCTTCCGCTTGTGTCCGCATTGCCTCGATGCAGTTCTTACAAACCTTTTTGTCTCCAAAATCCACAAGTTCCTCACTACTGCCACAAAATACACAAGTGGGCTGATACTTCTTTAAGATAATCCGATCCTCTTCCACATAAATTTCTAAAGGATCATCATGCTGAATTTGCATGGTATTCCGTAATTCCTTGGGCAGTACCAGTCTTCCTAATTCGTCAACTCTCCGTACAATGCCTGTTGCTTTGATTGCCATACGTCCACTACCTTTCAAAAAAAGATTTTGTTTTTTCTTTTATGACAATATTGTACCGCATTTTCCGGAAATGTCAACCATTATTTTCCTATTTTTGTAAATTTTTTATATTTTTTATCTGAATTTGGCTAAAAACCTCCAGCTTATCCAAACCCCTATGCCAGTTCAGTCTCTTCCATTCCTTTTCGTGAAGCATTCCGCTGCGTATCCATGCTCCAATTCCCAGAACATCCGTCCTTTTCCGGATGGTTTCCCGCAAAAGCGATGTTGTTTCTTCCTCCAGCTTCTCTACCAGGGCATCAGCGTCCGTTTTGCTGCCCGAAAGAATCTCCGCTGTTAATCTAGTTTGAATGGTGATACGACGAGAACCGGCGCTTTGCCCTGGAACAAATTCTGGCGAATCTTTACTACTAACCAAAAACGTAGAATCTCCAGCCTGTATAGCAACTTCTTTCGCTTCTCCGCTTAAAATCCCATATAACATTGCTGCTTTTCCGTCCATGGTTGCCACCAGTTTCCCTTTCCGGAAGATACCAATTCCCGTAAGCTTTTCCGGAGTCGCAACAGGGAGAACCGGATCCCAGCCTCCGTCTGTCCCCCGGGAGACAAACTCCCGCAGCTCCACCACCGGAGCATAGGGAGTGTTTTTCTTCTGGAAAAAGAGTTCATAGTATCGAGCCGTACTCTGTTCTAAAGTAGGCTTGACTTTTTTTAAAAATTCTCCGGCAGATTCCGCGAGACAAACATTGGTACTGGGTCTTACTTCCTGCTCCCGAAATAGCAGAGAGGCATGTTCTAAGATTCCCTCTTTTGCTGTGTCCACCGAGAACACCAATAGCTTCAAGTGGGAGAAATCCGGTTCCTTGCTTAGATGACTTTTCAGTTGATTTAAGGCAAGGTAAAAATCATCTGCCTCAATGGTAATATTACTGACTGTCTTATTCTCCTTGGTATCCTCTTCTTCGCCCGCAGATTGGCTGTCGGAAGAGGTTTCCATGCTCCCTCCCAGTTCCAGCGGATTGGAAAGCTGAAAGGTGTACTGGAATCTTTGACTCCCTCCCTGATCAATTCCCAACGCTACCGCATATGCTGCCGCCTCCACCTCCCGGCTATCGTAACATCCGGTAAGAGATACACAAAGAATTCCGGCAAGACAAATTGCCGCTGTTTTCTTACCTCGAATCGAGGTTCTTCCCACTCCCTTAATTGCCAAGAAGAAGAGATGTAGAGCCATAGAGAGATACAGGAATCCGGAGGTCATCAAGGCAATCAGATACATGGCATCCATTCTGGACCAGAAGTTCCCAAAATATGCCGCCTTAGTCAGGGGATAGATTATATTGCCAGAGACGCCGCTTAAAGCAGAAGAATGGGACATGGACGCAACCAATACCAAGGCTACATTCAAGACAACTGCCAGGGCAGCGCCTAAGAATCCGGTCCGGCAAACCGATACTTCTCTGCGACATCTTGGAATCAGTTGAAAAATCATGATTGCATCAGTATAAAAAAAGAGGGTGGAAAGTCCTGTTCCGAAAACTTGTCCCGCTCCCGTTCCCAGCCACGGGGTCAGGTAAACTGGTTGGGCATACTTGATTCCCAAAACTGCTACTACCGCCATAGAAAGACCTATTCCAAAAACTGTCAGGGAATGCATTCGATATACCGCTCTACCACCACAAAGGACGGTTACCAACGCACCCAGCAACAAAGTTCCTCCCAAAAACCACTGGGGCGATCGAGGAAAGGCAACCTCCTGAAGCACCCTGGTGTATTCCCCCAGGGCATATCCCGCCGAGCAAATCCAGTACCCGGCAAGGAGAATCTTTCCCACCTGCAGGAGAACGCCAGAAAGCTTTACCCTGTAGCGGTTTACAAGATAGAGTGCCAGGCCAAAAAAAACTAAAAAGAGTAGCCCCGTATAAAGTGCAGTCAGCCATCCCGCCGTTCCACTGATGACATAGAATTGCTTGGGATAGGTGGTAAAAATCTTATAAAAGCAGGCATGAAAGACCAAACACCCAAATTCCCACTTACCCAAATATCTTCTTTTTTGCTCCATCATACATCCTCTCCTTTTCGACCTAGTATCCACTTTCTACTGATACGCGGTTGTTTTACTGGGTCTTGGGTTTGAAGATTCCGGGGACGCAGTTCCTTTTTCCAAATTGGTTTAATAAAGAGAGTGCCAAAAATCGAATCACCGTTTTTGGGCGTCAGGGGAGAAAGAAAAGGAACCCCATAGGTTTCAGAGGCCGCCAGAACACTTCCGCAGAGAAAAACTCCGCAGACAATTCCCAAAAGTCCTACCATTGCCCCTAAAACAATGAAAACAAGTTGGAGCAAGGAGACAGAACGAGACAAGCTGACCGAGGGCATAGCAAAAGAACCTAGTCCCGCCATGGACACCACAATAATTAGCAGAGGGCTTACAATCCCCGCCTCCACTGCCGCCTGTCCTAAAATCAAACCACCTATAATTCCCAAGGTAGATCCCACTGGACTTGGAACCCGCACCGATGCCTCTTTGATAAGTTCAAAAGCAAGTACCATCAAAACCAGCTCTGCAACCAAAGGAAAAGGTACCGGCTCACGACTTGCCTCGATGGCAAGAAGCAGATCGGTAGGGAGCATCTCGGGATGAAACAAAAGCACCGCTACAAAAACCCCGGGAAGAAAAAGAGCAAGAAAAATTCCCAAAAGCCGGACAAGGCGCATGTAGTTGGCCTCGGACACCCGGACATAGTTATCCTCGGACACTTCAATTAAATCAGTGGCAGTAGTAGGGAGCACCAACGCAAAGGGACTTCCTTGAACCAACAGTACAACCTTCCCCTCCGCCAGCATAGCCGCGGCTCGATCGGGGCGTTCCGTCCGGAGGGTATGGGTCATGGGGAAGAAGCTCTTATCCTCCAGAAGCATTTCCACATCTCCGGTAGAAAAAATATAGGAAACATCAATCTCTTGAAGCCGTTTCCGAATCTGGTCTACTAATTTCTTATTGGTAACACCATCAATATATAAAAGTCCGCAAGGAGTTCTACTTTCGCTGCCAATTGGAATATTTTCTGCAATCAGAGAGGGAGTTTTTAATATCTTACGGATCAAGGCAAGGTCAGTGATAATCACTTCATTAAAGGCCTCCTGAGGTCCCGACAGGCTGGACTCCTGAAGGGGTTGCCCCACACTTCTGCCTCGCCAATTTTTCACATCTGCCGCAAAGGCACAAGAACATCCATCCACAAAAATTACACAAAATCCAAAGGAAACATTTTCCTCTACGGTATCAAAATCCCGGATGATGGACAATGGACCAAGCGGTGTCATCTTCTCAAAGACAGTTTCCTCCCGGGACTTTCCCTTCTCAATCTCACCACCCTGCAAAAGTCCACGCATCAAGTCTCGGTTAATAAAGCTTTTATCTACCATGCCGTCAAAGAAGATTAGAAATCCGTCCGCCCAGTGATCTCCAAACCTAACCTGAAAATCCCGAAGAACAAAGTCAAAATTCTTGCCCAGTTGAAACCGGGCTGCAATATATTCCCGACTCTCCTGAATCTTTGCGGTAATGTTGATTCGTTCCGTCATCTGCCCCATCCTTTCTTTTTGGATAGGATTCCCTTTTCTGCCGGATTTATGCCTTAAGAAAATTTCTCGTTTTCGACAAACTTCGACAGTAGTTTTCACCGGATTTCGGTATACTAATCCTTAGAACAACAAAGGAGTTCTCGTTATGAAAGAACAATACACTACCATCGCAAAAGAGGCCAGTGCCGAAATCATCGAGAAGCGTTCACGTTTTATTGCCACCGTCAAGCCTGTTTCCACCGAGGAAGAGGCTTTGACTTTTTTGAATGGACTTCGGCAGGAGTATTGGGATGCTACCCACAATGTATATGCCTATATTATTGAAGAAAATCAGCTGGCACGATACAGCGACGACGGGGAACCGGGCGGTACTGCTGGCATGCCGGTTCTGGATATTCTGCGAAAAGAAGGGCTCTCCAATCTGATTGTGGTAGTAACCCGATATTTTGGTGGGACCTTGCTTGGTACCGGAGGGCTGGTTCATGCCTACTCTAAATCGGCCAAAGCCGGAGTAGAAGCGGCTGGACTTTTGGACATGATTCTCTGCAAGGAACTGACCCTCACCTGCGAATATACTTTGTGGGGTTCTTTACAAAACTACCTCTCCAAACGGGAGCAAATTCTTCAGGGGGAAGCGGAATACACCGACAAGGTTTCTCTGCCCCTCTATCTGCCTGTTGCTATGGTAGAGAGTTTCTCCAAGGACTTAATTAACCATTTGAACGGTCAAATTGCCATCCAGGAGGGCGACACTCGATATTGTAGCCGGCCACGAAACTGATTTTTGAGAAAAACTGTTGACATTTTTCTCGAAACATGATAGAATAGCCCTTGTGCTGGTGTAGCTCAATTGGCAGAGCAGCTGATTTGTAATCAGCAGGTTGCGGGTTCGAGTCCCATCACCAGCTCCAAAAAATCCTGTCTCTCGACAGGATTTTTTCTTTGTATTATTTATTTTCATAATTCCATATTCATTGCGACAGGTTTTTTAATCAATGATGAATATTGATAAACACGATTCTCTATGGCACCTGTCTTTTCATTTCCTCTCCATTGACATTTTCTATTTCCTTGTATATAATGAAAACATTGGGAATCCTAATCGTTGGAGGTGAGGGAAATGACATTTTATAATCTTTTGTCCACCGTTTTAAGTTATGTTTTTACCGTAATTATTTATCTCTTTATTTTTGGCGTTATCCGTCTAATCTATCTGGATGTGAAAAAAATGAGTCGTTTCGAAAGCGACCGCGTAAACGTCAGCGGTGTAGCTACTGCAAGTCTGCGAACTCTTTCCACCAAAAAGACCTTGGAAAATCCCCTCCAAAAACGGTATATGATTTACGGCGAAGCCATTATCGGCCGAAACAAATCCTGTGATATTTCCATCCGAGAAAACTTTATTTCTGCTCGTCATGTCCGGATTTGGTATGAAGACGGGGAATGGTTTTTAGAGGATTTAGGAAGCCGGAATGGAACCACCATCAACGGGCAAAGGATTGCTCACCGAGTAATGTTGGACCCTCAGGACGAAATCTCCGTCGGCGGAATCCGGTTTGTCTTTGAGATGTAAGGCAGAAAGGATATGGTTTTATGAGCAAATTCACTGGCCTCAATTACCGCCGTCCTGCCTACCTTTTAATGTTGATGAATCTTCTTGGATTCTTTCTTCTGTACATGGCAAACGGCTATAATCCTAACATCCTCTATATTGGCGGAGGCTTGTTGGGTCTCTTTGTTTTAATTTATACGATTATTGTTCTCTGTAAAATGGGGGACAAGTTTATTGTGCTGATGGCATGTATGTTGATTACCATTGGTGTTCTTTTGTTGTGTCGCATTAATATTCAGTATGGCATCCGACAGATTGTCTGGGTTGCCATTGGCGGTGCGGCTTTTTTTGCATCTTACGCCCTTTACTACAACATTAAATTCTGGAATAAATTATGGATGCTCTATGTTATCGGCGGGGTGGGACTCTTTCTTGCAACCCTTATCTTTGGTGATACCATCAATGGTTCCCGAAACTGGATCAGCTTTGGAAATTTTTCTTTTCAACCGGCCGAGATTACCAAGATTTTATTTATTATGTTTCTCTCCTGCTATTATTCCAAGAGCTGGACAGACCCCTTTTTCAAGATTACTCCAAAATGGATGACCTGGCTAGGCACTTATCTCTTTATTGGCTTTTTGGTTCTCCAAAGAGACTGGGGGACTATTTTAGTTTTCTTCTTTATCTATATTTTTATGATTTATGTCTACGAAAAAAACTTTCGCTTTCTTGCACTGAATGTAGGAGCCGCAATCTTGGTTGCCATCCTTGGTTATCGGTTCCTGTATCATATTCAAGTTCGAGTTGCAACCTGGTTGGACCCCTGGGCAGACATCTCCAACAAAGGCTATCAGATTACCCAATCTCTCTTTGCCATTGCTGCTGGAGGATATTTTGGTCGAGGAATCGGGAATGGTTCCCCCTCTTACATCCCCGAGGTTCATTCCGACTTTATTTTCGCCGCAGTCTGTGAAGAAATGGGGGTCTTTGGCGGTGCGGCCATCATTCTTCTCTTCTTCCTGATTGCCTACCGCTGTTTTAAAATCTCCATCACAGCCCAGGATTCTTTTGACAAATCTGTTTCTCTGGGGCTGACCCTAATGTTTGCTGTGCAGACTTTCATTATTGTAGGTGGCGTCATTAAAATGATTCCTCTAACCGGAATCACACTCCCCTTTGTTAGTTACGGCGGAACCTCTATCGTGGTAAACTTTATCTCTCTTGGGATTATTCAAGCGATTTCTGCCAAGGAAGAACGCAAGTCAGGAGGAGATACCCATGAATCCTAATAAGCGAATCATTCATGTTCTGGTGGTGGTCTGTCTGATGTTCTTGTCTCTGGTAAGCTACCTCCTTTACTTTAATATGTTTCAGGCCAAAGATGTCGTTACCAACCCCTATAACAAGCGACAATGGGAGGACGAGAAATTTGTCAAGCGCGGAAATATTTACGACGCCAACGGCATTCTCCTTGCAGAAACTGTAGTGGATGGTGATTCTAGAATCCGTCATTACCCCAAAGGGCGATTATACAGTCATGTAATTGGCTACTACTCTCGTACCTACGGAAAGAGTCAACTGGAAATGCTCTACGACCGGGAACTGCTCGGCCATGGGGATATTTCCATCAGCTTTGGTGAGCTTCGCTCCGGGTATGATTTAAATTTAACCATTAACCACACACTCCAACAATATGCCTATGACCAGCTAAATGGCCGGCAGGGTGCTGTAGTTGCCTTAGAGCCTTCCACTGGACGAATTCTGGCTATGGTTAGTTTTCCGGATTTTGATCCATCTGCCGAGAGTCTGGAGCAAAACTGGAATGCCATTGTAGAACAAGAGAATTCTCCGCTTCTGGCCCGAGCAACACAAGGGTTATACCCTCCCGGCTCTACCTACAAGATTGCAACTACTGCGGCGGCTTATGAAAAAGGATTCACCAAAAAAACCTTTGAAGATACGGGTGTCTTTGAAGAGGATGGATTAAAAATTAAAAACTACAACGGAAAATCCTACGGAAAAATTGACCTTAAGGAAGCTTTTGCTGTCTCCAGCAACTATGTTTTCTGCTCTTTGGGATACACCATGGGTCCGGATGTCGTGGAAAACACCGCTGAGAAATTTGGTATCGGAAAAGACTTCGATTTTGACCTGTCCATGAGCAAGAGTCAGATTCAGTATAAAAAAATGTATCCAGCCGATAGCGCTCTTGTTTCCATCGGTCAAGGTCAGCTTTTGATGACACCCCTCCATGTAGCTATGATGGGTGCTGCTGTCGCAAACAATGGTAAAATGATGACTCCCTACCTGGTAGACTCTATCACGACCGCGTCAGGTCTTACTGTCTCTTCGGCGAAGCCTACTCTTTTTACCACTGCCATGAGTACTTCCTGTTCTGCATATTTAGATCAACTGATGCAAAACGCTGTAGAAACCGGAACCGGCCGCAGTGCACAGATTTCCGGCATTGCCGTTGCCGGGAAAACCGGAACTGCTGAAAATGAAACCGACAAGGACCACGCCTGGTTCGTGGGCTACGCCCCTGCAGATGACCCCCAAATTGCTGTGGCAGTTCTCTTAGAGTACGACGGTGGCGCTGGCGGTACCAACGCCGGTCCCATTGCAAGAAATGTGATGAAGAAATATTTAGGAATGTAATGGTTGTGTTTTTACAATAGAAAAACGGTATTCCTTATGGAATACCGTTTTCTTTTGGTTTTGATTAGTCAACAAACTCCAAGATTGCCATCTCAGCTGCGTCGCCACGACGGGGACCCATCTTGATAATTCTGGTGTAACCACCATTTCTTTCAGCATATTTCGGAGCGATTTCATCAAACAGCTTTACCACAACATCGCGCTTGGTAATGTAGCTCAGCGCCTGTCTCTTGGTATGAAGAGTATTGGTCTTACCTAAGGTAACCATCTTCTCAGCAATCTTGCGAACTTCCTTTGCACGGGTCAGAGTTGTTTCAATTCTGCCTGCTTCCAGGAAAGAAGTGGTCATGGACCGGAGCATTGCGCGTCTCTGGTCGGTAGGTCTGCCAAGTTTTCTCTGGGTTGCCATTTTATCTCACCTCAATTTTAAAATTCTTTTTGTGGGATTAGTCATCACTTGCCAAAGACAAATCCATGCCTTCCAGCTTTGCGATAACCTCCTCCAGGGATTTACGACCAAGGTTTCTAACCTTCATCATATCGTTCTCGGACCGGGTTGTCAGATCCTGTACGGTGTTGATGCCGGCACGCTTGAGACAGTTGTAGGAACGAACAGAGAGATCAAGTTCTTCAATGGTAGTTTCCAGAACCTTCTCCTTCTTGCTTTCTTCCTTCTCAACCATAATCTCAGTGTTCTTTGCCTCGTCGGACAGGTCGATGAACAGGTTCATGTGTTCACTGACAATCTTCGCAGCCAAAGATACTGCTTCTGCAGGAGTGATGGTACCATTGGTCCATACCTCCAGGGTAAGCTTGTCATAGTCGGTTACATTACCTACACGAGTGTTATCTACGGTGTAGTTTACCTTCTCTACCGGAGTGTAGATAGAGTCAGTTGCAATCACGCCGATTACCGGCTGAAGCAACTGCTTGTTCCGGTCGGAAGAAACGTAACCACGTCCCTTGTCCAGATTAATTTCCATGAACAGTCTTGCATCTTCGCTCAAGGTTGCAATGTGTAAATCTTCATTGATGATTTCCACATCGGAATCGTGCTTAATATCTCCCGCACAAATTTCACCTGCACCCTCGTGGTTGATGTAAACTGTCTTAGGTGCATCAGAGTGCAGCTTGATTGCCATCTGCTTGATATTGAGAATAATCTCTGCAACATCCTCTTTTACACCGGGAATCGTCGAGAACTCATGAAGAACTCCGTCAATCTTTACCGAAGTCGCTGCCACACCGGGAAGGGAGGACAGCAACATTCTTCTGAGAGAGTTGCCAAACGTTGTGCCGTAGCCTCTTTCCAGAGGCTCAACAACAAATTTGCCATATCTATTATCTTCGGATGCTTCTACGCATTCAATTCTTGGCTTTTCGATTTCAATCATTGTCAGCCCTCCTAGACTTTTTACAACGAATTCTTTGAATCCGTTATCTGTTACAGCAACCTATTATTTGCTGTACAACTCGACAATCAGATGCTCCTCGATGGGCATATCGATGTCTTCCCGCTCTGCCAGAGCAACCACACGACCCTCTAAAGTCTCACGGTTCATATCAAGCCACTTGGGAACGATTCTGCCCTCGGTGGAACCGAGAATCGCCTCGAATTTTGCACTGGATCTGCTCTTTTCACGAACAGCAATCACATCGCCAGCCTTTACCAGGTAGGAAGGAATATTAACCTTCTTGCCATTTACAGTAAAGTGAGCATGGGATACCAACTGTCTAGCTTCCGGTCTGGAAACTGCCAAACCAAGCTTGTAAACTACGTTGTCCAGACGGCTCTCCAGGATGCGAAGCAGGTTTTCACCAGTTACGCCTTCCTTCTTGTTTGCCATTTCAAAGTAATGTGCAAACTGACCTTCTAAGACACCATATGCTCTTCTAACCTTCTGCTTCTCACGAAGCTGAGTGCCGTACTCGGAAAGCTTCCGTCTGCCCTGACCGTGCTGACCGGGGGCATAGGCACGTCTGGTTACCGCACACTTATCGGTGTAGCATCTGTCGCCCTTTAAGAACAACTTCTGACCTTCACGTCTGCAAAGTCTGCAAACAGATTCTGTATATCTTGCCATTTACTTTTTCACCTCCGTCATTACACGCGTCTTCTCTTCGGCGGTCTACAACCGTTGTGAGGAATCGGTGTAACGTCCTTAATCATATTCACTTCGAGGCCTGCAACCTGCAATGCACGGATTGCTGCTTCACGACCGGAACCCGGTCCCTTAACATAAACCTCGACATACTTCAAGCCATGCTCCATTGCTGCCTTTGCTGCAGTTTCTGCTGCCATCTGGGCTGCAAAGGGAGTGCTCTTCTTAGAACCTCTAAAACCGAGGCCACCGGCGGATGCCCAAGAAATTGCATTTCCGGCTACGTCTGTAATCGTAACAATGGTATTATTAAATGTAGATTTAATATGTGCTGCACCCCGCTCGATATTCTTTCTTTCCTTACGGCGGCGGGTTCTCTTAACTGCCTTTGCCATTGTATCTTTCACCTCCTGAAAATACAGATATCTGCTACGGATTTCTCCGTAGAGAAAAATCATTTTTTTAGACTATGCCGCACAAGCAGTTGCGACATAACAACAATGCAAACAGAACTTATTTCTTCTTGTTTGCGATGGTCTTTTTGGGACCCTTTCTGGTTCTCGCATTGGTCTTGGACCGCTGTCCACGAACCGGAAGACCCTTTCTGTGACGAAGACCTCTGTAGCAGTTGATTTCCATCAAACGCTTGATATCCAAAGCGATATCTCTACGCAGATCACCCTCTACGTTGTAGTGGTCGATCTCCGCTCTCAGCTTGGAAACCTCGTCCTCAGACAGATCACGAACTCTGGTGTCCGGGTTTACACCGGTTGCTGCCAGAATCTTTTTGGAAGTAGAAAGACCGATACCAAAGATATAGGTAAGACCAATCTCAACTCTCTTGTCGTTCGGTAAATCTACGCCTGCGATACGTGCCATAAAATTTTCACCTCCATTGATTTTTGAAAAAACAGTGGAGCAGAATTTCACCCGTATAAACGGCGTCAGCTCATAGAAAAGTGTGGGTTATAAGCCTGACCCTGCTCCGGTTTTGTAATTAACCCTGCTTCTGCTTGTGGCGGGGGTTCTCACAAATTACCATGACTCTGCCTTTTCTCTTAATAATTTTGCACTTTTCACAAATAGGTTTTACGGAAGGTTGTACTTTCATTTCCTTCACCTCCTAAATTTGTAATTGCCGCAAATGAGCCACTTTTACCCATTAAGCGAACTATTATATCTTACCACGAAACCTAAGGGTTGTCAATTCTTTTTTTAAGAGAATTGCAAAAAAACTGTAAAAAAACTCTCTCCTTTTCGAGCATTCCATGGACATTTTATACAAAGGAACAAAAAAACACCCAGAATCAACAGGATTTAGGATGTGTTTTACTTACACAATCTCAAAACCGTTCTCGGTCTGTTCCAATTTTCCGTGCTATAGATAGACGGTATCCCAGCGGATCTCTTGCGGAAAGACCGGAAATCTTTGTTTTTTTTCATTACGACATCACTCCCTGAATGGATTTCATTCTCTTTATCATTATATCTTGATTGGACCTCCTCGGCAAGCCAAATGTTAATTCTCAGTAGATAAAATTTGCTTGTTTGAAAAATTTAAATTTTTTTCAAAAAACATATTGACAATCATAAAAAAAGATGGTATACTATTCAAGTCGTCGCGATGAGGGCAAGCAAAATTTAATACGGAGGGGTTCCCGAGTGGCCAAAGGGGGCAGACTGTAAATCTGTTGCGTCTCGCTTCGGTGGTTCGAATCCACCTCCCTCCACCAAAACAAAATCCTATCGAAAGATAGGATTTTTATTTTGTATTATTCATTTTTCATTATTCAACATTCATCATTCATTAAGTTCGACAGGATTTTAATGAACAATGAAGTCGCTTCGCTGATGAATAATTGTTTTTCTTTACTAAAGCGAAAACAATTTTAGGTTCAGGCAGACAGCGTCGTCCGCACCTACCGAAACCTCCACAACCGCAATTCCACCTACAACAAAACCCCGCCAATGGCGGGGTTTTCTTGTTCCGTTACGGTTTTGTTGAAATTTTTGGTGCATAGACAGGACGCAGATTCTCATCCCAGAAGAAGACCTTGACGGTATCACCCGGCAAATCGGTCATCGGGTTTTCCGGAGTCAATTCTACGATTCCTTTCAGAATTTTCTTCTGATATACTGCAGCCTTGATGGTAACACCTGTCTCAAAGCTGAATGCTTCCACCGTACATCCATCATTCGACCATCCAAACTCCACCTGCATCTCATATCTTTCCCAAATAGCGTAGATATAGGTTTCCCCGGTGATGGTGATCTTCTCACCCGGCTGCTTCTGTTCGCCACTCAGGCTACCGATTGCCCATGCCTTGAACTGGCAGCCCGGGGGCGGAGTAAACAAACAATCGTCAAGAATAATTTCTTCACCGACAGTTGCGTAACCTATTTCATTAGAGCCTTCTGCTCCATTCGCATTGTATAGATAAATTACTTCGTTATCTTCCCAATCTGCGGCTATCACAGTATTTGCGTTTATGGTAATGCTATCTCCTACTGCTTTTGCAACACCATTAACCTTCCAACCCTTAAACCGCTTTCCGGCAGGAGCGGTAAATGTACAAGAAGGCAATGTATACTGACTTCCGGCATTCTTCTCCAGAGGCAACATAGTTCCTCCACCGCCATTGGCAAAAAACGATACAAGATATACAACGGACTGATCCACCCAGGTAATTTCAAACAAGTCGGATTGCCCAATCATAACATCCTTGGCATTGTATGCCTGAATCAAAAACTGTTTTCTGCCTTCGTTACTTTCTTTGAAGTTATGCTCCGGCTGATAGACTCTTTCGTATGGAACAAAGTCGTTGTCGTAATAAAGAATATCATAATATGCTGCATCCAAATTGAAATCCCATTCCACGATGCAATCCTTGTTAATAAACGCGGTAACTGTTGCAGGGGGCTGTGTGGTAAATTCGCCGGCTACAATTTCGATGGTAAAAGCATCACTGTAATATTCCACATTGTCGTAGTTTGCCATGAGCTTATACTCTTGGGAAAAGCCAAACATACTTGCTTCAAAGTTATAGCTCTTTGCCGAGGAATCAATATTTGCCATACGATGCCAGCCATCCCCTCCATTGGTCCACAACTGTAGAATCGCCGGAGTTTGATTGGTATCCCAGGTGATTGAGTATGGCTCTCCCGTTGCCACCTTGATACTTTGGGGCTGAACCGTAAACTCGAACTTTTCACGCCAGGTAATGGTAAAGGGATCAGAATAATAATCTACCCCATTTTTCGTTGCGTGAGCCCGGAAGGTGTAGGTTCCTGCTTCCGCAAATGCAGTGACATTGGTACCGGTTGGCGTTGCCAATTGAACATATTCCCAGGATTCACCCTGGAATCTTTCGAGCTGAATGGAGGACGGATCAAAGTTCAACGTCCAGTTAACATAAAAATTCGTTCCATACGCCACATTCTGGTCTGTTGGTTGTGCAATGAATTTCGGAGCGTCCGGATCATACCAGTCTACTCGAAAGACATTACTGCTGATGACAAATCCGTTTTGATAGATCACCTCTACACGATACTGTTTTACCACATTACTGTTGGCGGGAATAGCGAACTGTCCGGTAACCTCTCCCAGGCTCATCCAATTGCCCAATGCATCCGAAACCAGTAATTTCGCACTTGCAATTTCTTCTGCCTTGCTGACATAGATGGTCGCGATCGGGGATTGGTTGTTTTCCACCACCTGATCCGGCATCTCCGATGTAAAATAATAGTTTTCAAAATCATAGTTAAGGACAACCTGAATTTTGTTTTCCCGATTGGTCCATTGGGTTGTAAAGATTCCGCTGTTATCGTGAGAATACAACATATTGGAAACCAATCCATAAGTTGCAGAGCAGTTGCTGGAGAGCTGATCATTCACATAGCATCCGTTCTGGGCGTGCAATTCCACCTTCAAAGAGTAGGATTTTCCTTTTTCAAGCACGTCAGCCTCTTCCAAAACATTGGTCCGATAGGCATTTAATCCTTCGTAGACAGAGACATCTACCACCGTTAATCTGGAATCTGTCAGGGTTACGCTTTCCACATCATAGCTTCCTGCGGTTTTCCCAGCCTCTAGCAGAGGACTTTGAATCTCCAAAGAGGAAATAATCTCGTTGCTTGTGAGAGTGGTGGGCTTCCAGCGGTCATAAAGAATGGTGTAGCCATCAAAAACCGTTTCCGTGGTTACCCTTTCCCCCTCTTCTGTGTACCATCCGTCGAACTCTAAATCGAGGCTATCGGTACGATACAGCTCCTCAAGATAGCTGAGGGTTCCGTCACTTTTTGTAATCTGGGATATGAAATACTTACCGGGATTGTTTTCAAAAAACACATTGCTCTCCAGCATACCATTGGTCAGGCAAAAGTCAACCCTATGGCTCCCCTCTGCCCATACGGTTATGGGAACAAGTCCCAGCACCATTATTAAAGTCAGCAGAATACTAATCCCCTTTTTCAAAACCAATTGTCTCATTGTTTGACCTCCTTAAAAAGTTTTTAGAAAGGTGTTGCTTGTATCTGTCTTTTGTGGTAAAATAAAAACAGATATCATTTTCTACTCTAATTATAATTCTTATTATAAAAAAAGTCCCCACCCCTTTCTTGTCATAGGGGTGGGAAATTCAAGCATTTTCATTCAAAAAGTGTGGGATTGGTGTGGGGGCATCACTCCCGGGGAAATACCTTAAAAGATTAAGGGAGATATTAGTTATGAAAAAATCTATTTCCATCCTTTTGGGAATCCTACTTTTACTATTTACGCCATCCGGATGCAGCACAGTAGGGAACAAAACCGCCAGTATGACCATCATTTACGGAACGGCATCCGTACTGTCTCTTCTGCTCCTGGTGGGCTACTGTTGCTTCATCAAGAAAAAGGAGCTTTGGTTTCTGCTCCTCTTTGCCTCGGTATTTGTGGTTAACACAGGGTATTTTACCCTTTCGGTTTCCCACACCTTGGAGGAAGCGCTCCTTGCTAACCGCATCTCTTACCTGGGATCGGCATTTCTTCCTCTTTCTATGCTAATGACCATCCTGAACCTTTCCAGACTTCGCTATCCAAAATGGATTCCGGGGATTCTTCTTGGAATTACCATTTGTGTCTTTCTCATTGCGGCAAGCCCAGGATATCTTGATATCTACTACAAATCTGTATCTCTTACTACCATCAATGGAGTGTCCTCTCTGGTCAAGGAATACGGTCCCTGGCACAGCGTCTACCTGTACTATCTCCTTCTTTACTTCGCATCTATGATTGGTACTACCCTCTATGCTGTGTCAACAAAGAGAATCCAATCCGGAATTCAGGCAAATATTCTCTTGATTGCTGTGTTTGTGAATCTTTGTGTTTGGTTGCTGGAACAGTTGGTGGATGTAAACTTTGAATTTCTTTCGGTCTCCTACATCATCAGCGAGCTTTTCCTAATTGGCATCTACATTATGATTCAGGAGTACGAACAGGAAACGCAAAGCTTCCCTTCCTCTGCACTGGAATCTGTTGGGGAAGCTATCCCTTCCGTTCCGGAAGAACCCTCCAAAGAATATCTGGAGCGTTGTAGCTATCTAAAGAATCATCTTCAGGATCTGACTCCGACAGAACATACTATTTTTGAGTATTACCTTGCAGGAAAGACCACCAAGGAGATTATGGCAGAGCTTTATATCACAGAAAACACCTTGAAATTCCATAATAAAAACATCTACGGAAAGCTGGGAGTCTCCTCCCGGAAACAGTTGCTTGAATATGCTACCGCATCCAATTCAGAATCCTGAAAAAAAGCATAAAAAACCCCGCCGGTTGGCGGGGTTTTTTATTTCTATTATTCGGCGGCTTCGGTTTCTTCGCCTGCTACTGCGTTGTAGGAGGGATAAACCTCGATATTGTTATACCGTGCCATACCGGTTCCGGCAGGAACCAGCTTACCGATAATAACGTTCTCCTTGAGGCCAACCAGCGGGTCTTTCTTACCCTTGATAGCAGCATCGGTAAGGACTCTGGTGGTCTCCTGGAAGGATGCTGCAGACAGGAAGGAATCGGTAGCCAATGCTGCCTTGGTAATACCCATCAGTACCTCGGAGTATTCCGCAGGCTGCTTGCCTTCTTCCACCATCTGCTTGTTGATATCCTCTACCTCAAAGACGCTGACTAAAGATCCGGTGAGTAATCCAGTATCACCGGCTTCCTCAATCTTCACCTTATGCATCATCTGACGAACGATAACCTCGATATGCTTATCGTTGATATCAACACCCTGAAGACGATATACACGCTGTACTTCCTGAATGAAGTAATTCTGTACTGCGGTAGAACCAAGTACCTCCAGAATATCGTGGGGGTTGATGGAACCCTCGGTCAAGGGATCGCCCTTTCCGATTTCCTGCTCGTCCCGAACCTTGATTCTGGAACCAAAGGGAATCAAATAGGTTGCTGCCTCACCATTTTCCTGGTTGGTTACGGTAATCTCACGCTTATTGTTGGTTTCGGAAATCCGAACAGTACCTGCAAGCTCGGAGATAATCGCAACACCCTTGGGTTTTCTTGCCTCGAACAACTCCTCCACACGGGGCAGACCCTGGGTAATATCATCACCTGCGACACCGCCGGCGTGGAAGGTTCTCATGGTCAGCTGGGTACCAGGCTCACCGATAGACTGTGCTGCGATGATACCAACGGTTTCACCAACGTCAACAGGTCTTCCGGCTGCCAGGTTGTGTCCGTAACATTTTGCACAGACACCCACCTTACTGCGACACTTCACAACCGAACGAATCTTGACTTCCTGAATTCCGGCATCTACAATACGTTTTGCCTGATCCATGGTAATCATTTCGTTCTCTGCCACAATCAACTCGCCGGTCTTGGGATTCACGATATCTTCGGTTACCGTTCTGCCCTCCAAACGATCAATCAGCGGCTCAATAATCTCGTTGCCATCACGGATATCACAAACGATAATACCGTCCCGAGTTCCACAGTCTTCTTCTCTTACAATTACTTCCTGGGATACGTCTACCAGACGACGGGTCAGGTAACCGGAGTCCGCCGTACGAAGCGCGGTATCAGTCAAACCCTTTCTGGCACCGTGAGTGGAAATGAAGTACTCCAGCACCGTCAGACCCTCACGGAAGTTAGAACGGATGGGAATCTCAATGGTACGACCGGAGGTATCTGCCATCAGACCACGCATTGCTGCCAACTGACGAATCTGGTTCACGCTACCACGGGCACCGGAGTTTGCCATCATGTAAATCGGGTTCAATTGCTTCAGGTTGGCCATCAGAGCATCGGTTACCTTGTTGGAGGTTTCGGACCAGATGTTAATAACATGGCGATACCGCTCCTCGTCGGTAAGAAGTCCACGGCGGTACTTCCGTACAACCTGATCAATCTTTTCTTCTGCCTCTGCCAGGAATACCTTTTTCGCTTCCGGCACCTGCATATCATCCACGCAGACGGTGATTGCACCGATGGTGGAATACTTGTAACCCATTGCCTTCACATCATCAAGGAGGGTTGCAGTTTCGGTGATGCCATGAATCTTAATACTTGCATTGATGATCTTACCAAGCAGTTTCTTGTCTACACCGGGTTCTACATTATCATTAATTTCCTCTTTCACCGCAGGCTTCTTGAGAACATTATCACCGATTTCCAGATCCAGTACATGGTCGGGATCAGTTCTATCAACAAAGCCTAAATCCTGAGGAATCTTGGAGTTGAAGATCAGTCGACCAACGGTTGCATCGATCATACCGGTCTTTTCCTCTCCATTTACAGTCTTGGTTACCCGAACCTTAATGGGAGCATGAAGTCCCACAGCACCGTTGTTGTATGCCAGCACTGCTTCATCATAAGAAGAGAACCACTTCCCGGTACCAAGTTCGGTATCATCCTTCAAGGTTAGGTAGTAGCTACCAAGAACCATATCCTGGGTAGGAACGGTAACAGGCTTACCATCCTGAGGTTTAATCAGGTTGTTTGCAGAGAGCATCAGGAAACGCGCTTCCGCCTGTGCTTCTGCGGACAGGGGAAGATGGACAGCCATCTGGTCGCCGTCGAAGTCGGCGTTAAATGCGGTACATACCAGAGGATGAAGCTTTAACGCCTTACCTTCTACCAGTACCGGCTCGAATGCCTGGATACCCAGTCTGTGCAGGGTTGGTGCACGGTTCAAAAGAACCGGATGCTCAGAGATAACGTCCTCCAAAACATCCCAGACTTCGGGACGAATCCGCTCTACCATCCGCTTTGCGGACTTGATATTATGTGCCATGCCGTCAGCCACTAACTTCTTCATCACGAAGGGTTTGAAGAGTTCCAGTGCCATCTTCTTAGGCAAACCACACTGATAAATCTTCAACTCGGGCCCGACAACGATAACAGAACGTCCGGAATAGTCAACACGCTTACCAAGTAAGTTCTGGCGGAACCGACCCTGCTTACCCTTTAACATATCAGATAAGGACTTTAAAGGACGGTTACCAGGTCCGGTAACAGGACGGCCACGACGACCATTGTCAATCAGCGCATCTACTGCTTCCTGGAGCATTCTTTTTTCGTTTCTTACAATAATCTCGGGAGCGCCAAGATCAAGAAGCCGCTTTAACCGATTGTTACGGTTGATCACACGGCGGTACAGATCGTTCAGGTCGGAAGTCGCAAAACGGCCACCGTCCAGCTGTACCATAGGACGAATTTCCGGAGGGATAACTGGGATGACAGACATAATCATCCATTCAGGTTTGTTACCAGACTTGCGGAACGCTTCCACAACCTCCAAACGGCGAACGGTACGAATCTTCTTCTGTCCCTTTGCACCCTCTAAATCTGCTTTTAATTCTTCATACAGAGCCTCCAGGTCGATATCCCGAAGCATCTCCAAAACAGCCTCGGCACCCATACCTGCCCGGAACATATCTCCATACTTCTCGTAATTCTCACGGTATTCCTTCTCGGTGAGAATCTGGTTCTTCATCAAAGAGGTTCTGCCCGGATCAATCACCACATAAGCCGCAAAGTAGAGAACCTTCTCCAAGGCTCTGGGGGACATATCCAGAATCAAACCCATCCGGCTGGGAATACCCTTGAAATACCAGATGTGAGACACCGGAACTGCCAATTCGATGTGGCCCATCCGCTCACGACGAACCTTAGAGCGGGTTACCTCAACACCGCATCGATCACAAACAACTCCCTTATACCGTACTCTTTTATACTTACCGCAATGACATTCCCAGTCCTTCTGCGGTCCAAAAATCCGCTCGCAGAACAAGCCGTCTTTCTCCGGCTTCAAGGTTCTGTAGTTGATGGTTTCTGGTTTTTTCACCTCACCATGCGACCACTCTCTGATCTTTTCAGGAGATGCCAGTCCGATTTGTATTGCATCAAAATTTTGATATTCGCTCATAACGACCATGCCTTTCCAACTCACAATTTTCGTCGCTGTCTGCCGTGAGTTTGGCAGACAGCCCAAGCCTGTTCCAATTTCTTAATTATTAGAACAAAACGTCGTCATCATCAAAATCATCATCTTCTTCTTCGACTAACTGTTCTAAGGAATCTACCTCCTCAGAATCCAGATAGTCGCCATCAAAACCGCTATCAGTACCGCCACCGGTCAAAAGTTCTGCCAAACCGCCTGCGAGTACGCTATCACCGTCTTCATCCTCGTCATCGCCCAGGATGTCTTCTACCAGATCGTCATCATCGTCCAGATTCAGTTCCAGATCGTCATCATCGGCAGGGAGGATATCATCTTCTTCAATACCTGCGATGTTAACCGGCAAATCATCGGGGTCATCGTCCATGGATTCACGAAGAACAATTTCATTATCATCCTTATCCAGTACCTTGATGTCAAGCGCCAAGCTCTGGAGTTCCTTCACCAATACCTTAAAAGACTCAGGAACACCAGGTTCTGGAACATTCTCGCCCTTTACGATAGACTCATAGGTCTTAACACGGCCTACCACGTCATCGGACTTGACGGTCAGGATTTCCTGAAGGGTATATGCTGCGCCGTATGCCTCCAGCGCCCAAACCTCCATCTCACCGAAACGCTGACCACCAAACTGCGCCTTACCACCCAAAGGCTGCTGGGTTACTAAGGAGTAAGGTCCGGTAGAACGCGCATGAATCTTATCATCAACCAAGTGATGCAGTTTCAGGTAGTGCATGTAGCCTACGGTAACAGGATTATCGAAAGGCTCACCGGTACGTCCGTCGTAGAGAACCGACTTACCATTCCGGTTGTAACCTGCCTGCTCCAAAGCATCCATAATATCTTCCTCGTTAGCACCATCAAATACCGGGGTTGCAATCTTCCAGCCAAGCGCCTTTGCAGCGTAGCCTAAGTGAACCTCCAACACCTGACCGATGTTCATACGGGAAGGTACGCCCAGAGGGTTCAAAACGATCTGCAGGGGAGTACCGTCTTCCAAGAAGGGCATATCCTCCTCAGGAAGAATCCGGGAAATAACGCCCTTGTTACCATGACGTCCTGCCATCTTATCACCCACAGAGATCTTTCTCTTCTGAGCAATATAACAACGAACTACCTGATTCACACCGGGAGAAAGCTCGTCGCCATTTGCCCGGGTAAATACCTGAACATCTACAATGATACCATATTCGCCGTGAGGTACTCTCAAGGAGGTATCTCTTACCTCTCTTGCCTTTTCCCCAAAGATTGCACGGAGCAAACGTTCTTCGGCGGTCAGTTCGGTTTCGCCCTTGGGGGTAACCTTACCAACTAAGATATCGCCACTCTCTACCTCGGCACCGATGCGGATAATACCCCGCTCATCCAGGTTCCGAAGTGCATCTTCACCCACATTGGGAATATCCCGGGTAATTTCTTCCGGACCCAACTTGGTATCTCTTGCCTCCACTTCATATTCCTCAATATGGATGGAAGTAAAGGTATCTTCTTTTACTAACTTCTCATTGATCAAGATAGCATCCTCGTAGTTATAACCTTCCCAGGTCATAAAGCCGATCAGGATGTTTCTACCAAGACCAATCTCACCATTCTGGGTTGAGGGGCCATCAGCGATGATATCGCCGGCTTCCACTCTTTCTCCTGCAGTTACAATAGGTCTTTGGTTGATACAGGTACCCTGGTTGGAACGGGTAAACTTGATCAACTTATACCGATCCAGTTCCTTATCATCATTGAGGATCACAATTTCGTCAGCAGAAACCTTTTCCACTGTACCGCCCTTGGTTGCCAGAACACAGACACCGGAATCCCGGGCTGCCTTGTATTCCATACCGGTACCTACAATGGGGGACTCGGGAACCAAAAGGGGAACTGCCTGACGCTGCATGTTAGAACCCATCAGAGCACGGTTCGCGTCATCGTTCTCCAGGAAGGGAATCATAGCAGTTGCAATAGACATAACCTGTCTGGGAGATACGTCCATATAGTCTACCCGGCTGGGCGCAACTTCCAAAAATTCATCCTTGTAACGAGTAACAACCTTTTTGTTTAAGAACTTACCGTTTTCATCCAAAGGCTCCGTTGCCTGTGCAACATAATAACCTTCCTCAGTGTCAGCGGTCATATACTCTACTTCCTCGGTTACCACGCCGGTTTCCTTGTCAACCTTCCGGTAGGGTGTTTCGATAAAGCCATACTCATTGACCTTTGCAAAACCGCTCAGGGAGTTAATCAAACCGATGTTAGGACCTTCCGGGGTTTCAATGGGACACATACGACCGTAATGAGAATGGTGTACGTCACGGACCTCAAAGCCGGCACGCTCACGAGAAAGACCACCAGGACCCAAGGCAGAAAGTCTTCTCTTGTGGGTCAGCTCACCTAAGGGGTTAATCTGATCCATAAACTGAGACAACTGAGAAGAGCAGAAGAACTCCTTAATTGCAGAAGTAACAGGACGGATATTGATCAAGGTCTGAGGAGTAATGGTATCCAGTTCTTGAATCGTCATCCGTTCACGAACCACACGCTCCATCCGAGAAAGACCAATCCGGAACTGGTTCTGGAGAAGTTCACCTACGCTACGGAGACGACGGTTACCCAAATGGTCAATATCGTCAACACTGCCTACGCCAGATGCCAGGTTGCAGATATAAGAGATGGATGCCAGAATATCGTCAATCATAATCTGACGGGGAATCAGTTCATCCTTTCTAGCGACCAACTGTGCCTTGAATTCCTCCGAATCCACATCGGGGAACTGCTCCAAAATCTCATGAAGCACACTCTTGCATACGGTTTCGGTAATGCCGTACTCTCTGGGATTGTAGCTAACGTAATTCTTCAAATCTACCATGTTGTTGGAAATCACCTTGGTCCGGGTTCCGTCAACATCCAGAACAATATCATTTACTTCTGCCTTTTCCAAAGCCGTAGCAATCGCCTTGGTGATTACATCACCTTCCGTTACGATAATCTCGCCGGTCTCAGGATCAGCAATGGTCTGTGCCGAAACAAAACCCACAATTCTGTTAGCAAGCTGAAGTTTCTTATTAAATTTATAACGACCAACCTTCGCCAAGTCATACCGCTTGGGGTCGAAGAACAGGTTCTGAACTAGAGTCTGTGCAGATTCTACCGTAGGGGGTTCACCCGGACGGAGCTTTCTGTAAACCTCCAAAAGACCTTCCTCCATGGTGGAAGTTGTATCCTTTTCCATGGTGGCTAAGAGTCTTGCATCCTCACCAAAGAGTTCCGTAATCTGTGCATCGGTACCAAAGCCCAGAGCACGAATCAATACCGTTACCGGAATCTTACGGTTCCGGTCAATTCTTACATAGAAGATATCGTTACTGTCGGTCTCGTATTCCAACCATGCACCACGGTTAGGAATCACCTGAGACGAGAACAGCTTCTTACCGGTCTTGTCAAATTCTTCCGAATAATAGACGCTTGGTGCACGAACCAACTGAGAGACGATAACACGCTCCGCACCATTAATGATAAAGGTGCCAGCCGGTGTCATCAAGGGGAAGTCGCCCATAAAGATTTCCTGATCCTTGACCTCGCCAGTCTCCTTGTTGATCAGACGAACCTTTACGCGCAGGGGAGCTGCATAGGTGGTATCCCTCTCCTTGCACTCCTCGATATCGTACTTGGGCGTTTCCTCCAACCGATAGTCAATGAACTCCAGAATTAAATTCCCGGCATAGTCCATAATAGGGGACACATCGTGGAAGACATCTTTTAGTCCTTCCTCCAAAAACCAGTCGTAAGAGTTTTTCTGAATCTCGATCAGATTGGGCATCTCCAGGATTTCCTGAATCTTGCCATAACTCATACGAGTGTTTTTTCCTAGTTTCACAGGATGTACCATAAAACCGATCACCTCATCTAAGAATTTATTAAAACTCTGCTTTTGTGCACCATTTTGATAAGCAGATTATCTTATCCTGATTCCTTATACAAAATTTCCCGCTGAAAAAGGTCTTGCCAAGACGAATTTTCTGTGCTATACTACAGTTAAATTTTTCGTTTTTTGCTCCACCTTGACTGAGAAAGACGCATAATTTCTCATTATAAAGAGATAATTATTATATCACGCATTATAGGGGTTGTCAAGTGCTTTTTTCCCTGAAAATAGCACGAAAAACGAAGTTTTTCAAAGATTTTTTCGGCGTTTTGTGCAAAATTTTCTGCTTTTGCCGATTTCACGAAGGGAATGGACTTTTATGAAGAGTTTAAACCGAGTCTTTATTCAGTATTGCAAAGGTACTTTCGCGGCGCTTTTGGCGCTTTTTGTTTTATTGGGAGAAAACGCTGCTTATGCTGCTGTTTTAGGCCGTCAAACCTCCAACAGAATTGCCGAATACTCCCAAGGAACCATTCTTTACAAAAACACCTTTTATGACGAATCTGTAGGACAACAAACCGAGCAATATGTGGCCTACACCCCCAATCCGGATATTACTCCCATCATCACCAATGGAACCTCCCTCTACGGAAAGAGAACCCTCTCTCAGGCGAACCAGACCTTAAACAGCCAAGGAATCCGAAATGCCATTGGAATGAACGGAGACTTCTTCTCCCTCCAGACCGGGGTGCCTATGAGCAATCTGATTATGGAGGGGCGAGTTGTTTCCAAGGATACCGGGTGGCTATCTGCTATTGGTTTTCGAGAAGACGGTACAGCCTTTATCGGCACCCTGCCTATCTCCACTAATATTAATACCGGTACAGGAAGCATCCCAGTAGAGTGTATCAACAAGTACCGTCAACCCTATGCCCTCTATCTTTTTACCGAGGATTTTGGCGAAACCACCCAGGCAGATGAACCGGGCATCAACATCGTTTTAAATCCTGAAACTCCTGAAATCACCTTGGACAGTTCTATTTCTGCCATCGTGGAATCAGTTACCACTGACGAGGGGGCCGTTGCGATTCCGGAAGGAAAATGGATTCTGAGTGTCTCGGGAAAAGCAGAGCAGACGATCCAGGATCGAATTGCAACCTTAACTCCCGGCACCAAAGTGAATGTGGATACCAGAAACGCCGGAGAGGACACCCGCTGGGGATCTGCCGTGTACGCCATGGGCAACACCGGTGGTAAGCTTCTGACAAACGGCGAGCTTGATTACGAAGATGACTCTGCTGCACCCCGAAGTGCCATCGGCATCAAAAAAGACGGCACCGTTATCTTCTATACTATTGATGGCCGCCAGACCGGATACAGTTACGGCGCCCGAAAAAGCACCGTTGCAAAACGGCTTCTAGAGCTTGGATGCACCGATGCCATTAACTTGGACGGCGGAGGCTCCACCACCTTGGGAGGCGTTCTGCCGGGAACCACCGAGTTTAAAATTCTTAACTCTCCCTCCGATGGGAGACAGCGAAGTTGTGCCAACTTCTTCTTTTTGAAGAAGAACAACTCCCCCACCGGAATCCCCTATCAGTTAGCGGTTTCCCATTGGGGACAACCGATTCTCTCCGGTGCTTCGGTTCAGCTAACTGCTACGGCAATCGACGATTCCTATGGTCCTGCCGAAACACCGGCAGATATTACCTTTACCATAACCGACGACGCAGATACTCCCTCTCCCGATGGTAAAAAAAGTGAAATTACCAAAAATGGTCTAGTAACTGTCCGGGGAAATGGCGATGTCTTTATCAAGGCTGAGGGCGGCGGTGTTTCCGGAAGCACCATGCTTCGTTCCGTTGCTACGCCGGAAACCATTAAAATTTTCGATACCAAAACCGGAAACCCCGTTACCGAACTGGTGGTAGAACCCGAAGAAGAATTCACCTTTTCTGCCACCGCATACTGGGGCAGTGAAAAAATGATTGTCAAGAGCGACAGCTTCACCTGGCGATTGGTCAGTGAAGACAAAAACATTGGAACCATCACCAAAGATGGTAAATTCACCGCCAGCAAAAATAGTGGTGCTATGGGAACTCTGGCCGTCAACGCCGGACTCTGCACCCGGGAAATTCCGGTACGGATTCGGGAAAATAACGAAATTCCCGAGGATGTCCCACGTCCGGTCATTTACGGTCAAATGATCAGCCAGGGACTTTCTGCCTCCATCAGTTGTAAGGATAGTCAGATTACCAAGGAGCATATTCAGTTATATCTGGATGGGGAACCGGTTGAGTTTGACTATAGCCTTGGTTTTCTAAACTATGTAATGCCCGAAGAACTTGCCGGAACCTATCACCGTCTGGTTCTGGTGGCAACAGCAGAAAACGGAGCGGCCTCTATGACAGGCTATGACTGGGGAAGTCCCGCTCTCTGTTCCAATCCATTCCCGGACACCCAGTCCCATTGGGCAAGGGATATCATCAGCTATATGGCAGCCTGCGGTGTGATTTCTGGTAGCAGCGAAGACGGCACCATGAACAATCTGGTCTTTAAACCGGATGATAACATGACCCGCACCGAGTTTGCCATTATGCTCTGCAACTACCTGAATCTGGATACAGAAAAATACCAGAATACCGAGCTTCCCTTTACCGATGCGGCCGACATTCCCTGGTGGGCATTAGATCGGGTCAAAGCAGTCTACGCCAAAGGCTTAATGAAAGGGCAACTGACCGACTATGGCGTAGAATTCAAACCCAATGACAATATCAAGCGAATGGAGTATGCCATCTCGATACAGCGGCTTCTTCCTGTGGGACTGCTTGGTGCCCCCATTACCGCCGAAGATGCGGAAGAAATTCCTTTCTGGGCAAAGGAGAGTATGAAAATTGCCACCGCACAAGGAATTCTTTCCGGTTATCCCGACGGAACCTTAAAACCGTCCCGAAGTGTTACCCGTGCTGAGGCGGTAAAGATACTTCACACTGTATTTGGAGTAGGAAAATAGAAAAAAAGCTGAACGAATCATTTCGTTCAGCTTTTTTATTCCGTTTATTACTCTGCAAGTTCAGAAGTACAGTTGGGGCAACGGGTTGCCTCGATGGCAATCTCACTGCAACAGAAGGGACACTTTTTGGTGGCAGGTTCTTCTACAACCTCTTCCTCCGGCTTCTTCGCAAGAGAGGTCAGGCGATTGATTCCCTTGACCAACAGGAAGATGATGAATGCCATAATCAAAAAGTCAATGATGGCAGTAATAAATGCACCATATTTTACCACCAGACCGGGGTCGGTCTCATCCACTGCTTCTCTGACAACCCATACCATATCAGAAAAATCCTTGCTGCCAAAGATACCAAGCAGAGGAGTGATGATATCCCCAACCAGAGAGGTAACGATCTTCTGGAAGGCACCACCAATGATAACACCGACTGCCAAATCCATCACGTTTCCGCGAGAGATAAAGGCTTTGAATTCTCCAAAGAATTTCTTCATGTTCTTTTCCTCATTTCTTATGTATTTTAAATTTTATTTATTTTTCCAAACATGCATAGATCACATTGCGGACTCTTGGTTGGTAGTATTCTTCCCTGGGGTTTAAGCTATGCTTAGTGTAGACTGCCGCCATGTTGATTTCCGGGTCGATATAGACTGAAGTTCCTGCCGCACCGCCCCAGCCAAACTCGCTGGTTTTTCCGGTAAAGCCTGCCGCCGCCCGATCCATCAGGGTGCGAACACCCAATCCGTAGCCGTAGCCTGCAAGCTGACCCCAGTCAAAGCTTTTTCTTTGTTCCTCGGTCAGACTGTTGGTTCGCAGCAATTCCACTGTACCGGGAGATAAAATCCGGTTTCCAGTAAGTCCCATGCCCCTGTTGGCAAGCGCTGCCGCTAATTTTATATAATCCTGAGCTGTGGTAACAATTCCCGCTCCGCCACTATCGTATTCAGGGCCTAAGATATCATAGACCTCATGGCCTCGCCGTTCAAAATGCCCTTTTTTTGCATTGCCGAACTTCTGTGCCTCCACATAGTCCAGCTCTTTTTCCTGACTATTGGCAACAAAGATATACTGGGTTGCCATTTGGGAAATCACCTCAGGGGTATGATGATAGACTGCCTGTTCCATACCAAGAGGATCAAAGATATTTTCCTGCATGTAGTCCCGGAACTTCTTTCCGCTGATAATTTCAATAAGTCCCCCTAAAATCTCATGACAGACACTATACTGGAACTGAGTTCCCGGCTCGAAATACAGAGGCTTTTTTGCCATCTGTCGAACCACAACCTCGGTATTCATGTCGCCACCAGTCAACTCTTTTGCTTTTTGGAACGGTTCGGAGCTGCGGTCATAGTCAAACCCTGCTGTCATATTAAAAAGATGCTGAATCAAAATCGGCTTTTCTGCCTTCATCAGTTCTCCGTCTGCCTGCTTGATGTACATCTCCTTATACTCCGGGATGTAGTCATACAAAGGATCGGTTAGAAGAAACTTCCCTTGTTCCAGAAGCTGAAGTGCCGCAGTAACCGTTGCAATCTTGGAACAAGAATAAATGTTAAAGTACTCTTCGCCAGTCATAGGTGTTTTACTCTCGATATCTGCATAACCGCAGGCATATTCATACACCGGCTTTCCGCCCAGGTAGACAAGAATCCCATTCCCCGGTGCATAACCTTCTTTCACAAAATGATCCATCAGTTTTTTCAATTTGTCAAAATTCATAAGGCTACCTCCCGTTTCCTACTTAACTCACAACCTCAGCAACTATCTCTCCTGTTTCCATATTCATTCTCAGGTATTTTGTAATATAGTACCTTTCTCCGGTATACCCATTCTCTTCCGTCTTGTTTTCACAAAAGATATAATCCTTTTCAACCAAGGCATATTCCATCATGTCCAGAGAGAACCCATCCCGAGGATGATATTTCCATTGGATTTTACCATCCAGATCAAGCGCAATCATAATATCCTGCTCTCCAGCATTGTCGCCGTAGTGAATATTCTTCAATACAACCATGTCTCCGACAATTTGCATAGAATTTATATTTGATACAAACAACGGCTTCGCCAACTCTGTTCCATCATTACTATTCAAAATGCTGATTTCTCCCTGATGGTAAATATAGATTTTTCCTTTATGGAACTGACAAAATAGTCGTTCTCCATCTCCCTCATATTCCTTTTTCCAAAGTTCCTTTCCGGTAATATCTCGGTATCTCAACTTCAATTTTCCTGTGTTATAATCCACTTTTTGTAAAAGGTAATGGGAGTAGTCCTCGTCAAAGATTGCAAAGTAATTCGCTTCGCCTCCATCCAAAGAAACCGCCGGCGCTCCACCTAATGTATTAAAGCACCATTTTTCTTTCTTCTCCTCCTGTCCGACAATTCTTTGATATGTGTAAAAACTCTCTACCTCGTCTTCCTCGTAGTTCAATTCGACTTCTTCTTCAAATATCCCACCTACCACGGAAGAAGCTTCCTCCATGGAGTAGCCATAAACATCAACCGGTTCACACTCTTTGACTACCGCATACTCAATATATGCACCATTCGTCAACTGAAACATGGAAACACCTGCATATTTCCCTTGAAACCACACATGATCTCCAACAACATACCTTGTTCCATCCTCGGGATACTTCCCGATTACCGCCACTTTTTCAGCATTATCATGATAGTAGTCGGTATTGTTGACCACCAGATAAAACTGATCGTTACTCTCCGAGGGCAAAATAGAATCCACCGTTCCATCTACCACAATATCGGCACCATGAAAGACCTTGGAACCGCGAAGAAGAGATTCTCCATTTGCCTTCACAGCACCGAAGATATATCCGCCATTGGTAAAGTTCCGCTCAAAGAACTTATTTCTCAATTCCTCCTCATAGGAAAGCTCCACATTTTCTAGTGCCGTGCTGCTTTCCTCATTATCCCTTTCTTCAATATCATTTCCTACAAAAAAGGATAGGATCAACAATGCCACAATGATAGCCATGCCTGAGAGAATCAAAATCTCTTTCCACTTTATCTTCTTTTTATTTACTTTTTCGCCGCACTTGTCGCAAAATACCGCATTTTCTCTTAGCTCGGTTCCACATTTTAGGCAGTTCATCTCATTCCCTCAATTTCTTAAATTTATCTCATTTTACCACATTTTTTAAATATTTTCAACAAAGTTATTGCATTTAACACGCAAAAACGCGAGAGTTTACCCTTCGCGTTTTTCTTTTATTTTCACTCTTTTTCCGCAATTCCGTAGAACGTACCGTTCACAGTTTTTCCAAAGATTTCTGCACCGCTATAGCTTGAAACAGTAGTTGCAGAATAAGTTTCACCCGAGCTCATTTCGGGAGAAGTTGCAAACAGGTAGCTCCAGTTCACCTTAGGAACAAAAATAAAGATATCATCCGCTGTTGTGATTTGCACAGGCGTACCTGCATTTCCCGAACCATTGGAAACTTTAACGCTACCCTGACCGGAAACCGTAGGTGTTACAGCCATATCACTTGATCCCGCACCAATCAGCGTACCGCCGGTGATTTTAAAATAGCAATCATTGGAATCTCCAATATCAAATACACCATTTCCTCCGCCGGTAGGACCGTTCTCAATCACGATGCCGCCGGTCATTGAAATACTGCCGTTTGAATCGATACCATCACCATACGCTTCCACGAAACATCTGCCGCCTTTTATATACATCATACCATAATCCGACGTATCATCCGAACCCTGGTTGGGACCCATGGAACCCGTTCCACCACCAAAATTACTGCCCGGAGGCCTGCTTGTGCTACCATTAGACCCTGTAGAACCGCTGGATGTATCGTTGCTTCCTGCCAGACTACCATCCTCGGAATAGTCACCTGCGGCATTTATGCCATCATCTGTTGCATAGATATACTGCGTACCACTTAAGATATTGATAACAGAGCCCTCAATGCCCTCATAGGAAGTGGAGATATCGATATTAAAATCATCATCTGCACCACCCTCCGTTCCAAGCGTTAGTATATAGTCTGCATGAACACCATCATCTGCCGTTGCAAGATTAAATGTTCCGCCTGTTATGGTAACATTATAGTTAGAGTGAATACAGTCATCGGCACTGCTGATATTAAAGGTGCCTCCGCTGATTTCCAATTCGGTGTTAGCCTTGATACCTTTGCAGCTTTCATCATCATCACTAAGATTTGTACTGCTGCCGCCATTTGCCAGAATGGTAAATTCACCGTCGCTAATCTTCACATTGCCTGTAGTATAATTACTCTTGGTAATGGTTGTGCCGTCGGAAACCTCAGTTAGTGCTTTACCAGACTGAATACCATCATTTGTGCAAACAATATCTAATATACCTCCTGTAATTTCCACAAGCTCAAAAGCCTTGATAAAATCACAGGTTGCATTACCCGACACTGTACCACCGCTTATCGCAACAGAACCATTGGAAATGATACAGTCGTCCGATGCTTCAATAGAAATCGTACCTCCGGAAATATCTATTGCACCGGCTACCTCTACCGTTTCGTTTACGGTCAGTCCGTCTTCCGATACCGTTTCTGTTGTTTCTCCAGCCTGAATACCATCATAACCGCTGTTATCTGTGGAATCCACGGCTGTTGCGTCGATATTGACAATGGTATCAACACCTGATATAGTTACGCTCTCCGTAGCTTTTACACCGTCTTCACCAGCAATAATTGTAATATTTCCGCCTGTGATTTCTACTTTTCCATTGATATACACAGGGTTTCCGTCTTCGTCTGTCAACGCAACATCATCCAAAGAAGCAGGGACATTCACTTCGTTTGCTTTAATTCCTTCTGTACCGGAAATAATTTCCAAAGCTCCGCCGGAAACAGTACAGTAGTTATCTGCCTGAATACCATCACCCTCTGCAACAATGCTGAAGGTTCCTCCCTCGATTTCTACATAACCTTTATCTTCCTCTAATAATCCTGTATCTCCGTCAACAGCATCGGACTTAATACCATCTCCGCCTGCGTTTACAGTCACCGTTCCGGTCTTATCGGTAAAGGTTACGCCGTTATCTCCTTTGATGGCGTTATTCTTTGCAGTAACAGTTATATTGGCTCCCTTTTTAATTTTCAGATCCGCACCACACACCAGACCGTTTTTAACATTACCATTTACAATCAGTGTACCGCTTCCGCCGATATCCATATCCCGCTTTGCATAGAAACAGCCTTTGGGCTCTGCAACATAATTAGTGTACTTCGCCGTGTCGGTAAAAGTGTTTTCCGTCCCCTCTGCCAATGTGATACCAATAACCCCATTGGATGCATTAAATGGGGCGCTGTCTGAGCTGGTAACATTCACTCCCATCAGCGTAATATTAACCTCGTCCTTTTTAGCCAGAGCATCCGATACCACAATCTGTCCATCTGTCAAAGTGCCTTCAATATAATAATCTCCCGGCTCTGTAATGGTAATAATAGTATTCTCCACTGATACACCCGAAACTCCGGTTGCGTCAATTTCTGTTCCCAAAAGATGGATGACGCCATCACCCAGCGGTCCTTCCACAGTGGTTTTTGCACATAATGGCTGCATTTTTTCGTTCCAAGCAAAGATGCTATCCCCAACAGAAAGTCCCTCAAGAACTGTGTCATAGGTTTCTCCTGTGGTCTGAGGAATCTTTTTAGAAACTGCTTTTTCTAACTGCCCGCTATTACCATACCGTACGCCAATCAGATACATTGCTTCACACTGAGGCACCGTACCCGATACAGCAAGTCCGGTTTCTGTTTCTTCCACAGTTTCGATAACCATTCCTTCTGCACCGGCACTGACTACCATTACAAAGCAAAGTGCCACAGCAAAAAACATCCATGCTTTTTTCATTCCTGTTCTCCTTTCTAAACCGCTATAAATTTGCAATATACATTGATTGAAATTATTATACCACATTCTTCTTCTTTTTTCAATACGAAATAAAAGAAAGATGTATCATTTCTGATACATCCCTTTCTATATCATACCATCTCCCGCCGAACCACCACAAAAATTCGTTCCGAATCCTCTCTTACAGGTTCAAAGCTTAGATTATCATAAACACCCAGACAGGTCAGATTACAATGTTCAATTGCCTGTTTTACTTCTGCCACGGAATACGCTCGCTCTTCCTGATACTCGTCTTGTCTTGAATAGGTTTCATCCTCATTCTTCAGGAAGAAGTTCAGGTCAAAGTAACAAATCTTTTCCGCCTCGTCATACTCATTACTCCAGGTGCAGTAGGCATCCTCGGTATCGTAGACAAAGGTTTTACCATCCAGAATATTCTTAAATTTATACTCGGTATTCAAATCAAAAATCAGGATACCACCCGGGTCTAAATAGTAATGGAGCAGATTGAGCATGCTTTCCAGTTGTCCGTCTTCGGTCAAGTAGTTCACCCCATCCAAAGCACAAACCATAGCACCCACGGTACCATAGAGTTCAAACTCGGTCATATCCTGCTGGAGATAGAGGATTTCTTTTTCCTGTTCTCTTGCCTTGTCCATGGCAATTTCCAGCATCTCTCCGGAAGCATCCAATCCTATCATATCATAGCCACGGTTTGCCAGTTCCATGGTAATATTTCCTGTACCACAACCCAAGTCCAGCACCAGTTCGGGTGCAATTCCGAACCTATCAAATACTTTTTCATAGTAATCGGCAAATTCCTTATAGTCGATTTCCTGCATCGCATCATAGGTCTTTGCAAGAATGTGGTACATAGTGGCACCTCCTGTTTTCAAGTGATTCTTGAATCGCCTCTACCATATTAAAAACGTTTTTGTAGAGGTCGACATTTATGACATTCCGCATAGGTTCACGAAATATTCATCATTCCTTTTTGTCTTGCCGAGCCGATGCTACGAAGCAAGGCCGCCAATTTTCAAGCACAACTGTTATACTTTCTCGATGGGGGCATACGCTGCCAAAAGTTTCTTCTCCCCCTCGGGGAACTGAATTCGCAAAAGCACATCGGCACCCATGCTTTGTGCCGCTACCACGGTTCCTATACCGAACTTTCGATGCTTAACCTTATCGCCAACACTATAGGAAGCTCCGGTTGCTGTCGTTGTCTTTTTCTCTTCTTTCTTTTCAAGATACCCACTCTTGCCAAAGCCTTGGGTTTGTGCCGATGTACTCTGGAAAACTGCCATCTCCGGGGTCTTGAGCCGCTCCTCTTTCCGTTCCAATAAATCCGTGGGAATCTCATCTAAAAAACGGGAGGGCGGATTATATTTAGTAGCGCCAAACAAGGTTCTGCTCTGGGCACGGGAGAGATACAACCGCTCCTTAGCACGGGTGATTCCTACATAGCAAAGGCGACGTTCTTCCTCGATCTCCTCTGCATCTCCAAAAGAACGAAGACCCGGGAACACCCCTTCTTCCATTCCCATCAGGAACACGTTCGGGAATTCTAGCCCCTTGGCACTGTGAAGGGTCATCAAGGTAACTGTTTCCTGCGCCTCGTCATAGTTATCAATATCCGAAATCAGGGAGATATCCTCCAGAAGCTGTTCCAAGGTCAGGGCAGCATCCTTCTTCACCGACTCCTGTACCATAGAAATAAATTCGTCCAGGTTCTCAAGTCTTGTCTGGTTTTCCACCGTCTTTTCCTGTTTGAGGGCGGTGAGCATTCCGGTTCGCTCCATGACCAGCTTGGTAAAGAGCTCCAATCCCATCCCCTCGTCCAATTCCTTCCGCAAATCCTGAATCAATTTCGCAAATACCATCAGCCTTTCGGCGGTCTTCCCCTTGAATTCCTCAAAGGTTTCCGCTCTTTGACAGACTCCAAACATGGTGAGTCCTTCCTGATTGGATACGGCATCCACTTTATCCACCGTGGTAGCACCAATCCCTCGCTTGGGTTCGTTAATCACTCGACGAAGTGCCACATTATCTCCATGGTTTTGAATCAGCCGGAGATAAGAGGTCAAATCCTTAATCTCTTTTCGGTCGTAGAATCGCAGCCCTCCTACCACCTTATAAGGGATCGCAGATCGAAGCAGAGCATCTTCCACCACACGGGACATGGCATTCATCCGATAGAGAATCACCGAGTTGTTAAAGCTCCCACCCAGTTCCCGAATGGTGTCAGCAATATGGTATGCCTCTGCATGTTCATTGAGGGCGGAGTACAGTTCAATCTTCTCACCGCTTCCGGAAGCCGTCCAGAGATTCTTTCCCTTTCTGCCGCTATTATTCTGAATCACGCTATTTGCCGCATCCAGAATCGTTTGGGTAGAGCGATAATTTTCCTCTAACTTAATCACCCGACATCCCCGGAATTCTTCCTCAAATCCCAAAATATTTCCAATATCTGCACCACGGAACTTATAGATACTCTGGTCATCATCTCCAACAACACAAAGGTTTTGGTGCGCTTTTGCAAGAAGACTGACCAGCCGATACTGGGCATGGTTGGTATCCTGATACTCATCCACCAGAATATACCGAAACCGCTTTTGGTAGTAAGAGAGTACATCCGGGTACTCTTCGAAAAGCCGTACCGTATTCACAATCAAATCATCAAAATCCATGGCGTTATTTGCCTTGAGCTTTTTCTGATAAAGCTCATACAAATCTGCCACCGAGGACAGATAGAAATCCCCTTGATTCATCTTGGCGTACTCTGCCGGAGTAATCAGCTTATCCTTGGCACTGCTGATATGAGAAAGCACGGCTCTGGGCGGATATTTCTTATCGTCTAAATCCAGTTCCTTGATACAAGTCTTCATCAAAGTCTGCTGATCAGCAGAGTCGTAGACAGTAAAACTGCTTTCATAACCGATTTTTTCTGCATCACGACGAAGAAACCGAACGCAAGCCGAATGGAAGGTGCTGGCAAAGATATCCCCACCGGCATCTCCTAGCTTTCGAATCAGACGCTCCTTCAATTCTCCTGCCGCCTTGTTGGTAAAGGTGATGGCAAGAATCTGCCAAGGCTGAACGGGTTCTCCTTTCAAATATGCCAACAGATGTTCGGGGAGTTCATCCAGTTCCCCATCAGCATACCATTCCATGATTTCCAAATCCTGATCCGTTAGTCCATGGGGAACTTCCTCTGTTCCTTTTCCATACTGAATCAAATGCTGAATTTTATGTACAATTACCGTAGTCTTTCCCGATCCGGCACCTGCCAATACCAAAAGCGGCCCTTCTGTATGAAGCACCGCCTCTTGTTGCATTGGGTTGAGACCTAAATACTCTTTTCTAAGAATCTTATTCCGGATTTCCTGAAAGGTCATCTCGTATCTCTCCTGTCAATAATTTATCCTACAATGGTTCCGCCGCCAATGACCAGGGTTCCGTCTTCCCCATAGAATACCACGGCCTGTCCCGGAGTAACTGCTCGTTGTGGTTCGTGAAATTCCACCCGGAAGAACTCCTCCCCGGGGAATACTGTTGCCGGTGCCGCCTTGGCACTATACCGAACTTTTGCCAGAACCTCCATCGGTTCTGGCAGCGAATCGAAGGGAATCAGGTTTAGATCAGTTGCAAGCAAAGAATCGGAAAACTCTGTACCGCTTTCCCCCAGGACTACCTGATTCTTGATGGGGTCAATCTTTAACACAAACATAGGCTTTCCAAAGGCAATGCCCAACCCTTTCCGTTGTCCAACCGTATAATGAACAATCCCTCGATGCTGTCCCAGGACATTGCCCTCCAAATCCACAAAATCTCCAACCGGTGGAAGGCTTCCTATCCGCTTTTCAATGAATCCGGCATAGTCCTGATCCGGCACAAAACAGATTTCCATGCTATCCTTTTTTTGCGCCGTTGGAATCCCCAGCGATACCGCCTTTTCCCGAACAGCATTCTTATCTTCAAACTCGCCCAAAGGCATCAAGGTCATCCGGAGCTGCTCCTGGGTCAGGGAATAGAGGACGTAGGTCTGATCCTTGGCATCCGCCATCCCCTTTTTGAGCAGATACCTGCCCGAAGTTTCCTCGTAGCAGATCCGGGCGTAGTGTCCTGTTGCCATTTTCTCGGCACCAATGGAGAGGGCATACTTCCGCATAGCCTCAAACTTCAAATATCGGTTACAGGCAACACAAGGATTAGGCGTTCTACCGGAAAGGTATTCCTGGGCGAAATAGTCCACCACCATCTTTGAAAACTCCTGGCGGAAATCCACAGTATGATGCTCCATACCCAGGAACTCTGCAACTTTCGCAGCATCCCTTGCATCATCCTCATTTTCCTTGTCCCAAAGTCGCATGGTAACACCGACTACCTCATAGCCTTGTTCTTTCAGAACTGCCGCAGCGACGCTACTGTCCACACCACCGGACATTCCGATTACCACCTTCATATCTTATTCCTCTTCATGCCCATGGTGATGGCATGCTTCACAACAACCGGAACACTTGATGCCGGCAGGAGGCTCCTGGCCTTTTCTCTCGTAATAGTTCACAATGGCAGACTGTACTGCTTCCTCTGCCAGTACCGAACAATGAAGCTTCACCGGAGGGAGGCCGTCCAATGCCTCAACCACTGCCTGATTAGTCATCTGGAGTGCTTCATCCACTGTCTTTCCCTTCACCAACTCCGTTGCCATGGAGCTGGTAGCGATTGCCGCGCCGCAACCAAAGGTCTTGAACTTCACTTCCTCAATGACACCGGTAGCATCGTCAATCTTCATATAAATCTTCATAATATCACCGCATTGGGGATTTCCTACCTCACCTATGGCGTTTGCATCAGCAATCTCGCCTACGTTCCGGGGATTGCTGAAATGATCCATAACTTTTTCGCTATACATAACCAAATCTCCTTTCTACTTCTGACTCTTGAGATAATCCTCATAAAGAGGGGACATCTGTCTTAATCTATCTACGATTTCTGCCACTGCCTTTGCAATGGTTTCCACATCTTCCGGGGTATTGCTGGTGTCAAAGGTAACACGCAGAGAACCATGTGCCTCCTCGTGCTTTAACCCGATGGCCAGAAGTACATGAGAGGGATCCAGGGAACCAGAGGTACAAGCACTACCGCTGGATGCAGAAATTCCTTTCATATCCAAGAAGAGAAGCAATCCCTCACCCTCAATAAAGGAGAAAGACATATTGGTGTTTCCAGGGAGGCGTTCCTCCGGATGACCATTCAGCCATGCATGGGGGACCAGCTCTAACACCCGCTCAATGTATCTGTCCCTTAAAATTTTCAGATATGCCGCCTTTCTGGGAATATCGGCAGTTGCAAGCTCAATTGCCTTACCCAATCCCACAATACCGGGAACATTCTCAGTTCCGGCACGGCGGTTTCGTTCCTGGCCGCCACCGGTGATAAAGGATGCAAGCTTGATGCCCTTACGAACATACAGAGCGCCGCTTCCCTTAGGTCCATGGAATTTATGACCGGTCAGGGAGAGCATATCAATGTTATATTCTTTTACGTCAATGGGAACCATGCCAACCGCCTGAACTGCATCGGTATGGAAGAGTATCCCTGCCTCCTTGGCAATGGCACCGATTTCCTTGATGGGCATGATGGTTCCGATTTCGTTATTGGCAAACATAACGGTAATCAAAATAGTGGTTTCCTTGATCGCCGCCTTCACATCCTCGGGAGAAACCCGACCGAACTTGTCCACCGGCAGGTAGGTTACCTCATATCCCTGCTTTTCCAAATCCTGACAGGTATGCAAAATAGCATGATGCTCCACTGCTGTGGTGATAATGTGGTTTCCCTTATCTTTTAAGGTCTTTGCCACCGAACGAAGTGCCCAGTTATCTGCCTCACTGCCGGAGCCGGTGAAGTAAATCTCCGTGCTTTCTGCCCCGATTGCCTTTGCCACCTGTTCTCTGGCTTTTTCAATAGCCGCCTTGGCAGTCTGTCCTTCCCCGTAAATACTGGAGGGGTTACCATAGTTCTCGCAAAAATGAGGAATCATTGCCGCAAAAACCTCGGGAGCCACCTGGGTGGTGGCGGCATTGTCTACGTAAATCCGTTTTTCCATTCTTCTCGCTACCTTTCTTTATACAGAATGAATCTATGAAAAGTAGATGTTCTGTAAGTGATGTAATGTAAAGTTATTCCGCACTCTCGCCATACTTTTTGGACTGTTCCACTGCAAGCTGGTCGCACCGCTCATTCTCGGGATGTCCTGCATGACCTTTCACCCAGACCAGCTTGACCTGATGAATCTTGAGAAGTTCCAAAATCCGCTCCCACAAATCCGGATTAAGGGCCTTATCCTTGTTGGTTCGCATCCAGCCTTTGGCCTTCCACTTTTCCGCCCAACCCTGATCAATGGCGTCGATAAAATACTTGGAATCACTATAGAGGGTTACATCGCAGGGTTCGGTCAGTGCCTCAAGACCTGCAATGACAGCGGACAACTCCATCCGGTTATTGGTGGTATCTTTGGCACCACCGGAGAGCTCTTTTTGATGACCCTTGTACCGCAGAATGACACCGTAACCACCAGGTCCCGGGTTCCCGCTACATGCACCGTCGGTGAAGATTTCTACCATCTTGCGCTCTGGCATAACAATCCTCCTTTTGACATCTAACTCTACATCATATTATCATACCATAGGTTTCTGAAAAAATCCATACCTTTTTTACCAAAATTTTTCGGTTTTCTGCCCTAGAAATAGAATGGGTTGACAAAGTGTCAACCCAGCAATTTCTCTATCTCGCTTTCGCCGTAAACGAAAATGCCCTTTTTCTGCAGAAGTTCTGCCGTAACACCGCTTCCCACAATCAACGTTCTGCGGAAGCTTCCGTCGTAAATCCGATCTTTTCCGCAGGCAGGACTTTTCTCCTTTAACAGGGCGATCCGACAATCAAAAAACTGTGCCAGACACCAAACCTCTTCTGCTCCTTTTTGATACTCTGCAGTTACATCATCTCCTACAGAAGAAATTACTCTGTCCCCTACTCGCTCTGCCGGATTTCGGGGTGTGGAGAGTCCGCCCAACTGCTCCGGACAGACCGGAATCAGAATAAATTTCTCCCGAAGCCGACACAAGATTTCTTCCGGCAATGGTTTACAGACGCCGTCATAGCGGCAGGAAAGTCCCAGTAAGCATCCACTGATTAATAACTTCATTTCCATCCCCCCATGGCTTTTCTTTACCATAGCACACCGGAGAAAAGATGTCAACTAAAGAAGTTCCTCGATGCTGAACCCCTCCTGATGGGGAAGATGTCCCAACCGCATCCGAAACATGGTAAACTCTCCGATAAAGTCTGGTTTCTCTTCCTCTTTGGCGTATTTCATTGCCTGCTCCAAGGAAATTTCAATCTCCTCAATCTCCTGGGTATCTATGGTCAGGCATGCCCAAAACCGGCTTTTATCCCATCGGTCCTGAATTCTTTTCAATCCCTTTGATACACTCTCCCATTTTTCCTGCTCAAAATGGGTTTCCACCTCATCACAAAGAGCAGAAGTGTCCTTGTTTAACTTCAGAATCTGGTAGGTATGCACACTCACAAAGGCTCCGCACAGCACAAAAATACAGATTGCCGCAATTACCCGGTTCATCAGCAGCCCTCTCTTTCCTTGGGAATCAACACCGTATTTCCAGTGTCTTTTTCCACGCTGAGATAAAAGACATCCTTGACTCGTCTGACCTTGTTCTTTTTTAGCAATCGCTCCAGCCAAATATCGTCATATCCCAATCGTTTCAGGTTCCCGGAGATCAAATTCCCATTATCAATCAGAACATAACTCATTCGGATTGGCTCGGTGTTGAGTTTCAAATCAGTCGGGGTAACCGGACTATTCTCGGTCTTCATAATCACACTAACCTTACCATTGGTTTCCATTAGAACATACTCCACCTGATTTAAACTGACAGCACCATTGTTCCGGAGTTCCTCCATCAAGTCAGCCACATTGAATCGTTGTTTCTTCATCTCTTGCTGGTTTAATCTGCCATTTTCGTAAAACATACTGGGCCGTCCATAAAGCCAGGTTCGGATTTTGGTGCTATGATAAGAAAAATAAGAGAGAAAAATCTCTAAAATCACCAAAGTCAGGATTGCCAAGGTGCTTCCAAGCAAGGGAAATCCTGGATTCGTAATGGGCATAGCCGCCACATCAGATATCATGATGGTTACCACCAGTTCGGATGGTTCCAGTTCTCCAATTTGTCTTTTTCCCATCAGCCGCAGAATCAATACCACAAAAAAATAAATCAAGACCGTTCTCAGTACCGTCGTAATCACAGACTTCACCTCTTTGTTTAGTATGGGACAAAATTCCTTGAATATACTTAAATAAAGGTTTACAAACAAGGGATTTTCCTGTATACTGGATATAACAATTTTTTTGGAGGAAACAATTATGTATCTTGGAATTGACTTGGGCGGCACCAACATTGCAGTGGGTTTGGTAGACGCTCAATGTAAGATTTTAGCCCAAAACTCCTGTCCCACCAAGGCACCCCGTCCCTGTCAGGACATTGTTCGAGATATGGCGGAGCTCTGTCGAGAGGTAGTGATATCTGCCGGCTTTACCATGGCAGATATCAAGGGAATCGGCATTGGAACCCCCGGTTCGGTAGACAGCAAAACCGGAACCGTAGTTTACGCCAATAATCTTGGCTGGAACAACGCGCCTCTTGCCGGCGAACTGAACAAACACTTCCCCGAAATGCCTATTGCAGTAGAAAACGATGCCAATGCGGCAGCCTTTGGGGAATACATGGCAACCGGCGGAAATGTAGATAGCTTTGTTGCCGTTACCTTGGGCACCGGAGTTGGGGGTGGCATTATCCTGAATCAAAAAATCTTCAGCGGCTTTAATGGGGCTGCAGGCGAGCTGGGACATTTTACTCTGATTCACAATGGGGAACCCTGTACCTGCGGCAAAAAAGGTTGCTGGGAATCCTATGCCTCGGTAACCGCCCTGATTTCTCAGACCAAGGCGGCAATTGCCGAAAATCCTGACAGCCTGATGGCAAAGACAGCACTCGAAACTGGAAAAGTGAATGGGAGAACCTCTTTCGATGCGGCAAAGGCAGGGGATCCGACAGCACAGAAGGTTGTCGACCAGTACATCTCCTACATTGCGGACGGTGTGGTCAGCATGGTAAATATCTTCGAACCGGAAATTCTGATTATCGGCGGTGGCATCAGTGCCGAGGGTGAATACCTGATGGCACCCATCCGGAAGCATGTAGCAGAATTTGCCTATAGCAAGGGCCTTCCCCAAACTGAACTGAGAGTTGCATCCCTTGGGAACGATGCCGGTATTATTGGTGCCGCCATGGCAGTTCTGGCAAAGTAATGATTCGTCGAATTTTTCCTGCGGAATCTTCTTGACAGTCGCTTGAAAAAGTGATACAATGATTCCGCTGTGCAGGTGTAGTTTAGTGGTAAAACATCAGCTTCCCAAGCTGAGGTTGTGGGTTCGATTCCCATCATCTGCTCCAGAAAAAAAGCACTTCTTACGAAGTGCTTTTTTTATTTAATATTGTTTTCTTTTATACAACTTTACAAAGATAAATGCCGCAATCAACAAAACAACTGATACCGCCAGAGTGGAATAGCTATGAAAAATTCCTGCAACACCTGTCGGCGAAGTTTCTTCCTGTCCATTCTGCACGCCCCTTATAAAACCTTGACTTTCCGGAGTTGCCGGACTGTTCTCCGAAGCATCCCCCGTTTCCATATCCCCGGTTACCCCCTCTTTCTCCTGAGGAACATTTCCTATCTCTTCCGTCATTCCTGCTTGAGGGTCTGCCGGCATCTCTCCTTCCGGCAGTACACCACCCGGAGGCAGTGGTACACCATCTCGACCGCCAGGCATCCCTCCTTGAGGTCTCTGTCCACGGGGCATTTCCTGAGGCATTTCGTTCTGTGTCGACATTTCATTTTCTGTCGGCTCCACCGCCATAGCACTCATTCCCAGTGCCAGACAGAAAACCAATAGAATTGCGATTACTTTCTTCATCATCTTCTCCTTTACGGGTTTATATGTTCACGAAGCCGGTCCCCACCGTGCATACTTCCCAATAGATTCAGGTCCAGGTGGGAGGCATCCACAAGACTCTCTGGTTTTTCTCTCTGTCCCTCATCGGTGGAGGGGATGGTTCCGGAAAGCTGTCCCAGAATAGATTGACTGCGAAGCGTTACCGCCTCTAACAGTGTTTCTAGGGCTGTTTCGTACTCTTGGTAAGATACAAACGTATTGGGGTCGGTTTTCACTAGCTCATCGATGCGATTCCGGGTAGTCTGATAAAACACCTCGAGCCTACCGCCCAAAACATACTCTTCCACCAGTTTTCGAAGATATCCGTGGTACTGTTCCAGATATTCCGGATTTTCCAACAATGGGTCAAAGAACTGGGTCATGGAAAAGGGTGTGTCAATGGCATCGTTAATAACACTGGTGGCATTCTTCTCTCCATGCATCCCGCCCAGAGCCAGATTATAGTCCCAGGGAATCATATTCAGCCTTCCACCCTCTTCGTAGAGATAGTAGTTGTGTGCCATCTGCCCGGACAAGCTGTCCTGATTCACCGAAAATACATGTACTGCCATATACTTCAGCAGATTATCAATTTCCATTGACTTCTCCAAGTCCGTCCCTTGGCTGATACTTTTCAGCGCTGCAACAACTCTCTTGTGTTCTTCCTCTGTCGTGTTGGTAACCTCTCCGTCCCAAATGGTAGAGTAACTGTCCAGGCTATCGTCGATATAGTTCAGATTAGCGCCTCCACCATTTCGATCGCCAAACCCACCGCCAGGCATTCCTCTCCCTGGCACTTGTCTCATTCCTCTATCCTCAGGGTTTCCTGATTTCTCGTCCTGGACCCAGTCCGGACGTTCCTGATGTTGCGGGGGCATCGGCTGATCGCCTTGCTCGTTCCGTCCTATCTTTTTGCCTCCCATATTCATACCGTCTGGTTTGTACAAAGCACCTCCGGCGTTGCCGTAGTTTCGAAGCAGAAAACTCTCCTCCACCGCCTCCAATGCCAGATAGACTCCCCAATATTCCCCATTCACCGAGATTTTTGCATAGTTATAGAGGGGAGCGTCCGCGTCCAGATAGCGAAACATGTCATAAATTAGAGCTTCTTTCATGTTGGTGTTGTCGGCATAGTTATTGTTCAAAACTAACTTGTCTAAGCCATAACAGGTCTGGGCATCATCGTACTGGTCAAACTCCAATTTAAAACTATACCGATTGGTGCTTGGGTCATTGGCAACCGAAGAAAGACTGGTATTCCCCTTGGGACGTAACCCGACATTCTGGAACAGTTCGCCATTGATTTCCACATCGCAGGAAACATACTCCTCCGCCATGGCGTTATCCAGCATTTTTTGCCAGCTCTCACCTTCCATAAGAATATTCACCGAAAGAATCTGGTCGGTATCAAACAGTTTCTTCTCATATTCCATAGCAACACCGGTTTCGCCCCATAGAGGCTCCAACTGATTCTGAAAAATCACGGCACAGACACACAGACCGACCACCAGTACCATCAGTCCTGCAACCAGTCTGGTTACATACTTACTTGCAATCATGGTCTGCCTCCTTTACGCCATGTATTCTCCGTTATAGGAAACCAGGGATGCATTGGAAACTCCCGGGCACGTAGATACTTGATTCACAAAAGAGGTATCCTCTTTCACCCGAACTTCGTAGGTCAATTCGATCCCAAGGTTGCTCACCGACTTCGCTTTTAAGACATTCTTTTTGGTTTCAGCCTGAATCAGTTTGGTTATCTCCGCTTCCGCATTCTCGTCTTTGCAGCTAATCACCAGAATATAGGGTGTATCGCCCAACTTTCTGGTGGAAAAAATCACAATCATAATACCGATAATCACAGAGCCGATGACGGCCAGAGGAATCAATCCGGCTCCCAGAACAATCCCCACCGCAATGGCCCAGAATAAAAAGGCAATATCCATGGGTTCTTTGATGGCAGTCCGGAATCGGACAATGGACAGAGCACCGACCATACCCAGCGAAAGAACCACATTAGAGGTTACCGCAATGATAACAAGGCTGGTAATCATGGCCATAGCAATCAAAGAAACCCCAAAGGAATCCGAGTACATCACACCCTGATAGGTCTTTTTGTAGACAACAAAAATAAACAGCCCTAAAACAAAACTAAGACCCAATGCCAGAAGCACATCCACGGTAGAAAAGGCATTGACATTACTTAGAAAACTAGACTTAAAAACATCACTAAAGGTCATGGTATTTCTCCTTTATTTTAAAATCTTACGGCGGCATATTTGGAAAATGCCCCGCTTTTTCTATTCTTTACCTGAACACAATCCCGGATCATCTGGGGGAGATACTCATCCCACTTGACCTCTAGAATTGCTCCGCCATACAGTTGCAAAAAAGGCAACTCCGGATTTAGAAACTCTTTCACATGATCGCTTCCCCGAATATTGGTATCGATGGTAACCCGGACATTGCCCAGGGGGCAAACAAAACACTCCCGCCGATAGGCAACAATACTGCGGGGCCTGAGCAACTGATACTTCATTTTGGCATATAGCTCCCGACAGAGCGGCTCCTCACTCTCAGCCAGACACCTGATATCACCATCCAGAATTTTTTGACACTCCCCGACAGTTAATGGTGCGCTCTCCTTGTTACAAAGTCCATTGATTTTCGTTTTCTTCTCCAAACGAATCCAGGAAGTGTCGGTTCCATAGTACCGAATCCGGAATTTTTCCCGCTTGTTCACGCCATCCACCTTTTCTCTCAGGGCCTTGTCCCGATAATTATCAAAATATAGACTTTTAATATCATAGGTTCCATCCGGGCCTGCATGAGCATCCCGTTTCGCAATGAGAGAAAGTCTACTTCTTAATCCATAAATATCAGCAAGATTGACGCGATGTTTATACTCGTGCCGAAACTTCATCGTTTCACCTCCGATCTGTTTCATTTCCTTCTTTTTCGTTTTTTTATTTTATTATATAAAATTGAAAAAAATATGAAAGAAAAGGAAACAAAGTGTGAACAAATATCGAATAAATTGTAGATGAAAAAGAGCAGACAGTTTGTCTGCTCTAAATTTTATCTGTAATATAGCGCATTTAATCCACGAATCCATTTTTTATCAATACTTTCTATCTGCTCCTCTGTAACCCGGTACCGCCAGTTGTTTTCCGCTCTACCCGGAAAATTAAGTCTGGTATCAGAGCCATATCCTAATAAGTCCTGGATGGTAAAGATAACAGTATCTGCATGACTTTGCCAGATAGTTCGAATGATGGTCGGAAGCGCCTTGGTCCAATCACTTTCGGTATAGCCGCAGTAATCCAGCATCCATTTCCGCTGTCCTTCCTCCAGTTCCCACAGGTATCCAAGGAGCGTGTTATTATCATGTGTTCCCCCATAGGCAATGGAATTTTTGGGGTAATTGTGGGGCATATGGGTAGACTCCCCTCCAAAGAACCCGAACTGAAATACCCGCATTCCCGGAAATCCGCTCTTCTCTACCAGTTCTTCTACTTCTTTGGTGATAAGGCCTAAATCCTCGGCAATAATCAGTTTATCCCCTGCCACTTCCCTGATTTTTTCAATCAGGTCCATGCCGGGGCCTGGAATCCACTTTCCGTTCCGGGCAGTTTCCTCCCCAACAGGAACGGACCAGTAGGATTCGAAAGCCCGGAAATGGTCAATCCGGAGTCCGTCATAGAGTTCTAACATAAAGGATACTCTATCCAACCACCAGCGATATCCATCTTTTTTCATGGTGTCCCAATCATAAAGGGGGTTCCCCCAAAGCTGACCATCCTCGCAGAAGTAGTCCGGCGGAACACCTGCAACTGCGGTGGGTTGCTTTCTCGCATCCAGCTGAAACTGCTCGGTGTTTGCCCACAAATCGGCACTGTCTGGTGATACATAAAAGGGAATATCCCCAATGATGCCAATGCCCCTTTGGTTGGCATAAGCCTTAATCTCTCTCCACTGCACAAAAAATTCATACTGCATAAATTTCCAGAGGAAGAGAACCTCCGGCTCATATTCCTGAATCTCCCAATCCTGCCATGCAACAAAGTGATTGGCCGTTTTCCGTGCCATAAACTGACAAAAGCTTTCCAGATGTGGATTCTGCGAAATAAAAGCCTCAACCTCCGCTCTGTTTTCTACCCGGTTTGCCGCCTTTTGTAGCAAAGCAAGGCGCTCCTTTGACAGTCGTTCAAACTCACAAAGATAGGGAGATTCCTGTTCTGCCGCCTTCAGCTCCGCCTCAGTCAATAGTCCCTTTTCAAAAAGAATATCCATGTTAATAAAGTAAGGATTTCCACCAAAGGCAGAATGGGACTTATACGGAGAATTATACTCGTCGATGGGACAAAAGGGCAAAACCTGCCAATAGGAAAAACCGCAATCTTCCAAAAAGTCAATAAATTCTTTCGCCTCTTTGCCAAAACTGCCACAGGAATACTTCCCGGGCAGGGACGAAATATGCATCAAAACACCGCTGCTTCTCTTCACACAAAAACCTCCCGTGTTTCTTATGATTTGTCTATATTCGTCTTAAAAACATCCGCAACCTCAGTAATCGTAATAAAGGCACCATCATCTAGTCCATGGACAATCTCCCGCATTCTGGAAATCTGGAATCGGTCTAAAATGAAATAAAGCACCGTCTTTTCCTGGTTGGAATATCCACCTTTTCCTGGCATCTTGGTAATACCCGACTCAAACACCGTCATCAACGCATCGCAGATTTCCTCAGGATGGGATGTAATAATCATAGCCGCTTTCGACCGGTCAATACCTTCGACAATAAAGTCAATAGTTTTTAGTGCCGCTCCGTAGGTTACAATGGAATACAGCGGCAAAATCCAGCTTTTTAAAACCAATCCACAAATCACATACAAAAGAACATTATAAATCATGACAAAGGTTCCCACTGTCATCCCGATTTTCTTGGAAAAGACCACCGCCATAACCTCTATGCCATCAATGGCTCCTCCAAACCGAATGGTAAGACCACTCCCGACTCCTGAAATCGCACCTCCGAACAATGCACAAAGAAGAAGGTCATTCCCGGCAAGAGGAGATGCCAAAGACACATCAATGGGCAAGACATCCGTAATCAGCCATGCACCCAGCGAATAGATACCTACTGTATACAAAGAATAGATTGTAAACGTGATACCTTGTTTCTTATACCCAAAAATAAAGAGTGGAATATTTAGAATCAACAAAAACAAGGAAAGGGACCAAAGTTCCGGCGTAATCTGGGAAAGCAACATGGAAGTTCCCGAAATTCCACTGTCATAGAGTTTTACCGGGGTTAGAAAAAGTGTTACCCCGAACGCATTGATTAACCCAGCCAGGGTTAGAGAGAAAAAATTGGACCACTTTAAATTATTCATGTTAATTACTTTTTTTGCCATATAATCCTCCTCACAAAATATCGCTCCTCTCCTTACCCAGGCATCACGATTGCTGCAACAATGTAGGCAAGAATCCCGGAACCACCAAGGCAAGTAAAGAGCACCCATGCCAACCGGACAAGGGTTGAATCAATACCAAAATATTCTGCAATTCCGCCACAGACGCCACAGATTTTTCTATCCGTGGTCGATTTGTATAATCTCTTATTCATATGCATTCTCCTTCTTGATTATTTTTCTATCCGAGTATTTTCCTGTTTCCAGTATATGACAAACTTGCAGAACAGGAATTCAAGCACAAAGTTAGAAAGCATAGTCAGTATTTCTACGACGTAGTTGTTGACCCCCGCAGACACCAACCCATGCCCCGCCCAGGTGGACAGAGGGGTAAATACCAGATAAAACCCAAACAGTTTCGCCATGGCAATCGGAATATTGGCTGCCGATTGAAAGGTGTAACGACGGTTAAAGGTAAAATTCCAGACTACGGACAATACCAAGGAGACCAGGTATGCCAGCCAATGCTGCCAATGGAAAACCTCAAAAAACACAATGTAGCTTCCGCCCTGAATCAATCCTGCTGAAATAGAAAACAGGGTAAACTTTATCATTTGAAATAGAGAATCTTTTTTCATACTTCCTCCTCTATACCACAAGGGTCTTTTCTTCTAGCCGTTTTCCAATCTGCCGTTTGGGAAGAACAAACCGAAACGCAGCCGGTACACATTGGAATTCCGTCCGCCCTGCATCAATAATTTCCCCATCTACGCAAAGCCGGAGTCTTCCATCCTTGGGAATTAAAACCAAATGCTTGCCATGAAGGGAGCGGATGAATCGCTCAATACCATGCCGTTCCAATACCGTACCCTTCATGTAGGAGGGCAAAAGGGTAAGGAACCGGGATCGGGACAAATTCTGGATAATATTTATATTGATTCTGCCATCGGTAACCGATGCCAGAGGATTACTCTTGATACCACCGCCACAATAACAACCATTTGCTACCGAGGTCAAAAGAAGCCTCCCCTCATGCATTAGAACATCGTCCAATTCGACCCGGAGATTGACAGTCTTTTTCTGGATCAAGGTAGCCAAAATAGACAAAAGATACGCCATAGAACCGGATATCATTGGTTTTTTCTTCATCTCTGCCGTCTGGTCTGCCACATTGCAATCAAAACCAATATTGAACATATTGACGCAATAACCCTCACGAATACGCCTATCAACTTCTGTCCGGTACCGGATTGCATCACAGAGAATACTCTCCCCGGTCAATTGTCCGGTAATATCGAAAAAATCATATTCCGCTCCGAAATTCCGACAAAAGTCATTGCCGGTTCCCATGGGAATGACACCAACCTCCACATCAGGGCAATCAATCGCACCATTCAAAACCTCACTTAAGGTTCCGTCCCCGCCACAGGCAACAAACCGAGCAGCACCTTGCGTGTTGCAATAATCCCGCACAAAGTCGGTGGCATCTCCAACCCCTTTGGTCAAATAGACTTCGCCCTCGGCTCGGGTTCTTTCCATGATCTCCCGGATGGAATCCAAAAGCTTTTCTGTTTTTCTGCCCTGGCCCGCCATGGGATTTACAATAAATACTGTTTTCATGGCTTCTCCTTTATAGGACAAATTTTGTATGTTTCAATTATAGCATTTTCGATAAAAAAAGACAATCTTTTTTTCTTCTGCAAACAAAAAATCCCAAGGATGATTCCCTGGGATTTTTTGAATGAACAAACAAGCAAGCTTGATACTTAGTCTTCCTTTGCTTCCATTTCTGCCTGAATATCATCATACGCAGAGAGGAGGGGAGCAACCTGTTCGCCCCTGAGTCTTGCAAAGTAGTTCTTAGTAACCTTGAAAATAGTACCGGAAAGAACCACCAGACCAATCAGGTTGGGGATTGCCATCAAACCATTGAAGGTATCGGAAAGATCCCAGGCAAGAGACAGATTCATAGTAGCACCAACCAGAACGAAGCATACAAAGATGGTCTTGTATACAACGGTGGCAATCTTACCGAAGAGGAACTGACAAGCCTTGGAACCATAAACGAACCAACCAATTACCGTAGAAATTGCAAAGAAGAAGATTGCAATGGTGGAGAAGTATCCGCCGATAGAACCGAAGGACTCGGTAAATGCCTCGGTTACCAACACAGATGCCTTGTCAGCACTAAAGCCTGCCGCAACCAGACCAGTATTCAAATCAATAACACCGGAGCAAAGGATAACCAGAGCAGACAAGGAGCAGATTACGATGGTATCAACAAATACCTCGAACACACCCCACATACCCTGCTTGACAGGCTCTTTTACATCTGCAGTAGAGTGAACCAGGGCAGAAGAGCCAAGACCTGCCTCGTTGGAGAATACACCACGGGCAATACCACTCTTTGCTACCTTGGAGATTACCACACCAAGCGCACCGCCGGCAACAGCATCAAAGCCGAATGCACCCTTGAAAATTGCCACAAATACATCACCAAGAACGTTTGCCTTGGTTACTACGATGACAACTGCACCAATGATGTAGAATATTGACATAAAGGGAACCAGCTTCTCGGTGAAAGAACCGATGGTCTTTAATCCGCCCAGAGCCATAAAAGCTAACAATGCCAGAAGCAGAACACCGGTCAGAGCTACCGGGATATTGAAGGTTCCTTCAAAATTTGCTGCAATGGTGTTGATCTGGCTCATATTACCGATGCCAAAGGATGCAATAATGCAGAATACTGCAAAGAGAATACCCAGAACAGAGCCTAAGGTCTTAAGTCCCTTCTTGCCGGCAAAACCTTCCTTCAGGTAAACCATCGCACCACCCAACCATTCGCCATCGGTGGCTCTCTTACGATAGTAGATACCCAGAACGATTTCTGCATACTTGGTAATCATACCAAAGAATGCCGCAACCCACATCCAGAAGATTGCACCGGGACCGCCGGCAGCAATTGCAGTGGCAACACCTACAACGTTACCAACACCAACGGTACCGCCAAGAGCAGTACAAAGTGCCTGGAAAGAAGAAATGGACTTGCCATCCTTTGCGGTCTTACCCTCTTTCTTGAAGAGTGTACCAAAGGTGTTCTTCATCCAGTAACCAATTTTTCCAACCTGTAAAAACTTCAGTCCACAGGTGAGGAAGATACCGGTGCCAACCAGGAATACCAGCATAACAGGTCCCCATACCCATCCGTTAACTTTTCCGTTAACGCTTTCAACCAATGCCAAAAACTTTTCCATGTTTTTGCCTCCTAAAAATTATATAAACTTAATTATTTTTCAAAAAAACAAGCCGCCCTGTCTCTCAGGGCGGCTCCGAAAATCTAACGCAGACAAAGAGTGCATAACCATGCTCTTTGATTCTGCTCCGTCCTTTTGCCTGAGAGATTCGGTGTTTCCACCTTGCACCTTCGGCACTCGAAAACGAGATTCTCCGGAGTTCCCTTCGCTCCCAGTCTCATACGATTCTGGAAGTTTCAACGAGATATGACATCATTATACACGATTTTCCAAAGATGTCAATAGCTTTTTTCAATTTTACAGAACTTTTATGCAACCTAACTGATAATAGGCACCTTCCCGCTCCGCATCGGTAGCAAAATAAACCATAGGATAGTTCACACCCTGGATGCTGATTCCGATTTTGTAATCACCGGATTCCATATCTTCCGGCAGATCAATACAGAATTCCTCGGTATATTTTCCGGGAAGCCAGGCAGTCACGTCCACCTCTGTCTTAAATTCGTAATCCTTCTTTCCGGATAGCTTTATCATCAAGGAAACCGGATCATACAAGGGCGCAACACCAACATTATCAACAGCAAGCTTCATCTGAATCTGATCTCCCTTCTCCGCCTCCTTGGGGAAACAGAAAGAATCAATGGCAAAGTGATAGCCCATTTTTGCTACCCAATCGTCCACCTTTTCCTGCCAATCCCAGGGGATGGGCAGAGACTTTCCATTAATAGAACTGGTATGCCACTTGAGCGAGGTTTCAATAATCTCATCCAGATCCCAGCCCTGACGTTTCCATTCACCCAGCCACCAGAAACTCTCGAAGGACACCGGAGAATGCTTCCAGATATCTCCCAATTCTTCGATGGCAGGCGGATACTTTTCATGAATATGATAGGGTTCTCCATATCCATCACCACGGACACCCACCTTGCAGGTTTTCATAGCGTGCCGAACCAGTTCAGGTCTCCACACCTGAGCAATCAGTCGGGTATTGGGGAAGGATTCGGTATAGGCATCAAAGAGCTTTTCCATATCCTCCTGGGGATAGTTCTCCAGCTTATGTCCCTCACCCCAGGCACCGGGGAGAGAAATATCCATAACGTACAGAGTAGGATCGCTGTCAAAATGTTTGCCCAATTCACGGACTGCCTTACCGAACAGTTCCAGAAACAGGGGATCGGTAGGGGAATCCTTGACTCGCTCTCCATCAGGGCGTTCCGGACAGTCAATGAGTTTTTTCAGCCACTCCGGAACATCGTCACAGGCACGGGTACTGTGGGCAATCAAACGGAAATACACCGTCTGGTTATGTTCCCTTGCCTTGTCTAAAATATCCTGAATAAACTTCAGGTTATACTCGCCCTGCTCCGGCTCCCATTCCTTCCAGAGAAAGCGGATGTAGGCAATGGAGTTGTCGGGATAATAGCCCTCCTCCCGACCGTTCTCCGGTGCATCGGGAGCTACTGGATAGCACTCAAAAGGTTCGGTCTCGGTCCTGTTATTCTCCGGCCGGACAATACTGTCGGAATAGAGCTTTTCACCGCGGAAGTGCTGGAAGCTCATAAAGCCGGTGTTGGGGTTCTGTCCCTCTTCTCGTTTGTACTGAAATGTGTTGGTGGTATCTGCCACTCTTACCATAATTTTTATCTCCTATTCCTATTTTTACAATCTTACCTTGGCGTTTCCGTCCTCGGTATATTCAATTCTGTCTCCTGAATCTATCAAGGCGTCCATATATTTCATGTAGCCTTCTTTGCCCTTAAAGATAGGCTCGTATTCTTCTACAATCTTCTTGGCTCTTGCCCCATTGTCTTTCAGCAAGAGATAGAGCATGGCAAGTTGCCATTTGGCGCTGTCCACACAGGCCGCCTCAGGGTCAACAATCCGGAAATCGCTACCGTGCATATTTCCTATCGCACCACCGGAATAAGTTTGGACAATGGGCATCACTGTGGACAAATCACCGATATCCGAGCTTCCGGTGCTGGTGTAATCAAGACACTGAAATCCCCGATCCGGAATCACCAGGTCTGCCGCCTCCTTAGCAACCCTCCGAAGCTCCGGATTCTGCACCACCGGTGCATAACCCGGGAAGTCATCAATATCCACATTGGCTCCCATAGAAAGAGCCGCACCAACCAGAGCACAATTCACCTTTTTGTTGGTGGCAACCATGGCATCCATACTCTTTGCCCGAACAAAGCTCTCCAAGGTACTGCTACCCGGAATGGCATTGACGATAGCACCGCCCTCGGTCATAATGGGATGGACACGAACAAGGTCCTTTTCCTGGAAGGTTTCCCGAATGGCATTGATGGCATTGAGGCCCGCCGATGCCGCATAGAGGGCATTGATGCCCAAATGAGGGCCGGCTCCCGCATGGGATGCCTTACCCTTGTAGGTAATCTTCTTTGCCATACATCCATTCATCCCGTTATCTACCTTGAATTCATTGCTGGAATGAACCATAAAGGCAAGGTCTACATCGTCAAAATATCCACGGGACAGGAATTCGCCCTTGCCACCGAAATATCGTATCACACCTTTTTCCTTCAGCTCACCACGGAACTCAATTTCCAAAAGTTCCTCCGCCGGAACTGCACAGAGCTTAATCCGTCCGCAAAGGCCATCCAAAACGCCCGGCTCCTTCAATGCACCGGCAATCCCCAAAAGGGCTGCTCCCTGGGCATGATGACCGCAGGCATGTACCGCCCCGGTGACCGGATCACAATCGGGATGCTCCGGACAGAGAACGGAATCCAGTTCCCCCAAAATAAGTACCGTAGGTCCCGGAACACCGGTATCTACCACAGTGTAAAAACCCGGAATATCTCCCGCCAGGGTGAGTTCGTAGCCCAGTTTTTCAAAATTCTCCTGCATATACTGTGAGGATTTGTACTCTTTGAAACCGGTCTCCGGATGCTTCCAGAGATACTGCTCCGAATCTAAAATAAGTTGATGATACTTTTCTACTGCCCGAATCAACTTCTGCATCAAACCACCTGCTCAATTATGATCTTGTGCATCATATTTCCCCTCTTTTATAGCATATTTCCCCGCCAATGTCAACGAAAAAAAGACAGAAAACCATGAAAAGTAATACAAATGATAACTATTACTTGAAATAACAAGATTATTTTGTCATAACAAGATTTTTTTGCTCTGTGATAGCAAAAAAAAGATGCCCCATACCCATAGTGTTCTTACGGACAGCCAAAGAGCAGAAAATCCGGACCGCCACTGTTGCAAAGACAGTCGGTGACAAAACTTTTCAGAGGGGTCTCCTCATCTCCCAGCACCGAAGTCATATCCTGAAGGAATTCAGGGAGCACAATAAAGTTCACCATAGATCTTTCTCCGGTTTTTCCAAAACGGTTATCAGGCACAATATCCTTTTCCCAAATTACAAAAGATTCTTATAATAAAAATGATCCATTGCGCCATGGGCTACCGTTTCCGGTCGATCAATCCTTTTATAACCGCTTTTTTCATAAATATGTAGCGCCGCCTTGAGGTTGCTGTGGGTTTCCAGATAGGATGCTTGGTATCCTGCCTCTTTCATTCTGTCTTCAATATACCGAATCAATTCATATCCCAATCCGGAACCCTTTACCGAATCTGCCAGATATAATTTCTGCAACTCGGCACAGCCCGGAAATGCAGAGAATTCTGCATAACCAATTCCACCAATCACCCGGTTTTCTCCATCGGCTAAAACGTAATAGCCTCGTCCTTCTTGCTCGGAATAGAACTCAGAAAGATAATCCAATCCCTCATCAAAGTACACCGTCCCCGGAATATCAAGTCCGTGGTTTTTCAGGTTATACCGAATCAATGCGGCAATCTCTTTATGGTCTTTTGGGGTCAGTTCCCGAATCCGGTAACCTCCAATTCTTTCTGCTTCCATCCTTTGTTCTTTCCTTTCATCCTCATCTTTCCTCGGCAGATCCAGACGAAGCATGGCAATCCCAATAGAAACCATCACCAAGACATTCCCTACCACCGAACCGTATGCACCATTGGTAATATTATAAATCAGCCAACATGGAGCTGCCACCAAGGAAAGGATTCGTATATTCTTTTCTTGGGTCAACCAAAGTGCCGTCACCTCAAATATAATTCCAAGAATGGCGAAAATACTGAATACATTCTCGTATAAGGCAATTCCTGCCCCCAGAAGGCACAGGTTGATTCCAACCACAATAGGAATCAAATAGTTCGACACAAAGGGTTTTTCCTTTTGCTGGGCAACAACGGAGGAAAGCAGTCCCATAAAATCAAGAACCGCACCTTCCAGTGCACCTAAACAAAGATACTGAAGAATGTATAAGAGCCTTGATGTCAGATTGACTGCGATAATATTTCGTCGTGTCTTTAACTGAAAACACCACAAAAAGGACACTACCGCCAATACCCCCAAAAGGTGTGCCATCTCCTCTTCCTCCTATCTCCGTCCGGCTTTTCTAACCCAGCCAAGTCATCCTACGCCTCTTGTTAAAACTTAGCGTTAAGCATCTTTATGGTTTCAGCCATTGCATCGGCATCCTCGACACCAAATTCCAGACCGTAATATCCGTCATATCCAAAGGTCTTCAACAAATCAATAGCTTCTTTGATTTTTACAATACCGGTACCAACCTGAGCCGACCGGAAGAATTTCCCCGTCAGGCTATCAAAACCTTTGCCATCCAAGTTGTCTTCACTCAGGATTACATCCTTGATGTGAGCATGTACCACTTTATCACCGTAGGTACGGATAAAATCAAGCAGGTCATCCCGGGACTCGTAGATATTGCCAAAATCAGCAACCACACCCACGTTCCGGTCAACAGTATCCAAAAATCTTCCAAAGCCTTCGATTCCGTTGAAAACATAGCCCTGTTCTTCAAAAATTGTCCGGATCCCGATACTCTCGGCATAATCGTACACTTCCCGGACAGCCGCAACACCCTTTGCAAAGTATTCTTCCTTATGGGGAAGAATTTTACTGCTGTCGCTAAACTCACCAACAATAGTATGATGCAGATAAGGCGAACCTAAAATCTTGGCAACCTCTGCATAACCTTTCAGCCGCTTTGTCGTTTCTGCATCTGCGGCAAAATCAACAAAGACAGAAAAACAAGGAAAGGTAACCTGCTTGCTATCTGCATATTCCCGAATTTTCTTGGCAGCTTCCACATCAGGGGTTTCGAATTCAAACATACAGAAACCCTCTACAGCACCAAGGTTCAGCTCCGCTGCTGCATCAATCATGTCATAATAACTCTTCACGCCGGGAAACGGCGCCATATAAAAACACATTTTTTCCATTCTAATTACCCTCCATATATTCCTATAATTTTTTCATTTACAACTGTTGTCTTTTCTGTTACCCTTGATTCTTCTCCGTTAACTCCTTGTACTTTCGAAAATATCGTCTGCCCAATTCCCGATAGGACTTGGAGTCAAAATGAAGTCCGTCCGGTTTCAAGGTAAGCCCTTCCACCGATACAATGTCGCAACAGGAAACTTCTCCTGCCAGAGAATGTAGTAGCGCATTCATCTTGGGAGGGTTATCTCCCAGCTTATGCCCAGGAGCAATATGCTCAGAAAGCTCTCCAATAATCAAGGGAAGGTCTTCCGCACCCAGTTCTTTTCGCAGGGAGTTCATGGTATTTAGGAACAGCCTTCGATATTCTTCTCCATTATAGTTCTGACAATCCCGCTCCCCTTGGTGCCAAATAATACCGCCAAGCTGAGAGGTCCGCATTGCCAACTTGGTCATCATGACCGCATGGTCATAGAGCACCTCTCCCGGTTGCCATTGTGTGATGGATGTTCCGCCGTCAGCACAGGGAATCAATCCCACCTCTACATCCAGATCCTTTGCCACCTCATCGGCAAAGCTTGCCGCCAGACTAATACCGCTGTGGAATGTGATGGTTAGAATATCCCGATCTACATTGATGGGTTCGCTCATCGGCTGCCATCTTCCCATCCTGAGCATATAACAATTCTCATTCTCAATGGGAGGAACTTCTCCAAAATCTCCTCTCCCCGCCATATTGGACTGTCCAATCATTAAAAAGGAAACAATTTTCCTGTTATCCACAGAAATACCATCTTTCATGCAAAAACCTCCAAACATTTTTAACGCAAGCAAACTACCAAAAGAACAGTCGACCAATGAGATAGATAATTCCAATATGAACCGGATAGAAGATATAGAAAAACCCCTTCATGTTCAGCTTGCCACGTTCTCCTGAGTATACAAGGAGCAGGGGCAATGCCAGAAGACAATAAATCTGTACCCAGCCTGATTCCAAGGACAGGAGAACTAAACCAATCCCAAAAGTCAGGATATGAACCGGAAATTGATCCAGTTTTTCAAGCATTGGGCTATGGGCGGTGCTTGGTTTTTTCAGGATACAGGCAAATGCCGGAGCCAAGCATCCCCAGAACCCATAATCAATGCGAAAAACACGGTTCAATAGGTAAATCCCCGCTACTGCAAGGCAAAGCAGAAGTCCAACAAGGAACTTCTCACAGAGCGTACCTTGAAACAGAAGACGCTCCTTCACAAATTGTAATAAGTAAATAAACAGAATTGCAATCGAAAAGGTAACAAGAATACACAAATAAGTATCTCGAACAACAAAGTGGTCAAACACCTGGTAAAGCACAGCTAGTCCAAAAACACCTAAAAAGTACCGCAACTTATTCCTGGTATGATAGCACCCTTCCGCAATCATAAATGCAAAGATTGGAAAGGACAATCTTCCCAGCACACGTAAGATTATGTACTGTGGATAAAGAAAATACCCGATATGGTCAATCACCATCAAAACCGCCGCAATGATTTTCAGGGCATTTCCGCTCAACCGGATTGTATTGAGTTTTTGATTCATAGCCATTCTCCATTCAACGTGAACCTTGTTTACTATGTCGATTATAAAATCAGTGCTCGTTTCGTTCCATGTGTCAAAATTTTGTAGGGAACGGATTTATCCGTTCCGCGGAATGCATGAATGCATTCCCTACATTGCCCATAACGGTCAAACGATTTAGCGGGCATCAGTACATTTAGCTCGCCGACAGGCGAATTTAACTGAATTCAACTTCGTTGAATTCACTATAACACATACAACAAAAAAAGGCAATCTTTTCATGCACAAAAATTGCCTCTTTTCTTTTCAGTTCTGGAAAAAAGTGCGTTCTGTCATAGCCAGGTCATAGGTCATCAAAGAATCATGATCTAGGTTTTCCGCAAACATATTCACAGCTGAAATTCGACTATTGTGGTAGGTGGTGTAGTAGTAAATCCCCTGTTCTGTATTACAACAGGAGCTGTATCTTGTCAACTCCCACTTCTCCCCCACCTTGTTACAACCCATGGTTTGACTGACCGAATTTAAAACATGGAAAAACTGACTTACATCCTCCCTCTCGCTCCCGCTCCATACCGAATTAAGCTTAGTAAAACAAGCTCTAACAAATCGGGAAGAAGAAGACAAGTCCCCCGGAAGTCCCAACCCTCCCATTCCCCGGCTGTAGGGATGAAGTTCCAGGTTGGGTGCGAAACGGTTTTCCGGCTCTTCCGTCGATACTCCCATAAATTGATTCAGATACTGCAGTTGGAAAGGAAACCCCGGACCGTTGGTCAGAACTCCGGTTGGGTTCTCAAAAACCGAGAGTCCATCCTTGGTCTGTTCTATTACCAAGGTTTTTGTTTTGTCCGCAACCATCCAATGAAGGGGGGACGGTGGCAGTTCTTTTGAAAACGCCTCATCGGTGATGTTGAGGTTTTGAATCACACTTTCTGCCCCCTTTACATCTTTGCATTCTGCAAGAATTCGAGGAATCAGCTGATACGACGGAATATTTTCCTTTCCATCTATAGGCTTTTGGTAAACCGCCTCTCCGGCAAAGAGAAGCCCCGCCATACTGAGTCCCATCTCGTTGGTTGCATCGAAATACAACGGATACCCTTCTGCTGGCAATGCCATCCCAATGATGGCATAGTGATTCTTCGTGATTCTCTCTCCAAATCGAAAAGGATAGTTGCGAGGAGTAATGACAATCTTCTCTCCAAACCCCTCCTCAAAATCTAAATTCCTACCGAAATAATGATTGGTTTTCCCGGCTAAAACTGCTGTACACATGAAACTCCCCCGCTTTCTGTCATTTAATCTGTACAGAAAGCAGGGGAAATATGCCTCTTTTTATCGGTCTTTTAAAAAGTTACAGGTATAATAGAATGTAATTACATCTCCCGGTTTCACTGGGTATTGGGAACATCCTACATTAGGTTTTACACCATTTACCAGATAGGTCCAACCGGAATAATCTCCGCAATCAAATTCGTAGAGATTCCCAATTCCCTCGATATAGACTGAATGATAAGCTGGGGTCTTCACAAACTCAAAGTGGATATTCCGACTCCTCAATTCCCGGTAGAGTACATCAAAAACACTTTCTCCCTCAAGAAACTCTACGGTTTGTGCCGGATAAAAAACTCCGTCTTTGGGAATGATGGTTTCCTTTCCTTTAGCGAGTTTCTCCCTATGCTGAAGCACTTCCCCGCATTCAACGGATAAGGTACAGACCACCTTCTCTTCCGCAACAGTTTCCTTTGGTTCAGAAGACGGAGCAGATTCCGTCGCCGCAGACTTTTCCGGCACAAGACTTTCTTTCGGGTCCTCTTTCGGTTCCTCTTTTGGCCCCAGAACTTCCTCCGCTTTTTCCATCGGCAAAGGGATATTCTCAGTTTGTATTTCCGTAGAAAGGTCCGGTTCCACGGATGGATTTTCTCCAGCTAAATAGGTAATTACCAAAAGTAAAATTACAATACCAAGTAACCAAGCTTTTTTCTTCATCCTCTGCTACCTCGCAATGGCCGAGAACCGCATCAGCATCGCTGCAACCTCCGCCCGAGTTGCTCCATCCTTAGGTGCAAGGGTGGTATCGGTCTTTCCTCCCATAATACCCTCTGCCACTGCATACCGGATGGCTTCGATAGCATAGTCCGAAATCTGATCCTTATCCTCAAAGTCGGTCAGTTCGGTCTCTGTTGTCTCATAACCACAACTCTTTGCATACCGATACAGAATCAACGCAAGTTGTTCCCGGGTAATCCCTGCATCTGGGTCAAAAGCATCGCTCGAAACACCATTGACAATTCCATTCTCTGCCGCCCATAGGATAGCATCGGTGTACCACTGTCCCTCTGGCACATCTGTAAACGGATTCTCATACATACCTTCTGTTGGCTCGGCAAGTCGATGTAGCACGGTAACCAACATAGCTCTGGACATAGACGTATCCGGCTCAAAGCCGTTTTCTGTGCCTTGGAAAAGACTATTTTCATATACATACTTCACAGCGGCAAAATACCAGTCCGATTCCTTGACGTCCGGGAAGGTATTCTCTGTCAGCACCATTTCCGCCGGTTTCTCTCCCTCCAGGGTATCCGGCTTGGTTGCCTGGCTATCACCTGCCTGCGTTGCACCGCCACCAATTCCTCCTCCGGCAGCAACTCCGCCAGTGGATACACCGCCCGGCGCACTCTGTTTCCGGGTTAGTGTTATAGAAATCTTTTTGGTCGTACGTTCTGACTGCTCCTGCATAGAAATGATAACTGTCCCGGAAGCTGGCATATATCCTGTCGCAGATACCGTGTAATTGTAGGTTCCCTCGGCAAGGTCGAAGCAGTTCTTTGAAATCTCCGACACACCCTGAATGGTAACAACGGCAGTTTCCGGAGTTACCTCAAACACAACGGGGCAGTTGGTTGCTCCGGTTACGTTTGCTTCGCTCATGGTATAAGCCGAAAAGTCATACAGGGTCTTTCCTGTCTTCTGAACTAGTAACTGCCATGCCAAAAGTCCCCGGAACCCCTGTTCGGTGGCAAAAGCATTGGGGAAGCCATTCTTCTCTTCATTGACAGTGGAAAGCAGGCCGTCAATCAGGTTCTCTCTCCCACTTTTAACCGTCCTAACATCCACACCCAAAGCAGAAAAAGCACAAATAGCAAGACCGGTAGATGCCGGCTCATATCCTTCAAAACCATCAATCAAGCCATCCTCCCTCTGCTCCTCTTTCAGGATTTCTACCGCTTCCTTCACCGCAGTTTCTACAGCAGGATTGGTTTCACAGAAGGGAGCTAACGCCAAAATCATTGGTGTCATAGCATCGGTTCCCATGTAACCATACTCCGGATGTATCGTGTTTTTCCAACTATTCTTCGTGGCAACCGCACTATTCACAAGATAGTCCATCTGTTCCTTGGTAGCATATCCATCATCCTGGGACAGTGCAAGAATAACATAGGGCAGGTTATACATATTGGTAACTGCCTCATCTTTGGCATCCACCAAATTGGTCAGTTTCTTTACCGCATCTACCTTTTCAAAGTTTTTAGTATATAGATTTCTTGCATCATATCCAAGAGAACGAAGCGCAATAATCCCCTTTGCCAAATCACCTGGTTTGGTTGTAGTTGACAAAAAGTCTACTAGCAATTTCATTCCCTCTTCTTTTCTTGTGTCTGTCAGAACAAAGGAACTCTCCGGAAACAGTTCTTCATAAACTGCCATATCCGCCAAAATCCAAGAGAGATTTCCCGCGGTATCCTCAAAATTCACCTTCGTATATTCTGCAGCAATGTTATGAATCACCGTAAGCGCCGGATCTTTTACCACCTCCACCACACATACCGGGGCGGTAATTGCCGGAACAATCTGGGGAATCGCCTCTGGATCAGCCTCGTTCACCACAGTTTTATCCTTCTTTGCGGAAATCAGATAAGTCCCCTCAGCATTCAGCGTGATTGCTACCTTTCCCTCTCCATCAGTCGCCAGGTTGGTTTCCTCTCCGTTTACCGTAATTGTTGCCCCCTCACAGGGAGAGAAGACCTGTTTCCCGTTTTCGTCATAACCGCTGGCATAGGACAGAGTCAATTCTATGGGTTCATCCTCATAAAGTTCCTTTTGAGGCACATCAAAGGTTGCATAGGCTTCGGTGTCCGGCCAGGCACTCTTATAAAGGGCAACATCTACCCTGTCCCCAGTTTCCATGGGATGGGAAGCTCCCATGACGGATTCCGTCCCGCCATTCACCTGATAACCGAACTTTCCGCTATCATCCCCCCACATTTTGGTGATGGAGATATCCTTATACTGCTCGCTATACACAGAGGCATAACCTGCATCTCCTCCCTCATAATAGACCGCGTGTGCCTCACGGAAAACATCGTCTAAGGTATAGCTGCCCTTCCCGGTCAAGGTAACCGGCAAATATGCCATATCATTTCCGTTTTTGTCCTTGACAATCTCGCCGTATTGACTCACGGAAAGAACCACCGTAATCTCCGTTCCCTCAGCCAACACCGGTACAACTCCCAGTATTATTACAACTGCCAGGAGCATTGCCATCATTCGTTTCATCATTTTCTTCGCCTTCCTTTTATTGAATTTATATATAAAAAAACTGTGGTAACCTCTCTCTTCGAAAGGTTACCACAGCTGACTTTTCCCGTGGTATTCACATTTTTTTACACAGCAAAAACAGACGTTTTGCCACGCCAAAAAACCGTTCCCATACGGAACAGCTCAAAGCAGGTCTTCCGACTTATCTTCTATCGGTTCTCCCGGCGATTCTGTGTTCTGCCTTCTCAGTTTCCCAATGACCGGCTTTCGCCGACGAACACAGAATCATTCAAAGATATACGGCGACAGGTATCGTCACGGATTCTCACCGTGTTCCCTTTTCACCTGCGGCACCCAGACAGTACCGCCGACACTTTGTGTGAAGTTATGAAATTGTTATAGATTGTTTCTCATCCTATTTCTGAGCAAGGATTTTCTGAATCTTTTTGATGTCCGCATTCTTTGCCGCAGTTCCGTTCTCGATACAGACCGCCGCTGCAACACCGCAGGCCTGTCCGGTAATGTAGCATCCCGGAATAACCCGAATGGATGCCTGCATGGCATGATCGGTACCCACCGACCGTCCGCCAACTAAAACATTATTCAGTCCCTTGGGAATCAAACACCGATAAGGGATGCTGTAGGTTTCTCCGGCTTTGTGGCGCATCTTCAAGGACTGGCGGAACCCCTCCATTCCCTTTTCGTCCGAACTCATGGGATGGATATCAATGGGATAGGAATATCGTCCAATTTCATCGAAAAACGGCTCTTTTTGGAAGAAGTCCTCTTGATTCAGGGTATATTCACAGACAATTCTCCGGGATTCCCGAATCCCAATAAAATCTGCACTCTTTAAAAGCTGTGCGTTCTCGCAACCGGGCATGTAGTTCCGGTAATAAACCTCATATTCTTTCAAAATTTCCCGACCGTGGAAAGTGGCCTCGGTCAAGCTCTCCGAACTCCGGTCATCCACCTGAAAGCTATGACCGATATTCCCCTGGCCGACCCCGACTTCGGGGAAGCTATCTTTAATCCCCGGCAGAATCGTGTCGTACTGAGAGAAAACACCGTCTGCATAGGCTTTTCGATACATGGAGCCATCGTCATTTCCCTTTTTGGCAAAGTCCACACCGCCCCAGATGGAGCAGAGAGTCGCACTCATGGCAACACCATTTTCGTCTCCATATTCATGGTCGGCCCCTGCCATGGCACAGAGACTTCCGCTACCGGTCGCATCAACACAAAACTTAGGTTCAATGGCAAACAAGCCGTCTGCCCCGGATACCACAACCTGGCTGACGGTTCCGTTTTCGCAAATGACATCTACCAATTTGGTATAGAACAGAGTCTCCGCCCCGGATTCCTTGACCAACCTGTCGTAAACCCGCTTCAACTTCTCCGGCTTGACCCCGTACCATTCCCGTTGAAACTCGGTGGCAAGCTCCATCTGCTGAAAGACTTCTTCACCAAAGCCTTTGCAGATGAAATTCATTCCATCATCGAAGTTCATCAGTTCGGGAACACCTGCAAGCATACTGGATCCACCAAAAGTTCCCGATTGCTCAACAATGAGAACTTTCTTTCCCAAGCGTGCTGCCTTTACTGCCGCTGCAACCCCAGTAGGACCGCCGCCTGCCACCAGAATATCCACCTGATATCGAACGGGCAATTCCCGTTGATAGATAACATTCTGTCCCATTGTTTCACTTCCTGACTTTGATTAATCTGCATCTATTCTATCACATAATGGCCTCTTTTTCAACTCTTTTTCAGGTTTTCGCCTCCTTCTTTATAAAAAAAGTTTCATTTTTGCGATATTTCCTGAATCCGGAAGAAAAACCAGCGAAAATGTCCGATACTTTTTTCTTTTTCATAAAATTTTCAGTTGATTTTCCGGACAAGGTACGCTATAATAGAACTAGAATGATTTATTACTATGTTGAGAATGCAAAGGGTTCCCTTTGCAGTTAGGAGGAATTATGAAAAAGTTAGCCGGATTATTCGTTTGTTGTATTCTTGCAGGCATTGCTCTTTTTCCTTGCACCGCTATGGCAGATGATACCATTGTTATTGGAGAACGCCTGATTTTTGAGGAGGGAAGCGGCCCTGTTATCATGGATGACCGTTTGATGCTTCCTCTCCGTGCAGTATCCGAGGCTCTGGATGCTACCGTATATTGGTTTGACGATGCTAAGAGAATTCAGATTGTCCGGTATGACTCTCTCCTTTCTCTCCAGATTGGGAACAACATGATGGGTCGCTACACCATTGCAAACGGCCAGGCAAACATGGTGGACAACATCGAAATGGATGTTCCCGCCACCATTCAGAATGACCGGACCTATGTTCCTCTCCGGGCTATATCTGAAGCCTTTCATGCTGATATTCAGTGGGACAATCCCAACCGTACTGCAACGGTTATCATGGAACCTGTTGAGGAAAATGACGTATCCCTAAAGGAGATTGCCTCCATGCCGGACGGAACTCTTTGTTCTACCATTGGCGTCATCAGCCGGGATGCTTCTACCGGCCTCTTCTATCTCCGCTCCCTCCAGATTGGTGCCAGCGGCGATTATGACCGGATTCCTCTCTGCACTCCTACCAAAACTTCCATTTCCGACCAAACCGCATACGGAGATTATATTACTGCTTACTGGTCAGAACAGCTTCATACCGAGAACCCCTCCGGAATTGTGGTGAAATTCACCGGCATTACCTATGCACAGGATGCTACCACCTATCTGGTTGTGAACAAAACTACCACCGGCATGCAATCTCTGGGATATTATGATATCTATATGGACTCTCTCCATCTTCATTATACTCCCTTTGAAAATATGCTGTCCTAAAAAAGAAATCGAAAAAGAGCGTGAACCCACGGGTTCACGCTCTTTTGTTATTTCCTCAAATCCGTTTCCCGGATCACCTTTCGTACCGCCAAAACATGTCCTGGTGCCACCGAAAGTTCATCCACTCCCATTTTCAAGAATCGTTCGGTCAGCCTTAAATCCGCTCCCAACTCTCCGCAAATGCCGGCCCAGATTCCCGCTTTGTGGGCATTTTCCACCGTTAAAGCAATCATCCGTAAAACTGCTTCGCTATGGGGATCAAAAAACTCATCCAATTGAGGATTCTGCCGGTCAATGGCCATGGTATATTGGGATAAATCATTGGTACCAATGCTGAAAAAGTCAACCTCCTTCGCTAATAGATCCGAAACCATAACAGCCGCCGGGGTTTCAATCATGATTCCCTGCTCAGGAATCCGAAAGGGGATATCCTCCTTCTTCAGCTCTGCTACAACTTCCTCTACCACCTTTCGAATTCGTTTTACCTCTGCCACCGAAGTAATCATGGGATACATCACTGCTAAATCCCCAAACACTGCCGCCCGGAACAATGCCCGAAGCTGAGTTTTAAAAAGTTCGGGACGAGTCAAGCAGAGACGGATTGCACGAAGTCCCAATGCCGGGTTCTCCTCCGGCTCCATCTGAAGATAGGCCGCTTGCTTGTCAGCACCTATATCCAGTGTTCGAATGATTGTCTTTTTCCCCGCCATGGTTTCTGCCACCGATTTATAGATATGAAACTGTTCTTCCTCAGAGGGAAGATTTTCTCGTTCCAGATAGATGAATTCACTTCGAAAAAGTCCTATACCATCAGCATCATTTTGAAGCACCAACGCTAAATCCTTGCTATTTCCTATATTGGCATATAAGCAAATTTTCTTTCCGTCTATGGTAATGCTTTCCTTACCCTTCAAGGATTGTAATAATTCTCTTTGTTTCGCTTCTTCTTTCTGTTTTTCTCTCATCCGTTCCAGAACCTCCGGTTCCGGATCCAGATAGACAATTCCCTGGCTGCCATTCACGACCGCCAGAACTCCGTCCACCGATTCATCCAAAGGTAGATCTACCCCAACAATAGCAGGAATATTCATAGTTCTAGCCAAAATAGCCGTATGAGAGTTCGCCGAACCTTTGGCCGTTACAAATGCCAGAACCTTGCTTTTATCCAGCTGTACTGTCTCGCTAGGTACCAAATCATCTGCCGCCAGAATCATAGGTTCTTCCTCTTTTGCCTGCACCGACTCTTTGCCTGCCAACACCTTTAACAGCCGCTCCGAAATATCTTTGACATCCTCGGCTCTTGCCTGCATATAGGGATCCTCCATGGAGGCAAAGATATTAGAAAAATTTTTTCCCGTTGTGGCAATGGCATATTCTGCATTTACCGATTGTGTTCGAATGATATGCAACACCGATTCCTGATAATCTGCATCCTCCAGCATCATTTGATGAATCTCAAAAATGGCCGCATTGGCATCTCCTACCTCGGCACATGCTTTCTGATACAATTCCCGAAGTTCCTCACTGGCTCTCTCTTTAGCTTTTTGAAACCGAATAATTTCCTCCTCCGGGTTTTCTACCCGAATCCGTTTCACTGTGGTATCTTCTCTGGTATGAACCTTGATTCTGCCAATGGCAGTCCCACCATAAACACTTTTCCCGTGATATATCCGCATGACACCCTTCTCCTCTTACAGATTTTCCTTTAGAAACTGTTCCAAAGCCACTGCTGCTACATCCTCGTCCTCTCCCGCAACAGTAACCGTTAGCGCCTGTCCGCACTTAACCCCCAGAGACATCACCGAAAAAATCCGCTTGGCGTCGCCCTCTTTTTCTCCCAAGCGCAGAATAATGTCCGATTGATATTTTCCTGCCTCCTTGACCAAAAGTCCCGCCGGTCTTGCATGAATGCCATCACAATCTGTAACGATATAAGTAAACTCCTTCATGATATTTCCTCCCTATCAAAAGTTATTTCTCTTTTCCAGTTTTGCCATAAAATCAAAAAATATCCAAGCATTTGCTTGGATATTTTAATAATCAGTTAGAATTCTTTGGTTGTTGTTTTTCAAAAGTTCCTGAACCATATCTCCCGTTCCTAACCCCTGAGAAAAAGCGGTAGCACTGCCGGAACAAATTCCCTTTAAGAATGCATCCCGATAATTTCCTTTTTCTAGAAAGCCTGCAAGGAATCCTGCTACCGTGGAATCTCCGGCACCCGTGGAATTGACCACGTTCCCCTTGGGAGCCTCTGCTCTATAGCTCTCTCCCGTTTCTGCCACCAGAATGGCGCCCTCTCCTGCCATGGAGACCAGGACATTCCTCGCTCCGCGCTCCTGAAGTCTTTTTGCGTAGAACACAGCTTCTTCCTGACTCTTGATTTCCACCCCAAAAAGATCACCTAATTCATGATGGTTCGGTTTAATCAAAAAAGGGTTATATTCCAGAGTTTGAAGCAGCGCATCCCCCTCGGCGTCTACCACCACATGAACCATTTTTTCAAAAAGATCGGCCATTATATCCCGGTAGATACTCTGGGGAAGTCCCTTAGGAACGCTTCCTGCCAATACCAGAAAATCTCCTGACTCCAGGCCCATGATCTGTGCTTTCAAAACTTCCAGTTCCCGACTGGTTACCTTGGGTCCAGGAGCATTGATTTCGGTTTCGGCACCCGCCTTCAGTTTTATGTTGATTCGGGTATGGCCTTCTGGCAAAAAGACAAATTCCGGAACACACCCTTCCTCGATGAGATACCGCTCCAGTTCCTTTCCGGTAAAGCCAGCAGCAAAGCCAAGCGGAACTGAGTTCACTCCCAAGTGTCTTAGCATAATCGAAACGTTAATACCCTTTCCTCCTGGCAAAAATGTGGTTTCGCCAGCGCGATTCACTCTTCCCTCGCAGTAGTCCGGCACCTTTACCACATAGTCAAGAGCCGGATTTAATGTCAGCGTATAAATCATGGTACCCTCCTTTTAGATGGCCACAATTTCATCTCCGGTATCCTTGAACAAGGGGAGCTTCTCCAGATAGATAATATCTTCCCGATCTGCAGCATCACCCTCGGCCAGAACCGCCATACGACCTACGATTTCACCGCCGACCTCGGTTACCAATTTCTCTAAAGCTGCTAGGGACTCTCCGGTGCTGATAACATCATCCACAATCAAGACCCGTTTTCCACGCATAGCATCGGCATCTGTTCCGCCAATACAAAGGGTCTGCCGGCTGACTGTCGTAATAGAATTTACATAGGTGGTATGTAAGTCCTGCATGTAGATTTTGGGTCCCTTTCGGGCAACAATATAGTTTTCCGCACCTGCCTGCCGTGCCATCTCGTAAAGAAGGGGGATACCCTTACATTCTGCCGTAATCATGATATCATATTCCGGTGCTTTCTTAAGGAGTGCTTCGGCTGTTGCCTTGGTAATCTCCACATCACCAAACATGATAAATGCCGCAATGTATAAATCATCGTGAACATTACACAGAGGAAGCTCTCTCTTTACCCCTGCAATTTCCATGGTATAAACCTGATTTTTCATGCTATTTCCTTCTTTCCTTATTGATTTTTCAGTTCTTGAAGCGCCTTTGCCAGCTGTGCCGGACAGGAAGTTCCTCTTCCATTACAGTCGATTCCCTCCAGAAGACGAATTACCTTTTCTACCTCCATCCCGTCTGCCAATGCGGCAACACCTTGGGTATTTCCATTGCACCCAGAAATAAATTGAATGTTCTTTACTATTTTACCATCTGTTTCAAACTGAATCTCTCTGGCGCAAACACCACGAGTACGATAACTATACTTTTGCATTTTTGTTTTCTCCTCCAACACATGTTTCCTATCAAAATCATTCTACCATACGACTTCAATGCCTGTCAAATTAAATTCCCGTTGCAAAATTTACCGCAAGAGGTCCTATGGCATCCGTTCTGCTTTGAATCTTTTGCCGGACAGACTCTGCCTCAGGGCCAAAAAGCGGTGTCGGTTGATAGTTGTTCCGCTCCGGCGCCGAGCTAATTGTACATGGATACACCTGCCATTTGGTTTCGGGAAGAACCATACCATCCTCTACCAAAAAGGATTGCTGAAAAATCATAGTATCTTTATCGATGGGATTCTGATTTCCGCCAAAGCAGAAGTTTCCTAAACTGTAGGCAATCATCTTCCCTTTATATTCTTCCAATCCCTGAAGCACATGAGGATGATGCCCCATCACCATATCAGCACCGGCGTCAATGGCGGCATGGGCAATTTCCCTCTGTCTTGCAGTCGGTACCGCCTCCCCTTCGATGCCCCAATGCACCTGAACAATGATTAACTGAGCATCCTCACCTTTCACCTGTTCGATTCCCTTAGAAAGATTCACAAGTGCCGATCCGTTCAAGTCATACAGACCAATCATGCCAATCCGGACACCCTCTACTTCTTTCACCAAGGTATGTAAATTCTCTACCCACCAGACACCTACAGTGTCCAACGCCTCCTTGGTATCAGAAAGGCTAATTTCCCCATAGTCTAAGCTATGATTATTGGCAAGGGATACCGCCTCTACACTGCCGGCAGTCAGGACACTCACATATTCCGGTTTCCCTCGAAAGGCGTAGGTCTTATCCTGTCTGGTTCCGCGATTGGTCAGAGTACCCTCTAGGTTTACCATGGTCAAGTCGTCCTCTTCAAAAATTGGCAGAACATTCCGGAAAAACCACCCGTAATCTCCCTCTTGAGTCTCTACCTCTCTTGGAAATGTTTGCCCACCAAAGGCCGCATCGGTACCCAGCGTACAGTCCCCGGCACAGGAAATCGTAATAACTTTGACGCCGCTCTCTGGTGCTGTAACGCCTTGAGAACCAGGAACAGACTCCCTTCCACATCCGGAAAGGAGGAAAATGGTAGTTAATAGAATCAAAAGTCCCTTTTTCATGATTGTTCTCCCTCTTCTTAAACGCTTATAAACCCTCTCCCCTTTTCTAATACCCAAAAATGTTGTTAGATCGGGGTGCACAAATCAATCTACTACAATCTTATTCTACAACAACGATTCCTTGAAATCAACAAAAAAACCAAAAGAGCATCATCTTTTGGTTTTTCTCCTTAATTTTTGTCAACAGCCACAATTTTGTATATATCAAATTCCTCTATATGGTGGACCAAAACTTTATCGTATGTTTTCTTTTCGCCATACCATTTATTTAAATAGATAATCATCTTTTCGATATCGGTCAATTCCTCATGATCCACAAAATACAGATTCTCTTTCTCGGCTAAGGCAGTGTATAAATTATCGATTCCTTTTTCTTTAAGAAGCTGATGGTAGCTCGGGTGTGCATAATAAGGCGTTCCAAAATATACACACTTTTCAAAAGCCTCATTCTGCTGGATCAACATGGGTTGATCCAGTTCTACCATATTCCTAAGAAGCAAATAGGGAGAACGCCCCAAGGCAAATGTTTTATTCTCTGAAGACGCAATATATTTTTCCGTTTCAGGGAACAAAACCTCAGGCGTTAGCACCAAGGATGGTACGGCTCGTAAAATCCCAAAGGAAAAATAAAACAATGATACCAAGATGCAACTGGCTGCAACCGCTGCTCTTACAACCCTATGCTCTCTGGAAATCCATTTTCTTAACTCGAAAAACTGAGTTGCATAAAACAGGCAAACTATGGTGGAGAACCAGATAGAAAACGCCGACCTATAGTTACATCTTCCAATTATAAAAAGATACCCGTATAACAGTCCCACTGCAGCGGTTACCAGACAGATAAACAAAAGTGCCTTTTTCCGGTATAGAATCAGCAATCCCACAACCGTGAATATGTAAACGACAAGCATCAACAATTCCGCCATACCCATGAAGCTTTCTGCCATATTAATAAGATAATCTGTCTGGGTTTGCCGACCTGCCTGTATTTTGGAAATTTCCTTAAGTTTTTCAACACTTGCCAGACCTTGATCATCAATATACCAATTTCGCAACATTTCAATGTCATTCTCGGATATCCCGAGTTCGTCAAACTTTTCCGGTTCCTCATCATAGGAGGGAATCTGGAAATCCACCACGGAAGAGCGTAAGCTGTTGTATGTTTTATAGTATGCCAATCCGTCGCTGGAATAAATAATTTTCTGGGATATACTATTGCAAGAAAAAACTGCAATAATTAAAATTAGCAGCGTAAATGCCATTTTGGTTTGGAAGAACTTCTTGCATGCCTTGAAAAAACCTTTGACCATCGGTGGTTTGGTTTGATGAATGAGGTATGCAAAGACAAAGAAAGAAAAAACTACCACCACCGAATAGAAAATCTTAAGTCGATAGAAGCTTCCTAAAAGCGCAAGAATAACGCCAAGGATATAATATCTCAGTTTCTTTTCCTTGCAGTGCGCCCAAAATATCAAAAGGCCGCCAGCAGTTACCAGAACTGCCGCTGTTTTGGTAAACGTAATCAGAGAATAAACATTGATTGCGAATGCCGATTGAAGCAACAGTGCAAACAAAAGTCCTTTTTTCATCCCAAATGTATCCAAAAACACATAAGAGATAGAAGTTAATGCTATCCATCCGAAAACAAGTTGGAGAAGCATAAAAGCATTTATTGGATAGATTATTTTCTGCAACAACCCGGAAATGAGCTGAATAAAATAGCTACAAAAAGTAAAATTATAATTCCCGTTTGCAATATTCAACGAAAAGAACCAATCGTCTGAAAGCTCATACTGAAAGCCACAGATGAGAAAAATCAATAGAAAAAACAGCGTGTTTATCGCAACCGAAAGAAGACTATTTCTATGGTGCCATACCATCTTTTGAAGTTTCTCCTTTTCTAACACTTTACGCATCCTCCCTTCTCTTGATTATGATATTGATAAAGCATATCATAGAAAAGAAAAAGGGCGCCGATTTCCATGCCGCCCTTTTGGTTCCTACGTTATTTTGCACGCCAGGTGATTCTGCCCTTGGTCAGATCGTAGGGTGAAATCTCTACCGTTACTTTATCTCCCGGCAGAATCCGGATAAAGTGCATCCGAAGTTTTCCCGAGATGTGTGCCAGAATTTGGTGTCCATTCTCCAATTCTACCTTAAACATGGCGTTCGGCAAAGCCTCCAGAACGGTACCCTCTACCTCCAAAACGTCCTCTTTTGACATCGCATATTCACCTCCCACATTGATTTCGCAGTTCTTTAATTTCGCGTCGCACCGAAGTATTATTCACCCTCTCCGGATTGCTTTCTATCCAGGAGGAAACTACCCCCGTGCCAACAATATGTTTTAGATTTTTTCGCTTACAGCAGGTTGCCTTTCGGTTTTTTCCGTCGCAGAGCCACGCAAAGCCTGACTCAATACGAATCACCAGGAACAACCCTCCTGCATCGTGCCCGGAGAGGGACTGAACCAACTCTCCAATGCAAATCGTTATTTTCTCGCTCATGGTTATCTAAACCTCTTGACCATCCGGCATAGTAAGTAAAAATGGTTCACCGGATGTAACCAAAATACTATTTTCGTAGTGAGCGGACAGTTTTCCGTCCTTTGTCAGAACTGTCCAGTCATTATCATCCACAAAATAGTCCTTTTTCCCCTGACACACCATAGGTTCAACCGCCAAGGTCATGCCCGGACGAATCCGGATACCACGGCCTCCTCCCACATAATTGGGAACCTCCGGGTCCTCGTGAAGGGATGCACCTACGCCATGACCGCAATAGTTCCGAAGAACCGAAAAGCCGTTTTCCTCCACATAAGTCTGCACTGCCCGAGAGATATCCGAAATTCGATATCCTTCTCTCACAAACGCCAGCGCTTCAAAAAAACTTTGACGTGTTACTTCAATCAACCGCTTTGCTTCTTCAGAAATCTTCCCGACAGGAAAAGTTCGACAAGCATCACTGTGATAACCCTTGTAGCAGGCTCCCACATCAATACTGATGATATCCCCCTCCTGAAGCACCCGGCTGCCAGGAATTCCGTGAATAATCTCATCATTGACACTGGCACAAACACTACCAGGGAAACCACCATACCCCTTAAAAGACGGAATACAGCCATGGGCCGTAATATAGTCTTCCGCTATTTTATCCAGCTCCTTAGTGGTAACACCTGGACGAATCCCGTCCCGGACGGCACAGAGTGCACCGTAGGTTACTACTCCAGCCTGCTTCATCTTCTCGATTTCCGATTTAGATTTGATTGCAACCATGTTAGGCCTCCAATGCGCGAAGAACCTCTTTGGTAGTATCTTCAATGGAATCCTGACCTTCTGCTGACTTAAGAAGTCCTTTCTCAATATAGTAATTCAAAAGGGGCTCTGTCTGAGAATGGTAAATGGAGAGTCTGCTCTTAACAGTTTCCGGCTTATCATCAGCGCGGGTGGTAAGTTCGCCTCCGCAGTTATCACAAACACCCGGGGTCTTCGGCTTTCTAAATTCTGTGTGGAAGGTGGATGCACATTCCTTACATTCCAACCGTCCGGAAAGACGGTTAATAATATCCTCATCTTTTACCACCAGGTTTAAAACGGTATCAATCTCGATATCACTGGCGGACAATGCCTCTGCCTGTGTTAATGTTCTCGGAAACCCATCTAAGATGAACCCATTGTTACAATCTTCCTGGGATAACCGTTCCTTCATAACCTGAATCATAATATCATCAGGAATCAGATTGCCGCCGTCAATATACTGCTTTGCAATCTTGCCAAGTTCAGTTCCTTCCTGAATATTATGGCGAAGAATCGCTCCTGTCGAAATGGTAGGAATACCAAAATGCTCACTTAACTTTTCAGCCTGTGTGCCTTTCCCGGCGCCGGGAGCTGCTAATAATATCAGTCTCATAATTCCAATATCCTTTCCTGTTTCTGCAGAAACTTGTTGCTAATCTTTCAAAAAAATGGACAGAGTAGGACCGCTTGTGCTGGTGCAACATCGTTCCTACTCTTCTGTCCTTGCACAAACTGTGCATTGTTATTCTATTCTAAGAATCCTTTGTAATGACGCATTAACATCTGAGATTCTAATTCCTTGACAGTTTCAAGAGCAACACCAACTACGATCAAGAGAGATGTACCACCAATCGCAAAGTTGCTGATGTTGAGTGCCAAGTTCATAAAAATCGGGAGAACTGCAATTATGCCTAAGAAAATTGCACCCGCCAAAGTGATTCTGGACAGTACCTTGGAAACATAATCCGAGGTAGGCCGTCCGGGACGAATACCGGGAACAAATCCGCCGTTCTTCTTCATGTTGTTGGAAATCTCTATCGGATTGAACTGCATAGCCGTATAGAAATAGGTGAAGAAGAGAATCAGCAGGAAATACAGTACGGCATAAATCCAGGAATCACTGGAGAAGACTTTCAGGAAGCCACCCCAGAAACCTTTATCACCAGCCTGCACGCCAAAGAAGCTTGCAACTGTGCCGGGGAATGCCATAATAGACATCGCAAAGATGATGGGAATCACGCCGGCAGAAGCAACCTTAATCGGAATATGAGTGCTCTGTCCACCGTACATTTTTCTACCCACAACACGCTTTGCATACTGTACCGGAATTCTACGTTCTGCTTCGTTCATGGCAACAACCACACCGATAACCAGAACAACGAGAATAACCACTGCAGCTGCACCGAACCAGTTGAGCTGACCGCCCTGGATACTGGTCCAAAGAGAAGTAACTGCACTGGGGATTCTGGAAACGATACCTGCAAAGATGATCAAAGAGATACCATTACCAACACCCTTCTCGGTAATCTGCTCGCCAAGCCACATCAAGAATGCAGTACCTGCAGTAAAGGTAGTGATAACTACCAGAGCAGTGGTGAAACCGGGATTGGTTACTGCATTGTAAGACTTGAGCAGGAAATAAAGGCCGAATGCCTGTACAAGCGCCAGCACTACCGTACCGTAACGCATCATCTGTCCAATCTTCTTCTGACCTTCCTCGCCTTCCTTTTGGAGACGCTCTAAGGCAGGAATTGCAACACATAAAAGCTGCATGATAATGGACGAGTTGATGTACGGGGTAATACTCATGGCGAAGATGGTAGCGTTCTGGAACGCACCACCAGATACCATGTTCAAAAAGCCGAACATGGAGTTGTCTGCACTAAACAAGGACTTCATCTGTTCCGGATCCAACATGGGAACCGGAATGACGGAACCTAAACGGAAAATTACCAATAATACAAAGGTGTAAATCAGCTTTTTTCTGAGATCGACAATCTTCCATGCGTTTCGGATAGTTTCGAACATCCTAGATCACCTCTGCCTTTCCGCCTGCAGCCTCAATCTTCTCTGCTGCACTCTTACTGAATCTCTTAGCCTTGACGGTATACTTATTAGCAACCTCGCCACGACCTAAGACAACCACGCCATCACCAATTTTGGAGATAAGGCCGGCTTCCTTTAAGATTTCAGCTGTTACTTCAATGCCGGGTTCTAACTTATTGAGATCCTCAACATTGATTGCAACATACTTCTTAGCAAAAATATTGGTAAAACCACGCTTGGGAAGACGTCTGTAAATGGGCATCTGGCCGCCCTCAAATCCAGGACGAACACCACCGCCACTACGAGCGTTCTGACCCTTATGACCCTTACCACTGGTTTTTCCGTTGCCGCTTGCATGACCGCGGCCTACTCTGAATGCCTTTTTCTTGGAGCCTTCACTCGGAGATAATTCATGGAGTTTCATTGCGTCCACCTCCTCCTTCTTTATTTAAATTGATTGTCCGCCTAAAGTTAGACGGTTGTCGGCAATACCGACCTTTGTCCTTACTCGGATACTTCAACCAGATGCTTTACCTTGAAAATCATTCCGCGGATCTGCGGAGTATCGTTCTTTTCTACAGTCTGGCCAATCTTCTTAAGACCAAGTGCTGCAACAGTTGCAATCTGATCCTTTTTGCATCCGATGGTACTCTTTTTCAGTGTAACCTTAATAGCCAAGGATAACCCTCCTGTCTTAAACTAGTTTATTAACCCAGGATCTCTTCCGGCTTCTTCCCTCTGAGCTGAGCAACCTCTTCTACACTCTTGAGAGATGCCAGACCCTCGATGGTAGCGGCAACAACGTTCTTGGGGTTGTTACTGCGTAAGCATTTGGTACGGATATCTCTGATACCAGCCAGTTCCAGGACCGCACGTGCGGGACCGCCGGCGATAACACCGGTACCTTCTGCTGCCGGCTTCAAGAGAACCCGACCTGCACCATACTCACCAATAATCTCGTGAGGAATGGTAGTCTTTACTGTAGGAACGGTAATCATGTTCTTCTTTGCTTCATCAATACCCTTCCGGATTGCATCCGGGATTTCTGCAGCTTTACCAGTACCGCAACCTACATGGCCATTGCCGTCACCGACAACTACCAATGCGCTGAAACGCATTGTTCTACCACCCTTAACGGTCTTAGCAACACGGTTCAGATGAACTACCTTTTCCTGTATATCCAGCGTATCTGCATCAATACGCGGCTGCTTTTTGGTTCTTTCACCTTTTTCTGCCATTACTCTTTCACCTCTTTACGATTAGAATTTCAGGCCGCCCTCACGCGCTGCCTCGGCGAGTTCTGCAACTCTGCCGTGATAAACATATCCGCCTCTGTCGAATACAACCTCGCTGATGCCCTTCTCTGCTGCCTTCTTAGCAATCAGAGCGCCAACTGCCTTTGCAGCCTCTTTGTTGCCGCCGTAGTTAGCCTTGAGCTCCGCATCCAAAGATGATGCAGAAACCAGGGTGTTCCCAGCGATATCGTCAATGATTTGAGCGTATATGTTCTGCCGACTTCTGAACACGCAGAGTCTGGGGCACTCGGGAGTTCCGGATACCTTTTTCCGTACTCTTGCATGTCTTGCAAGTCTTGCTACATTACTGTTAATCTTCTTAATCATTACGTTTGCACCTCCTTGCGGTTATTACTTCTTAGAACCGGCCTTACCTTCCTTACGTCTGATGTACTCATCAACGTACTTAATACCCTTACCCTTGTAAGGTTCAGGCGGTCTCTTTTCGCGAACGTTCGCTGCGAACTGACCAACCTTCTGCTTATCGGCACCGGAGATAATAATCTGGTTGGGCTGAGGAACCTCAACGGTGATGTCAGCATCTGCCTCCATCTCCACCTGATGAGAATAACCCAGGTTCATAACCAGTTTCTTACCCTGCAGAGCTGCTCTGTAACCAACACCGTTGATTTCCAGCTCTTTCTTAAACCCTTCGGTCACACCAACAACCATGTTGTTGAGTAAGGTACGGGTCAAGCCGTGCAGAGATCTGTGAGTCTTTTCGTCAGAGGGACGCTTTACCTCGATGGTGTCGCCGCTCTGTTCTATCATAATATCCGCGGGCAGAGTCTTTACTAAAGTGCCCTTGGGACCTTTTACGGTAACTTCATTGTTTGCGCCGACAGTTACAGTTACACCAGCGGGTACTGTAATCGGCATCTTTCCAATACGAGACAATGAATTCTCCTCCTTTCTTACCAAATAAACGCCAGGACCTCGCCGCCTACGTTCTGACGACGTGCCTCCTTGTCAGTCATAACGCCCTTAGACGTAGAAATAATCGCAATACCTAAGCCCTTTAATACCTTAGGCAGGTCTTCCTTGGATGCGTAAGCTCTCAGACCAGGCTTACTTACTCTCTTTAGACCTGTGAGAACCTTCTGCTTGTTCTCGCCGTACTTCAGAGTAATCCGGATTACGCCCTGAATGTTGTCTTCGATATACTCAACATTCTTTACATAACCTTCGTCCAACAGGATTTTAGCGATGGCTTTCTTCATATTAGAAGCCGGAATGTCAACGGTGGTATGTCTTGCGTTGTTGGCATTTCTAATTCTTGTCAGCATATCTGCGATAGGATCTGTAATATGCATAGTTCAAACCTCCTTCTTATCGGAATCGAGGGTTGGTTTGGCTGTCCGTTCCAGTGATTTGCAGCCACCTTTCCCCTTTTCTTCAATCAAATTGCACCGACTCATTGCCGGTTTTTTCGGGATGATTACCAGGACGCTTTCTTTACGCCAGGAATCTGACCCTTGTAAGCAAGCTCACGGAAGCAAATTCTGCAAATACCGAACTTACGAAGGTAAGCATGAGGTCTGCCACAAATTTTACATCTGTTATATTCACGGGTCGAATATTTCTGCTTTCTCTGCTGCTTGACTACCATAGACTTTTTAGCCATGAAATTTCCTCCTCCTTAATCCGGTACTATCTTGTAAACGGTGCGCCCATCAGGCTCAGAAGCTCTCTTGCTTCCTCGTCTGTCTGTGCGGTGGTTACAAAGATAATGTCCATACCGCGAATCTTATCGATCTTATCATAATCTATTTCAGGGAAGATCAGCTGTTCCTTGATACCCAGGGCATAGTTACCACGGCCATCAAAGGAGTTGGGGTTGATACCGCGGAAGTCACGTACGCGGGGAAGTGCTGCATTAAACAGACGATCCACAAACTCGTACATCTTAGAACCTCTTAAGGTAACCTTACAACCGATGTTCATACCTTCTCTGACTTTGAATGTTGCAACGGATTTCTTTGCCTTCGTGATCACAGCCTTCTGACCGGTAATCAGGCTCAGGTCTTCTGCTGCGCTCTCTACTGCCTTAGAATTCTCTCTTGCATCACCTACACCCATGTTGATAACAACTTTCTCCAGCTTCGGAATCTGCATAACACTCTTGTAGCTGTACTTTTTCATCAGGGCGTCTTTGATTTCTTTTGTGTATTTCTCTTCCAATCTCATTGAGAGTGAAACCTCCTTTCTTTATATCTTAGAATGTTTCGCCGCACTTCTTGCAGTAACGAACATGGGTTCCGTCCTCCAGAACCTTACGTCCAACTCTGGTAGGTGCGCCGCACTTTCCGCAAACATTCATAACCTTGCTTGCGTAGATCGGGGTTTCCTGCTTGATAATACCACCGGCTTCGCCCATCTTTCTGGGTTTCTTATGCTTTGTGGCCATGGAAACGCCTTCAACAATAACCATGCGCTTTTCCGGGTTTACGGACAGAACCTTGCCCTTTTTGCCTTTGTCTTTACCAGACAAAACCACAACCTCATCGCCGGTTCTTACATGCATCTTTGCCATTGTCTTTCCTCCTTTTTTCAAACTGAAAAGGCCTTTACTTATCTTGGATTCTTTGAAGTAACCTTCACAGAATCACGAGTTCTTCGTTTAAAATTCTGAACTGATTTCCGCGTGCAGGGTGGCAAAGTGTATCAAGATACTCGAGCCAACTTAACACAAAAACCAGTCAAATTTCACCGAACCATAAGTTCGTCATAAAATTTTGGATTAGTTTTCGCGTGCAGGATGGCGAAGTGTATCAAGATACTCGAGCCAGCCGAACGCGGAAAATAACCGAAATTTTAAAGAACTTCGGGAGCGAGGGAGAGGATCTTCATATATTCCTTATCTCTCAGCTCTCTGGCAACCGGCCCAAAAATACGGGTACCTCTAGGGGTCTTGTCATCTCTGATGATAACTGCTGCGTTTTCGTCAAAACGGATCTTGGAACCGTCAGAACGCTTTACGCCGTTCACACTACGAACGATAACAGCCTTAACAACATCACCCTTCTTAACAGCACCGCCGGGCGTGGCTTTTTTCACAGAAGCAACGATAACATCACCAATGTTGCCGTAACGACGGAAAGATCCGCCCAGAACACGGATGCAGAGAAGTTCCTTTGCACCGCTGTTGTCAGCAACTTTTAAAATTGTCTGCTGTTGAATCATACCGGATTTCCTCCTATTTCAATATTGGAAGACCTTGAAGTCTTCAGCCGAAACACCAAAAGAGTTTCGGAAAAACCGCAATATTGCGGGGAAGTATCTTACTTCGCTTTTTCAACGATTTCAACCAATCTCCATCTCTTGTCCTTAGACAGGGGGCGGGTTTCCATCACTTTTACCTTGTCGCCAATGCCGCAAATGTTATTTTCATCATGCGCCTTCAGTTTATAGGTACGCTTCATAACCTTGCTGTAAAGAGGGTGCTTTACGTGCTCTTTGATTGCGACAACAATTGTCTTGTCCATCTTATCGCTTACAACCTCGCCAATACGGGTCTTGCGGTAATTACGTTCACTCATTCTTTACACCTCCTACGCATTTACGCTTGTAATCCCAAGTTCTTTTTCCTTGAGGACTGTTTTAACTCTTGCAATGTCCTTTTTGACGCTAGCAATTCTCATGGGATTATCCAGTTGGTTGGTAGCGTTCTGGAAACGAAGGTTAAAAAGCTCTTCCTTCAAGTCCTTGATTTTGGTTTCAAGCTCTTGCACTGAAAGGTCTCTTATCTCCTGAATTTTCATTAACTATCACCTTCCGTTTCTTGGTCTGCCTTCTTGACAAACTTACACTTGAGCGGCAGCTTGTGCATTGCAAGACGCATAGCCTCACGTGCAACTTCTTCGCTGACACCGCCGATTTCAAACATTACGCGGCCGGGCTTTACTACAGCTACCCAGTACTCAGGGGAACCTTTACCACTACCCATTCGGGTTTCAGCCGGTTTTGCGGTTACAGGCTTATCGGGGAAAATCTTGATCCAAACCTGACCGCCTCTCTTGGTATAACGAGTCATAGCAACACGGGCAGCCTCGATCTGGTTACTGGTAACCCATGCAGGGCTCAGCGCCTGCAGACCGAAATCACCGTATACTACCTTATTACCACGATGTGCAGCGCCCTTCATTCTACCGCGCTGTACCTTTCTACGCTTAACTCTCTTAGGTGATAACATTACTTTCTGCCTCCTTCTCTGCGTCTGGGAGCAGGCTTCTTCTCCTCTTTTGCAGCAGCATTTCTGCTCTCTGCCAGGATTTCACCCTTGTAGATCCAAACCTTAACACCCAGCTTACCGTAAGTGGTATTTGCTTCGGTAAAACCGTAGTCAATGTCAGCTCTTAAGGTCTGCAGAGGGATAGTACCCTCATGATACTGCTCTGTACGCGCAATTTCGGCACCGCCAACACGGCCAGATACGCAGGTCTTGATACCCTTTGCACCCAGCTTCATGGTACGGCCCATGCACTGCTTCATCGCTTTCCGGAAGGAAATACGACGTTCCAGCTGAGATGCAATGTTTTCTGCTACCAGCTGTGCACTCAAGTCGGGATTCTTCACCTCGATGACGTTCAAGATAATAGTCTTGCCGGTCATCTGCTCCAGTTCCTTCTTGAGCTTTTCGATTTCGCTACCGCCCTTACCGATTACGATACCGGGCTTACCTGCGTGGATAGAAACGCGAACCTTGTTCGCAAACTTCTCGATTTCAATCTTGTCAACTCCGGCCAGGAATAACTTTTTCTTGAGGAAAACTCTGAGGTTGTAGTCCTCTACCAGACTGTCACCGAAGTTCTTTTTGTCAGCAAACCAACGGGAATCCCAGTCTTTAATGATTCCGACTCTGAGACCGTGGGGATTAACTTTCTGACCCATACTTTTTACCTCCTATCTTATTCCTTCTCCTGAAGTTTAATCGTAATGTGACTTGTTTTCTTATTGATTCTGAATGCACGACCCTGCGCTCTTGCCTGTACCCGCTTCAAAGTGGGACCCTGGTCTGCATAAACCTCTGCAACATAGAGGTTTTCAACGTTCATCTTGAAGTTGTTCTCTGCATTAGCCATTGCAGACTTGAGCAGCTTCTCAACCACAGGACTTGCAGCCTTGGGGGTGTTCTTCAGGATGCCGATTGCTTCACCGACCGGCTTATTTCTGATCAGATCGATCACGATCCGGACTTTTCTGGGCGCAATGCGTACATGTGTAACTTTTGCTACTGCTTCCATGTTCTGTGCAGCTCCTTTCATCAATCTAATTCCTCAGCGCAATTACTTAGAAGTCTTTGCGCCGGCATGACCCTTGTATGTTCTGGTGGGAGCGAATTCGCCAAGCTTGTGGCCAACCATATCCTCGCTCACATATACCGGAACATGCTTTCTTCCATCATAAACCGCAATGGTATGTCCAACCATCTCCGGGAATATAGTAGAAGCTCTTGACCAGGTCTTTAAAACGTTTTTCTCGTTCTTTTCGTTCATAGCTACAATTCTGGCAAGCAGCTTCGCATCAACGAAAGGTCCCTTTTTAATACTTCTTCCCATGTGATTCCCTCCTTACTTGCTGTTCCGTCTCTTAACGATGAACTTGTTAGACTTCTTCTTCTTATCTCTGGTCTTGTAACCTAATGCAGGCTTACCCCAGGGAGTAACCGGGCTCGGCATACCGATGGGGGACTTACCTTCACCACCGCCGTGGGGGTGGTCATTGGGGTTCATAACAACACCGCGGACGGTAGGTCTGAAGCCCATATGACGCTTTCTACCAGCCTTACCAATGTTGATGTTGGAATGATCACTGTTACCAACCTGACCGATGGTTGCACGACAATTCAGACGAATCATACGAACTTCGCCGGAGGGGAGACGCAGCTGAGCGTAGCCATTCTCCTTTGCCAGAAGCTGTGCAGTTGCACCAGCGGAACGAACCATCTGTGCACCCTTGCCAGGGTTCATCTCTACGTTGTATACCATGGTACCAACGGGGATGTCCTTGAGTTCCATTGCATTACCGGGCTTGATATCAGCGCCTTCACCGGATACTACCACGTCGCCCTTCTTCAGGCCGAGGGGAGCGATGATGTAAGTCTTTACGCCGTCCTCATACTGGATGAGTGCAATGTTTGCACTACGGTTCGGATCATACTCGATGGAAAGAACGGTTGCGTTCATGCCATCCTTGTATCTCTTGAAATCAATTACTCTGTACTTTCTCTTTGCACCACAACCACGGTGACGAACGGTGATTCTACCCTGTGCATTACGTCCTGCTTTACTGGAAAGAGGAGCAAGCAGAGATTTTTCCGGTGCTACCTTATCAATCTCTTCGAAGGTGGAAACCGTCATATGACGCCGGGACGGGGTCGTCGGCTTATATTTTTTAATTCCCATTTTTCAATCTCCTTATCTCAAATTTTTAAACAGAGATTAAGACTCGAACAGCTCGATAGTCTTGCTGTTTTCAGTGAGTTTAACTACTGCCTTCTTCCAGTCAGCACGCTTACCGGAGAACACGCCCTGTCTTTTGGGCTTTCCGATATAGTTCATGGTGGTGACTTTCTCTACCTCTACTTTGAAGATCTCTTCCACTGCTTTTTTGATCTGAATCTTGTTGGCACCCTTCGCTACCTCAAAGGTGTACTTCCGGTCTGCAACCTGATCCATACTGTTCTCAGTAATAATAGGTCTTCTAATGATATCATGTGCTAACATTATGCGTACACCTCCTCAAGCTTGGTTACCGCATCCTTCAAAATGATGCACTTGGTGTGGTTCAGAACTTCGTAGGTGTTGATTGCACCAACATAAGTGGTATCTACACCCTCGATGTTTCTTGCAGAAAGAACGATGTTCTTGTCGTTCTCGGGAAGAACGATGAGCGCTTTCTCGGTTACGTTCAGGTTCTTCAGGAGGCTTGCTACCTGCTTGGTCTTGATTTCCTCGCAAGCGAAAGCGTCCAGAACGATCAATTCGTTATCCTCTACCTTGGAAGACAGTGCAGACTTAAGAGCCAGACGTCTTACCTTCTTGTTTACAGTGTATCTGTAATCTCTGGGTTTGGGACCGAGGGCTACGCCACCGCCAACCCACTGAGGAGCACGGATACTACCCTGACGGGCACGACCGGTACCCTTCTGTCTCCAGGGCTTGATGCCGCCGCCACGAACCTCAGTCCGGGTCTTGGTACTCTGGGTGCCCTGTCTTTGATTTGCTAAGTAGTTTACTACTACTTCGTGCATTACGTCGGGACGAACCGCAACGCCAAACACGTTTTCATTTAAATCCATACTGCCGACAACCTTGCCATCGACATTATAAATATCTACTTTAGGCATTCTCTATTTCCTCCTCTCTCCATTGGTTAGGCCTTTGCCTTGACTGCATTCTTTACAACCAGCAATCCGCCCTTAGGTCCGGGAACCGAACCCTTTACCAACAGAAGATTGCGTTCTGTATCTACCTTAACAAGGTCAAGATTCTGAATGGTTACAGTGTCTACACCGTAATGTCCGGGAAGCTTCTTGCCCTTGAATACCCGAGAGGGATCAGAACAAGCGCCCAGGGAACCAGGACCTCTGTGATAGTGAGAACCGTGGGTCATAGGACCGCGGTGGGTTCCCCATCTCTTGATGGTACCTGCATAACCGTGACCCTTACTGGTACCGGTTACATCCAGCATCTCGCCGTCTTCGAACTGTTCTACGTTCAAAATGTCGCCAACATTCAAATCAGCGGCATTGTCCAGCTTGAATTCCTTCAAATACTTCTTTACAGGAACGCCAGCTTTTGCAAAGTGGCCCTTCTCAGGCTTGTTTGCACGCTTTTCCTTCTTGTCTTCGAAGCCAACCTGTACGGCACAGTAGCCGTCAACTTCTACGGTTTTCTTCTGAACAACAGGACAAGGACCTGCCTCGATTACCGTTACCGGAACCAGATTGCCGTCCTCTGTGAAGATTTGGGTCATACCAATTTTCTTACCCAAAATTGCCTTTTTCATTTTTCTTTCCTCCTAATGACACAGACCTCGGTTCCAAATTGGAACATATCTGCGGGTTATTGGTTGACAGAGATCCTGCCAACATGACCTAAATTATTATTTTTCGTTTTTGTGTTTACCTGCTTGGTGTTTGAATCTAAAAATCCGTTTTCCTGTCCGGAACTAAATCTTCAGTTCAATATCAACACCTGCAGGCAGATCCAGATGCTTCAGAGCGTCGATGGTCTTGTTGTTGGGTTCCAATACATCGATCAATCTCTTGTGAGTTCTCATCTCAAACTGCTCACGGCTATCCTTATACTTATGAACCGCTCTTAAGATAGTAACAACTTCCTTCTTGGTGGGAAGCGGGATAGGTCCGGAAACCTTAGATCCTGTTCTCTTTGCGGTTTCCACAATCTTAGCGGCGCTCTGGTCGATGAGATTGTGGTCGTAAGCCTTCAGTCTGATTCTGATTTTCTGTGCTGCCATGCTATACCCTCCTTAAGATAATTAAGTTTTACACCGTGCCGGGCGTTTCGCACGAGCTAAAAATGAAACCCGAATCCAATGTAGTCCTCCAACGGGACAAACGGCTTCGGGACGTACAGACACAATCTGTCCTTTGCGGCATCAGCATGCTACCACTGGGACATCCTCTGCTGTATTCTTACTAGAAAGTGTGACCTTTCCGCCCGTTTTCTTGAACCGGACAATCTCCTCCGAAATTTCCAAAAGTCCCGATTTTACAGGCTTTTGCCACCTCCGGAATCATCGTATGTCTTTGTCACGCCTAGTTATTATACTACGAATGCCCTTTGGTGTCAAGAATTTTTTTCTGTTTTTAGCGGAAAAGTGTGGTTTTTTTAAATTTTTGTTAACTTTGTCCAGTTTTCTGTTTTTCCTTCCTTTTTAGATAGAAATTTTGTACAACTGCACAAAAAAGGAATCAACATTTTGTTGATTCCTTTGAAAGCATATTATATAAGGAAGCTTTTCCTCTTATTCCGTCATCTGAGCCTGCTCTTTTTCTGCCGAAGCCTGTTCTGCCGCGGCCTCCGCCTGCTCTTTTTCCCACTGCTCTCGACTCCTTGGCATAAATACATCGTGAATCAACCGATCCGTTGCGGCCTCATCCTGAATATACCAAGCAACCCCATATTCGTACACGGCATCGCCGGGTAACTGATAAGAGTTAATATTATCCGGATCCAAATCCCGAATCACTTCCACATGCTTCAACAAATCCTGCAGTGAATAGTTAGTCCGAACACGCCCTACGATTACCTCATAAATATCGGCAACGCGGTCAAAATACTCCGGCTTTGCTTTTTGAGCAATCAAGGCCTTCAGGAATCTCTGTTGCCAATAAATCCGCCCTTCATCACCCATAACATATTCCCCGGGAGCACTTCCCCCGTTGTTCTGTCTAAACCGGACAAAATCATGAGCCATTTGTCCATCCAGGTGTTGCTGGCCTTTCTTCAAATGAATATGCAAGTTCTGTGTAGGATCGTCGTAATTCATATTATAGGGAATGTTGAACTCCACACCACCGAGAACATCGACAATTTCCTTAAAAGCTTCAAAATCTATGGTAAAGAAATAATGAACCGGCAATCCAGAAAGTTCCTTTACCTGGCGAATCAACTCCGCCTCCGGCGCGTCGTCTTTTCCCGCCTTAGCCTTCGCAAGACCAACGCCCATTGCTGCATTCAATTTCTGACTATGGCCATTCATGGTAACTTTAGTATCCCGAGGGAAAGAAAGAATGTTCACCCGATCGGAATAGCCATCATAAGAAAGGAGCATATTGGTATCACTTCGAGTTCCATCCGCATCAATACCAATCAGCAGAACATTAATCATGCCCACCTGCTCACTATTCTGATCCAGTTCCTTACTGGTTGCCATTTCCCCAATGTAAGTTCCGGCAATCTTTTTCGCCGATATTACTCCAAGTACGGTGGAGGAAATCAAACAAATCGCTATCAGCAGTATGGTAATTCTTTTTGCAGTTTTCGTCATAGCTCCACCCCTCTTTCGTTTGCAATCACACATGCATCTATTATATAATAAGAAGTAATTCTTTGTCAACGGCATTTTTCAGGATTTACAAATTATTCATAAGAAAATCCCCGTCGAAGTTCGACGGGGATTGTTGTTCTTTAACACTTTATGCGTTCTTATCCAGGATACAAATCATTCTGATACCACCATTAACCATGTGAATCAAAACCTTGGAAGGATTGGTTACACCTTCTGCATCGTACTCAACCAGACTCTTTAAAGCACCATCCTTTTCTGCTGAAACATCGTCGATGGTTAGCTTATCACCGGATTCATTATAGAACAGCACCCGAGCGCTATTAAACTGACCATAAGTGAAGTTCAGCGCGCTGCTGATGTCAGAAACTAGCTGATTCTCTTCAATACGCTGAGGAAGAACTGCAAAACCTTCGTCATCTCTTGCAACAACGCTGCCTAAGATTACCGTGTAGTCCGCGCCATAGATAGCACTCATATTGTTGGATTTAATACCAAAGGTATTGTCTGCACCTACACGATAAAGAACGTTGTCCTCCTCAATGGAGGTATACCCTTCTTTATCGGTTCCAGGTCGATAGATATCACCGAGCTGCGGTGTCCAAGGAGAACTGTCAGACAACCAAGAGGTTCTTGCATCGCCGTTATGGGTAAGACTTATTAACTGGGTCATAGCCTGTCCATTATTAGACGCAAGTGCAGGCTCTTCCGTCAAAACATAAACCGGTGTAGAATCGTTTACATCAGTAGAGGAATCACCGCCGTAGCAAATCACAACCTTGGCCATGTTGGTCTTGCTGACATCAAATACCTCAATGGCATATGACTTATCATTCTGGAACGCACTGGACAGGGATGTCTTTGCGTAATCGTCATGATTTCCTCTATCATTGGGAACCATAAAAACAGTTGCTCCGCTAACATCCACCGTTACACCATTACCCGTCATCTTTTTGGATGCGTTGTTGTACTTCATCGACTTTGTCGCTGCCGACACAGAGCCATAATAGTACAGCTTGTCATTTTCTATGGCATTGCCGATTTCTGTCTCTGCAGCTCTGTAAATCTTTTCAAATGCTACCCCATCTGACGTGGTTTTGGTAGTATATTTAATCAGCTGATGAAGATCATATCCGGAATTATCGTCTGTATTCTGAATATCTGCAGATTGCCCCAGCAATTCCTCTGCCTCTGCAACCGTACAACTCTCGCTCGCACCATCAAACCGGACACCATTCTGCAACAGAATCTGCTGTATTGAACCGGACTGGGTTAGGACACGAAGATATTTCGAGCTGTCAAAAACGCTAGAGGCTTTTTGTACACCCATGATGTATCCGTAAAATACATTCTCGGTCGAGGTATTCTTCTTATAGGCAACAATGTTTCCATTGATATCCTTATAGTAAACACCGCTATCCTGTAATGCCGGTTCCGGAAGCGAACTATCTAAGCCCATCATCCAAGGTGCTGCCTTGGAGAAGGAATACTTGGTTCCACCAATGGTCAAAGAGCTTCCCGTAACGGAGGCTACCGTACCGCTTACGGTATCGTTAATAACAACCGCTTTCCGCAAAACAGCTCCGCCATTCTCCTCGTTGCTGGTCGCCAGACAGATAACGTTTCCTACCGCAATGGAGTTGTAGGAAATCTCATTCCCGTTTTTATCCACAATCACGGTTTTTGCGGGGCCAGCATCTACATTCAGAATTAACTTTTTGCCCTCGCCGATTTTGGTAACATCGTCAAGAATGGAATACTCTGCAGAAAGCTTGCTAGAAACGTAGTAAACTTCATAATTCTCGATGTTGATAATATCATACTGATTATCCCCATCCGAATCCAGCAAGGTAACGCTGCCCACTTTGGGAAGCATGTCCGCACTAAACCGGCTCTGTGCTGCGGTCATCCCATACATTTTTCCGTTGTAAATCACAACATTATCGGATGCCAGAGTTGCAGCCGTGGTATTTCTATCACTTTCGCTCTTATAATACCGAATCTGCAGATCACCGCTGGTTCCCTCGTTGATTGCATCTGCCTCAATCACAACCTCGTTGGTCTTGCTTGCCACATAGACCTCCAACACACGAACCCCTGCACTATCCTTCTTATAGTAGAAGTCCAGAGAATGTCCCACCGCCTTTTTCAGACTCATATCTGTGATTCGATAAGTATGTGCTTCGAAATTGCCGGTATCCTTATCCCGGGAGCCAATCTGAATTTCGTCATCACGCAACTCCACATCGGGCGCTACCAGGCTGACACTTCCGTTGGAGGTTACGATACCCTTGCTTCTGGTATAGCCGAGGTAATCGGTCAAAATGGTCTTTTTCAGCAAACGATTCCCCTCAATCAGCTCAACTTCTAAGGAATCGAAAAGCATCTGTGCAATACATGCCCGGCTTGCAGGTGTTTCTACTGCACCCAAATCGTTTGCTACATCGGTGATACCTAATTTATTTGCCTGTGCAACATACTCGCCATACCAGGGAGTACCGCTGACATCCATCACATACCCTAAGGTATAGACAATCATCTTCAACGCTTCTTCATACGAAACATTGGCAGAGGGTTTGAAGGTTCCATCCTCGTAGCCGTTAATAATACCCTTAGCAAATGCCGTATTGATGTCGGGGATTGCCCAACTGTTGGCAGAATCATCATCCTTCACATCAGAGAAGGGAAGCTTGTCCGCACTGGCAGAGCCAATGCCACCATAGTTCAAGGTCCGCATCAGCATTGCCGTAAACTCCGCGCGGGTTACATTCTTATCCGGCCCAAACGTTCCATCCGGATACCCATTGATAATCCCCATTAAACTTAACAGACGCACCGCCTGCCCATAAGGAGCGTTCTCCGCAACGTCCGAAAACGAAACGGCTTTGGTGGAAGTTAAGGTTTCTGTCTCTGCAGCAGTTGTCTCGGTTGCAAATGCAGTAGAGAACAACCCGGTTGCGGCAACCATGACTGCCAGCACCAGAGAGAGAATCCGTCTTGATTTTCTCATAATTTTTTTCCTCCTAAAATCTATAAATTTTTGCTTTGGTCAAAAGCAAATAAGATACATACTCCCTTGTATAGCATTTTATCATCAAATTGCCAAAAAGTCAATAGACTTGTCCCGTTACATTTTGGTTACTTTTGCAGTTCTTTCCTGCCGAATAAAGGTATCCGGCTCTACTGGTTCCAGCGTTTTCACATAAACCTTGCTTTGGGGACGGTTGGCAACCTCTAAAGGAGCACCATGTTCATCAAAAAGTTCGGTGATGGTCTGAGAGAAAAATTTCCCAACTGGTCGAACAAACTCCACCGTACTCCCTTTGAAAAACCGATTTTTCTGAATCACCTCTGCCAACCCGGTTTCCGGGTGATATCCTACTACTACTCCCACCATTTCATAATCCCGAATGTAACTGCTGGTGGCATAGTTTTGTTCTGATGTCCCCGGCTTTCCAAAATAGAACCCGGTGGTATAATCCCGATGACTGACCTTCTTGATTTCCTCCAACCACTCTGGATTGACAACATAATGTTCCGGATCCTCAAAATATGCGTCAATGGCGCGGCGATAGGCACCCACCACCGTTGCCACATAAAACTCTGACTTAACCCGACCCTCAATTTTAAAGCTGGATAATCCCGATTCAATCAACTTATCCATATGTTCGATCATACAAAGGTCCTTGGAATTATAGATAAAAGTTCCACGCTCATTCTCATAAACCGGCATATACTCTCCGGGGCGTTGCTCCTCCATGAGGTGATATTTCCACCGACAAGGATGGGCACAATTTCCTTGATTGCTGTCTCTTCCTGCCATATAGTTGCTGAGCAAACACCGTCCCGAGTAGGAAATACACATTGCCCCATGAACAAAAGCCTCCAGCTCCAGTTCCTCCGGGACCTTACTCCGGATTTCCTTAATTTCATTAAGGCTCATTTCCCGAGCCAGAATCACCCGCTTTGCTCCCATCTCATACCAGGCCAAAGCACTTCTATAATTAACATTATTCGCCTGAGTGCTGACATGAATTTCCAGTTCCGGCGCCAGCTCTTTCGTAACTTGAAACATTCCTAGGTCCGAGAGAATCACCCCATCTAGACCTATGTCCTTTACCTCTAGCAGATACTTTTCATAAGCTTCAACATCCTGATTATGGGGAATGATGTTAGCCGTCAGATAGACCTTGCCGCCCCGCTCGTGGGCAAAGGCAATTCCCTCTCGCATCTCTTCCAGAGAAAAGTTTTCTGCAGCTACCCGCAAAGAAAATTCCTCTCCGCCGATGTAAACTGCATCCGCTCCGTAAAGGAAAGCCTTCTTTAATTTCTCTAAATTGCCGGCAGGAGCCAGCAGTTCCGGTTTTTTCATAGTTTTCCTCCTACTTATCCAAAAACGCCCACGCCCGACGGGCGAAGGCGTTCCTTGCTATTGATACTGTCTTCCAAAATATGCACAAATACCCTTTACAATGCCCTGTGCAAAAGATTCCTGTCCGCGTTCGCTGGACAGTTTCGCTGCATCGGACGGATGATCGATAAATCCGGTTTCTAACAAGGCCGCAACCATATCGGTATTCCGAAGAACCACAAAGCTTGCTGTTCGAACTCCACGGTCTGTCAATCCTACTTCTTCTACCACGTTTTCCTGAATGGCTTCCGCCAGATAGATACCCTCATCAGATTTGCCATAATAATAAGTTTCCGTTCCCGAAGCGCCACCAGCATTACAATGAATCGAAAGAAACATATCCGCTTCTGCCTCATTGGCAATCTCCGCACGAGTTTCCAAACTATCCATTACCGATTCCTCAGAAACATTATCAGTCAGACTATTCCGAGTCATGATAACCTGAAATCCGTTCTTCTCCAGCAATGGCTTCACTCGGCTCGCAATCTGATATGTAATGTCCTGTTCCCTAAGGCCATTTCCAACTGCACCAGTATCAGTCGTATCATAATTATGTCCCGGATCCAGAACCACCAAAATGGTACCCTCAATCTTAACAGGCTTCCGAGGCGGTTTTTCTGTTTCTTCCTCCTCGTCGGTCTCATCCTCGTTTTCGGGGTCCTTGGTTTCTGTAATTTCTTCCTCGGGTTCCTCCGAAGGTTCTGTCTCAGTCTCTGTCTCCTTTTCTTCATCTAATTCCGGTTCCGGATTGGGCCGAACGCCGGTATTTCCTACATTGACAGCATCCTGTGCCGGGTTGGAAACGCCTCCGCCTACCAACATAGCATTATACACCACCTGTGCCACAAAGGCACGGTTCGCTGAATTGCTGATTCGCATCCGAGTCCCGTTCAACAAATTATACTTCTGAGCTATATTCAGGTAACCGGAATACCATTTCGGTCCCACCTGAGAAAGCGACTCATCTCCTACCCCAGAAGAACAGACCACCATCTTAATTGCCTGCTCGTCCGTAACATAATTGCCGGGGCAAAATTTCCCGTCTTCCATACCATTGATGTATCCATTCTCGTAGCAGAAAGAGATATAAGGATACGCCCAATTCTTCTGATCCACATCGGGAAAAGGAAGCTTCTTCGGTTCATAATAGTTAGCATTGTAGCCGTTGGCTCTGGCCAGAAAGGCACAGAACTCTGCCCGGGTTGTTTTATCCCCCGGTGCAAAGGCACCATCACCACGCCCCTGAATAACACCAACATTACTCAGCTTGTCCACAGCCTTGTAGTAAGAAGCCGTAATAGGCACATCGGTAAACTCCAAAGCAAAAGCTTGGAGCGGAAGTGCAAAAATCAGGAGGGCAAGCAATAGCGCTATCATCCCTATTTTGTTACGGTTCTGCATCATTATCACCTCATAGTTTCGTCATCAAAAAGAGCGACATTTCGCCATTTTCAGATAACGACTACTCCTATTCTAACATAACTTCGACAAAAAATCAAGTTACATCTCTGTTTCAAGAGCAAGGAGATCTTTTCCAGATTTACAAAAATGCGGTATAAATCACGGTAATTAATCCGGCGATACCAAGGGCAACGCCGCTCATGGCACCCTCCACATCCCCCAACTCTACCGCTTTGGTCGTACCCAGGGCATGGCTGCAGGTACCGATGGCAAGACCGGCTTCTACCGGGTCTTTTACACCGAAAACTCGAATCAGCATTGGAGCAAAGGCCGCACCAAACACTCCGGTAATCACCACGGCTGCAACCGTTACCGGAACCATGCCGCCTGCCTGCTCCGACAAGGAGACCGCAATGGCAGTAGTAACCGATTTCGGGAGCAGAGATGCTAAAAGCTCCTGATCCAAGAAAAATACTCGACAGAGCAAAATAACACAAATCATAGAAACTGCAGAACCTACTGCGGTACCCAACAGGACAGGCAGCCAGTTTTCTTTCAGCAGATCAAACTGCTGATAAATCTTAATGGCGATCAAGGCTGTTGCAGGAGCCAGAAAGATACTAATCATATCTCCACCGATTTTATAGTTCTCGTAGGGAATATCAAAGGCAACCAAAAAAGCAATAATTAAAAGAAAGGAAACCATCATGGCGTTCACCAGCGGCGTCTTTGCTTTCTTATTCAGCCAGACACCAACCCCATAGAAAAATACCGTAACGGCGATTCCAAACAGGGGGGATGTTGTTAATCCCATTAAAATAGCAATCAAATTATCCACGACGTCCCATCCTTTCCCGAAGTTTCTTCTGCAAATAGATGGTGAATCGTACCGTATAAGCTGTTGCAGCAAAGGTTAGAATCGTTGAAAGAACACAAATAACAAAAATGGGAATCAGTGCACTCTTGATTCTTCCAAAGCATTCCATGAGTCCCACCGCAGCAGGAACAAAGAAGATAGCCATGTTCCCTAGAAGAAAATCTCCGACCTCTTGGATATCCGATGGTTTTATCGCCTTAACCATAAATCCTAGGAATAAAAGAATCATCGCAATGGCACTTCCCGGAAAGGCAAAGGGGAGGACTGCTGCAATCCCTTCCCCGACAATACAAAGAGCAAAAATGCCAGCCAGCTGTAATAATATTTTCATTCTGAACACCTCTTCCCACATTGACACATGACCAAATCCTATGATACAATACCTGTATTGTAACGAAACGGAGACCTTTTTTATGATACGGAGAGAACATGCCTGTTGTTTTACAGGCCATCGCATCCTTGCAAAAAAATTCCGGGAAACCCTACCCGGACAGTTGGAGTCCCAAATTCGCCATTTAATTGCGGAGGGATTTGTGGATTTCATTTCAGGCGGTGCCTTGGGATTTGACACCTTAGCTGCCGAAACAATCCTCCGTCTTCGGGAGGAATTTCCCCAGATCCGCTTAGTTATGGCTCTCCCCTGTCGGGATCAGGACAAGGATTGGTCCTCTGCCGACAAAATCAGGTATGAAAAAATCTGTCGGAGTGCTGATCTGATTCACTACACCGCCGAACGGTATTCCGCAACCTGTATGATGAGCCGGAATCAATTTATGGTGGACAATAGCACCGCTTGTGTCTTTTATCTGACCCATCAACGAAGCGGCACCTACAAAACCGTCTCTTATGCCATAGAGCAAAACCACAAACTTTATAATATCTTAACCGTAGAATAAAAAAACATTCCACATAGAACTGCGGCAGAACGATTTTCATCGTTTTGCCGCAGTTTTTAATTTGCCTTTAAATAAATCATCAAAACTGCAATGTCCGCTGGAGACACACCCGAGATTCTTGACGCCTGTCCCAAAGATTCCGGGCGAATCTTATCCAGTTTCTGCCGCGCTTCCAGCCGAAGTCCCTCAAAGTTCAAATAATCTATATCTTTAGGAAGCTTTTTCGCTTCCAGTTTCTTTAATTGCTCCGCCTGCGATAGCTGGCGATTGATATAGCCCTCATACTTAATGGAAATCTCTGCCTGCTCCCAAACCTCCTTAGAAAGCTCGGGGCGCTCCTTATCGAAGGGAGCCAGTGCCTGATAGTCCACCTGGGGTCGCTTTAAAAGTTCTGACGCACGGATCCCCGATTGTAGTCGGGTGCTTCCCACCGACTCCAGGTATGTCTGCAGTTCCGCAGTGGGAGAAAGGCTCACCTTTTCCAATCTGGAAATCTCCTCTTCAATTTGTTTCTTCTTCTCCAAAAATGCCTGATACCGCTCTTCCGAAATCAACCCGATTTCATACCCAAGAGGGGTCAACCGCAAATCCGCATTATCCTGACGTAGCAATAACCGATATTCGGACCGGGAGGTCATCATCCGGTAGGGTTCGTTGGTTCCCTTGGTTACCAGGTCATCAATCAAAGTCCCGATGTATGCCTCCGACCGATTCAGAACAATGGGATCTTTGCCCTTGAGTTTTCTTGCCGCATTCACACCGGCAATCAAGCCTTGCGCCGCCGCCTCCTCATATCCCGAAGTACCATTAAACTGTCCGGCACCGTAAAGTCCCGGAATCTTCTTCATCTCCAGGGATGGTTTTAACTGCAGAGGATCGGCACAATCATATTCGATGGCATAGGCGTTCCGCATCACCTGAGCATGCTCAAATCCCGGCAGAGAGTGAATCATCTTAAGCTGAACATCCTCCGGCATACTGCTGGAGAACCCCTGAAGATACATTTCCTCGGTGTTAAGTCCCATAGGCTCTACAAAAAGCTGATGACGTTCCTTGTCCTTAAACCGGACAATTTTGTCCTCGATAGAGGGACAATATCTTGGTCCAATTCCCTTGATATCTCCGCCATAGAGAGGAGACCGATGGAGATTATCCAGAATAATCTGCTTGGTTTTTTCGTTGGTGTAAGTAACAAAGCAGGTAGCACGGTTTTCCAGTTTCCCTTTGGTTTCAAAAGAGAACGGAGTAATCTCCTCATCTCCTACCTGTTCCTCCAACTGAGAAAAATCAATGCTTCTTCGATTGATTCTGGGTGGGGTTCCGGTCTTAAACCGGACAAGTTCCACCCCGATTCGCTGTAGATTCCTGGAAAGTTCGGTAGCAGGGAACACCCCATCCGGGCCGCTCTCCTGGCTGAACTCACCAATGATAATTCTCGCCTTTAAATAGGTTCCGGTACAAAGAATTGCCGCCTTGCACAAATACTCCGCACCGCTCCTTGCAATCACCGACCGAACAGCTCCTGTATCATCCAGCGTAACATCCACAATTTCTGCCTGACGCAAGTCCAGATTCTCAGCAACCTCTAACCGATGCTTCATTTCCCCCTGATAGTTCCGGCGGTCAATCTGGGCACGAAGAGAATGCACTGCTGGCCCCTTGCCTCGGTTCAAAATCCGGGACTGAATAAAGGTGGCGTCTGCCGCCTTTCCCATCTCGCCACCCAGAGCATCAATTTCCCGAACCAGATGCCCTTTGGCAGTGCCGCCAATGCTGGGGTTACAGGGTAGGTTTGCCACCCCATCTAAAGAGATGGAAAACAAGCAGGTGCGAAGGCCTAACCTAGATGCTGCAAAAGCTGCCTCGATGCCGGCATGACCGGCACCTACCACTGCTATGTCATAGGAATCTGCAATAAACAAAGGCTCACCTTCCATCTTTCGTCATTTTCTTAACACTTAGAACAATCCAGTAATCTTCCCGTTTTCGTCAATATCCATCCGGTTTGCTGCAGGCACTGCAGGCAGACCGGGCATGGTCATCACATCACCGGTCAGGCAGACCACAAAGCCTGCACCAGCCGATACCCGAACCTCACGGACTGTAATGGAGAAGTTCTCCGGTCTTCCCAGAAGTTTGGGGTTGTCCGATAAGGAATACTGGGTTTTTGCCATACACACCGGAATCTTGTCAAATCCCAGAGCCGTCAACTGCTTGATTTCGTTCTCCGCCTTGGCAGTATAGAGAACCTCTTCCGCACCATAAATCTTCTTAGCAATGGCAAGAATCTTTTCCTTGATGGGGAGTTTCTCATCATAGATGGGAGCAAAGGTTTCGCTACCATCTGCTTTCTCAATGGTTTCTACCACCTTGTTTGCCAGGTCAATGCCGCCGGCTCCACCCCTGGCAAAGACCTCACAGAGGGATACCGTAACACCCTTCTCGTTACAGTAATCCTCCACCAACTTCAGTTCGCTCTCGGTATCAGTGCCAAACCGATTGATGGCAACCACTACCGGTAGACCATACTTCTGCATATTTCCGATATGAGCACCCAAGTTCACGATACCATTTTTCAGTGCTTCCAGATTTTCCTCTGCCAGTTCTGCCTTGGGAACACCACCATTATACTTGAGCGCCCGGACGGTAGCTACCAAAACAACCATGCTGGGTTTTAAACCGCCGTAGCGACACTTGATATCAAAGAATTTTTCCGCACCTAAGTCGGAACCAAATCCTGCCTCGGTGATACAGTAATCCGCCATTTTAAGACCCAGCTTGGTAGCCTGTACCGAGTTACACCCATGGGCAATATTGGCAAAAGGACCGCCATGCATCAGGCAGGGCGTATTTTCTAGCGTCTGTACCAGGTTGGGTTTGATGGCATCTTTTAAAAGAAGTGCCATTGCACCGGCAACCTCTAAATCAGCCGCCCGAACCGGCTCGCCGTCCAGATTATAGCCAATCACAATTCTTCCAATCCGAGCCTTTAAGTCTTCCATGCCGTCTGCCAAACAGAGAATTGCCATAATTTCGCTGGCAACGGTTATCATAAATCCATCCTCTCGGGGGAAGCCGTTCACCTTACCGCCCAGACCCACAATCACCTGACGGAGGGCGCGGTCGTTCATATCCAGACATCGCTTCCAGGTAATCCGTCTTGCATCCAATCTCAATGCGTTACCCTGATGGATATGGTTATCGATGGCAGCAGAGAGCAGATTATTCGCCGCTGTAATGGCATGCATATCTCCTGTAAAGTGAAGATTGATATCTTCCATCGGTACCACCTGAGCATAACCGCCACCGGCAGCACCGCCCTTGACGCCCATCACCGGCCCCATAGAAGGTTCCCGGAGAGCAATAATCGCATTCTTCCCAATTTGAGCCATAGCCTGCCCCAGACCTACTGTGGTAGTCGTTTTACCTTCTCCGGCAGGGGTTGGGTTAATCGCGGTAACTAAAATCAGCTTTCCTTCCGGACGGTCTTTCACCGCTTCCTGGACTTCCTCTCCCAGTTTTGCCTTGTACTTACCGAAAAACTCCAGATGGTCCTCAGAAATATTCAAGGCCGCAGCAACCTCCTTGATGGGTTTCATTACTGCACTTTGCGCAATCTCGATATCTGTTTTCATGGGTTTAATCTCCTCTCTGATATTTTTTATAGCAGGGCAATCCCTGCAGCCTTACACTGTTCCATGGTTTCTTTATCCCAGACCGAAACCTGTACCTCGCCAATGTGAGCCTTACCTAGCAATAACATACAGAGTCTAGACTGTCCAATACCACCACCCATGGTCAATGGCAGCATTCCGGCAAGTAACGCCCGGTGGAAAGGCAAATCCCGACGGTTTTCACATCCGGATTTCTTGAGTTGTTCGGCTAGAGATGCCTGATCTACACGGATTCCCATAGAGGAAATCTCCAGAGCGGTATCCAGCACATCGTCCCAGAACAAAATATCGCCATTCAGTTTCCAATCATCATAATCCGGGGCACGACCATCATGAGGCTTTCCCGACGCCAGAGCATCACCGATTTCCATCAAAAAGACGGTCTTGTGTTCTTTGGTATAGGCAATTTCCCGCTCCTTCCCGGTCATCCCTGGGTAGAGTTCCTCCAGTTCTTGACTGGTTACAAAACTAACCTCCCGGGTGAGCTGCGTGGTAATCTGAGGGAATTGCTCCTTAATCTTATCCAACGTATCGCAAACCGCATCTACGATTTTTTGAACAGTTTCTTTTAAAAACTCCTTGGTTCTCTCTTCCCTGGTAATGACCCGACACCAGTCCCATTGGTCCACATAGACTGAGTGAATATTATCCAGGGTTTCGTCCCGACGAATGGCGTTCATATCGGTATAGATGCCCTCGCCAGCCGGAAATCCATATTTCCCCAATGCCATCCGCTTCCACTTTGCCAGCGAATGAACCACCTGAGCATCTGCCTTGGCATCAGGAATATCAAAAGAGACCGCCCGTTCTACACCGTTCAGGTCGTCGTTAAGTCCTGAATGAGACTCCACAAACAAAGGAGCTGTTACCCGCCGCAGATTCAACGCCGCGGCTAAGTCTCTAGCAAAATTCTCTTTAATAACCTCAATGGCCGCTTGGGTTTCATAAAGGCCAAGTTTGGGGCGGTATCCTCTCGGTATCGTCAACTTACTCATGGTTTGTTACCTCCTGCTTCTATTCCCAACCCTTAAGTTCAGGAACTATCTTTTTCGCCATAGCACGGCGAATAATTTCAATCACATTCACATTCCCCATGGTGCCGGATATCGTCATACGAACCAGACCATCAACTCCCTCCGAGGGAAGATTCACCTCAAAGGCTTCTTCGGTGGTCTTGTCGTCCACTCGAGCCTGAAGCTTATATCCCGCCCCATGGGAAGCAGTCTCAACAATCTCGTTATAAGAGCCGTAGGGGAACGCTATCATATCACATTCACGGCCTAAGTTTTTTTCAATGGCATACTTGGATTTCCGAAGTTCTAGTACCACCTGATTAGCTGGAAGGGTTGCAAGTTCCGCATGGCTGGCAGTATGGGACTGAATCTCAATCAATCCACTCTCTTCCATCTCCCGGGCCTGCTCCCAAGTAAAATGAGAGTAATTTACCTTACCGCCTCCTGCCATCTCACCTACCGTATCTGTTACCACAAAGATGGTAGCCGGAATCTCCAGCTCCTTCAAAATGGGAAAGGCAATCTCATAATTACTCAGGTAGCCGTCATCAAAAGTAATAATAATGGGATTGTCCGGCAGGGTTACTTCGCCGGTTTTGTCCTGAATATAGTTGTAATAATGTCGGAGACTAATTGGGGTAAAATTAATTTTTATCGCCGTCATGTGCAAGCGAAAATCCGCCGGCGAAATCAAAGAAATCTCATTTCCACCGGAAAATTCCTCATCGGTGATATGATGATAAAGAAGAATGGGTACCTTTACATTCTTCTTGATCACCTTCGATTTTTCGGGCAACGGCTCCCCCTTTAACTGAAGCAACCAATCCGGTGCCTGACTTTCAGAAGCCTCTACCAAAAGAGCAGGAACTCCCGTCAGGAGTAACACCAAAACCAGTGCGATTAATCTCTGTGCTATTTTCATAATTGCAAAATCCTTTCTGTCTTATTTCCCGTCAGAGGACAACGCCTCCGGCATCAAGAAGTTCAAAACGGGATTCTGATAATACAAACTCCTGGCCACAACAGATTGTTCCACTGCATAGCTCAAAGGCTTATTTTCACGCAACGAGGGCACTACAACCAACATGGCAAGCAAAACCCAGACCACAAGCATACCCTCTAAAACGCCGATGGCCATTCCTGTCAGCCGATTTACAAAACCCAGAATAGGCAAAGAGGTAACGAACTTAATCAACTTACCTAAGAAGAAAAGCCCTACTCTTGCCAAAATTAAAATTAGGAAAAACGATAGCCCGTTCATCAACAACCGAACAAGGTATTCTGCAACACCATCGCTGGTTAGAATTCCGGTATCCTGCAGGATTTCAGGAATTGCCATACTATGCTCGGCCCGGGCAGAGACGGAAACGATGAGTCGCTCATACAGAGGTGTTTCCTGAAGGGCTGACGACAAAAAAGGATGTAAAACGATGGCAAGCACCAATGCCAGCACAGAGGAAAGCAACTGAATTCCCATCTTCAGCAATCCTTTTTTCCAACCCAGAAAAACAAAGATGCCTACAATAACCAGTACTGCAATATCCATTCCGTTTGGCAACATTCCGCCATCTCCCTTCCTCTATCGCATCCAGATAATATCTGCTTCGGTGCTTCCGGCGGCAAGACAAGTCTTTCCGCTACCAAAAACACCGACTTCCTTTACATCATGGTTGCAGGTTGCCCGTTTTCTCAGCTTTCCGTTCTTCTTAATCTGCAGAACATCACGCTGACTAGCCGCCACAATGGTATCACCACAAACTGCCAGAGTGGTAATGGGGGTATCTGCCAGATAAGTCCCCATCTTTTTCCCATTAAGATGATATAACTCCAGCACGGCATTGCCCAAATGGTCATAAGCAGAAAATACTAAAACCTCATCACTGGAAATATCATACTTGCCAGGACGTTTCCCTGCAAAGGAAACCTCGTAGAGAAGCTTCCCGCTTCCGGAAAAGCTACAAAGTTCTCCATCCGAAACCGTCAAGAGCTTATTCCCGGAAAATCGAATTTCACCGATAATGGTCCCAGGCCGTTCTGCCGTCCTAATAACCTTTTTCTGATACAAATCAATAAACTGAACCTTGGAATCGGCCCGGGTTCCCTGACTGGAGAGCTGGGCCACTGCCAGATAGTGTCCGTTATCACTGATGTCCAGATCCATAATATAGCCGTCTCCACTATTCCACCGGAACTGCTCCCGGCCCTTTTTATCCACAACAATGACACTACCTTTATAGCCGTCTGCTGCGGTGGCAATTGCCACCGCACCCTTTTGGTTAACTTTGGCAGAAATAATATCCTTGGTAATCTGATACTCCTGGACAATCTCCCCCTCGCGGTAGAGAATCGCCGCATGCTTTCCTCCTAGATCTGCAGCAAGGACATAGGAGCCGCCAGTCTCTACCAAGGGAGAAGACAGGGACAAATCCACCGTCCAAACCGTCTCACCCTTTTGGTCGATCACTTTCATGTTCTGGTTGTTGTAAAGGAGAATATCCTTTTGAAAAGATTGTACTGCATAGTCGCTTCCGGCACGGAATCCCAAATCAATGGTCCGGGTCCGGTGGGCTGGAATCATCAGGAGCTGGACAAGAAGCGTGAACAGAAGTAAAATAGCCGCACCAAGGGTAGCCAGTTTCCAGGGAGAAAAGGTCATCTTCTTACCCCGGATCGAGAGGGCTACTTTGGTATTCCATCCAACAGAAATTGTCTGCTTTATTTTATTCTGTTTTTTCTCTCTTTTTTCTCTTCTCATAATGATTCCTTGCTTTCCCGAAAATCATAATAAACCTTTTTTAAAAACAACCCCTGAGGCGGTGCAGTGAGTCCACAGCGCTTTCGATCACAGCTTTCGATAATATCCGGCAGATCTTCTACCCGAATTCTGCCAAGACCAATTTCCACCAGAGTTCCGGTGATAATCCGTACCATGTTATACAAAAAGGCATCTGCCTCCACGGTAACAGTAATCAATTCTCTCTGATCACTGTCCCGTTCTACCTTACAAAGACTTACCGTCCGCACGGTGGTTTTCTGGCTCCCCCCCGTCGCCATAAATCCAGCAAAGTCGTGGGTACCCTCGATCATGGGTGCCGCCTGAATCATGGCATCCACATCCAGCTTATAGGGCATCTGCCAACTGTACCTTGAAACAAAGGGGTTTCGAAGACCGCTATTCCAGATACGATAAATATATCGTTTCCCCCTTGCTGAAAACCGAGCATGAAACTCCTGAGGCATCTCCCAGGCATTCAATGCCGAAATATCCTTGGGGAGATGGTAGTTTAAGGCGTAGGGCAGACGTTCCGCCGGAATCTCGGTTTCCGAATGGAAATGAAAGAGATATTCCAAAGCATGAACTCCTGCATCGGTACGGCTGCAACCGGTAATCTCAACTGTTGCTCCCGTCAGATCTGACAAGGCGGTTTCCACCGCCTGCTGAACCGAAATGCCGTTCTTCTGCCGTTGCCAACCATGGTAGTTGGTTCCGTCATACCGAATCAGCATGGCAAAATTCTTCATACTATATCACCTTATCAAACAAGATGTTGGCCAGAATCACCAGCGCCAATAACGCCAAAAAGGCAAGTCCTGCCCCCAAATCCTTTTTTCCGTAGGCAAGCTCCTTCATCCGGGTCCGGTTTTCTCCGCCCCGATAGCACCGACACTCCATGGCCGTTGCCAACTCGTCCGCCCGGCGAAAGGCACTGATAAACAAGGGAATCAAAATAGGCACCATAGCTTTGGCACGGCGAAAAATATTCCCATTTTCAAAATCGGCACCCCTTGCCGCCTGTGCTTTCATGATTTTGTCCGTCTCCTCCATCAAAATAGGGATGAACCGCATCGCAATGGACATCATCATGGCAAGCTCGTGGGCCGGCACCCCAATTTTCTGCAGGGGCCTTAGCAACCGCTCCATACCATCCGTTAAGGCAATGGGCGAGGTGGTCAAAGTCAACATAGAAGTTCCCACCATCAAAAAGACCAGCCGCAGCACCATAAAGACAGCGAAATAGATTCCCTGCTGGGTAATAGAGAAAATCCACCAGGAAAATACCACATCACCCCGCGTTAGAAACAGATTAAAAAGACCGGTAATCACTACAAAAACCAGAATCGGCTTTAATCCTTTTAGCACAAACTTGGGCGGGACTTTAGACCAATAAATGCATCCTATTGTAAACGCTGCCAAAAGAAGATAACCTATGAAATTGTTAATTAGAAAGGTCAGCACAATGTACCCCAAAACCAACAGAATCTTGGTTCTAGGGTCCAGCCGATGAATCACGCTGGTTCCAGGGAAATACTGTCCTAATGTAATATCCTTCAGCATATGGGTTGCTCCTTCAGGTTCATCAAATCACATAGTTGCAGATAAGCGTCCTCAACGGTATACACGCCCTCTTTCACCGGAAGACCTTTCTTTCGCAAGCCGTCCATAACCCGGGTAATCTGGGGAATATTCAGGCCGATCTCACTGAGGCGATCTCCGTGGCGAAATACCTCCGCAGTTTTATCGAACATCTCTACCCGGCCATGATTCATCACCAGAATCCGGTCCGCCAGTTTGGCTACGTCTTCCATACTGTGAGAAACCAGAATAACCGTCATGTCCATTCGTTCGTGCATATCTTTGATTTTACAGAGGATTTCATCCCGACCTGCCGGGTCAAGACCGGCTGTGGGTTCATCTAATATCAGCACCTGGGGTTCCATAGCAAGAACACCCGCAATCGCCACTCGGCGTTTCTGTCCGCCGGATAGGTCAAAGGGGGATTTTTTAAGCTGCTCCGGAGAAAGTCCCACCATATTTGCAACATAAGAAACTCGTTCCTGAATCTCCTCCTTGGGAAGACCCATATTAGAGGGGCCAAAGGCAATATCTTTCTCCACCGTTTCCTCAAAGAGCTGATATTCCGGGTACTGCATCACCAATCCTACCTGAAACCGAAGTTGTTGCAGATTGGTGGATTTCTCGCCCAACACTTTTCCTCCCACTGTAATGGTTCCGGAGGTTGGCTTTAACAGACCATTAAGCATTTGAATCAAGGTGGATTTTCCCGAACCGGTATGTCCAATCAGTCCGATAAACTCCCCTTTGTGAATCTCCAGAGAGACATGGTCCAAGGCAACCTTTTCAAAAGGTCCGCCCTGCATATAAACATAACTGACATCTTCCAGTTTAATCATATGATCACCTATTTGTTTTCCTTACTCAGTCGCTCTGCCAAAATCCGGATACATTCCTCCGGATTCAAAATCTCTGGATTCAGCTCGGCACCGCTTCGGTTCAGCAAATAAACAAGTTCGGTAGCCTGAGGGGTATCTAAACCCAGCTTTTTCAGTTTCTCTACCTGCGGGAAGATTTCCTTTGGAGTCCCTTCCATGGCAATCACGCCATGATCCACTACAATCACCCGATCGGCTAAAACTGCCTCATCCATATAATGAGTAATCAGTACCACCGTCATGCCATGCTTTTCCTTCAGTTCCCGAATCGTTGCCAGAATCTCTTTTCTGCCTGCCGGATCCAGCATTGCGGTCGGCTCATCCAGAACCAGAATATCGGGGCGCATAGCAAGGACGCCCGCAATAGCAATCCTCTGCTTTTGGCCTCCAGAGAGCATATGGGGGGCATGGGTGCGGAAAGCAGTCATGTTCACCGCCGCCAACGCCTCTTCTACCCGCTCCCGAATTTCGACAGGGGGTACTCCTAGGTTTTCGGGGGCAAAAGCAACATCCTCTTCTACAATATTGGCAACCATCTGGTTGTCTGGATTCTGAAATACCATCCCAACCTTCTGGCGAATGCTATAGAGCAATGACTCCTCTGAAGTATCCATTCCCTCTACCAGAACCTTCCCCTTTGTTGGAGTCAGAATAGCGTTCAGGTGCTTTGCCAGGGTGGACTTGCCGGAGCCGTTATGACCCAGCACTGCCAAAAACTCACCCCGATGAATCTCCGCCGTAATACCACGGAGAACAGAAATTTCTTCACCGGTTTCCTCACTTTGATAGGAGAAATGCAGGTTGTCAATCTTAATTACTGTTTCCACCGTTACACCTTCTTTGTTATTTTCTTGCCTGCCAACGGGTACTGTAGCCACAAGGAAGAATCAACCCGCTGTGGGTAATAGGCAAACCTACCTCCTGAATTTCGGTGGTTCCGCCAAATTGCTTTTCCAAGGTCAAGGACATAACATTCTTCATAATCTGCCCCGAAAGGCCTGTAGTATAAGTGTTAATCAAAAAGAATAGGGGATGATCAGATAAAACTTTGGTACAGAGTTCTACCAAGGGATAAAGTTCCTGCTCTAATTTCCAAAGTTCCCCATTGGGGCCTCGCCCGTAGGAAGGGGGATCCATAATGATGCCGTCGTATTTTCTACCGCGACGGAGCTCCCGCTCCACAAACTTCTTTACATCATCCACTAAGTATCGAATGGGCCGTTCCTGTAGTCTGGACAGAGCTGCATTCTCTTTTGCCCAATTCACCATTCCCTTAGCCGCATCTACATGACAAACCGATGCTCCGGCAGAGGATGCCGCCACAGTAGCGCCACCAGTATAGGCAAACAGATTCAGAACATTCACATCGGTTCTGCCACTTTCCCGAATGATGCCGGAAAACCAATCCCAGTTGGCTGCCTGCTCCGGGAAAAGACCGGTATGCTTAAACCCCATGGGCTTGATACCAAATTTTAAGTCCTGATAAGAGACCGTCCAGGAATCGGGGAGCTTATGATAAACCTCCCATTTCCCTCCGCCGCTGCTACTCCGCAGGTACCGGGCATCTGCCTTTTTCCAAAGAGGAGAGCGTTCCCCCTCGGGCAGACTCCATACAATCTGAGGGTCTGGACGAATCAGAAGATGCTCTCCCCAACGCTCCAGTTTTTCTCCCTTATCGCAGTCAATTAGTTCGTAGTCCTTCCAGCCGTCAGCTAAAAACATTCTTCCTCACCGCCTCGTATAATAAATGTAGTAGTTTTTAGAGTTCCTCTCCAAGAACTATGGTATAATTGTTTAGATGCTGTGGATTGGTTCGCACCGCCTACCACTCGATGGTTCTAGAAAGGCTCCAACCACAGTCTCTTTGCAGTTTGTTAATCAGTTAGATACCGCCAGACGGTTTATTTAGAACGAGGTTACAAGAGCAACGAGTCCCTGTGGGTCTAAACAGCGTCATATTTCTTTTATAGGAGGTATCCTCATGATTTTTATTGGTATTGATGCAGCAAAGGACAAACATGATTGTTTTATTGTTAGTTCTGATGGCGAGGTGTTGTTTGATGTTTTTACCATATCCAACACCCTCGATGGTTTCAATGACCTACTTGCAAAAATTAAGTCAGTTTCGTTTGATTTGAGTAAAATAAAAGTAGGACTCGAAGCCACAGGACATTACAGTTACAATCTGCTCGGATTTTTACTTGACAACGGCTTACCCACCTATGTCTTAAATCCTTTGCACACCAATCTCTACCGCAAAAGTCTGTCGTTGCGTAAAACCAAAACAGACAAGGTAGATGCTCGCACAATTGCTTCTATGTTAATGTCTTGCGTAGACCTCAAGCCCTACACAAGAGCATTATACCACAACGAAGAACTAAAGTCACTAACAAGATACAGGTTTGATAAAGTTTCAGAGCGAGCTAAACTGAAATCTTCTATTGCAAGGCTTGTTAATATACTTTTTCCGGAACTTGAGAAGTTAGTTCCAGCACTGCATATGGTTTCTATATATGCACTCCTTTCAGAGTTTCCATCTGCACATCATATTGCGAATGCAAATCTCACAAGACTAACTAATCTTTTATCTATAGCTTCTAAAGGTCACTACAAAAGAGATACCGCCATTCTCTTTCGTGAAGCTGCAAGAAAATCCATTGGCTCTGTTATGCCGGCTAAATCTCTTGAATTAAAACATACCATCAAGCTCATTGGCGAACTTACTGATGAAATCAATGAGATAGACGCCGATATTAAACATATCGTAGATAATTTGGGAACTACAATACTTACTATTCCCGGCATTGGTTATTCTACCGCTGCATCAATTCTTGCAGAAGTCGGTGATTTCTCAAATTTTGAAACGCCCGATAAAGTCCTTGCCTTCGCAGGTATGTCACCTTCGACATATCAGTCAGGACAACTTACAAACTGCTATGCGCATATGGAAAAGCGGGGCTCAAAATATTTGAGATATGCCCTTTACAATGCCACTAAATATGTTTGCTATTGGGATAACAACTTTTCGATATATCTTGCTAAAAAGCGTGCTGAAGGTAAGCATTACAATGTAGCTTTATCCCACGCTACAAAGAAGTTGGTAAGGCTGATTTTTGCTTTGGAAAAATCTCGATTACCCTACACTCCTGCTGCATAACAATCATCTAAACTATAATCAAGACATCTGTTGGATGTCTATTTTGTCATGCCATTTTTCAATAGACAAATTTCTTTAACTTTTTTCATTTTACCTATTGACATTTAATAGTTAGTCTTTTTCTATAACGCCTATAAAAGTCCATAGTACTCCATCATTCTAAAGATAGTCTATTATATCACTTTTTGGGGCTTACGTCAAGTTACGGTGTGGTTACAGACAAAGATCGTAATTTTTCAAACAAGGCTGGAAAATAGAAAAGTGTGAACCAAAAGGTTCACACTTTTTATTATTCAAAGAAATAAATATTAACATCTCGTCTACCAAATTGGAAACAGGTGCTTCGGTTGGGGAAGAACAGGTCAACCTTCTTACCCTTAATAGCACCGCCACAGTCTCCGGCAATGGCATAACCATAAATAAACTGTCCGTCTACCGACTCAATATACATTTTGGTTCCGTAGGGAATCACTCTGGGGTCTACTGCAATGACGCCATAAACCAAAGGCATTCCGGTAGAGGTTTTCCCTGCCCAAATCCCGTTATCTGCCGGGGACGCATCATAAGCGGTGGCATGGAATCGTTCCACTTTAGTGTAATTGGTAGGCCGATATGCCGGAACAACACCCAACTCCCAGACCGACTTAGGACCGCATTCAATAATCTCGGGAACCGGATCAGAAAGCTTTGCTTCCCGAACCAAAGTCCGACTGACTTCCTTTCCATCCTGATAGGTAATGTCATACTCGTACTCAATGATTCCGTTAATACCCTTTTGAATCAGTTTCGTTTCTCCGTTTACAAATTCAGGATTCTCAATCTCCTGTACCTCGTATGCCAATTCTTCCTGTACTGTTACAGTGTGATGATCGGTCAATACTACTGTAATCGCAAGACCATCCCGAATAGGTGCCGACAGAGAAGGAGTTACCGTATCGTTCTTGTCAACCTGAATTCCCAACTCATCTAGTACATCTGCCACCTTGGTCTTGGCGGTGGTGTACTCTTTGGTCTCACCCATATAGGTAAGCTTTACTGTGCTTGCCCGATAGATTCTGATGACCGCATCATCCTCAATTTTGTCGGACAACGCATAGTTCAACTGGTCTCCCTGGTTTAGCACAATACCCTGTTTGGAAAGAATCTTGCCCACAACCGTATCAGATGTCTGAATCTGAACCGGTGCCTTTTCCGAATCGGCAATGGTAATGGTGTTGGCTTCTACATAGGTAAAACCGCCACACACCGATACCAGAAGCATCGCTGCACAGATTGCTGCGAGTCTCCGCATTCCTAATTTGGAATGGCTGGCGTTCTCTCCTCTCAGTTTTCTTATCATTCAATCACCTCAAAAGTCAATTTCAGCAAATTAATTGCCCCAAATTCTTCAAAATTGGAAAAATTTGGTTATTCGGTTTTACAGCGTTATTATAACCGCATCCTAGAATTTCGTCAAATCTTGAATTTTTGTTTATCTTTTGTTATTTTGCTTTAGCTAAAATCATTTTTGATTATTTGCAATTTTCTCCCGATTTACTCACGAATTCTTTTATTTTCTTTCTATTTTACCGCAATTGGAAATTTATGGAAGCAAATTTGGTTATTGTGCAATAAGAATTTATCTGTTATACTAAGAAATAGAACTTTTTGACCGGGTTTTTCCTAATGTTACAAAGATGTTACAAAACGTTTTCAAAACCGGAAACCCCACATAAATTCAAGGATTTTTTCGTTTTTTGAATTTAAAATTTTCATCCTTGTTTCTTCTTTGGTCGATTTGCACAAAAACAACATATTTTTACGATAAATCATCTATTTTTTCTATTTGGAGGAGTTTGTTATGGACCTTTCTCTTCTTCGTCCGGAAGAACGTCTGGACGATTTACAACGGGATGGCCTGCACCTGATTCAGAATCCGGACTGGTTCTGCTTTGGAGTCGATGCTGTTTTGCTTGCCGACTATGCAGCGCAGTCTATCAAAAAGGATTCCAAGGTGTTGGATTTATGTTCCGGAAATGGCATTATCCCCCTTCTGTTGTCATCCAAAACTACCGCCGGGGAGATCACCGGATTGGAGATTCAGGAACCTGTCTGGGAGATGGCAAATCGCTCGGTAAAGCTGAATCATTTAGAGAACAAAATTAAGATGGTTTGTGGAGATTTAAAGGATGCCGAAATGCTTTTTGGCAGGAGTTTCTTCCAATATATTACGTGTAACCCTCCCTATAAGGAAGTCGGGAGCGGAATCCTCTCCTCCACGGACACCGTTACCCTGGCCCGCCATGAGGTTCTCTGCTCCTTAGAAGACATTGTCCGTGTTTCTTCTATTATATTAGAACCTCTGGGGAAACTATGCATGATTCATCGTCCTGACCGATTGGCAGACATTCTTTGCCTCATGCGAAAGTATGAAATTGAACCCAAACGACTTCGCTTTGTCCACCCCAGCGCCGGAAAAACTGCCACCATGATTCTGGTGGAAGGTTCCAGACAGGGAAAACCCCGGTTATTTCTGGATCCTCCCCTATATATTTACCAAAAACCGGGAGTTTATTCGCAAGAAATCGACCAAATCTACGGAAGGGAGGTTCACCCATGAGCGGAACCCTATATCTTTGTCCTACCCCCATTGGAAATTTAGGGGATATTACCATCCGGACCTTAGAGGTCTTAAAAATGGTGGATTTGATTGCCGCAGAGGATACCCGTGTCAGCCAAAAACTACTGAATCATTTTGAAATTAAGGTGCCTCTGACCAGCTACTACGAGCATAACAAACGAGAAAAAGGGAGCTATCTAATCGAAAAGCTTCAAAGCGGTCTTAATATTGCTGTTATCACCGATGCGGGAATGCCCGGCATTTCCGACCCGGGAGAGGATTTGGTTCGGCTCTGTATCCAAGAGGGAATTCCGGTAGAGGCACTTCCCGGTCCCTGTGCCTTTGCAACGGCCTTGGTAGCATCAGGTCTACCCACCGGCCGGTTTGCCTTCGAGGGATTTCTCACCGTGAATAAGAAGAACCGAATAGAACATTTAGAATCCCTAAAGCAGGACACCCGTACCTTGATATTCTATGAGGCTCCACACAAATTAATGACAACCTTAAAAGATATGCTTGCTGTATTCGGGAATCGGAATCTTGTTCTTGCCCGAGAACTGACCAAGCGGTTCGAGGAATATCGACGCACCACGTTAGAAGATGCGCTAATATATTATGAAGAAACTCCTCCCAAAGGGGAATTTGTTCTCCTGCTTGCCGGTGCTGATCCTGAAGAAATCCGGGAACTTGCCCTGGCCGAACTGCCCTCTGCCGAGGAACTCCTTCGCAAATATTCAAAAGAAGGACTTCGCGCCAAGGAACTGACCAAGCAGGTAGCAGAAGAACTCCATCTTCCTAAGCGAGAGGTTTATGATTTGTATTTGCAGATAAAAGAGAGCTTATAGCAGAAAAAGGCTTGCCATATGGCAAGCCTTTTTCTGTCATATTAACCCCGGTTGGTTCATATATATTACCAAAGAATGATACTGCAACGAAACGAGGTAATGAATGTGGCTATGAACTTAATCAAAGAAGAACGGAAAATCAGCGAGGTTATTGGGCAAAAATGCAGTCAGACCATGGTAGAAAGCGATGTGATTGTGCCAGATGTAAAACCGGACATCAAAAAGATTCTGGAAGTCAGTGGTTCTGTCTGCATCACCCAGAAAATGATTCAACAGGATAAAGTTTTCCTCCAAGGAATCCTCCGGATGACGGTTCTTTATCTGCCAGACGGCGGAACAACCGGAGAATTATGCAGTCTTTTTATAACACAGGACTTCTCTCATTCTATGGACTGTCGGGGAGCCACACCGGAAATGCAACTGACTGCCGAAGTAACCATCGAAACCATAGATTACACCCTCCTCAACAGTCGAAAGGTGAATCTTCGTTGTGTTCTTGGATTGGGCATTAAGGTGGCACGCCCCGTCCTGCTCTCTCTAACCACAGGCATTGACGAGAACGACTCCCTTGCCCTTCGCAAGGAGCGTCTGAGACTTCTTTCTAACACCGAGACCTGTGAATCCCAGATTATCCTTCGGGAACAACTGGAATTCCCCTCAGGGAAACCCACCATTGGGGAGATTCTTCGGCTTACCGCCATCCCCACCGCTACCGAACTGCAATTAGTCGAGGGAAAAGCCGTTGCCAAGGGACAGGTGCGAATCTGTACTCTGTATCGAAGCGAAACTGATCACTCGGCACAATTTATGGAACACCTTCTTCCCTTTACCGAAATTCTCGATATGGAAAGTGCCATGGACGGCATGGAGGGCGAGATTGATTTCAGTATTGCTGATCTCTATTATGAAATTCGGGAAAATAATGATGGTGAAGCCAGAAATCTTGGTCTGGAATTGGTTCTTTCCGCCGCGGTTCATGGACACGAAATTATCGAAATGGATGCAGTAACCGACGCGTATTCTCTGCAGTGCGATTTGGACCTTACTACCAAAACTCATTCTGTGGAACAGCTATTAGATAACAGCACCGCGGAGCTTTCCCACAAGGATCATGCCGAGCTTCCCGCTATGCTCCCGGCACTGCGTCAGGTCTGTGATGTGAACGCCGATGCCAGAATCGAGCGGATTGCCATCGAGGGCGAACAGGTTACCGTCTTCGGCATTGTTCGCTCTAACATTCTCTATCTGACAGCAGACGAAACATTACCCGTGTCCGGATTTAGCCACCAAACCGAGTTTTCCCATAGCTTTTCCGTTCCCGGAGCGGATGGTCATACGGCTTGTGATGCCCGAGTCTTTTTAGACCATGTAAGCTACACCCTAAGTGGCAACAACTCCATAGAACTTCGGTTTGTCCTCGGCCTTTCTGTGAAATCCTTAAAAACCGGGGACCTGACTTTTATTGACGATATCTCCCCCTGTCCAGACGGCACAAAACTCCATCCTTGTATGGTCCTCTATTTTGTACAACCGGGAGACTCTCTCTGGAAAATTGCCAAGGCCTATCACACCACGGTAGAGCAGCTCAAATCCTTGAACCAATTAGAGTGCGATACCATCTATCCGGGTCAACAGCTCAAAGTTCTTGCCAGATGTGGATAAAAAACAAAAAGCCGCCATTGGCGGCTTTTGTGATGAATCGCAATTAGAATTCCGCATCCTCATTTGCAGCACTCTCTTCCAGGACTTCCTGATACTTCTTCAAAATGCTACCATGGAGAATCTCACGGGTTTCTGCATTGATGGGATGAGCAATATCTTTGAATTCACCCTCCGGCGTTTTCCGGCTGGGCATTGCAATGAAGAGCTTGTCCTGTCCCTCGATGACTTTGATATCATGTACCACAAAGGCATCATCAAAGGTAACGGAAACAACCGCTTTCATTCTTCCCTCTGCATTAATCTTTCTAACCCGAATGTCAGTAATTTGCATACAATTACCATTCCTTTCACCAGTCTTCTTCTGGCTTTAATATGTATAAAATTTAATTAATTTTCTTGAAACAGGAAAAAGATATTGAATATCCTTTTGTCTTATGGTAAAATATAACTGTAATTTCCATCACAGCTTCGGCCGCAGACCCTCGGTGCGGCTTTTTATGAAAGAAGGTTTTTCTATGCCTCAGTTTACCATTTCTGATTTAAAGCCGGGCGCATCCGTTCATATGATAGGAATCGGCGGAATCAGCATGAGTGCCCTTGCCCATATGCTTCTTGATTTTGGCTATCGGGTTTCCGGTTCCGATGCAAAAGCATCCCACCTGACCGATGACCTGGAAAAGGCCGGTGCAAAAATCCATATCGGCCAGTCTGCCGATAACATCGAAACCCCGGATTTGGTCTGCTACACTGCAGCCATCTCTCCCGCTAACCCGGAGCTTCAAAAAGCAAGAACTCTTTCGATTCCGGTAATAGAGCGGGCCGAACTCTTGGGCGCCTTGATGGCCCTTTACCGCTATCCCATAGCTGTTGCAGGAACACATGGCAAAACCACCACAACGTCCATGCTTTCCCTGGTTCTCCTGGAGGCGGATACCGATCCCACTATTTTAGTAGGCGGAGAACTTCCGCAAATCTCTGGAAACTTCCGACTTGGATCGAGGGATTATCTTCCCTTCGAAGCATGTGAGTATGTGGAGAGTTTTCTGCATTTTCATCCTTTTTTGTCTATCATTACAAACGTAGAAGAAGACCATTTAGATTATTTTAGTGATATTAACCATATTATATCATCTTTTCGTAAATTTGCAAGCCTTACTTCACCCTCTGGTTGCATTATTGTTTGTTCTGACGATAAAAACGCTTGTCAAGTTGTGCAAAATACCGATAAAAAAGTCGTTTTTTATGGTATTCAGGAACCCAATGCCGATTACAGGCCCGGAAACCTTGTGATCGACAAGGCAGGTTACCCACACTTCACCGTTCTTCACAAGGGAGAGCCGTTGGTAGAATTGGATTTAAAAGTAGCAGGAAATCACAACATCCAGAATGCTTTGGCGGTAACTGCAGTGGCAGACTTTTTGGGTCTTTCCATGGATGCGGTCAAAAGAGGTCTGGAATCCTTTACCGGAACCAAACGGCGGTTTGAACATTTAGGCAAGATAAACGGCTGTGAGATTGTGGATGATTACGCCCACCACCCCACCGAAATCCGAACCACCTTGGAATCGGCAAAAAAAATGGGTTACCGGGATACCTGGGTGGTCTTTCAACCCCACACCTACACCAGAACCAGTAGTTTGCTCCATGAGTTCGCAGAGGTTCTTCCCCTTGCCGACCATGTGATGATTGCAGATATCTTCCCGGCAAGAGAGGTCTACGACGGCACGATTCACTCCTGTGATTTAACCGCCCTGATTCCCGGCGCTATCTATATGAGCGATATGTCTGCCATTGCCCGGTATTTGAAAGAACATGTCAAAGAAGGTGATCTTTTGATTACCATGGGCGCCGGCGATGTGAACAAGATTGCTTATGAATTATTAGAAAAATAGAAAAAGCGTCATCTTAAGATGACGCTTTTTCTTAAGCCCCTGCAGGAAATCCAACAGAATAGAAAATCAAACCCAAAGCAAGGGCAAAGCAAACAACCGCGATCCAAACTCCAACATCCCGTCTACCTCTGCCTTCCGGCTTGGTCCGACGGGACTTCTTCTCTTTTTTACCGATGCCCCGCTGGGTTCGTTCTATGGTCTGGACATAGGCATTGATAATTCGTTCCGCCTCTCCCACAATGGTTCTCTTATCCGGTTTTTCCACTGTTCCGCTATTTCGCAGAATAAAAATGGCCTGCTCGATGGAACAGGAATCAATGTCATCAATGATAACCACTCTCTTGGAATTCTTCTCTTTCATGATTTCCTCCCATTTCCTTTTCTCTCTGTATCAAGTATCGACACCCCCAAAAGGATTTATGCAATTTTTTCATAGAAAAAACCTAAATTTTTTTAAAAAAAGCCTTGACAAATGCCAGGGAAGGTAGTATAATAACTCTTGCGTCTGTGAGGGGACAAGCTTAAAACTGAATATGCACCTTTAGCTCAGCTGGTAGAGCACCTGACTCTTAATCAGGGTGTCCAGGGTTCGAGTCCCTGAAGGTGTACCAAGAAAAAAGCGTACTGAAATTTTCAGTACGCTTTTTTCATCTAAAAAATTTTGCATCCACTATGAACGTGAAAGCCAAACAAAGCTCCTATCGAAAGATAGGAGCTCTTTTTTTATACTCTTTCCTTAATCCTGCCGGTTTCATAACCCTCCAGCAACTCCATTAAATCGCTGATTTTCTCAGTCAGCCTTCTGCCAACATCTGTATCTTTTACTCTTATTTTATTAGCTACATGCTCAAAAACAACCGTATCCGATACAATATCGGTATTATTCGAGATGGCATCGTCAATGCCCCGGAAAGGTTCATGGGCCGAGATTCTCATTCCATCCGCATTGTAAATCAGAGTATACCCTGCAATTCCTGTAGTCTGCTGATAGGCACGGCAGAAACCGCCGTCAATTAGAATTAACTTACCCTCTGCTTTTAATGGTTCTTCGCCCTTTTTCTGCTGAACAGGGATATGTCCGTTCACAATATGGGAACGCTCTCCGCCAAGATCAAACTCCTCCAGAATTTTCTGGACAATTTCTCTATCGTTCCAGCACCTATAATAAGCATTCTTCGGTTCTTCCCATGTGGATTCCTCTTTAATCAGTAATCGTTCAAAGGTAGCAATCTTTTTTCGGGCACAAAGGGGCGAATCCTTTCCGCACCACAAGAACCAAAGAAAATCCATTCCATGGGTTTTTTCAGTGCTTCCATCCTTCGCAAAAAAACCTTGCCGGGCAGTTCTGTCGCAAAAATCCATAAACTCCCTGCCGCTTTTGCCCTGTGCCACAGGAAACTTCATAAAGGAACCGTCTTCTTCCAGCGGAATGCATCCGTGGAACAACAGATTTTCGTTGAAAATCGTATAAAGTTCACCCTTCTCATACAAAAACCTAATATGGGATTGTAGTTTTTCTGATCTGGTAAATGCATTTTTTAGATAGCGCATCACTTCCGCTTCTTCCTCTGTGAGGGCATAAGGATTCTTTCTGTCTATGGTTGGAAAATCGGTATCTCGCAAGAAATACTCTTGTCCTTCGATGTTGACACTTCCATTCTCCCAGTCAATTTTGTCCAAAAGCAACCGATGCTCCATATTGAAAGCAGGATTTCTCAAAATGATGTTTCCCTCTAATTTGAACTGAATCACACTAATTGCCTTATGCATTCGTGCAACCAGAACATCATCATCCATCAAAAACCGATCGCCTTCGGAATCTCCTTTGGGCATATAATTAGAAACATCACTTTTGGCATAAACCTCATTGGCAAATAAGGTGAGCGGGCGAAGGGAAATCCCATAACCAATTTCCACAACGTCTAAATTCTTATATGTAATGGAATTATTCAGAACAACGGCAATGCAGGCTTCCGACCCCGCTGCTGCACCCATCCATAATGCATCGTGGTTTCCCCATTGAATGTCAATGGATCTCTCCTCCATGAGTTCATCAATGATAAGGTCAGCCCTGGGACCTCTGTCATAGATATCTCCCACAATATGCAAATGGTCAATCACCATGCTTTTGATGGCCGTACAAAGTGCAATAATGAAGTCCTCTTGTGCGCCAATTCTTAAAATTGCCTGTAAGATATTCTCATAATACTGTTCCTTATTGATTGCATCATAATCATTATTCAGAAGTTCATCAATAATATAGTCATAACCGGATGCCGTTTTCTTTAAATGCTTCCGCACCTTGGAGCGAGTATATTTGCTACTGATAAATCGGCAAACCTCTAGAAGTCGTAACAATGTTACATTATACCAATCGTCGGAAACCTCCCCTCCGTGTGCCATCTCCTCCAGCTTTTCCCGGGGATAGTAAATCAATGTGGCAAGTTCTGCCCGCTCTTTTCGAGTCAGGCTTCTTTCAAAAAGGGCATCTACTTTTCTACGCACGACACCGGAAGCGTTTCGCCGGATATGGGAAAACGCCTCATGTTCGCCATGTAAATCACTCATAAAATGTTCGGTTCCCTTGGGAAGATTCAAAATAGCATTTAAGTTGATAATCTCCGACAACGCTAAGCTTCGTGTAGGATATGATTTTGCCAATTCCTGTAGATATTTTTCTTCCTTTTTCGCCACGATATTTCTGCCTCCAAATCATACTATTTCATTCTATGAAAATTATATTCGACCCATGCTTTCCTGTCAACAAATGATATATTTTTAACAAAAAATCTAGGTTTTATAAGGATTTTTTTCTTGCATAAAATTTCCCATTTTCGGCAATGCTACCCTTAACGAAAGGAAAGGTGATAGCATGATTGAACAAGATACCATTAAACTGTTACGGGAATGCGATGCGGGCGTGAAAATGGGGGTTTCCTCCATTGACGATGTATTGGAATATGTGGGAGACGAAGAGCTGAAAAACCTTCTAACCACCTGTAAAAAAGAACATGATAAATTAGACCGGGAAATTCAAGAACAACTGGATAAGTTCCAGGACGATGGAAAAGAACCCGCCGTCATGGCAAAAAGCATGTCCTGGCTGAAAACCAATATTATGCTGGCTATGAAAGAATCTGACCAAACCATAGCAGATTTGATGACCGACGGTTGTAATATGGGCGTCAAATCCCTGAACAAATACCTGAATGAATACAAGGCGGCAGACGAGGTTTCCAAAGACATCTGTAAACGTCTTATCAACTTGGAGGAAAAACTGACGGTAGATATTCGTGGGTATCTATGATTTCCGCAAGGTGCTATGAAAGGATTCATACGGGAGGAGCAAGATATTTTTGGAAGAAATGCTCCGCATTTCCTAAAAGCCGATGCTATCGCATCTCATATTCCGCTACAAATATACCACTGGCATATTTGCTCACGCGAGAACCTCCCCTACAATGATCCTAAGATGAGTGCGCAGATTGCTGAAATTTCAAGCACGACTGTAAAAAGATAAAAAAGAAGCTCCCTGACGGGAGCTTTTTCTTATCTGATTCCGTAATTTTCAATGATATAGTCCATATCCTTATCCCCTCTGCCGGAGAGATTAATCAGGACAGAACCCTTATCCATTCTCTGCGCCAGCTTCATACCATAAGCCACTGCATGAGAACTTTCGATGGCAGGGATGATACCCTCCATCCGGGAGAACTTGAAGAATGCATCAATGGTTTCTTCATCATCCACCACGTCATACTTCACTCTACCAATCTCCTGCAGGAATGCATGTTCCGGACCGCTGGAAGGATAATCCAGACCGCTTGCCACCGAGTATACCGGTGCCGGCTCGCCATTCTCATCCTTTAACATAATACTGTTAAAGCCATGCATGATACCCTCGGTTCCATACTTCAAACTTGCCGCATGATCGCCCAGCTTTTCCCCTCTGCCAAGAGGTTCTACGCCGTAAATCTCTACTGGATCATTCAAGAATCCCGCAAACAAGCCTGCCGCATTGGAGCCACCGCCCACGCAGGCAACAATAGCATCGGGAAGATGACCTGTCATTTCCAGGAATTGTTCTCTTGCCTCAATCCCGACCACACTCTGGAAATCCCGCACCATCATGGGGAAAGGATGGGGACCAAGGACCGAACCGATACAATAGATACAATCCTTATATTCCTTGCTATAGGCATCAAATGCCGCATCTACCGCTTCTTTCAAGGTCTGAAGACCATGGGTAACCTCTACCACATTGGCACCTAAAATCTTCATCCGGGCAACATTGGGTGCCTGTTTCTTGATATCTACGCTACCCATGTAGATATCACATTCCAAACCGAAATATGCCGCCGCAGTTGCCAAAGCTACACCATGCTGACCGGCACCGGTTTCGGCAATGACCTTTTTCTTACCCATATATTTCGCAAGAAGTGCTTCGCCCATACAGTGGTTTAGCTTATGGGCACCGGAATGGTTCAAATCCTCTCTCTTTGCATAAAGCTGCACCTTACCACCCAAGGCATCGGAGAGTCGTTCTAAATGGGTAACCGGAGTGGGTCTTCCCTGGAACTCTTTCCGGATTCTTCTCAGTTCTGCAATGAACTTTCTGGATTGGCAGATAGAGTAGTAAGCCTCGGTAATCTCCTCCATTGCCTTTTTCAGCTTATCGTCAATGTAAACACCGCCGTATTTACCAAAGTATCCGTTCTTGTCGGGATAATTATTAAAATAAGTATCAAAATCTACATTATTAAATTTCATAGTAAACTCCTCCATATCTATAAATTTAGTTCGTCAAAATCTTTGTTAGTCCTTACTCCACCATCGTTTTCCGGGAAGATGCATAGCGTTCCTCTCCTTCTTTCTGCCAAAAACAAAACGCCCTTGACAGAAGTATTCTCTCTGTCAAGGACGGATTCTCTTTCCGCGGTGCCACCTTGCTTTGCAGATTTCCCTGCACACTCTTTAGAGTACCAACATACTCCAGACCTGTAACGCCGATCATACGTCAGTGCATTTAACACTGCCCTCAACAGTCCATATTACACAGAGAGTCTTTGTGGAACTCACACCGTAATCCACTCGCTGGGAAAGACCGATTCTGTCTTTTTTCTGTCTCAACGGTTTTCTATTTTTTATTATTATAGTACCATTTTACCTTTTTGTCAACAATAATTTTATTTCCCCAGGATATCCAAGAGGTTCTCCTGAATCTTCGCCGCCACATCCGGCTTGTTCATGGAATACACATGGACATTGGTTACCTCATTGGCATATAGGTCGATAATCTGATCAGTTGCATAGGCAATCCCCGCTTGTTTCATGGCATCGGGGTCATTTCCAAACTTATCCACCAGGCTTTTAAACCGCTGTGGCATAAAAGAACCAGACAGTTCGATGGCACGTTTCACCTGGTTCGCATTAGTGATAGGCATGATCCCCGGAATCACCGGAACAGTAATCCCTGCTTCCCGGATCTTATACAAAAAGTTGTAGAGCAGATTATTATCAAAAAACATCTGCGTGGTAATAAAATCACAACCCGCATCTACTTTCTCTTTCAGGTGCTTGATGTCATCCTTCTGGTTGATGCTCTCGGGGTGGATTTCGGGGTAGCATGCACAACCAATACAGAAATCAGGGCCGATTTCCTTAATCTCCCGAATCAAATCAATGGCATACCGATAATCCCACTTTGTCCTGTCGGTATCTTTCAATGCATCGGGAATATCCCCACGGAGCGCCATAATATTTTCCATGCCCGCTGCCTTGATTTCGGTAATCTTCTGCCGAACGGTCTCCCGGGTAGAGGAAACACAGGTCAAGTGTGCCAAGGTGGGAACCCCATACCGCTCTTTGATGTTTTTGGCAATCTCTAAGGTATACTTGCTGGTTCCGCCGCCTGCGCCATAGGTTACACTCATAAAGGAAGGTTTTAGTTTTGCAATCTCCTCGGTGGCAGTTTTAACACTTTCAAAGCCACTCTCCGTCTTGGGTGGAAACACCTCGAAGGATAACGCCAGGGTGTTTTTCTTTAAAAAGTCAATGATTTTCATAATCTTCGCCTCGTTTTCTCCCCATATTGTACCACGAATTTGGGCGTTAAGTCAATGTTTTCTTGAAGGGTGATAAACCAACTGCCCATATAAAAAAGACAACCTTCTTTTCGGAAAGTTATCTTTTTATTATCGGTATGGTTTTTGAATATCTGTCATTCCCAGCAAATAATCTATACTAGTGTCATAAAATTTTGCTAATTCAATCAAAACCTGGGTTGGGATATCTCTTAACCCCAGTTCGTATCTGGAATATGCCACCTGAGAACAATGCAAGTATTCAGCAAGTTGTTTCTGCAATAAATCACGGTCTTCTCTCAATTCCCTTATCCGTTTATACATCCAACCACCTCATGCAGATTATACGATAAACCAAGTTGGTATATTGACATTTAAACCAAAATGGTTTATGCTCATCATATCCAATCTTCTATAAAAGAAAGGTGGTTTTATGAAAAAGTTTTTATCTTATGCTCTGTCTTTTGTATTACTCTTTTCCTTTTTGTCTATTTCTGTTTCTGCTCAAAAACCCGTAAAGATCTTTGTAGACAGCATGGAGGTTGGCTTTGATGTCTCTCCACAATTAATTAATGGGCGAACCATGGTTCCTCTGCGCCCTATTTTTGAGGCGTTACGAACAGCAATTACATGGGATGATACTACAGAAACCGTAACTGCTACCAAAGAAAATCGTATTGTTTCCCTTACTATTGGTCAACCAACCATGTTTATAAATGGAGTACCAACGGAAATGGATGTTGCTCCTATTCTCATAGACAATCGCACCTTGATTCCTGTTCGTTTTGTTGCCGAAGCATTTGCGTGTATTGTAACCTGGGATGATATGAAAAATGTCGTCAACATAATCTCTGCATATCCCGGGTCTACTGTTCCAACTTACACCGGGGTTACCGGAATTCCATTGAAGGAGTCCAGAATGCTAAAAAATGGTCAAACCGCCTATATCTACAACTATAGCAACAATGATTATCTTGGAGACTATTATTCAAAACTTTATGAGACAGGATGGACACCATATTTACACTATGCCAATATCACTGATGCTCCCCCAAAAGACGAATTTCCTCATGTTCACATTGATAATCCGGTAATTCTTATGATCAGACCAGACCGCAATGAACTTTGGATTGGGTTCTAATGATACAATTGTAAGGGATCCTAATTCATCGTTTCCTCTCGTGAGCACAAACGGGAGGAGCAAGCCCCTCCCCTACGACTTTTCCGGCAAACGAATGCAAAGAAAATTAGGTGAGATTGGTTCGATTGTAGGGGACGGCATTTATGACGTCCCGCAAGAAATTTCTATAAGATTTAGACGGGTCGTCGGAAACCGCCGACCCCTACGACTTTTCCGGAAAAGATTTGCCTTTTTCTCCATACGAGTGCGCAGAAAAATTAGTGAGCTGTGTTCAAAACAAGGTGGGAATGGGCAGGCGTGTACTTTGTGTACATAACTGTTCTTCGGCGTTGATGTTTTGATCGCCTTTTATCTCGGTAGTGCACAGAAATTTGGATGAAATTTGTCTGGCGCAAGATGGAGAATGGCAGAACAATACTTTGTGTATGTGATTGTCATTCCCCGTCGTAGCGACGGACGAAGTTCGCCAAATTTCAAGCACGACTGTATATCACAAAAAAGGTTGTGTGCTACTTAGCACACAACCTTTTTGTAATATGTCTTGTTACGTGGCAATTAATATTCACCGCACAGGGCATCCCGGCGATATGGGTGGGAAAGGTTTCCACATTCACACCCAGCGCCGTGGTCTTTCCCCCAAACCCTTGGGGACCGATGTCCAGTTCATTGATTTTTTGAAGAAGGGTTTCCTCCAGTTCGGCGTAATAGGGATCGGGATTTTTGGAATCCACATCCCGCAAAAGTGCCGCCTTGGCAAGGCTTGCACACTTTTCAAAGGTGCCGCCAATTCCCACACCTACCACAAGAGGCGGACAGGGGTTTCCTCCGGCATTTTTTACTGTTTCTACCACAAAATCAATGATGCCGGAAAGTCCCTCGGAGGGTTTGCACATCCTAATGGCACTCATATTCTCACTGCCAAAGCCTTTGGGTGCCAGGGTAATTTCCAGTTCTTCACCCTCTACCAGTTCTACATGGATAACCGCGGGAGTATTGTCCCCGGTGTTTCCACGGCGAACCGGATCAGCTACCACGGATTTCCGGAGATATCCCTCCCGGTAACCCTGCCGGACACCCTCGTTGATGGCATCGTTGAGCAGGCCGCCGGTGATATGAACCTCCTGCCCCAGTTTGAGGAAGAAGACCGCCATGCCGGTATCCTGACAGATGGGCATCTGCTCGGCTCCGGCAATGTCTGCATTCTTTAAAATATCGGTCAAAATCGTTTTTGCCGTTTGGTTCTCCTCCCGGGCAAGACCCTGCTCCAGGGCGCACCGCACATCCCCATTCAGGTTGCAGTTTGCCTCAATGCACATATCCCGCACCGTTTGGATAATTTGTTCAACAGAAATCTCTTTCATGACTTTACAGCTTGGCAAGGCTTTCCAAAACGGTCTGGAGCATTGCCTTGTAGCTTTCGCCCTTCTTCCGTTCTTCCTCAACAACGCTAGCTGGAGCTTTCTCGGTAAATCCCTTGTTGTTGAGTTTACCCTCAACGCGCTTGATTTCGCCCTCTAACCGCTCCTTCTCCTTGGTCAGGCGGGCAAGTTCTTTCTCCTTATCCACCAGCTGATCAAGGGGCAACAATAACTCTGCGCCGGGTGCCGGAACGGAAACTACATTCTCGGGAATCCCGGAACGATCCTTCTGAATCTTAACCTCATCGGCAGATGCCAGCTTGGTATAGAATACAACGCCCTTTTCGAAGGTTTCAGGCTTTTCGGTTACGATATACAGGGTGGATTTCTTAGAGGGAGGAACATTCATTTCGCTACGGATGTTCCGGATACCCTTAATAGAATCCATAATCAGCTGCATTTCAGCCTCCGCCTCGGCATTTGCCAATTTCTCGTCATAAACCGGGAAACTGGAAATCATGATACTCTCGCCCTCATGGGGAAGTGCCTGCCAGATTTCCTCGGTGATGAAAGGCATGAAGGGATGGAGCAGCTTCAAGGTATTGGACAACACATAGGTCAGTACCTGTTGTGCGGTCTGGTTGCTCTCACCTTCTTCAAAGAACCGGGGTTTTACCAATTCGATATACCAGTCGCAGAAGCTATCCCAGATAAAGTCATACAGCTTGGATACTGCAACACCCAACTCATACTTATCTAAGTTTTCCGTAACCTCTTTGACCAGTTCGTTATAAGCATGAAGAATCCACTGATCTTCCAGCTTCAGCTTATCGTATTCGGGAAGTTCACACTTCTCGATATCCAGGTCCATAAGTACGAACCGGGATGCGTTCCAGATTTTATTTGCAAAGTTCCGGCTTGCCTCTACTCTTTCGATATAGAAGCGCATATCGTTACCGGGAGAGTTACCGGATGCCAAGGTAAACCGCAGAGCATCAGCACCGTACTGGTCGATAATCTCCAAGGGGTCGATACCGTTACCCAAAGACTTACTCATCTTCCGTCCTTGAGAATCCCGAACCAGACCATGGATGTAGACATGCTTGAAGGGAACCTCTCCCACATGCTCTAACGCCGAGAACATCATTCTGGCAACCCAGAAGAAGATAATATCATAGCCAGTAACCAGGGTATCGGTGGGATAGAAGTACTTGAGGTCTTCCGTCTTTTCCGGCCATCCCAAGGTAGAGAAAGGCCAGAGTGCAGAGCTGAACCAGGTATCCAGAACGTCCTCGTCCTGCTTCATCTTACCGCCACACTTGGGACATACTGTAACCTCTTCCTTGGAAACCACTGTTTCGTCGCAATCCTGACAGTAGTAAGCGGGAATCCGGTGTCCCCACCAGAGCTGACGGGAAATGCACCAATCATGAACATTCTCCATCCAGTGAAGATAGGTCTTGGAGAACCGGTCAGGAACAAACTTGGTATCCCCGTTGATAACCGCTTCTGCCGCGGGCTTTGCCAGGGGTTCCATCTTCACAAACCACTGCTTGGAAGTAATAGGCTCCACAGTAGTACCACAACGGTAGCACTGACCAACGTTATGGCTATGGGGAACAACCTTAACCAAAAGGCCTTCCTTTTCCAGATCCTCTACCATAGCTTTTCTTGCTTCATACCGGTCCATACCTTGATACTTACCACCGTACTGGTTAATGGTGGCATCATCATTCAAAACCTTAATCTGTTCCAGGTTATGACGAAGACCAACCTCAAAGTCGTTGGGGTCATGAGCCGGGGTAATCTTCACGCAACCGGTACCGAATTCCATATCAACATAGTCATCGGCAATGACAGGAATCTCACGGCCTACCAAGGGCAGAATCAGCATCTTACCAACCAGATCAGTATACCGCTCATCCTTGGGGTTCACAGCAACTGCAGTATCACCCAACAGCGTTTCCGGACGAGTGGTGGCAATCTCAATAAAATCTTCGCTATCCTTGATGGGATACTTGATATGCCAGAAGAAGCTGTCCTGCTCGGCATACTCTACCTCTGCATCAGAAAGAGCAGTGGCACAACTGGGACACCAGTTGATAATCCGGTTCCCCTGGTAAATCAAACCTTTTTCGTAGAGGTTAACAAAAACCTCCTTCACAGCTTTACTGCATCCTTCATCCATGGTGAACCGTTCCCGCTCCCAGTCGCAGGAACAACCAATCTTCTTGAGCTGGCTGATAATTCTGCCGCCAAACTTCTCTTTCCATGCCCAGACACGCTTCAAGAATTCTTCTCTGCCCAGGTCATAGCGAGTCAGTCCCTCGTTGACACGAAGATCCTCCTCTACCTTAATCTGGGTTGCAATACCTGCGTGGTCAGTACCGGGCACCCACAAAGCCGCATAGCCCTGCATTCTCTTAGCACGAATCAGAATATCCTGGAAGGTTTCATCCAGGGCATGTCCCATATGTAACTGTCCGGTTACATTGGGAGGGGGAATCACAATAGTAAACGGTTTCTTGTCCGGGTCAATCTGGGTATGGAAATACCCCTTGTCCACCCAATTCTGATAAGTCCGTTCTTCTACCTGTTTCGGGTCATAGGTCTTTGAAAGCTCCTTTGCCACAAAAATCTCTCCTCTCTATCTTCTATATGGAAAAATCCATAGGGAATTCTCAATATAGTTATGGGTTGTAGGGAACGGATTTATCCGTTCCGTCCGGAATGCATCCATGCATTCCTACGATTCTACTCGTAAATTTTATTATATCATAAGTAAAAATGCTTGCTCGTAAGGGCATCTTTACGCAGCCATCAATGACCGCAGGTTGCGCATTTCGCAACAACGCCAAAGGCGTAAAGACTTGCAAAGCAAATCTCACTGCGTTTCATTATATCATCTATATTTCACATTTTCAAGCCTTTTTTCGACAGTTACCAAATATAATCTGCACCAAGACTTCCCAGAAGGTATCTCCGGATCATATCCAGTACATAAAGAGAGGTTCTCTCCCGCACCATCTCCCGATCTCCCGAGAGCCTAAGTTTGTATGCCTGATGAAACTCTTTGGCACAAATACTGATATAAACCAAACCAACCGGTTTTTCTTTCGTTCCGCCGCCGGGACCTGCGATTCCGGTCATGGAAACGCCGATATCCGCACCACTGCGGTTCATTGCACCGCGGCTCATTTCCAAGGCGGTTTCCGGGGACACCGCTCCATGCTTTGCCAACGTTTCGTGGGAAACCCCTAACAAATCTTCCTTTTTCTCATTGGAGTAGGTAACAAACCCGCAATGGAACACATCAGAGGCACCTGCCACATCGGTAATCTTCTTCGCAACCAAGCCTCCGGTGCAGCTCTCGGCGGTTGCCACCGTCATATTCTTTTCATTCAGGAGTTCTACCACGGTCTGTTGAAGTGTAGCGGTTTCTCCCTCTGCGTAGACAAAGTCGCCTAAGATTTCCCGGACTTCTGCCTCCAAAGGCTTGAGCAGTTCCTCTGCCTTCTCCACAGAATTTGCCTTGGCGGTAAGGCGAAGTTCCATCTCTCCTGTTTTGGCATAGGGGGCAATGGTGGGATTCTTCTGCCGGTCAATAACTTCTTTTAGCTGTTCCTCCGCTGCCGATTCGCCCACCCCAAACACCTTCAGGGTTTTGGAATGAATCACACAATCTGCCTTCTTTTCAAGATAAGGACGAACCTTATCTCGGAGCATAGGAACCATCTCCCGGGGCGGTCCCGGAAGCATGATAAACACCTTTCCCTCATGCTCTACAATAGCGCCAGGAGCCGTTCCGTTATCGTTATCTAAAACAATACAACCTTCCGGCATCTCTGCCTGTTTCCAGTTGCTCTCCGGCATGGGACGATTCATTTTTTGAAACCGTTCCACCAACCGACGTTTGCTCTCCTCATGCATGACGCAAGAAAGACCGCAATACTCCGCCACTGTTTCCTTGGTCAAATCATCCTTGGTGGGGCCAAGACCTCCGGTTAGAATCACTCCATCTGCCCGACTTGCCGCCGTTTTCAAAGCATCCTTCAGCCGATTGGGATTATCTCCCACCACGGTAGTGTAGTAGACATTCATACCGAGTTCACTGAGCATCCGACTGATATCCCGGGCATTGGTATTGACAATCTGTCCCAGCAATAACTCGGTTCCTACCGAAAGAATTTCAAAGTTCATAAGGCTTCTCCTTAAGGTTGAATCATTATGGTTTCCACATCATTCATAGCACGCTCTACCATCTCGTCCAGGTTCGTGAGAAGCTTTTCCGCCTCCACAATTTCTGCTACATCGGGACGGGTTTTGGGGTGCTTGGGCACAAAAATAGTACAGCAATCTTCATAGGGTAAAATGGAGGTTTCGTAGGTGTCAATCTTCTTAGAGATTGCAACAATCTCCTCCTTATCCATACCGATACAGGGACGGAAAACCGGCATGGAAACTGCATTGTCGGTTACCGCTAAGCTCTCCATGGTCTGGCTTGCCACCTGACCGATGCTCTCCCCGGTAATCAGCGCCTTTGCGCCATCCTGCTCGGCAAGTTTCTGTGCAATTTGCATCATAATCCGACGCATAATCAAGGTCAGGTAGTTCTTGGGACACTGTTCGATAATAGCAAGCTGAATCTCGGTGAAGGGAACCACATGAAGCCTGATCTTTCCGGTATAGACCGAAATCAGTTTGGCAAGGTCGATGACCTTTTCCTTGGCGCGGTCAGAAGTATAGGGATGACTGTGGAAGTGAACCGCCGAGAGAGCCACACCTCTCTTTGCAATCATCCAACCCGCTACCGGGCTGTCGATACCACCGGATAAGAGCAGCGCCGCTCTGCCGTTGGTCCCTACCGGCATACCGCCGGCGCCGCTGATTTTCTGGGTGAAGATATACGCTTTCTGGCGGATTTCTATCTGGACCAGAATATCTGGATTATGCACATCCACCGACAAGCCTTTCACATTCTTCAAGATAGCCCCGCCCATCTGCTGACAAATCTGGGGGGAGTTCAAGGGGAACTGTTTGTCCTCACGTTTTGCCTCCACCTTGAAGGTCTTGCCCTCTGGCTCCATCTCCTTCAAACACTCGATGGTGGTCTTGGCAATACTCTCCATGTCCTTCTCGCAGGAAACCGCCGGACAGATGTTCACAATACCGAACACCTTCCGCATCCGCTCAATAGCCTCTTCCATGTCAATTCCCTCGTCCATAGGCTCCACATAGAGCATAGACTGGGATTTGCGAATCTTAAATTCCCCAATGGGTTCTAACACCCGTTTTAAGTTATTCAAAAGCCGTTGCTCGAACATGGGACGGTTTAGACCCTTCAGAGCAATTTCTCCATACTTCAATAATACGATATCCACTTTTTTCATTGGTATTCTCCTAAACTTATATTTTCAATTTCCGTAGACCTTCCATGACTTTTTCCAAGACCTCCAAGGTAACGTCGATATCCTCTTTGGTAGTCATCTCAGATAGACTAAACCGGATGCTTCCGTCAATCAGATTCCGGGGGGTTCCGATGGCGGTCAACACATAGCTTGGCTCCTTTTTATGGCTGGAGCAAGCCGAACCACTGGACACATAAATCTGGCTGTTTTCTAAAGAGTGAAGCACCACTTCCGATCGGACCCCATCAAAGGAAACATTCAGAATATGGGGAGCACAACCTTTTGGGGTGTTGATTTTCACATTGGGAATCCTCTCCAGGATTCCTTCTTCTAAACGCTTGCGCAAGAGTTCCATCCGAGGAACCGAATCCTGCATATTTTTATGGCAAAGCTTTGCGGCAACGCCAAGCCCTGCAATACCAGGAACATTCTCGGTGCCGGGTCGGAGATTGTCCTGCTGGCCACCGCCGAAAATAATAGGAGCAATCCTGGTTCCCTTCTTCAAATACAAAACACCAATTCCTTTGGGTCCGTGAATCTTATGACCACTGATACTGAGCATATCAATCCCCAAATTCTTCACATCACAGGGGACTTTACAGTAACCCTGGACCGCATCCACATGAAACAGGGCACGAGGGTTCTTCTTTTTTAAAATTTTTGTCATCTGGGCGATGGGCTGAACCGACCCGATTTCGTTGTTGACCAGCATAGCTGTAACCAGTGCGGTATCGGGACTAATCAGGCTTTCAAAAGCCGAAAGCTTAATCACACCGTTTGCATCCACCGGAATCACATCTACACGCCACCCCTTCTGTCGGAGGTGGCTCAGGGTATTCATGGTGGCAGGATGCTCCAAGGGCGTGGTAATAATCTGTCTGCCACGGCTTAGGCTACACGCTCCGCGAATGGCAAGGTTATTGGATTCCGTCCCGCCAGAGGTGAAGTAAATCTCCTGTGGTGTTGCCCGGAGGGTTTCTGCAATGGCCTCTTTGGCGGCCTTGACCTCTTTCTCTGCTGCCATACCCAGGCGATGCAGAGAAGACGGGTTTCCATATTGTTCTTTCATGACACGCGCCACCGTTTCTACAACCTGATCATAAGGTCTGGTGGTGGCACTGTTGTCCAAATATCGTTCCATCTTATTTCCTCCAAATCTTCAATTTTTTATTGTATCATATTTCCACTGATTTTTCAACTGTATCTTGGATTTTTCCAAGAAAAATTCCCCGTCAGTTTATTCTATGCAGGGAATGGGACAAAAGGGAATAGATTTTTTCTGACATTCGACAGCTTCCCCCAAGAAAAGGGGTAGACAAAACAGGTTAAAATCGTTTATAATAGGCAAATAGGAGATTGATAACTATGGAACGGAAAACCCTGAAAACGTTAGAATACGATAAAATCATTACCATACTGGCAACCCATGCCAAAAATGAGGAAACCAAGGTTCGCATTGGAGCTTTGGAACCCTCTTCCGACTTTCGGATCGTGGAACAGACCTTAGCTGAAACCGATGCCGCTGCAACTCTTCTTTTGAAATACGGTGCCCCGGAACTTTTGACGATTTCGTCCATCTTAGAACCGTTAAAACGGCTCCAGGTAGGCGGTTCTCTCAATATGGGCGAGCTTTTGAATCTTGCCCGGATTCTGAAAAATGCCAGAACTTTAAAGACCCTGACCCCGGAACAAACTGGAGTTTTGTTTGGCTACATTGAATCCCTGACCCCGGACAAGGCCATGGAGGATCGAATTTTTGGCGCAATTCTCTCTGAGGAGGAAATGGCAGACGGTGCCAGCTCCGAGCTTTACAACATTCGCCGAAAGGCCAAAAGCGCTGCCAATAAAATCAAGAGTTCCCTGGATTCCATGATTCATTCCTCCCATTACCAGAAATTCTTGCAGGATCCTATTGTTACCCTGCGAAACAATCGGTATGTGGTTCCGGTCAAGGCAGAACACCGGAGCGATGTCCGGGGTATTGCCCATGACTTTTCCGCATCCGGCGGTACCGTCTTTATTGAGCCGGAAAGCGTGGTAAATGCCAACAACGAGCTTCACGAACTGGAACTCAAGGAAAAAGCAGAAATTCAGCGGATTCTTCAGGAACTCTCTGAGGAGGTTGCAACGCTTTCCGAACTGCTGGATTTGAACTTTGACACCCTGATTCACTTAGATTTTGTTTTTGCCAAGGCAAAGTTGGCTCTCTCCATGAAGGCAACCTGCCCAACACTCAGCCGGGAGGGGCATATCAACATCCGACGAGGCAGACACCCTCTCATTGATGCAAAAAAGATTGTTCCCACCGATGTTTGGCTGGGAGAAGAGTTTGATTCTTTGATTGTTACCGGTCCCAATACCGGCGGTAAGACAGTAGTGCTAAAAACCGTGGGGCTCTTCTGTCTGATGGCCCAAGCCGGGCTTCACATTCCGGCAGCAGAAGACAGTATTCTCCCGGTGTTTGACAGCATCTTTGCCGACATTGGGGACGAACAAAGCATTGAGCAGAGCCTGTCCACCTTCTCCTCCCACATGACCAATATTGTCCGAATTGTGGAGAAGGTTACCGACAATTCCCTGGTTCTCTTCGATGAGCTTTGTTCCGGCACCGACCCCACCGAGGGGGCAGCACTTGCCATCTCTATTTTGGAGAGCATCCGTCTTGCCGGTGCGAAAACCCTTGCCACCACTCACTATAGCGAGCTGAAACTCTATGCCCTCTCCACCGAGGGGGTGGAAAATGCCTCCTGCGAGTTTGACGTAGAAACCTTGAGTCCTACCTATCGGCTCCTGATTGGGGTTCCAGGTAAGAGTAATGCCTTTGCCATCTCTTCTCGATTGGGACTCCCCGGTTCTATTATTGACCGGGCCAAGGAGCGGCTCTCCGAGGAAAGTATCCGGTTTGAGGATGTCCTGACCAGTATCGAAAAGAACCGGCAAGCCACCGAGCAGGCATCCATAGAATCCCAGGAAATGCGGAAAGAAATTGAAGATTTGAAGATTCAGCTGGAGAAAGAGCGGGACAAGATTGAGAAACAAAAAGATAAAATCTATGACCGGGCGAGAGAGAAAGCAGATAAGATTATTCAGCGGGCTCAAGAAGAAACCGATGCCCTGTTAGATGAAGTCAAAGCTGCCCGAAAGGCAAAAGATGAGAAAGAAACCCTCCGGGTGATGGAAGAGCTGAAGAAGGAGCTGGGACTCAAAAAGAAGAAGAACAAATCTCCCAAAGCAAAGGCTCCCTCGGTCAAGTCCTCTAATGTAACTATCCACTCCTTGCGGTTGGGTGCAACCGTCATGCTGAACGATTTAGGGGACAAGGGTAGTATTCTTTCTATTAACGAAAAGGACAACACCGTCATGGTGCAAGTTGGCATTATGAAGGTAAACAGCCGGGTGGAGAACCTCACTCTGTTAGAAGAAGAGCAGGACACCGACAAGCGAGCTTACACCCCTCCCCGGAAGAAGGAAAGCGGAATTCGTAGCGGTAGCGTGAAAACCGAAGTGGATCTTCGTGGCATGCTTTTGGAGGAAGCCTTGCTGGAAGCGGATAAATTCCTGGACGAATCCAGCATGGCAGGTCTTCATACGGTCAGCATTATCCACGGAAAAGGAACCGGAACCCTGCGGTCCGGCATCCAGCAGATGCTCCGGAAACATCCGCAAGTAAAATCCTTCCGCCTTGGAAAGTATGGCGAAGGCGAACATGGCGTTACCATTGTGGAGATGAAATAAAAAAAGATTCTTCTTAAGGAAGAATCTTTTTTATTTCACAAACATTCTTACAATATCGTTCCATGTTACATAAATCATCAATAATACCAGCAAGGCCAATCCGGCAAAGTGAATCCATCCCTCTTTTTCTCTGGGAACCGGCTTGCGGAAAATCAACTCAATGAGAACAAAGAGTATCCGCCCGCCATCCAATGCCGGCAGGGGTAAAAGATTCATCAATCCGATATTCACCGCCAGAAAGGCTCCAAAAAAGAGAAAAGACAGTAATCCCGTCTGGGCAACGGCATTCATGGTATGAACCACGCCTACCGGCCCGGACATATCCTGGACACCCGCCTCGCCGGAAAGGAGCATACGCAAGGATTCAAAGACCAACTTTCCCATCCATACCGTCTGGAAAAAGGATTCATGCAGAACTCCGCCTATGGTAACCGGCTGAATGGCTATATTGAAGCCAACCAGATACGCTATGCTACCATCTTCATAAGCCTTCTCCATGGGAGTAAAGGTCTCTGTAAGTTTTTCTCCATCCCGCAGAACAGTCAGGGTCGCCTCTTTGTTTCCATTTTTGGAAAGTTCGAAGCTCAAATCTCTCTGGATATTCACCCGTTTTCCGTTCACCGCCACGATTTTATCTCCCGGCTGAAGAAAAGATGCCGTGGATTCCGGATCTACCGTCTCTACAATGGTAGAGGAAATCCCGCCGTAGGAAATCGCACCAGCGGTGGTAATTCCTAAAACAATCACAAATCCTAGTAAAAGATTCATCACCACACCGGCAACCAGAATGATTATTCTGGGAATCGGTTTTTTGTTGTTAAAGGCACCGGGACTGTCGCTTTCTTCATCCTCTCCCTCCAGCTGGCAAAAACCACCCATAGGGATAGCACGAATAGTGTAGACGGTCTCCCGTTTTCCCTTTTTTTTGAAAATCGCAGGGCCCATCCCAATGGCGAACTCGTGAACAGTAACTCCAAAAATCCGGGCTGCAAGAAAGTGTCCGAACTCGTGGACAAAAATAATCACAGAGAACATCAAAATTGCCGCAATGACTGTGATGAGCATGTTCATCTTCCAGAATCCTCCTTGTTAGACCCCCATCTCCCTAATCTTGGCATCTGTCATCAACAAATCCTGAATGGTGGGGGTTTTTTTGTTTTCGAACCTGGACATGGTTCTTTCCACAAACTCAGGAATCTCTAAAAACCGAATTTTTTCTTTTAAAAATGCACCTACCGCCACCTCATTGGCAGCATTTAAAACTGTAGGCATCAGACCGCCTTGACGTCCCGCTTCTTTCGCAAGGGCAAGACAACGAAAGGTCTTCTCGTCCGGCTCTGCAAAGGTGATTTTACCGAGTTCTGCAAAATTAAGTCGTTCTCCCTTTGCCGGAAGGCGTTTCGGATAGGTAAAAGCATACTGAATGGGATGTTTCATAGAGGGAAGTCCCAGTTGAGCAATAATGCTATGGTCTGCAAACTCTACCATGGAATGAATCATACTCTCCCGCTGTACTACAACCTCAATATCGTCAATCTCCACATCAAAAAGCCACTTTGCCTCGATGACCTCTAATCCTTTATTCATCAGGGTTGCACTATCAATAGTAATCTTAGCACCCATGCTCCAGTTGGGATGCTTTAGGGCTTGACCCAGCGTTACCGTTTCCAGTTCCTCTCTGGTCTTTCCAAAGAAAGGACCACCCGATGCGGTTAATAGGATTTTAGAAAGTTCCTTTTTCTCCCCTGCCTGAAGGCTCTGGAAAATGGCACTGTGTTCACTATCCACCGGGAGGAGACGAACCTGATGCTTTGCTACTGCATCCATGAAAATTCTTCCTGCCGTAACCAAGGTTTCTTTATTTGCTAACGCAATATCAATGCCGTTTTCGATGGCTTTCATGGTAGGAACCATACCAGGGAAACCCACTATCGCAGACAAAAGCATATCCGCTCCGGTTTCTGCCGCAACAAAGCAAAGTCCTTCCTCGCCGGACAGAACTTTACATCCGGTATCTGCTACCGCAATCGCCAAAGCTTTAGCATCTTCCTCATCCGGCACTGCCGCATAGGGAACATGAAATTTCCGGATTTGTTCCTCTAAAAGCTTTACGTTTTTGTTGCCGGAAATCCCGACAACCTCTATCTCTTTGATGCCACGCAGATCCTCCACAACCTCTAGGGCTTGGGTGCCGATGGAACCGGTGCCGCCAAGAATGGAAAGTTTCATAGAAATCTCCTCTTATCTTATGTATGATGGAATGGTTTTATTACACTAAAACGCCAAATTTCAATAAAAACAGGAATACAATCGGAGCAACCATAATGATACTGTCGCAACGATCTAAGATACCGCCGTGGCCAGGAAGCAGAGTTCCAAAGTCCTTGATCCCGCACTGACGCTTTAACATGGACGCAACCAGATCTCCAATCTGAGACACTATCGACACAACCAATCCCATCAAAAAGAGGAGGAGCAGATTCATTTGATTTCCCTGCAGAGCACCTCTAAAACAGTTGTTCACCACAATGCCAAACAGAATAAAGCTGATTCCACAGCCAACCACACCGCCAATAGCACCAGCTACCGTCTTCTTGGGGCTGATGGTGGGGCAGAGCTTCTTCCCACCCACGGCACATCCTACAAAATAGGCACAGGAATCAGTCATAAATGCTCCTACAAAAACCAGCCAGATATAGATGTTACCCAATTCCAAATCCCGAATATAAATAATGTGGGACAGAAAATAGGGTATGTAAATAAGACCCATAGCCAAAAGGGCAATATCCTTGAAGGTAACCTGTTCCTTACCGGATAGCATTAGAACAAACAATGCTACCACATACAAATAAACCAACACCAGCGCAGTGTCTGTCAAGTAGTAGATACCCAAAGGAATTACCACCGCAGCAAGGTATCCCATCAAGCAAAGAACCTTCTTTTCCGCAAGACCAATGGCCTGATAATACTCATGCATACCAACCAGTGCCGCTGCCATAACAACCAAAACAATCACCGGAGTTGGGCAAAAAAGCAAGGCCAACAGCAACGGCAGACAAATTACTGCCGTCAATACTCTTTTCTTCAGCGAAGCATCCATCTTACTTTACACCTCCAAACCGCCTGTCCCGGTTTTGATAATCGTAAATCGCCTGTTTCATATCCTTTTCTTGAAAGTCCGGCCAGCAGATGTCGCTATACCAGAACTCTGCATAAGCCGCCTGCCAAAGCAGGAAGTTGGAGAGCCGTTTCTCCCCGCTGGGACGAATAATCAAATCCACCTCAGGGAGGTCTGCTGTATCCAGGTATCGAGAGAACAGTTCCTGGTCAATGGCATCAATCTTTTGGGCATCTCCCCCCACATCTTTACAAAGACTTCGCACCGCCCGGACAATCTCGTCCCGTCCGCCGTAGTTTAAGGCAATGTTTAAAATCATTCCGGTCCCGGATGCTGTTACCTCTTCGGCATGATGAATAGCCGCCTGAATCTTCTCACTTAAGGGAGAGATCTCACCGCTGATTTTCAGTCGCATATTCCGGCCCTTAAACTTTTCCTCAACCATCTGGAGATAGTGATAAAGCAGGTCCATCAGGGCATCAATTTCCCCCTGAGGCCGACTCCAGTTCTCGGTGGAAAAAGCATAGACGGTCAGCGCCTTGACCCCTAGGCTATGACAGTAGTCGCAGATATTTTCTAAGATATCGGCACCCCGTTTATGACCGGCTGACCGGGGAAGTCCCCGCCGTTTTGCCCAGCGACCATTTCCATCCATAATCACTCCGATATGCTTTGGAATCCGCTCCATATCCAGTTCGATTGACTCTTTCTTCTTGAAGAACACGGCTATCCCTCCATATAAGAGAGGGAATAGAGGACATTTCCCCTATTCCCCTCCCAGTTTCTATCAATCCGTTTCTGCCTATACTTCCATAATCTCCTTGGTCTTGGCAGCAATGATGGTATCAATTTCTTTCACAAACTTGTCGGTCAATTTCTGAACCTTATCCTCCAGGCCCTTCAAATCGTCCTCGGTAATCTCGCCGTCCTTCTTCTGCTTCTTGAACTGCTCCAAGGAGTCTCGACGAATGTTCCGGATTGCAACCTTGCCCTCCTCGCCACGCTTAGAGATGCCCTTGCTCAGCTCTTTTCTCCGCTCTTCCGTCAAGGGCGGGAAGTTTAGCCGGATCACCTTGCCGTCGTTGTTAGGAGTAATACCGATATCCGATGCTAAGATTGCCTTTTCAATTTCCTTGAGAACAGAAACATCCCAGGGCTGAATCACTAAAGACCGTGCCTCGGGAACAGAAATAGTACCCACCTGAGCCAGAGGTGTCTGCGCTCCATAGTACTCAATCGTAATCTTATCTAAAATTGCCGGATTGGCTCTTCCTGCACGGATGGAAGCCAGATCATTTTCTAGAACGGCAATCGCCTTATTCATCTTATTTTCTGCATTTGTCATTGTATTTTCCTCCTTAAAATTAGCGTTTTACCAAAGTACCAATTTTTTCGCCCATGACGGCACGCTTGATATTCTCAGGGTCATCCAAACCGAAGACCAGAATGGAAATATCGTTATCCATACACAAAGAAGTCGCAGTGGAGTCCATCACGCCAAGCTGGCGATTCAAAACGTCAATAAAGCTCAAGGAATCAAACTTCTGTGCCTCCGGATTGATATGGGGATCGCTGTCATAAACACCATCCACCTTTTTCGCAAGCAAAATTACTTCTGCATCAATCTCGGCTGCCCGAAGTGCCGCTGCAGTATCGGTGGAGAAGAAGGGGTTACCAGTTCCACAGGCAAAAATCACAACCCGTCCCTTTTGTAGATGTCTCCCTGCCTTTAACCGAATATAGGGTTCGGCAATCTGCCGCATCTCAATGGCAGTCTGCACCCGGCCTTCAACGCCCAACTGTTCCAAAGCATCCAAAAGCGCCAGAGAATTGATTACGGTTGCAAGCATTCCCATATGGTCAGCCCGGGAACGATCCATACCCTCACCGGTCCGGCCACGCCAGAAGTTACCGCCGCCAACGACAATGGCAATTTCCACTCCCATGTCATAGCATTCCTTTATCTTTTCTGCAATGGCATTAATGGTAGGCTGATCCAGACCAAAACCTTTCTCTCCCGCCAGTGCTTCGCCACTGATTTTCAGCATGACTCTTTTGTACTTTGGTTTTTCCATCCTGCTTTTCCTCCTGTTTTTCTCTATTCTATTTTATTCCATAATCGTAGGGCTGTTATGCGTTGTAGAAGATTTTTCGTTGTTAGACTTACTAGTGCTCCCCTCGGTGGAAGATTCCTCTTCCCGGGTGCTGCCCGACGACTGCCCCGCCAACTGTGCCGGAGTCGCCTTTCTGGCAGTTCCCTCGTACTTTTCCAGTTCGCTCTCCAAAATATCAACCTGCTCCGTTAGAATCTGGATTTCTTCCTTCAATTTCTGGTTCTCATTCTCCAGAGAATTCTCGTCTACCTCTACCACCGCTTCTTCTTCCTGATTCATCAAATGAAAGGTACATGCAAGGGAGGTTAAAAAAATGCCAACTGACAGAAACAGCAGACCAAACGCAACCAAAACCTTTCTGCCCGCTCCGGTCTTTGCTTTTTCTTGATTCTCTATCTCTTCTCTCATGATAACAATCCTTTCTTATCTGTTTAGTGCATCATTAGATCACCCAGGGCACCTAGATTTAGAACCCCGGTTACCAGCAGAGTCATAATCAACCCTGCAATCATAATGCCACCTAAAATAGCCGGCAGAGCATACTTAAACCGCATATCCAACAAAGAGGCAATCATCGCTCCCGTCCAGGCTCCGGTTGTAGGAAAGGGAATCGCTACAAAAATCATCAAAGCCCAAGCGCTGGCCGCTTTTAAACCCTCTGCTTTCCGTTGGGTTCTTTCCTCCAGCCAACGAGCCATGCCGCTAAATGCTTTCGTAGTCTTCAGCCACCGCACCAAGGGTCGGAACAGCAACATGACAAAGGGTGCCGGAAGAAAATTCCCCACCACCGAAAGCAAATAAACTGACAGCATATTCCAGAAGGTATGATCAACGTTCGCCAGTGCGTAAATCATAGCTCCACGGATTTCAGAAATCGGCACGATGGACAACAGAAAGGTCCAGCCGCAAACTCCAAATATACGTTCCATAATTTCCTCTTTCGCTTTGTTTTTCTTTTATCTTATCCAGTATAGCATATTCCTCTACCTTTTTCAAGAGAAATTTCACCCGCATTTTATTTTATGCGGCGATATCGTTCCCGTCTTCGTTTGATTCGACGGGCCCGGTCAATTTCCTGCCAAATTCGAAGAATAACGACTAAGACAAAGAGGCCTGCAACAACCAGAACCAGATAGCAAATGATCCGGATTAGCAAAAATCCCCATAGCCATTCTAAAAATGCATAAAGAGGCCATAAAAAACTTCGTTTTACCGTTCGGTCGGTATGTAGCTCTCCAGTCCCGATTATCTTTCCGTCGTAGAGAACTGAGACTGTGCCCACCACAGTTTCTTTTTCGACCGGAGCCTGTACGTATGCCGGCAAATTCAGTTTTATTTCCAGTTTCTCGATATCAGTTCCCTGAGGCACCAGCACCGGAACACCCTTGACTGCCGATACCGTAACGCTATCCTTCGAGCGTCCCCATTTAATTTTAACCTCACCTAAAATCTGGTCCTCCGCAATAGGACTGACTAACTGAAACGCAGAGAAGCCATAATCGAACAACCGGGCAACGTCTTTATGAGAGGTGTCAACACCCTCGGCATGAAACACAACCGCAATCAGCTTGATGCCACCCTCCTCGGCAGAGGCCACAAGACAGTTTCCGGCATCATCTGTGTAACCGGTTTTAATTCCGGTGGCTCTAGGATAGTAGTATTGAGAATATCGCATCGTGGATACCAGACCATTGGTATTAATATAATATCGTTCTTCTTCGGTTTTGTTTGTCGCCGGAATCTTAACATGGGCTGTTTCTACAATGGTCTGGAAGGTTTCGTTCTGCATGGCAATCCGGGCAATCTCTGCCATCTCTGCCGCCGTAGTGTAATGATCCTCGTGGTGAAGTCCATGAGGGTTCTGGAAATTGGTATTAGAAAGGCCCAATTCCTTTGCCTTTTGATTCATAGCATCCACAAATCCCGCCTTACTTCCCGAGACGGTGTAGGCTACCGCCATGGCCGCATCATTGCCGGAAGGAATCATCATACCATACAAAAGATCCTCAAAGGAGATAATCTCCCCCTCTTGCAGCGCAATGTTACTGCCATCCCAGGCAAGACCCTCTAACATCTCCTCCGTAATGGTAACCTTTTGAGTCAGGGAAATCTTTCCCTGCTCCACCGCGTCCAAAGCCACCAGAGCCGACATTACCTTGGTGGTGCTGGCAGGATACATCTTCTTCTGACTGTTTACCTCGTAAAGAACATTTCCGCTTCTTCCGTCAATCAGGATTCCGGTTTCACCCTTACCTAAAATAGGTCTTCCCTGGGCATCCTGGGTGGGTTGTTCTTCTTTCTTTTCCTCTTTTTTTCCGCCACCAATCTCTACCATATCTTCACTCCAAGTGGCATAAACCGAGGAGGGAAGGAACGCAAAACTTCCCATAAAAATATTCAGGCACAGAAGCCCTGCTAAGCAATATCTTATCCAGTTTTTCAATGATTTCAACCCTTTCGGTTTTCTTTCTCGTATCTCTCCCGCTCCGCTTGAGAGAGTCTCACATACTGGGGAACCAACTCCCCATACTCCACCGTCTTACCCTGCTTTGCCATAGCAAGACCAATTTCTGCAACAGATGCACCTAAATTCATGTTCTGCATGATGGGAGCAAACATGGCCTTCTCCCCCAACACTTCCAATATCTTCTCCCGGAAGACCGGAACCCCATCTCCACAAAAGAGAATGGGCGCAGACTCCTCTTTTAACTCGCGCAAAAGCTCCTCTACCCCTAAGGCTCTGTCCTGGCAGAGTCGTTCCAACGATCTCCCTCCCCGGAACAAGGCATTGTAGACCTGTTCACGGCGGGCATCCAAAATAGGACAGATTATGCCATCAAAGACCGACAGGTTATTGGCAAGTCCGTGCAAAGTGGACACTGCTACACAAGGCTTCTGCACCGCTTGTGCCATGGCCTTGACAGTAGCGACTCCAATCCGGACTCCGGTAAAGGAGCCGGGTCCTACTGCCGCTGCAAAACAATCCACATCCTCTACCTTTTTTTCTGCCTGCTGAAACATCTGTTCTATCTGAGGCATCATTTTCTGGGAATGGGTCTTCCCACTATTAATGATAGTTTGGGCAACCAGCCGGTCGTCCTCTAAAAGCGCGGCAGTTGCCGCGTTGCAACAAGTATCAATTCCAAAAATCAGCATACTGTTATCTCCCTGTAATTCTCGCCCTTATCCGGGTTCTTGGCAAATTCAATCCGGATAGTTTCCTTGGGCAAAACATCCCGAATATTATCTGCCCACTCAATCAGACAGATTCCATCCCCAAAAAGATAGTCATCCATCCAGTCGCACTCCTCTATGGCTGGGTTCTCCAAACGATACACATCAAAATGATAGATGGGAAATTCCCCCTGATATTCGTTCACCAGAGTAAAGGTGGGACTTACCACCTGCTCAGAATCCCCGAAATACGCCATAACCCCCTTGACAAAGGCGGTTTTTCCGCATCCTAAATCCCCCACAAGTGCCACTACTGCACCGGGGTTTAATTTTTTGGCTATCTGCTGTCCTACCGCGTAGGTTTCTTCTGGAGATGCGGTCTGAAATCTCTGCATACTGGTGCCCTCTCGTCCATTTTCTTGCTTATATCAAGTAGGGAACGGATTCATCCGTTCCGCACCGGAATGCATGAATGCATTCCCTACAATTATTTTATATACACTTTTATATTATATAAATTTGATACCACAAAGTCAATATTAACTATTGAAAAATAGACAACTTTCTACTATAATAGATTTAAGAACAAGCCTCCGGGCAAAAGAAAGGGTAGAAAACCTATGAATCGAATTGATAAAATCAATTATTACCTGGACATTGCTGAGACTGTCATCGAACGTGGCACCTGCCTCCGCCGGAACTTTGGTGCCATCATTGTAAAGAACGACGAAATCGTTTCCACCGGCTATACTGGTGCTCCCCGGGGCAGACAGAACTGCTCTGATTTGGGATACTGCACCAGAGAGAAACTCCAAATTCCTCGCGGCGAGCGATATGAGCTTTGTCGGAGCGTTCATGCCGAAGCGAACTGCATCATCTCTGCTGCACGTCGGGATACTCTGGGCGCCACCTTGTATTTAGCAGGCAAAGATGCCAAAACTGGCGAACTGGTAGAAAACGCCTCCAGTTGCGCTATGTGTAAGCGGATGATTATCAATGCCGGCATCGAAACGGTGATTGTTCGCAATACCCCCACCGAGTATACCATCATTCCGGTCAGCGACTGGATTGAACATGACGACTCCTTGGATGGAACCTTGGGATATTAAATCAAATATCGTCAATGAACCTTTCCCCTTGAGGAATCCCATAAATTATAATATACTTAAATACGTTGGTATACAAACTAACTTTGTTGTTTTCCTTAACATTGTTTAAAACCTCCATGATATTTTTAGTAATGCATTTGCCAAACCATTTACTATCATATCATGGAGGTTTTTCTATTGCTAAAGCTTTTTTCTTCCCCGGTAAAACTGGGGGGATTTCCACGCCTAAAGGCGCCAATACAAAAAACAGACGGAACGATCTCCTTTCCGTCTGTTGGCACGATCAATTTATTCTTCGAAATATCGTTTCGCCGTTTCCTTGTCCTGTTCCAGTTGTCGCCGTAATGCTTCGGCATTCTCGAACTTGACAATTTCCCGCAACTTCTTGTGGAACCGAACTTCGATTTCCCGGTCATACAAATCTCCGGAAAAATCCAGCAGATGAGTTTCGATACCTGGATGATTCTTTTTAACCGAGGGCTTTCCACCCACATTGGTCATGGATGGATACCACACTCCATCCACCCTTGTTTCGGTCAGATAGACCCCAAAACCCGGAAGTAATAATTCCTCCGGGAATTCCAGATTGGCCGTGGGAATCCCCATCTCTCTGCCAAACCGGTTTCCCTCGACCACCTTGCCGGAAAGCTCAAATCTCCTGCCAAGGCATACTTCCGCTTCCTGTAGCTTTCCATCTTGTATCAAGTTCCGAATCCGGCTACTGGACACGGTTTCTCCATCTGCCATAACACAGGGAACCTCATCTACCCGGATCTCTAAAATCTCTCCCAACTCCCGAAGAAGTTGGATATCGCCTTTGCCACATTGACCAAACCGGTAGTTAAACCCTGCAGCCACAAATTGAGCATCCAGGGTTTTCTTCAGGTACTCCGTTACAAATTCTTCCGGTGGTGTTTGCAAAAACTCCGGAGTTACGCACTGGGCAATCGCAACCTCCACTCCCAACTCCTTCAAAATCTCCAGTCGTTTGGCAAGGGAATTTACATGGGGCAGATTCTCTCCCCACAAAACCTCTCTCGGCTGATTGACAAAGAAGTAAACCACCGAAGCAAGTCCCTCAGCCCGAGCAATTTCCACCACCCGCCTGATGATTGCTCTATGACCTATGTGGATAGCATCAAAACCACCCAGGGCAACCGCTGTGCCGGAAAACTTTCCCTGCAGTTTCCGTAGATTTTCTTCGTTTTCCACACAAAAAACCTGCATAACGGCTCCTTTCTGTTTTTATCCACCAAAAAAGGTCTTTTCCAGTTTCCATCGATTCTCTACAACAACCGACACCGCCAGGAATTCTCCTGCCGGGTCATACATCCGGCATCTGGCTCCCTCCGGGAAACCCTTAGCACGAATCCGTACCCCATGGCGAACCATCTCTGCTTCTTTAGGATTTAGCTTGAGGACGGGAATCTTCTCAAATACTCTGTCCACCGGCATCAGGAAGGAACTGTCCCCCTGCTCCATAGCGTTTTCCACTTCCTGAAGGGTCAGCGATTCCTCCAGAGAAAATGCTCCAGTCCTTGTCCTGCAAAGCTCTGCCATATGGGCAAAACAGCCCAGGCTCTCGCCTATGTCCTGACAAAGGGTACGGATATAGGTTCCTTTGGAGCAGGCAACCCGCATGGTAAACCGCCGGCGTTCCAAATCCAATTCTAAAATCTCAAGTTCATGAATGGTAATCTTTCGGGGTTTTCTCTCTACCGTCTTTCCCTCCCGGGCAAGTTCATACAGCTTTTTCCCATCCTGCTTAATAGCAGAATACATAGGCGGAATCTGGGAAATCTCCCCCACAAATTCCTGAGCAACCCGGCGGATATCCTCTTCCGTTACTGACGCCTCGCAACTGCGAAGCACCGTTCCCGATGCATCCTGAGTATCGGTTTCGCTACCTAGTTGCACCGTTGCAATGTACTCTTTTTCGGTAGCGGTGAGCAAATCCACCGCCTTGGTAGCGGTTCCTACACAAACCGGGAGAACCCCTACCGCATCCGGGTCCAATGTCCCGGTATGTCCGATTTTTCGGGTAGACAGAATTCGACGGAGACAGGCCACCACATCAAAGGAAGTGTAGCCTTTTTCCTTGTTGATTACAACTACTCCGTTCATAGCTGAGCCTCTTTCCATTGTTTCTTAATTTCTGCCAAAACATCATCCAGCATTTCAGGTAGGCTTTTTCCGGTAACACTGTAACCACTGGCACGAACATGACCGCCGCCACCCAGAGCTACAGCAATTCTTGACACATCCACCGTCTTAGGAGAGCGGAGGCTAACCTTATAGCTACCCTTTTCCCGCTCCCGGATATAGATACCAACCTCTACCCCTTCAATGCTGGAGGGCATGGTAACAATTCCCGCAGCACCAGCATCGTCAATGCCTGCCTCCTCGAAATCCTCCATGCTGAGATAGAGGGCACAGACTCTGCCATCCTCGAAATAAAGCAACCGATTCAGGGCAGTCTGCATCAGGTCATAATACCCCTTGGTTTTGGTATCAAAAATTGCCTTAGAGATATCCGAAAAATCCGCTCCCAGTTCCATCAGCTCCGCCGCAACCTTTAAGGTATTCGGCGTAACATCCGGGAACTGAAACCGTCCGGTGTCGCAGACCATTCCCATATAAACATTGTGGGCAACATCCGAATCCGGAACAACCTTCAGCTCGGTATAGAGTCCCATCATCAACTCACAACAAGAGGAACATCCCTCTACCACGGTTTCTTTTGCATAATGAGCGTGGGTTACATGATGGTCAATGGCCACCGTATTGGAATGCTCCAAAAAGAACTCCCTGTGAGTTCCCAGCCGATCAGCAGCGGCACAGTCCACCGCCACCAACAAGTCGCAGTCCTCCCGATTGAGCCCGCTTTCCCGCTTACCCCGAACAATCTCATAAGCCTGCTTATCCGGTTTAGCAGACAGATAAACCTCTGTCTGCTTCCCCAGTTGTTGCAGAACCAATTTGAGAGAGTAAGCACTTCCCAAGGCATCCCCGTCTGGGTTCTCGTGGGCAAAGATGCCCACCTTTTCCGCATTCAAAAGTCTGGGTATGATTTGTTCGAACATGGTACACCCTCCTCTTACAGATCCTTTAAGATCTCGTTGATATGGGCACCATAAGCAATGGAATCGTCCAGCTCAAAGGTGAATTCAGGAGTGTTCCTAAGATTCAGCCGCCGACCAATTTCCCGGCGAACAAATCCACCGGCACTCTTGAGTGCCGCAATGGCATCCTTTTGTGCCGATTCGTTGCCAAGGACACTGATGTATGCTTTCGCAAACTTCAAATCCTTGGTAACCCGAACGGCTATCACCGAAACCATGGTGGAAAGCCGCGGGTCTTTCAAGTCCCGGATTACTCCGCTGAGTTCACGTTTGACCTCCTCGGAAATCCGATCTATTCTACTGTAATTTGCCATAATTCCTCCATCAGAAGAGGCTTACACCTCTACCTGTTCCATGACATAAACCTCAACGATGTCGCCTTCTTTGATATCGTTATATTTGTCAATACTCAGACCACACTCGTAGCCGGCATTGACTTCCTTTACATCGTCCTTAAACCGCTTTAAGGAACCAAGCTCTCCTTCGTGAATCACAATACCATCACGAACCACACGAACCTGACTACTCCGCAGAATCTTACCATCCAGCACGTAAGCACCGCCGATGGTACCGATTCCGGACACTTTAAAGGTAGTACGAATTTCCACGTGTCCAATGACAGCCTCCCGGAAGGTGGGTTCCAGCATACCTTTGATTGCCTTTTCGATATCCTCGATGGCATCGTAGATCACGCGATAGAGCCGGATATCCACATTGGCATCTTCTGCCGCTTCGGCAACACCATTCACTGGGCGAACGTTAAAGCCGACAATAATCGCATTGGACGCACTTGCCAGCATCACATCAGACTCGGTTACTGCGCCTACCGCACCATGAATGACCTTAACCCGAACCTCCTCATTAGAAATCCGCTCTAAGGACTGGCGAACCGCCTCCACACTACCCTGAACATCTGCCTTAACAATAACATTCAGGTCTTTCATCTTACCTTCCTCAATCTGCTGGAAGAGGTTATCCAACGACACGGTGGTTGCTGCCTTCTGTCTCTCCTGTTTTGCCTTAAACTTTCTTGCCTCGACTACGTCACGTGCTTTTCTTTCGTCCTCTACGGCATAGAAGGTATCACCGCCTTCAGGCACCTCGGAAAGACCTAAAATCTCAACCGGGATCGAGGGGCCTGCCTTCTTGACAGCCTTACCCTTATCGTCGTTCATAGCACGGACACGACCAACAGCAGTACCTGCCACTACAATATCTCCTGCATGGAGGGTACCATTCTGTACCAGAACCGTTGCCACAGGACCTCTGCCTTTATCCAGCTGTGCCTCGATAACCGTACCCTTTGCGGAACGATCGGGATTGGCTTTTAACTCTTTCATCTCAGCAACCAAAAGAACCATCTCTAATAGCTGATCAATATTGGTTCCCTGTTTTGCAGAAACCTCCACACAGATGGTATCACCGCCCCATTCCTCGGGAACCAGATTATGCTCGGTCAATTCCTGACGAACGCGGTCGGGGTTCGCCCCCTCTTTATCAATCTTATTAATGGCTACAATAATCGCAACCTCTGCCGCCCGGGCATGGTTGATTGCCTCAATGGTCTGGGGCATAATACCGTCATCTGCCGCAACCACCAGAATTGCAATATCGGTAACCAAAGCACCACGGGCACGCATTGCCGTAAACGCTTCGTGGCCAGGTGTATCTAAGAATGTAATCTTTTTGTCCCCTAGACGTACTCTGTGTGCACCGATATGCTGAGTAATCCCGCCGAACTCACCACTGGTTACATTGGTATTCCGGATACTGTCAAGGAGAGAGGTCTTACCGTGGTCAACATGGCCCATAACCACAACCACCGGATCCCGAGGCTTTAAGGATTCGGGAGCATCCTCTACATCGTTAAAGAGGATATCCTCGTCGGTTAAGATAATCTCCTTTTCAAAGGTACAATCCAGCTCCTCTGCAATCAAAGATGCGGTATCAAAGTCCAGGGTTTCGTTCACCGACGCCATAATACCCAACAGCATCAACTTCTTGATAACCTCGGTTGCCGGTTTTTTCATCCGCTCTGCCAGCTCCCCTACGGTAATCTCGTCGGGAATCAAAACATGAATCTTCTCCACCTTTTTCTTCTTCTCTGGCTGCTTGAGCATATCCTCAGGCTTTGGCTTGTTGCTCTGGGGTTTGCCCTGCTGTTTCTTCTTCTGATTGATCTTTTGCTTTTTCGCAGCACCCTCACCCTTCACGTTCTCAGGGATCAGTTCTTCAATCTTTTCATCGTCCAGACGATCCAAATCCACCGTGTTCACACGGGTATCTACCGTTCTGGTCTTTCTTCCCATCTCTTGAGGCTCGATGGAAATAACCTCTTCTTCTACCGTCTCGGTTTCCCCTCTTTCGGTCTTTTTCTTGGATACCTTTTCCGGCTTTGTTTCTTTTTCTGCCTCAACCGGTTTGGGATCATACATCGAAAAATCTGCTACCTGATTCTTCTGGGTATAGTATTCGAAGATTACGTCCAGTTCATACTCGGTAAGAGCACTCATGTGATTCTTGGTAGAAACACCGTAATCCTGTAAAACCTTCACAATCTCCTTACTGGGGATTCCAAAGGCCTTGGAAAGTTCATATCCTCTGATTTTTTCCATATTTGACACGCTCCTTTCACACTCTCTGTCAAACTCCATTGCTGTCGGCCCCTACTTTACAACTGCTTCAGTTGCTCTGCAAAGCCGGAGTCGGTTACTGCAAGCACCACCGCCGCTTTCCGGCCGACGGCACTACCTAAAGAAATTTTGTCCCCGATTCGCAGAATCGGAACCTGATAAAACTGCGTCATATTTAAAAACCGCTTTTCGGTGTTGGGTCCGGCATCCGTTGCCAGAATCAAAAGCATTGCTTTTCCGGTTCTGACTGCATCCGCACCCTTTGCCTCACCACAGGCAAGCTTTCCTGCCCGCATGGCAAGGCCAAGCATTCCAACAAACCTTGGTGTCATATCAATGCACCTCCGCCATGTCCCTGAGTGCCTCATAGACCGCCGGATCTACCTTACAGGAAAAGGCACGTTCCAGCGCCTTCCTTTTTTGCGCCTGGCTGATACACTCAGCCTTTTTACAAAGGTAGGCACCCCTACCTGGCATACGTCCGTTCTCGTCCAATGCGATTTCTCCCTGCTTGTTTTTCACAATCCGAAGCAACAGTTCTTTTTCCGCACGCTCTCTGCAAACCATGCACATTCTTTGGGGTTTCATGGTTATGCTTCCTCGGTTTCTTCTGCTCCTGCCACTTCCTCAGGCGCCGCCTTTAAGTCAATCTTCCAACCGGTAAGTCTTGCTGCAAGACGAACATTCTGTCCCTCTCTGCCAATGGCAAGAGAAAGCTGACTTGCAGGAACCAAAACCTTACACATCCGATTATCCTCATCCACCTCAATGGAAAGAACTTCGGCAGGGCTCAGTGCATTGGAAACATACTCTGCAGGATTATCACTATATTTGATGATGTCAATCTTCTCGCCACGCAGTTCCCGGATAACCTCCTGAACCCGCATACCCTTAGGGCCAATACAGGTACCAACCGGGTCTACCTTTTCCTTGGTGGAATGAACGGCAATCTTACTTCTGGAACCTGCTTCACGGGAAAGAGCCTTAATCTCGATGATGCCCTCTTCGATTTCAGGAACCTCCAGCTCTAACAGACGGCGAACCAATCCCGGATGGGACCGGGAGGTTACCAGGTGAACACCCTTAACGGAATCTGCTACCTCAACCACATAAACCTTGTACCGTTCACCAACCTTATAGTTGTCGGCACGGACCTGTTCGTTGGGCATCAGGACGGATTCGGTGTCATCCACTTCAAGCATCACATTCCGGCGCTCGATTCTCCGAACCACTGCACTGGCAATTTCATTGGCGCGGTCAGAATATTCATTGACCATCTTTTCCCGCTCTGCTTCGTGCATTCTCTGAATAACAACCTGACGTGCCGTCTGAGCGGCAATTCTACCAAAGGATTTGGGGGTTACCTCAAACTCAGCAATGTCTCCTACCTGATACTTAGAATCATATCGCTGTGCCTCTTCCAAAGAAATCTCTTTCTCTCTGTCCTCTACTGTTTCTACCACAGTCTTGTGAGCAATAATCCGGATGGCACCGGTGCCCTCTTCAAAGATAACGCTGACATCCTCTGTCGCACCAAAATGTTTTCGATATGCAGATACCAGCGCGTTTTCCAGAGCGTCCAGAACAATATCCCGACTGATCCCTTTTTCTTCCTCGATTAACTCCAACAATTCAAACAATTCCGAACTCATTTTCTAAACCAATCCTTTCTATCTATATAATTCCAAATTATTTACGAAAAATCAAAGTGCAGATGCACTACCGTGGTTTCCTTTTGCAGGATTTTGATTGTTTCTCCGGCAACCTCCAGGGTAACGGTCTCTCCGTCATAGTCCATTAATGTTCCGGTCAGTTGCTTTCCACCTTTTACAGCCTTATAAAGACCTACATCCACCATCTCACCTAAATATCTCTGGAAATGAGCCTCCGTCTTCAGTTTCCGCTCCACCCCGGGAGAGGAAACCTCCAGATAGTAGTTCCGGTCAATAGGGTCTTCTCTGTCTAGCACCTCGCTTAGTGCGCGACTAACCACCTCGCACTCATCTAAGGAGATGCCACCCTCCTCCTTGTCTACATAGACACGAAGAAACCAGATACCACCCTCTTTGAGATACTCCACATCGTAAAGGTAACAACCGTTCTCCTTGGCAATAGGCTCCGCCATAGCAAGAACAGCTTGCTCTATTTTAGAATATGCCATACCTTTCCTCCCTTTCCGTTTTTCAAACAGAAAGAGTGAGGTGGAACCTCACTCTTCTGCCCAATATCAACTTTACATAGGTATTCTACCACAGAACTTCCCATTTGTCAAGCATTTTTCGGCGAGATACGGAGTCCGGAAAATTTTTAACTTTTCTCTTGCATTTTGTCGAAAACCATTGTATAATGCTTTTTGCTTTTGGAAAAGAAAAAAGCCCCTCGGGCACTGCCCATAAGAAGCCTTTCGCAACTTGGTTTTGTTCCGGACAATCACCGGTTTATTTGTCCTCGGGGTCGCAGATAATCAGTTCAACTGTTTTGGTCAACACGTCTGCGTAGCTATAAGAAACGCGACGTTCACTTGCCATGAAATCCTCGTCAACATCAAGCTTTACTGTGAAGACACTGGGATATGTACTCTCGATGACACCTTCCCGGGTTACGGTCTGCTTTCTGCCCTTCTTTGCAGTAAGCCGAACCTTACTCCCAATATTGTCAGCCAAATCTAACTTAATCTTTACCAAATCATTCTGTATCATCGCCCCGAACACCCTTTCAACATTTCATTTAAAGTCATTATAGCACAAAGTTACAGATTTGTAAAGGGAAAAATACAAAAAATTACACGAAATTTACATTTTGATGACAGAACCGCCATTTTCGCATCACATTTCGTAAAACAATTCCAAAAAGGAGAAATTTTTATGAATTCGCTATCTTCTGGCCTCACCTTTCAAAAAGGTCTCCGGGACGGGATTCCCATCGGCCTTGGGTATCTTTCTGTTTCCTTTACCTTTGGAATGATGGCCGTGAAAGGCGGAATGCCCGCCCTTGCCGCCATTCTTATTTCTATGACTACCCTGACCTCCGCCGGACAGTTTGCAGGTCTTGATATGATTTTGGCATCTGCCGGATATTTGGAAATTGCTCTGACTCAACTGGTCATCAACATTCGCTACTCCCTCATGTCTCTTTCTTTGTCCCAGAAACTGGATCCAAAACTGAGAACCCTACCCCGTCTTGGTATCTCTTTTGGTATTACCGACGAGATTTTTGCCGTGGCATCCATCCGCGACGAACAAGTAACCCCTCGATACATGGTAGGACTGCTCATGGTTCCCTATCTTGGTTGGGCATTGGGAACCGCTCTGGGCGCCCTTGCCGGAACCTTCCTTCCGCCTATGGTACAATCGGCACTTGGCATTGCCATCTATGGTATGTTTGTTGCCATCATTGTCCCTGCGGCAAAGCAGAGTTTCCCCGTCTTTTTAGTTACTGCTATTGCAGTATTGTTAAGTTGTCTGTTCCGGTTTGTTCCATTTTTCAATCAGATTTCCGGAGGATTTGTTATCATTATCTGTTCCGTTGTTGCTGCAGCCATCGGTAGCATCTGTTTCCCCAAGAAGGAGGTTGACAAAAAATGAATCTTTCCCTTTCCCGGCTTATCCTCTCTATCGGAGTGATTGCTCTGGTTACCTATTTGACCCGCGCCGTCCCTCTGACTTTATTCCGAAGGGAAATCCGGAATCCCTACATCCGAGCCTTTCTGGAGTATATTCCCTATGCGGTGCTGGGTGCCATGACTCTGCCCGATATCTTCTTCTCCACCGCATCGGTTTTATCGGCCGTTGCCGGTTTAGTTATGGCCATGATTCTTGCTTATCGTGAGAAGAGTCTTTTGACCGTTGCCCTCTCTGCTTGCGTGGTAGTTTTTGTAGTGGAACGGCTAATTTAAAAAAATTTCAAAAAAACACTTGCATTTTTGAAAGGAACGTGCTATAATACAATGGTTCGTTTCGATATGTGCCGCTAGCTCAGCTGGATAGAGCGTCTGACTACGGATCAGAAGGTCGGGAGTTCGAATCTTCTGCGGCACGCCAAAACAAAAATCCTGTCGCAAGATAGGATTTTTTGTTTTGTATTATTCATTTTTCATTATTCAATATTCATCATTCATTAAGTTCGACAGGTTTTTTAATGAATAATGAAAGCGCTTCGCTAATGAAGCGTTCTTTCGCAGAAAAAAAGGCTTGAACTTTGGTTCAGGCCTTTTCTAATTCAAACATATTCTTTTTCCGCTCCATCATTTCGTCGATTCTGGCAATGTAGTCCTGAGGTTCTTTCACATTGAAAATCCGCTCAATCTTATTCTTTTCCCGGTTCACCGTCTTGGTAACACCACCACAACCCACCGACAGAATAGTCTGAAGTTCTTCCATAATATAGATATTATAAAGATTCTCGGCACCTGGTTTACAATACCCCACATTTTCCAAATTTCCCAGTTGGTTCTTCTGGCGGTACATATAGTAGGGATGCTTGCCCAGTTCTTTTAGATACCGGTAGGCAAAGTCTACCATCTCCTCCACCGCATCTCCATCGGTCAGGGCATAGTCTCCCAAATACTCGTGAAGTCTAGAGGAACGCTTGATACTCATGGTATGCACCGTGGTGTTTTCGGGATTTAACTTCTCCACCTCTTCCATGGTATACCGGAACATCTCGGGGGTCTCGCCAGGGAGTCCGGCAATCACGTCCATATTGATACAATCAAATCCACAGTCTCGGGCAAGTGCCATAGCTGTCCGGATATCCTCCGGAGTATGGGCTCTGCCGATGGTATGAAGGGTTTCCGGGTTCATGGACTGGGGATTGATACTGATTCGCTCAACTCCGTGCTTTTTCAACACCTGAAGCTTTTCTTTGGTAACGGTGTCGGGTCTTCCGGCTTCCACCGTGAACTCCTTGCACCTTGAAAGATCAAAGCTCTCCTCAATGCGAAAGAGCAATCTGTCAAGTTGGTCTGCGCTCAATGTGGTAGGGGTTCCACCGCCCATATAGATGGTCTCTAAATGCCTGCCATTTTCCGCTGTCAGTTTCCCAGAAAAGGCAATCTCCTGCTCCAGACACGCCAAGTAATCAGGAATCAGCTTTGCCGCCTGACGAGTTCCGCAGGTTACAAAGGAGCAATAAAGACATCGAGTGGGACAGAAGGGAATTCCCACATACAAACTGATGCCATCCTTGTCCATGCCATCTTCCACCGGCACTTCCACCTTGGCTGTTTCCAAAGCCAGCGACGCTTTTTCCTCTGTGGTTTCGCAATCTTTGATAAAATAATCCAGGACATCTTGATCGGTTTTCCCCTCCCGCAAGAGCTTGGTGGCAAGCTTTGCCGGACGGATTCCCGTCAGGATGCCCCAGGGGGTTCTGGTATTCTCACTCATCCAAGATACGGGTTTCCCCTACGCTCCTCTCCAATGGTAGTGGCCGGGCCATGTCCCGGATAGACTGCCACATCATCAGGAAGTACCATCAATTTCTCCTGGATGGAGGCAATCTCCTGATGATAATCTCCGGTAGGATGATCGGCACGGCCAATACTCCGCTGAAAGAGAGTATCTCCCGCCAGCAGGATACCCGCCCCATAAAGACAGATAGAATCTACCGTGTGTCCCGGCGTATGAAGAATCCGGAATTCTTCCCCGCCCAGCGTCAAGACGTCTCCCTCTTTTAAGAGCACATCGGGAATAACAGGTGTCCAGGTAACCCCTGCATAATGACAGAGATTATTCACGCTATCCTTTAAAAAATCAATACTATTTTCATGTGCCGAAAGCGTGGCATTGGTCTTTTTCATCAACTCCGGCAGAGCCAGAATATGATCAAAGTGGCCGTGGGTCAGAACAATATCGGTCAGGGTATATCCCTTTTCTGCCAAAAACGTCAAAATGGTTTCCGGTTGGTCAGGAGCGTCAATAATTGCTGCTTTTTGGGTCTTCTCATCGGCCAGAACATAGCAGTTGGTACCTAAGTTTCCCAGGGATAGTGTATAAAATTCCATAAACTCTTCCTTTCTTGTACTGCACTCCTAACTACGCCGCCGGACTACCGAGAGGACACTGTCCACCGCCTGAAGTTTCTTAATCGTCTGTTCTAACTGAGCCGTATCCGAAATTTCTATGGTTAGCTCGATCATAGCAAGCTGATTCTTCCCCGATCTTGCATTCACATTCGCAAGCTTGGTCTTCATCTCTGAAATGGCTGCCAACAAATCCAATAGCAGATTGGGCCGATCTCCGGCCGTTACAGTCAACATGGTCTGGAATGTTTGGTCGGTCTCTCCGGCCCACCGAACCGGAATGAACCGATTCATTTCTCCGGCATTCTGCTGAGCATGGAGGATATTAATGCAATCGGCACGATGAATGGCAACCCCTCGTCCTCGGGTTACATAACCCACAATCTTATCTCCGGGAACCGGATTACAACAATGAGAGAATCGGGTAAGACAGTTCTGAATTCCCTCCACAATAACACCGCTATCGTTGGGCTTGTCGGTGGTCTTCACCACCATGGGGAGAATTTCTTCCACCGGAACCATTTCCTCGTCCACCATCCGCTTTTTACACTCGGTCAAAAACCGGGTAACAAACCGATTGGCGGCAGAACTGCCGTATCCAATCGCAGCGTACAGGTCTTCGATATTATTAAATCCATATTTCCGGAGTAAACTCTCTACAAAATGCTTATCCTCTAAGAAGGTGGCAGGAATGGACTGTTGCTTCATCATCTTTTCCAGAGTTTCCTGGCCTTTTTGGAGGTTTTCCTCTCGATTGACCTTCTTGAACCACTGGTTAATCTTGTTCCGGGCCTGAGAGGTCTTACAAATCTTCAACCAATCCAGGTTGGGACCCTTACCGCCTCCGCCTGTGATAACATCTACAATATCGCCATTCTTTAAACCATGATCCAGAGTTACAATCTTTCCGTTGACTCTTGCCCCTGTCATCCTGTTGCCTACCGCACTGTGGATGGCATAAGCAAAGTCAATCGGGGTAGCCCCTACCGGCAGGCTGATGACATCACCCTTAGGGGTGAAGACAAAGACCTCGTCGCTGAACATATCAATCTTCAAGGTCTGCATAAAATCCTCAGCATTGGTCATATCCTTCTGGATTTCCAGAAGTTGTTTGATCCACTCCAGTTTGCTGTCCATGTCGGAAGAACCACTCTTACCCTCTTTGTACTTCCAATGGGCAGCAATGCCGTTCTCGGCCGTATGATGCATCTCGTGGGTCCGGATTTGAATCTCGAAGGGAGTTCCGTTAGGACCAATCAAAGTGGAATGGAGGGATTGATACATATTGGGCTTGGGCATAGCAATATAGTCCTTAACTCGCCCCGGCATGGGTTTAAACAGTTCGTGAACCATACCCAGCACGGAGTAGCAGTCGGCAATAGTATTCACAATTACCCGAACCGCAAACAGGTCATAAAGCTCGTCAATGCCCTTATTTTGAATAAACATTTTTCGATAAATACTATAAAAATGCTTCGCTCTGCCCTCTACCCGAGCCTCGATACCCAGACTTTCCAGTTTGTTTCGCAGAAGATCCATGATATCGGTGATGTAACGCTCCCGCTCCTCCCTTTTCTGGGAGATTTTATCTACAATCTCGTAATAAGCAATGGGATCAATATACCGAAGCGCCAAATCCTCCAGCTCCCACTTGATTTTAGACATACCAAGACGATGGGCAAGCGGAGCATAGACCTCCAGGGTTTCCCGGGCAATTTCCCGTTGCTTTTCCTCGGACTGGAACTTCAAGGTTCGCATATTATGAAGTCGATCCGCAAGCTTAATCACAATTACCCGAACATCCTTAGCCATGGCAAAGAACATCTTTCTCAGGTTCTCGATCTGCTGTTCTTCTTTGGAGGTATAGGGAATTTTATCAAGCTTGGTAACACCATCCACAAGCAAGGTGATGGTTTCCCCGAATTCCCGGGTGATATCTTCGTAAGTAGCATCGGTATCTTCCACTACATCATGGAGAAGGGCAGCACAAATTGACTGGGTATCCAACCCTAAGTCCGCAAGGCTATAGGCAACCTGTGCCGGATGGGTAAAATAAGGTTCCCCTGACTTCCGTTTCTGACCTTCATGCTTTTCTTCTGCGAATCGGTAGGCTTTTTCTACCAAACTCAAATCGTCCAGTTTATGATAGTCCCGAATCCGTTCTAACAATTTTTCCAACGTAATCATTGCCATGACCTTTCCCTCCTCTCTATAGACTAAAAACGCTGTGCTGCAAAACAGCCCAGCGTTTTTTTCCTCAAAAAGTAAACAGTTATTCGTTCTCTGTTTCGGCGTCTGCGCCAGTCTTTTTGATATCCTTTAAAATGAGCTGCACATTCTGAAAACCCTTATAGTCGTTAATGTCCAGAGAGAAAGCTACATCAATGAAGTCTCCCTCCTGAAGATACTGATAATACTCGCCCATGCCAAATCCCACAGAATCAAGATACTTGCCGTCTTTTAACAAGGTCATTCTTAAATGCTTGCCCTCGCTCATGACGCTGATCTTATGTATCTTGATGTTCTTTACAGCAAAAAGAGGAGTGGGATTATCGACACCAAAGGGCTGTAGCCGATTGATATCGTTCACAGTTTCTAATGTAATATAAGGAACCTTGATGGCAGCATCCAACAAGATGGTGGGGGTCAGCATGGTTTCGCTGAACTGATCCTTGGAGCAATCGTTAATCTTCTTCCGGAATTTCTCGATATTCTCCGCCTTGATGGTAAGACCTGCCGCCAACTCATGACCGCCAAACTTCTCTAACAAATCAGAACTGCTCTCCAACGCACCAAACAGATTGAAGCCGTTAACACTTCGACCCGAACCTTTGGCCTCATCGCCATCAATGGCAAAGAGGATGGAGGGCTTGTAGAACTTCTCGGTAATCTTAGAAGATACAATTCCCACAATGCCATGGTGCCAGTTCTCGTGAGGAATGACAATTACGTTATCTTCTTTTACCTCCGGATGATTCTCCAGATACTCCATTGCTTCCCGGAACATTTTCTGTTCGGTCTGCTGACGGAGGGTATTCTCCTCACAGAGGGACTCTGCCAGTTCCTTGGCCCGGTCTGCATCCTCGGTCAGGAAGAGTTCCACACTCCGGGAGGCACAACCCAGTCTTCCACTGGCGTTAATCCGGGGTGCAATGGTATAACCAATGGTAGAGGTAGTGATTGCCTTTCCGTTAGTGGAAACATCAATCAACGCCTTTAAGCCAATATTCTTGGTGGCACGAAACCGCTTTAATCCCTCGGTAACAATAACTCGGTTTTCGTCTACCAGAGGAGAAATATCCGCAACGGTACCTAAACACATCAAATCAGAATATTTTTCCATTAGTTCGGGCAGGGATTCCTTATCATCCAAAGCCTGAATCAACTTAAAGACAACGCCCACGCCTGCCAGACTCTTAAAAGGATAGGCACAATCCTTCCGCTTGGGGTCAACCGATGCGTAAACCGCCGGAATCTGCTCCTTACATTCATGGTGGTCGGTAACAATCACGTCAAGGCCGATTTCCTTGGCATATTCGCTCTCCTCTACAGCGGTGATGCCGGTATCTACGGTAATAATCAAGGAAGTGCCGCCCTCCCGGATTTTGTCCAGAGCGTCCCGGTTAATACCGTAACCCTCCTGCATCCGGTCAGGAACATAATAGTCCACCTCGATTCCCATCTCACGCAAGTGCTTATACAAGATAGCAATAGAAGTAATACCGTCCACATCGTAGTCGCCGTAGATGGTAATCTTCTCCTTATTCTCCTGTGCCTGGCGGATTCTGGAAGCTGCTTTCTCCATATCCTGAAGCAAATAGGGGTCATGGAGAACGCTCAGGTCCTTAGACAGGAATCTGTCAATAGCCTCGTCCTCCTGAATCCCACGATTGTATAAAATGATGGCTGTCAGAGGGGAAATATGAAAGCGCTTGGACATCTCTACCACTCGCTGTTTATCAAACTCTCTCAGAAGCCACTTTTTCTTTAACATAACAAAATCTCCCTGATTTTTGAATTTTGCAGAGAAGCACTCCCTCTGCATTTCCATGATGAACACATATAGAATTATTCTATCACGATTTCTGGTAAATTACAATACCTTTTTCTTTGAAATCCGGGAAAAACTAACCAAATTTTTGCGGAAAGTTTCTCCGTCTTGACCAAAGTTTCCCTATGCTTCAGGGCTGGTGTGCCGTTGCATGCGAAGATCTTGCCCAATAAAGGGAAGAATCTCAAAACTCCCCCAAAGCCGGGAGGTAAATCGCTTGCTATACACCTTCTCCAACCCCTCTAAGTTCAGGTTGGTGGAAAGAACGGTGCTCTTTCCCTGGAGCTGCCGGGAATTGATGATATCGAAAATGGCCGCTCCGGAATAGGCCGTTACAAATTCCGTGCCCAAATCGTCGATAATCAGAAGGTCTGCCTGCCGGATCTGCCTTGCGGCATAAACGGCCTGTTCCTCTTCTTCCGGCAAAAGCCGGTCAAACTTCTGCTTTTCCAATAGTTCCAGCAGTCGAAATGCCGTTTGGTAGTACACTGACTTCCCCCGACTTATGGCATGGTTGGCAATACAACTGGAAAGATAGGTCTTTCCAGTTCCCGCATTTCCCATCAACAAAAGACTCCCATGCGTCTGTTCAAAGGTCTCTGCAAACCGCATTCCTCTCGCATAGACGTTCTTCATATGAGTCAGAGGATCCCGCCCGTTTTCCTTAGGTTGCTTGGCAAACAGACGATAATCCACCTTGTCAAAAGTCTGTTCTTTCATAAAATCTGTCAGGTTGGAGGTAGTCCCCATATGCTGACTTACCAATGATTCCAGGCAACGGCACCGACGTCCGTTCTCCAAAAAGCCGGTATCCCGACAAAGGGGGCAGGTGATAACCTCGTCCAGATAATCTTTGGGTTTTCCTAACTGAAAGAGCAATTCCTCCCGTTGTTTTTGCAATCCCTGGATAGATTCCTGAATTTTAGGATAATCCCGTCCACCGGACAGGACACACCGAGCCAAAGCTGTTCCTCCTGCCCGAAGGCCTGCCTCGATGTGGGAATATTCCTCGGGATAGGCATTGCGAACCTCCCGAATCCGTTGATCCCGAATGGCCTGATTCTCTTCCCGGCGCTTCGCCAGCGCCCGATTGGCCAATGTATATGCAGATTCCATGGTTTTCACCCCTTATTCATTGTCCAGCATTAAATCCAGAAGTTGTTCTTCCAGCTTGTCATAATCCACCGGGTTTGTATCGTCATAATTATTAAAACTACTCTGTTTGGGTCCTCGGTTCGGCTTGTCCCCTTTCCCGCTCCGGAATGCCTCTTCACTCTCTTCCACCTGCTTCTGGGTGGTCAAACCTTCTTCTACCCAACTGAGAAGAATCTTATTCATGTAGCTCCAACTGAGTTTTCCTGTCCGGGAAACCGTCCGGTCATAGGCAACGGGAATCAAATCCAGCGAAAGGCCGGTAGTCTCTGCCCACTGCTTGATATACTTCTTCTCGGTAGCGGTGAGAGCACGGTCGTAAATTCCCAGCATCCCACAGATTTTCCGCTCTATGGTATCCCGTTCTTCCAGTTCCATTACATGCGCTTCGGCGGCTTCAAAGGTATCAATTCCCCGCTCCGCCCAGTCGATGGCAACCGTCTCTAAATACCGCCGGCCCGTCTTTCCGCGCTTGGCGCCATAGGACAGAAGCATGGTAATCACTTCCACCGGAAGTCCCAGCCAATCCACAAAGGAATAAAGCATCTCCATATCCGATTGCGTCAGTACTTTTTGGAGTACCGTTTCTGCTTGGTAGAACAGTCCGGATATGGCCTTGTTTTTGGTCGCAACAGCGTCAATTTCTGCCATAGTATAGGAGGGTCTGGACTGTTTCCGCAAGGTGGATGTTGCCGAAGTTTCCTCCCTTTTCCTGGACGCCTTTTTCTCCACCTTAGGAAATTCGTACCCGGTTTTGGTGCGACAAAGCTCCCCGCGGCTCACCCAGAAATCCATCACAAAAATTGCATGCTCCAGGCTGATGTCAAGTTCCCTAGCAACCTGCTCGGCATCCGGGAAAACGCCGTCCTTTTCGGTTCGGTATTTCAGGTAGAGATAAACCTGAATGTATTCTGGGTTGGAAAAGCGGATATACTGCTCCGCAAACTCATTAGAAATGAAAAATCCGTCCATTCAGGCAACCTCCTTTCTTATTTTCCCACACAGAATCGGGAAAAGACCTGATCCACAATCTCCTCCTGCACCGTGAGACCGGTTACCTCACCTAAAGCAGAAAGCACATCTTCTAAATCCACAAATAATAAATCGTAGGGCATCTCTCCCTCATTCCCCGCCTTGGCGCAAAGAAGAGCATCCAATGCTTTTTGCAACGCATCCCGCTGCCGAACATTACTTAGATAAACCTGCCCCGGCTGAAGTTTCTTTGCCAGAAACAGCTTGGAAATGGCCTGTTCCAGTTCTGTAATCCCCACAACCTCTCCGGTTTTGGGAAGTGCCGTTTCCAGAATGCTCTCCCGAGGGATTCCCAGCTTTTCTTCCAGTTCCCGGATGGTGATCTTCTGTCCCCGGTCGGTTTTGTTCAGGAGAACCAATCTTGCACAATTAGGAAGCTCCCCCGCAATTTTCATATCTTCCGGAGAGAGTTCTACACTGCTATCTAAAACAAACAGGCACAAATCCGCGGTTTCCATCTTTTCTCTGGCCCGATCAATTCCGATTTTTTCCACCTGGTCCTCGCTCTGGCGAAGTCCGGCCGTATCCAATAACCGCAGAGCAATGCCCCCCACATTCACCGTTTCCTCAATCACATCCCGGGTGGTGCCGGGAATATCAGTAACAATTGCCTTTTCGCACCGGGCGAGGGCGTTAAGGAGAGAGGACTTGCCCACGTTGGGACGTCCCACAATCACTGTCTGGATTCCCTCTCGAAGAAGCCGCCCGGTTTCAAAGGTGGCAAGGAGTCCCCGGATTTCAGCTTCCAACTTTTCAAGGCTCCCCGCCGTTTCCTGACGCTCAGGCGCATCCACCTCTTCGGGGTAATCTGCCGCCGCAGAGATATGAGCAGTCAGTGCCATGACTTGCTCCCGAAGATTGTTGATTTTCTCCTTTAATCCTCCCTGCAAAGAGCGTGCCGCATTCTCAAGCCCCAACTCAGAGCTAGCATCAATGACATCCATCACTGCCTCTGCCTCGTCAAGGCCTGTCTTTCCGTTTAAAAAAGCTCGACGGGTAAACTCACCGCCCTCGGCAAGCCTGGCTCCGGCAGACAACAATTCTTTTAAAATCCGGTCCGCCACCAAAAAACCGCCGTGGCAATGAATCTCTACCACGTCCTCTCCGGTGTAGGAGTTGGGGGACCGCATAACAACCGCCAAAACCTGATCTAAGCTATGCTCTAGGCAGTCTGCCCGATGAGCATGGCATAGGGTCAGCTTATGGCTTTCCCAGGTTGGTACTGCTCCCTTTTTCCGGGAGGTTAAGATCCGGTCTGCCACCGCAATGGCATCACAGCCGCTAATCCTTAAAATGGCAATGCCACCCGTACCGATGGGGGTGGCGATTGCTGCAATAGTGTCATGTAGTTTCATACAGGTTCTCCATGAGGTTTTAATTCTTGTTGATGTTCTCAACCAAATCCTGGATGATAGCGGAAAGCTCGGTATCTCCGCTTAAATTCTCGCGAATTTTCTTTACCGCCGTCATCACCGTGGTGTGGTCCCGGTTGAACTCCTCGCCGATTTTGGGATAGGATTCGTCTAACACTTCTCTTGCTATATACATGGCGATGTGTCGGGGATAGGCAATGTCATTAGAACGCCGCTTGGTGGCTAAGCTTCCACCGGGAAGACGGAAATATTTCTCCACCTCGTCAATAATGACCTTGATGGTAATATCCCGCTGGGGAAGGGTAGAGAGAATCTCTTTTAAGGCTTTCTGAGCCAGCTCCATGGAAATGGTGTTGGTTCTCTCGATGCCCGCATAAGCCAGAATCCGCTTAACCGCACCTTCTAAATCCCGAACATTAGACTTGATGTTGTTTGCCACATATTCTACAATCTCTTCATCAAAGGTGAAATATTCTGCTTCAATCTTGGCACGGAGAATTGCCAGCCGGGTTTCGTATTCCGGTGGCTGAACGTCGGCAAGAAGTCCCATCTGGAACCGGCTCTTCAACCTATCTGCCAGATGAGGAGTCTCGGAGGGAAGACGGTCCGAGGTCAATACAATCTGCTTTCCCTCTTCGTGAAGCGCATTAAAGGTGTGGAAAAACTCCTCCTGGGCAAGCTCCTTGGTGGCAAGAAATTGAACATCGTCCATCAAAAGCAAATCCACCGACCGATACTTATTTCTAAAATCCTGGTTGGTCTTTTCCCGAATGGCAGTTACAAGCTCGTATGTAAACTTTTCCGAGGTAGTATATAACACCTTTTTCTCTGGATAGTTCTTCAAAAAATAGTTACCGATTGCATGGAGAAGATGGGTTTTCCCAAGTCCACTTCCACCATAAATAAACAAGGGATTGTACTTGATAGAGGGATACTCCGCAACCGCCAAAGATGCTGCATGGGCAAGGTTGTTGTTGTTACCTACCACAAAATTCTCAAAGGTATACTTGGGATTTAACGGATTCTGTGTCCGGATGGGATCCGAATCTCCCGCTTCTTTCTTCCGGGGGGTGTCGCAGACCACCTCTAATTCATAGGCCTGTCCGGCAGCAAGAGCAATACAGCTCTCCAGCATGGACCGGAACTTGGTCAGAATCATATCCATATTGATTTCATCGGGTACCGAAAGCCGGATTGCAGTTTCGGTCATACCCAGGGGACGGATGGGTTTGATCCACGTGTCAAAGGAAACGGTCGATACTTCCTGCTCGATTTCCTCTAAAACACGGTTCCACAAATTCATCAGTCGATCCATGGCCGGATGCCTCCTTTTCTTCAATAATATTATATATCATTAAGGGTCGATTTTACTACCCCGTTTTTGGGGCAGCAAAATCTATTATAACAAAAAAAGAAAAAAATGCAACACCAAAAATCGCAAAAAATTGAGGGAAAATTTTCTTTTTTGCACAAAACACCAAATATAGAACTTCTTCCCCACCCCCTCCTACAAGATATGCCAAAATTTTTTGAAAAAAATTTAAAAAAATTTTTTCTCCAAAAATGCCCTTGACTTTTTGAAAATTCCATGGTAAAATACCATAGGTTTTCTTTATTGTGTAGAAATCCGGCTTGCCTTAGGCTGGCCGCTACTTAAATATTAATTTGCTAAGGAGGGATTGCAATGCTGAGAACATTCCAGCCCAAAAAGAGACATCGCGCAAAAGAGCACGGCTTCAGAAAGAGAATGAGCACCAAGAACGGTCGTAAAGTTTTGGCGAGAAGAAGACTGAAGGGCAGAAAGAAGCTGTCCGCGTAAGCTGCATACTTCAGGCGTCCCGGTAGCAATGCTACCGGACGCTATCGTAGTGCAGTTTCCAAGAATCGGGGAACAAAATAGCGAGTTTTTCGACAGTCCGGAAGGCGCCATCGGCGTCTTTTTGTCTATTTGTACGGGAAGAGTTTTGATATGGCTTTCCATAAAATCCATGGGGAAATTCGTCCTGAAATTGCCATTTTTGCTATTGTTTCTTCCGGAAAAGTAGGATACCAACATGAAGATAACAAGTCTGGATCAAAACGGACAGTTTCGGCGACTTTATCGCCGGGGCAAGTCTGTGGTTACCCCTACCATGGTGGTCTATGCCACCCCCAATCGACAGAACTACTGCCGTCTGGGCATTACCGCCGGAAAAAAGGTGGGCGGTGCCGTGGAGCGGAACCGGGCCAAGCGTCGGATCCGGGAACTATTCCGCATAGAACAACCTCGTCTTAAGGGGTTCGATTTTTGTATCGTTGCCCGTACTTTTACGGTCAATGCTCCCTATCAAAAACTGGTACGGGATTTTTCTCGTGCCATGGATATTTTGGAGGCTCGTATTGATGAAACGGCTCTTGATTAGCATGATTCACGGGTATCGCAGGTGGATCTCTCCCCTGAAGAGACCCTGTTGCCGATTCTATCCTACCTGCTCCCAGTATGCCATTTTAGCCATCCAAAAATACGGTGCGTTTCGTGGCACCTTAAAAGCCTTATGGCGAATCTTGCGCTGTAATCCTTTCTGTAAAGGTGGCGTGGATTATCCCTAATATACTTATGAGGAGGGACCTATTGTGTCCTATATTATGATTGCCTTAGGTTGGGTACTAAAGATGTGCAATCTGCTGGTTGGAAACTACGGCGTTGCCATCATCCTATTTACCCTTCTGATTAAATTTGCACTGCTGCCCCTGACCATCAAGCAGCAGCGGTCCATGATGCTGACCCAGAAGATTCAGCCCCTCATGAACCAACTACAACAAAAATATGCAAACGATAAGGAAAAGCTGAATGCAGAAACCATGAAGCTTTACCAAAAATATAAAGTCAACCCCATGAGTGGCTGTCTGCCCCTTTTGATTCAGCTTCCTATCCTGATGGCTCTCTACTGGGTTGTAAAAAAACCAGTCGTTTACCTGATGGGCTTCGGCGAAGATGAAGTCTGGAGAATTGTCAGTGCAGTCATGGAATGGAGCGAGAGCAACCCCGACGGCCTTTCCCAGTTCTTTTCTGCCCTTGGGATTGACAACATGAAGGAACTGACCAAAGACGGATACAAGCTCTTTGGCATGTATGAAATCCAGATTGCAGAATTCATTCATTCTCATCCGGCCATCATGGAGACTTCCTGGATTACCGATACCGGAAAAAATTACGATATTATTGATTTTAATTTCATCGGTTTGAATCTTTCTAAAACCCCGAATTTGGGTGCATTCTTCAATCTGTTCCTGGGTCGTGTGAACGGACTGACCATGGAAACTGCCCTCCTTTGGATTATTCCTCTTCTATCCGGTCTGAGTTCCTGGATTACCTCCAAACTTTCTCAGGCAATGCAGCCCGCACAGGCTTCCCAAAAGGACGGCGAAGAGACTCCCAATCCCATGAAGTCCATGACTCTCATGATGCCGCTGATTTCTGCTTGGTTTGCCTTTACCCTTCCGGCGGCCGTTGGCCTTTACTGGATTGTCAGCAACCTTCTCCAGCTGGCTCAGCAGTATGTGCTAAACAAGGTAATCAAACTGGATGTAACCGATGAACAAATCGAAGGAGAGATTGTCAATGCTAAGAAAAATCGAAAAAAACGCAAAAAGTAAAGAGGAAGCTTTAAAGCTTGCTGCCGAGGAATTCGGCGTAACCGTTGAAGAACTTTCCTATGAGGTAGAACGAGAAGTTGGTAAGGGTTTGATGGGTCTTCTCTTGGGCAAAGAGGTCATTATTTCTGCCTGGATTACCAAAGAGGCTGAGGAAGAAGAACGGATTCAAAAGCTAGCACAATCCAGAGCAGAATCCGACAAAGCTGCAGCCGGCGGTGCCAACCCCTATGCTCCCAAGGAAGTTCCGGCATTCAAGGACCATGTAGGTCCCGAGGGACGGAAAAAGAAGGAATCTGCACCCTTAAAGAAAAAGGCAGAGGCCGCTCCTACTCCTGCTGCCAAGGAAGAAGCTCCGATCAAGAAAGCTCCCAAGCGCTCCGAGGTTACCGAGCAGTCCTTGAAGGATACCGAGTTCTTCTTGAATGAGCTGATTCACAAGATGGGTCTTACCGATGCAGAAATCACCGTGGTTCATGGCGGCGACTCGGTGGACGCCACCGTTGCCGGCTCCAAGATGGGTGCTTTAATCGGTAAGCGGGGCGAGACGCTGGATGCCGTTCAGTATCTGACCTCTCTGTATGTAAACAAGGAAAAGCATTCTTATATTAAGGTAAACGTAGACACCGAGGGCTATCGGGCAAAGCGGGAAGAAACCCTGAAAAAGCTTGCCAAGAGCCTGGAATACCGCGTGGTTCGAGAACGGAAAGCCGTTTCTTTAGAACCCATGTCCCCCAACGAACGGCGGATTATCCATGCGGCATTGCAAAACAGCAACCGGGTAAAGACCTATAGTGTGGGGGAAGAACCTCACCGTAAGATTACGGTTGCCCCCATCGACGAGGCGTAACTTATGCCGGCCGCAGTTCTTGACAGAGTTGCGGCCTTTTGCATTTTGTAAGGAGGTTCTTTTATGAACTCCCGTTATTTTCAGAACAAGGATTGCGAATACTACCCCTGCCACCCCATGGAGGAGATGAACTGTCTCTTCTGCTTCTGCCCCCTCTATGCTATGGAAAACTGCGGCGGAACCTTTACCATGATGGATGGCAAGAACGGGAAATCGGTGAAAGACTGCAGCAACTGTTGTCTTCCCCATACGCCTTCGGGGTATGACTATATCATCAGTCGCTTGACCGATGAGAATTTATCACAAAAGGGATGAACTAAATGACATTACAAGAAATTCAGGCGCTGGACCAGAAATACTATATGAATACCTTCGGTCCCCGAACCCCCATCTGTTTCCAGACGGGCGAGGGCATTACCTTAACCGATACCGAGGGAAAAACCTATCGGGACTTTTTTGCCGGCATTGCAGTAAACGCGCTAGGCTACGGCCATCCTCGGCTGGTTTCCGAACTTCAAGAACAGGTGGCGAATCTCACCCATACATCCAGCGTTTATTATGTAGAAAATCAAGCAAAACTGGCTCAACTTTTAGTAGAGAACAGCTGTGGCGACCGTGCCTTTTTTGCTAGCACCGGCGCCGAGGCTAACGAAGGTGCTATCAAGCTGGCGAAGAAATATTTTGTGGAAAAGGGGCAGCCGGAAAAAAGAGAGTTTATCACCCTGAGAAACTCCTTTCATGGCAGAACGCTAGCTACCGTTGCGGCAACAGGCCAAGAAAAGTACCAGAAACCTTACCTTCCCCTGATGGAAAAGTTCACTCATGTTGACATCAACGACATAGAGGGACTCAAACATGCGGTAACCCCCAACACTGCCGCTATCATGATAGAAATGATTCAAGGCGAAAGTGGTGTTATGCCTTTAGATCAAGATTTTGTGAATGCCATAGCAAGCATCTGCAAAGAAAAAGAGATTCTTTTGATTGTGGACGAGGTACAGACCGGTATCGGCCGAACCGGAAAACTCTTTGCCTACGAATGGTATGGCATTGAGCCGGACATTGTTACCATGGCGAAAGGATTGGGCGGCGGCATCCCCATTGGTGCCTTTGTGGCAAAGGAATCGGTGGCAGCAGCATTCCATCCCGGCGATCATGGTACCACCTTCGGTGGAAATCCTCTTTCCACCCGGGCAGGTTTGGTGGTTTTAGACGAACTGCTAAACAACGGTCTTTTAGATCATGCCGCCAAGATGGGAGAGTACCTGAAAAGCTCCTTATCCGGCCTCATTGGAGACAAAATTGCTACCGTTCGGGGCAAAGGACTGATGTTGGGTGTCGTTTTCTCCGATGAGATCGCCAAGGAGGTAGGAGCTCATCTCCGGGAAGCAGGCTTTTTGGTTGGTGTCATTGGCACCAAGGTTTTACGAGTTGTTCCCCCGCTGGTTCTTACCCAAGAAGATATTGACGCATTGACCGAGGCACTCTCAAACGTGCTGAATTCTTTATAAGAGAGAAAGGATGATAAAAAATGAAGCATTTTATCAGTATTCATGATATTTCGGTGGACGAATTCCATCAGCTTATGAACTTAGGTCTAAAGCTCAAGAAAGAGCAAAAGGCCGGCATTGCCCACCCCATCTTAAAGGGTAAGACTTTGGGAATGATTTTCACCAAGTCCTCCACGCGGACCCGTATCTCCTTTGAGGTTGGTATGTATCAGTTGGGAGGACATCCTCTCTACTTAAACGCCAACGACATGCAGTTGGGCCGTGGCGAAAGCATCTATGACACCGCTAATGTCATGAGCCGTTTCGTGGACGGTATCATGATTCGTACCTTTGACCATCAGGATGTTTTAGACCTTGCAAAGTATGGTCAGGTTCCGGTAATCAACGCTCTCACCGACCATCTCCATCCCTGTCAGGCGATGGCAGATTTGATGACGGTCTACGAGCACAAAGGTAAGTTAGAGGGTCTGAAACTTGCCTATATCGGCGACGGAAATAATGTGGCACACTCCCTCCTCTATGCCTGCGCAAAAGCTGGTATGGATATGTCCGTTGCCACTCCGGTTGGCTACGAGTGCGAAGACATTGTAGTGGAAAACGCCAAAGCAGATGCCAAAGCAACCGGTGCTACCATTCTGACCACCCACGACCCAGTGGAGGCAATAAAAAATGCCGACGTTGTCTGCACCGACACCTGGACTTCCATGGGTCAGGAAGCAGAAAAAGCAGAGCGTGTAAAGATTTTTAAAGATTACCAGGTGAACGCTGATCTCTTTGGTAAATCCAAGGAGGACAGCATCTTTATCCACTGTCTACCCGCATACCGGGGTTACGAGGTAACCGAAGACGTCATCGACGGTCCCCGCTCCGTCATCTTTGACGAGGCAGAAAATCGTCTCCATGCACAAAAAGCAATCTTAGCCACCCTGATGGCAGACTAAGAGAGGTAATCTTATGGAAAACTTATATGCATTTGAAGTAAAACATGCCACCGAAGAGGACATCCCCGCCATTCATAAGATCACCAAGGATGCCTTTTTGAAATACTGTGAAAACGCGGGTCTCAGTTACAATATTGAGGCACTGAACGAAACCTATGATGATATCCGCAAAGACATTAAGAACAAGAATGTCTTTGTGGTACGGATTGATGATGAACCTCTAGGCGCTGTCCGTGTAGAGATTTTGGAAAACGGCGAAGCCTACTTAAGCCGGTTTGCCGTCGCTGACCATCATCGGAATAACGGTATTGGCAAGATTTTGATGAACGTAGTGGACAAGGTAATGAAGCAGAACGATGTCAAACTTCTTCGACTTCATACCGCCTCCAAGGTTGCCGCGCTGATTCGATTCTATTATGGACGTGGTTTCTATATTGCAAGTGTAGACAACAGCCGTGGCTATCCCCGTGCAGAGCTGATTAAGGAATACAAATAGAAAGGACGAATCCCATGAAAATCAAAGCATTATTCACCGGAAACCCTGCCGACCAGTCCAAAGTAACCGTGAACGGTTGGGTACGGAACATCCGGATTTCCAAAAATTTTGGATTTATTGAATTAAACGATGGCTCTTACTTCAAGACCCTGCAGGTTGTCATCGAGGCAGAAAAACTCTCTAACTTTGCCGAACTCTCTAAACTGAACGTAGGTGCAGCACTTAGCGTTGTCGGCACTCTGGTTCTGACCCCCGAGGCAAAGCAGCCTTTTGAGTTAAAAGCCGAGGCCGTTACCATCGAGGGTGCCAGCACTCCTGATTACCCCTTACAGAAAAAACGGCACTCCTTTGAGTATCTGCGGACCATTCCCCATCTCCGACCCAGAACTAACACCTTCTCCGCAACCTTCCGGATTCGGTCTCTGGTGGCGTTTGCTATCCACAAGTTCTTTAACGAGCGCGGATTCGTTTATGTTCACACTCCCCTAATTACCGGCAGCGACTGCGAGGGCGCTGGCGAAATGTTTCAGGTAACTACCCTGGATATGGACAACCTGCCCATGACCGAGGAGAAAAAAGTAGACTACAGTCAGGACTTCTTTAACAAGCACACCTCCCTTACCGTCAGCGGTCAATTAGAGGCAGAGGATTTTGCTATGGCATTCGGAGATGTATATACCTTTGGTCCCACCTTCCGTGCCGAGAATTCCAACACCACCCGTCATGCGGCGGAATTCTGGATGATCGAGCCGGAAATTGCTTTCGCCGAACTCAATGACGATATGCAGTTGGCAGAGGATATGCTAAAATTCATCATCCGTTATGTTTTGGAGCAGGCACCAGAAGAAATGCAGTTCTTCAACAACTTTGTTGACAAGGGTCTTCTGGAACGTCTGGACAATGTTATCAGCAACGAATTTGGCCGGGTTACCTATACCGAAGCGGTGGAAATCCTAGAAAAGAGCGGCAAAGACTTTGAATATCCCGTAAAATGGGGGATGGATCTCCAGACCGAGCATGAGCGGTATCTCACCGAGGAAGTCTTTAAAAAGCCAATTTTTGTTACCGACTATCCAAAGGAAATCAAGGCATTCTATATGCGCTTAAACGAGGACGGCAAAACTGTTGCGGCCATGGACTGCTTGGTTCCCGGCATTGGCGAAATCATTGGTGGCAGCCAGAGAGAAGAGCGTTTGGATGTTCTTACTGCCCGGATGCAGGAAATGGGTCTTGAAGAGGCTGATTACGGCCACTACTTAGACCTTCGTCGGTTCGGCGGTTGTAAGCACGCTGGCTATGGTCTTGGATTTGAACGGGCCATCATGTATCTGACCGGTATGAGCAACATCCGCGATGTCCTTCCCTATCCCAGAACTGTGAATAACCTGTACTAAGAACGGGAGGGACTCTCATGATTAGATGGCTTATCCTTGCCCTGGTTCTGATTTTCCTCTTTGTTAAACGTGGAGATTTGGTGGCTTTTATCGCATTTATCTCCTACAACAAACGGGAGTATCCCAAGGCAATGAAACTGTATCAGCTTGCTAACAAAATTGGCCCTTTGTCCATGAAAAATCAGCAATTACTGGGTTATGTATGTCTCCGTTGCGGGGAACTGGAGGATGCCAGACGACATCTTCAGCTCTGCAGCACCATGACCAAGCGGGGAAGTGCTGCCCGATATCAGGTTCGAAACCTTCTGGCGTTGGTCAGCTGGAAGGAAGGCAATCTGGACGAGGCAATTGAGATGCTGGAAGATATCTTGGAGGATGGCTACCATAATTCTACTGTCTACGAAAACCTGGGCATCATGTACAACCTGGCAGGAGATCTGGACAAGGCATTGGAGTTTAACCTGAAGGCTTATGACTTCAACTCTGATGCGCCCATCATCTGTGATAATCTGGCAGAAACCTACGCCAAACGCGGTGAATACGAAAAAGCCGCCGAGCATTACAAGGCACTGGTAGAGCAGGAACCCCGGTTCCCGGAAGCCTACTATGGCTATGGGGAAGTCCTGTTAGCATTAGGAAGAAAAGACGAGGCAATTTCCATGATTGAAATCGCCTTAGAAAAACCCTTCTCCTATTTAAGCATCCGTCCCAAAGAATATGTGGAGGAGCTTTTGGAAAAGACAAAGAACGCATAACAAAAAAAGAGTTGTCGTAAGACAACTCTTTTTTAATTCCAATACCTTCCATCGGCTTCGCACTTTAAATCTAACCGGTAGAATTCCTCCATTGCTCTGCAAAGATACTCGACATCCTTGGCACCTGCAGTCTCATAGGCTGAGTGCATGGCAAGCTGAGCAAGACCGATATCTGCAGTCTTGATAGAAACCTGCTCACTGGACAGATTTCCAAGGGTGGACCCCCCAGGAACATCGCTGCGGTTGACGTAGTTCTGAACCGGCACTCCTGCTTTTTTGCAGACATACCGGACAATTGCCTCGGAGACGCCATCGGTGGTGTACTTTTGGTTAGCATTGTATTTGAGCACCAATCCGCCATTCATCTTGGGACGATTGGTGGGATCTGCTTTTTCCGGGTAGTTAGGATGGACTGCATGGCCGTTATCCGCCGAGATCATAAATCCCCCATCTACTGCCTGACAGTACTGGCTAGAAGTCATCCCCCGTGCCTGACAAATTCTGGTTAACACATCATACAGAAAGGTAGACTTGGCACCCTGCTTGGTTCCCGACCCTACCTCCTCGTTATCAAAGACACAACAAACCGGAAGGGCGCCTGCTGCATTCCCTTTCAAGAATCCCTCTAATATACCATAAACACATTGGAGATCGTCCAGTCTTGGAGAGGAGATAAACTCACCCTTACTTCCCCAGATACTCCCCGGGGTTCTGCAATACAAGAATAAATCACTGCCCAGAATCTGTTCCGGCTTGACGCCTGCACATTCAGCAATCATAGGCCAGAATTCGTCCTTCGCAGTTACGTCTCCAAAGAGGGGAAGTAAGTCTTTTTGGGGGTTCAGACTCAAACCCTCATTTACAGTTCTGTCCATATGAATAGCAAGGCTGGGAATCAGCAAGAGATCCCGGTCGATATTCACAAGTTTAGTTTCTATTCCGGTATCGGTCAGCACTGTTATTCTCCCGGCTACCGACAGAGGTCGATCCATCCAGGTATGATGAATCATACCACCATACTTTTCCACATTCAGTTTCACATAAGCACTCTCACAGGGCATCTCGGGGTTTGCCTTTATCTTAAAAGCAGGAGCATCCCCGTGAGCGGCTGTGATTAGGAATCTATCAAACTCCTTGGGAACCCGAAATGCAATGACAGACGAGCCGTTTCGGGTTACAAAATACTTTCCATCTTCCAAAAGCGTCCAATCATTGCTTTCTTCCAGCTTGACGTATCCCTCTCTGGAGAGCCGCTCTGCTACCTGTTCTACGGTGTGATAAGCTGTGGGACATTTCTGGATAAAGGCTAGTAGCTTGTTATTCGTTTCGTTCATTCTTCTTCCTCCTTATTCTCTCTTTCTCGCAAAGAGAGGCAACAATACTCCTAATCCCAGAAGAATTACGGGAGTAATTAAATTCATCACTAATTGAAAGGTTGAATCAGCGTTAAAGATACCGCTCATGCAGGAATATGCCGTCAGTCCAAAACACCAGATTCCCGCCACAACTCCCAAATATCGGTTCTTTACAAACCGATAAGCCGGTCTATAGTGAGCCTTATTCCGTCGCATAGCAATATAAGCGGCAAAAACCCAAAGATACCTAAGAGGCATACAGATGGCATTCAACCGGATCAGGTACCGAACAATTTCGTTCACGCTACCGATTCCAAAAGCAGGGAGTAAAATCAAAATACTCACCAAAATGGCAATCAGGAAATAGCCGTTCTGATAGGACCCATATTTATTCTTCTTTCGCAAGACTGATGGGATATAGGTCTCATCGGCACTGTCTAAAAGCATCCGCAAGGGCGCATCCACCGAAATGACAATAACCGCCATCTGCCCTACAAAAAAGGCAATGGCATAGACAATCATGAAAAGATTCCCCACACCATAGAACTCTCCTACCTTTTGAAAAGCAAAGTAGGCACCATTGGTCATAAAGTCCTCGGGAATAGCAGTAGAATCCACCAACATTCCTAAAGCAACTGTTCCTAAAATAGCACAAATCATAACCATGACCGCAAGGGCAATCATGCCTCGGGGAAAGCCTTTCCCCGGGTCTTTCATTTTATTAATATAGGGAGAGATTTTTTCACATCCGCCCACCGCCAAAATCAAAATGGACAGATTCATCCAAAACTCCGCCCCAAAGCTTGGCCTAAAATCCTGCCAGGTAAAGGAGATTCCTTGTAGCTCCGGACGATTGGTCAGTGCTGGTGCTGCCAGCATCATGAAAATAAATAAAATGGAAAGAACAAACATAGACGTTCCCGCCACCGAGGCAATCCGCTTAATCCAGGAAACACCCCGGCTTGCCAGGAGCAATGCAAGCAAAAAGACCACCAGACTCCCCAGTTGAAGATAGACCGCACTCATCTGGCTGACTCGTCCATCTCCAAACATTGTCCAGCCTGCTGCAATCAAGGCAGCCGTTGGTTTCTGAGAGATATATGGCATATGCACAATCCAGTAGGTCCATCCGGCATAGTATGCCATTCTAGGCCCGATAGTTTCATGAATCCAGGCACTGACACCACCCTCGGTTTTTGCAAACGCAGAGCCAAGCTCCCCCACCATCAAGGCATAGGGGATAAAATAAAACAAAAAAACCAAAATCCAGGGAACAATAGATCGAAGCCCCCCATAGACGGCAAAGCCGTTAATAACATTGCCAAAGCCCCATACGGTAGAAAACGCCATGAATGCCAGGGTGTACCACAAAATTTTCTTCTCTTTTGCTTGCTTTTCCATACCACGACCTCCAGTCTGTATGGAAATATTTTACCACTCAAAAAAGAAATCTATGCAAGCAGAGAAAAAGAATTCCCGCTCTTTCTTATAGCTTATGGAAGATGGGTTTTCGTTTTTCAAACGTGCAAACATGGCCAAAAACTTCCTTTGCCAAGACAACTGCCTCGTTGGTATACTGTCCTACCCGGGAACGCTCATGCGCATCGGATCCAATGGTAACAATCTCGCCGCCCAATTCCCGGAACCGCTTTAAGTAATCCAGAGAGGGAAGAAAATCCCCGGCACGATCCACGCCACTGGTGTTAATTTCCATTCCCTTTCCCTTTGCAACCAAAACTTTCATAATCTCATCGGCAAGATCGGCCGTTTCCCGATACGGAACCGTCTGATGCATTGGATTATAGGGGGACTTACAGACATAGGTCAAATGTCCCAGCACGTCAAAGTTATCGTGAAGCTGAATACATTCTAAAATATTGGTCAGGTAAATTTCGATGGCCCGAGCTAAAGTAATTCCCTCCCAGAACTCCGGAAAGTACGGGTCATAATCTCCGGCATAATGGTTAGATCCAATCACAAAGTCAAACTCTCTTCTAGAGAGAACCTCTTCTGCCTCTGCCATATTCCACTGGGTCAGTCCCATCTCGATACCACGGCGAATCTTCACCTGCTCCGAGACAACACAATCATAGGCATTGGCATACTCCTCCATGGTAAAAACATGGTGTTTCCCAGTTCGGTTTCCGTGATGGTCGCAGTGGTCTGTAAAACAGATTTCTCGAAGTCCTGCTTTCTCTGCCGCCCGAATCATCTCCACCGGTTCATCTGTGGAATCAAAAGAAACCTTGGTATGTAAATGAAAGTCAAACATGGTTTTTCTCCTTATGCGTTTTCACCTTATCATACCATATCCTTCCTTAAAAATCAATGCATTTCTGCCCTTGTTCCCGCCTCCCCAAAAAATCATTTACAAAAGTTTTCTTCTGTGATAAAATGAAAGAAGTTTTGAACTTATATAACGAAAGGAACTCTACTTATGAACTTGCGGAATTCTCTTTTTACTTTGGTTTTTCTTCTTTGCCTTTCCTTGTTTTATCCCATGGGGGTATCGGCTGCCCAATCCGGTTTCTGTAACGATAACCATACGGTAACCTGGTCCCGCTCCGGCAGTACTCTGACCATTGGCGGTGCCGGTGCCATGGATGCAGACCGCATGTCTTCTGAGGATATTGATAGCACCGGCATTACTCACATTATCATCGAGGACGGCGTAACCGAAATCTGCTACAATGCTTTTTCTAGCTTTCAACAACTGGAGTCCGTGGAGATTCCCGATTCCGTCAAGTACATTTGGGACAATGCTTTTTGGAACTGCACCGCCCTTGCGGAAGCAGAGCTTCCTGCCAATCTGGAATACTTAGGTTCCGGTGCATTCAGCTATTGTGCCATTGATCATGTTACCTTTGGAGAAAAGCTAACAGCGATACGCTCCTATACCTTTTCGGGTTGTTCTAACCTGACCGAAATTATCATCCCTGACAATATTACCTCGGTTGACGAGGCTGCCTTTCAGAACTGCAGCAATGTTACATCCATTACCATTGGGGAAAATGTTTCCTATATCGGTCGAAAAGCCTTTTACGACCTTACCAAACTGACCTCGGTACATTGGAATGCCATAGAGGTTGCAGACTTTAACAACGGCAATGGCGTCTTTCGGAATGCCGGCGAAGATACGGAGGGACTTTCCGTCGTCTTTGGCGGCTCGGTCAGACATATCCCCCGCTCCTGCTTTTTCCCGGAGGTAGACAATTTCAACATCCTAAACAACCCCTATGCCCCCAAGCTGGTATCTGTCCATATCTCTCCTTCTGTCCGGACCATCGGGGAAAATGCCTTTTGCGCATGCCTCTACCTGACCGACATTTCCATTCCTGACGGCGTGGTATCTTTGGGTGAAGGCTCCTTTTCGGAAATTGCCATCGAAACCATACACATTCCAAAAAGTGTTTCCCAAATCGACCGAGGTGCCTTTCACAGCAACATAAACCTGACCGAAATCACTGTCGATGCCGAGAATAAGGATTACTGTTCTCAGGACGGGGTTTTGTTTAACAAAGATATGACCGTATTGGTTCAGCACCCGATTGGGAACCCCCGGACGTCCTATACTGTTCCGGAATCGGTTCTCTACATCGGAGAAGAGTCCTTCATGCATTGCACCAACCTGATTAATATCACCTTGCCCTCCCAGCTGAAGCAGATTTCCAATTTCGCCTTTTACGAGTGCAATAACCTAAGTGGTATGACACTTCCCGAAACCGTGGAAACCATTGAGGTCTACGCCTTCTTTAACTGCACCAATATGACCCACCTGAATCTTCCGGAAAAGGTAACTGTCATTCCCCGGTATGCGTTCCACGGCTGCGAAAGCCTGACCGAATTTGTCATCCCCAACAAGGTAACCGAAATTGGCGAGGCGGCATTTTACAACTGCAATAGTCTGACCGAGCTGATTATCCCCGACAGCGTCCTGACCATCGGAAGTAGCGCCTTTACGTATCTGCAAAGTGCCACGAAAATCGTTCTGCCCAAGCATTTATCCCGGATCGAACCATATACCTTTTCCTACTGCTATGACTTAAAAGAAATTGTGATTCCCGACGAGGTAACCTTCATTGGGCTTTGCGCCTTTGATTACTGCTCCGATTTGATTACCGTAACCATTCCTACCTCGGTAACCACCATTGAGGATTCTGCCTTCCGGAGCACCAGTCTTCGAAATGTTCTCTACAAGGGCACTACCACCCAATGGGTTACTTTGGCGAATTCCAAAGGTGACAAAAACGAAACGCTGACCACGGCAAACAAATACTATAACTATGTAGATGGCACCCCTATTGCAGGACTTTACCAATACCACAACGACACCTCCGTTGCCGGAAATTTCTACTGGGCAGACACCTTTGTGATAGATGCCATCAACATAGAAGAAACCAGCAATGCTGTTGTGTTTCTTGCTGTCTACGACGAGGAAGGAAGATTGCTGCACCTTCTTCCCACCGACTCGTTCCAGAAAGAGGTTGCACACCGCACGGATACCTATTACGAACTGACCAAGGGAACTGCCGTTGCTATGATTTGGGATAAGGGCACGCTAACACCTCTGGCGCAAAAGACAACCCGGTCTTATGACTTTACCGAGAAGGACGACAATTTTATTGACATTGAGGAAGGCTCTTCCGGAGGCTCTGGTGGCGACGCAGGTGCCGAGATTGGCGGTGTAACCGCCGGAGGAAACTCCGGTTCAATCAGTGGCGGTGTTGTGAGTGGAACGGTAACAGGCGAAGCAGTGGCCGAAACCACACCCTAATCATGCTTATTAAAAAGGAACTGAACCTGTGAACAGGTTCAGTTCCTTTTCTTAATTTAACTAATCCGCATCCGGCGGATGGCTCTTGGTTTAATGATGGACAGGGTAATCAGATGCATGATACTAACCAAAAACCAGGAAATCGGCCAACAAAGGTATAGAAGCTCAATACCGCCGCCCAAAAGCTTCACCAGTACCGTTGCCCAGAAGATACGGAACATACAACTTCCCACAAAGGAAGATACTGCAGAAATCACCGAACTTCCAAGTCCCCTTAGCGCTCCGGTTAGAACCTCCATAATACCGCACAAAAAGTAGGGCAGCCCGGTAACCACCATGCGGCGGACTCCATACTCCATGGCTTTTGCGGAGTCGGTGATGTAAAAGCCAAGAAGCTGTCTGGAAAGCAGAACACTCATTCCACCTAAAAACAACCCCACCGCTACAACGCAAAGGAGATTTACCCAAATTGTTTTATTGATTCGATCCTCCCTCTTTGCACCAAAGTTCTGGCTGACCCCCGTCATGGTGGATTGATAAAAGGCATTCATTCCCACATAGACAAAGCCCTCAATATTGCCCCCGGCAGCATTCCCTGCAATGGCCGCCTCGCCATAGGCATTCACCGAGGATTGAAGTACTGTGTTAGACAGACTGAAGAAGGAGGACTGGATTCCTGCCGGGACACCGATTTTCAAAATCTCTACCAGCTCTTTTTTATGGAATTTCAGCTTGGGGAATCGAAGCCGAATTACCTCTTTGGAACGAACCATAATCCAAAGCACTGCAACCACTGAAATATAATTGGAGGTTGCGGTGGCAATAGCAACGCCAGCCACTCCCATATCAAAGCAGATCACCAGAATCAAATTCAATATCACATTGACAAGACCTGCTGCCGAAAGAATATAGAGCGGTCTTTTGGTGTCCCCCACTGCCCGGAGAATTGCCGCACCGAAGTTGTAGGTCAGGGATGCCGGAACACCCAAAAAGACAATCTTCATATACAAGGTTGCACCGTCTAAAACCTCTCCTGCCGGAGTCCCCATCAACACAAGGAAAGGTTTACTGAAGAAGAAACCGATAATCCCTGCCAGAATTCCCACACAGATACCCAATAGCATAGCAGTATGTACTGTCCGCTTGATACCAATGGTATCATTTGCTCCAAATTTCCGGGATACCACAACACTGGCACCTAAAGAAATCCCAATAAAAACATTCAGTAGCAGATTATTCAAAGAACTGGTAGACCCTACCGCCGCCATGGCATTGGAACCTGCATACCGGCTGACCACAATTAAATCTGCAGCATTATAAAAAAGCTGAAGCAAACTTGCAAAAATTACCGGGAGAGCAAATCTCACCGTATTTTTGAAAATAGAACCCTTGGACATATCTAATTGAAACTGTTTTGTAGCCATTTGTTCTTCACTTCCTGTTTTAAGTTCTTTGTAACCGCTCCAGATTTTCTTCAGAATACTCTACTTCCGCAGAGTACATCCTTGCCAGGTTAGTCATGGTTTCTAATGTTATGGTTCCAGTATCCTGTCGGGATTTTTCCCAAAGCGCACCAATCATATAGCAGCTCTGCAGCACAAACTGGACCCGGGCGCAATATTCCCCATTCCAAAGGGCATCCGTCAAATGCCGGAAAATAAAATACACCGCCAGTTGCTCCAACGGAATCTGGAATTCCTCTTCTTCAAAAATTCTGCCATCAAACACGAACCCCTCCAGGTTCTCCAGGACTTTTGTCCATTCCTGGTCCAGCCGTTCTAACGAGAGGTAGGTTTTTTGCAACTCCTCCAAAGAAAAGTCAAAAGAAATTCCGAATCGCTCTGCTAAGGTTGCGTATCTCTCTTTTATACTCATTTCCCGCTCCTGAAGAATCTCAAATATCCTCTGCCGTCCGGCAAGAAATTGTTCTTCCTCCGGAGAACATTCCTCCGGAAAGGGTATCGAAAACGGCTCTTCCTCCGTCAGGATGATTCTTGCCGCCGCCTCGCAACAAAGTCCCAATCCTGTTTCAGTAAAGGACACAAAAAAGTTCCGGAACCGAGGATGCAACGTACAAATCTCACAAAGGGCATCCTCACCACACTCACAGATGATATCACAAAGTCCCCCTTCATTCAGAAAGGGGCATCGTTCCCCAGGCTGTAAGATAAAGTGCGGTGGAGTCCCTTCGATACTCTTACAGATCCTCTCTCCGAAAGGGGTGTTCAGGGATTGATAAAGCTCCAGAGTATCCTCATCCACCTCTATCTCCCAGCCGATACAGCAGGTATGTTTACATTGATCTGCAATACATCGAAATTTATCATAATAATTGGGGGTTATCTCCATCTTTGGATTTCCCTTTCTTCTTGCTACTATTTATCTTCTGTTTTGGTAGGAATAATCTCGATCCAGTACCCGTCCGGGTCTACAATAAAGTAGATGCCCATGGCCGGATTCTCATAGCAAACACATCCCATCTCCTTGTGTTTGGCATAGGCCGCCTCATAATCATCTACCCGCAGTGCCAGGTGGAACTCGTTATCTCCTAAGTTATATCCGTCCTTTTCCCAGTCCCGAAGCCAGGTCAGCTCCAGGGCATGGGATGTTACTCCATCTCCCAAAAAAACAATGATAAAACTTCCATCTGCTGCAGTTTTCCGTCGAATCTCGGTAAGTCCTAAACTCTCCTGATAAAAGGCAATCGACTTCTCCAAATCTTTCACATTAAAGTTGTTATGTGCAAAGGTAAAATTCATAATCATTCTCCTTTTTTAGCTACTGGTTTCTTGTTTTTATTTTTAATGTGCGACTTTCGTTGTCCCATTCTCCTGAAAATCCGTTGGGCGTTATATTTCTTTCGGCTATGGCAAGGTCATCGGCATTGATTAGAAGCCTTCCGTCCATTTGATAGGTTTCGTAGGCTTTTCCGTTCACGGTTACCATTTCCTCCGCGTCTTGGATTTCCCCAAAGACCACCGCAGGATATTCGGTTCCATCCTTTCCCCCGTCTTTTCTGGTGTAATGAACGCCATTCCGCTCAAACCCAAAGGCCTCCAGTACCCCAGCATCAATAAAAGGTCTTCCCTTGATGCTATATCCAGGAACTGCAACACCGTCAATTTCTATGACAAAGTCTGTTGGTACCGCAAGACTCCCCACCGGAGATGGGGTGATGGTGTGGGTACACAAATCCAGAATATATTCCCCGTCCGGGAAGTTCAATTCCGGACGGTTACTGTTGCTTTCTCCCTTGAACTTCAATGCATTTCCACAGAGCTTCAGTTCCCGAACCTCGGTTCTTCCCCATCCGTCATGAAATCCATATCTGTTGAAAATACCATCTAGAAACACTCGTTTCCCCTTGTCATCAAAATACTCATAATCGGTCTGTGGTCTGGGCATTCCGCCGGTGTAATAAACAATAATGTCAAATCCATCGCCACTATGCCGTTCTACCAAGCCTCTGCTTAAAAAAGACAGTTCCTCACTCAGGGTTAGACAATCCTTAATTTGTTCTTCCTTGGGCGGTACCTCTCCATCCTCTAAGGTTAAGAGTCTTTCGGTATCATCATAGGAATAAGACATTCCATGTCGACATCCCAGTTCCTCTACCTTTACCGCCATTTCACCGTCCAGAGAGTACGATGTTACAAAAGACCCGTTCAAATATACCCAGATATCCGTCTCATAAGTATAACCATAAATCCCGCCAACCGTTCCTCGTTCTACCTCTGGACAAAAGTCCTCCTTGATTTCACCGGTCTTGTTGATAAACAACGCTCTCACAGTATCATCATAGGTTACGGCATAACCGTAATCTCGCAAATCTTCCGCCTTAATCAGCATTTCACCGTCCAGACTAAACGATGCGATCTCAAGACCATGAACCTTTGTTAAAATATCAGAGTGATAAATCGTTTCCGCTACATCGCCAACTTTGGCATGTGCCGGTATTGATAAGAGCGTTAAAATGACTGTAAAAAAGATTGCTTTTTTCATTATTTTCCTCCTTGACTAATCGTCCCTTCTAGCTTCTTTCCGTTTCCAATGAACGTATTTACAAAAAGACAATATTCGACATGTGGAATATTGTCTTTTACATGTGCCTATATCTTAAATATACCAAAGGCATCAAGAACAGATGATATCAAAATAAGAATAATGCAGATAGGTGCAAGATATTTGATGACAAAGGTAAACAATCCTTTTCGTTTAAACGTTCCGGAAAGTTCAACCTCCTCTGCAATCGTTTTCGGCTTAATAATGAAACCAACAAAGATACAAGTAAGGAATGCAACAATTGGCATAAGTACGCTATTGCTGATAAAATCAAAGAAGTCCAGGAACTGCAGAGCCAGCTGCCGCAAGGACAAAGCCTATCTTCCCTGTAAAACTACTTCTTTTCTCACTATTCATAAAGAGCCACCCTCCATGGTTGAACATATCGTAATTATACCACGATAACTAACAAATGACAACTTCTGTAACGAAGTTGTCATTTTTGTTTTTATGCAATTGCCTTTTTGCGGATGAGCAACTGGAGCACTACGGTTACTGCAACCAATGCCACACCAATGATATCGGTTACCATTCCCGGGTAAATCAGGAGCAAGCCCCCCGCCAGGGAAATAATTCGTTGATACCATGGCATTTTGTGGAGCAGGTACCCCTCCAGAGATGCAGACACAGCAAAGATTCCTACCAAGGAGGTAATAACAATAGTAACAACCTCCAGAGGGCCGCTGATATCGACCATCAGCAGTGCCGGATTCAAGGCAAATACATAGGGCACGATGAATGCTCCGATTGCCAGCTTGGTAGCGGTCACCGCCGTCTTCATGGGGTTTGCCTGAGCAATCGCCGCACCGGCATAGGCTGCTAGAGCAACCGGAGGTGTCAGGTCTGCTACGATACCGAAGTAGAACACAAAGAAGTGTGCCGCCATGGGGGGAACACCCATCCGGGTAAGGATCGGCGCACAGGTTGCCGCCATAATACAGTAGTTCGCAGTGGTAGGAACGCCCATCCCCAGAACGATACAACAAATCATGGTCAGGAACAACGCCACAATGACCTGATTTTGTGCCAGAGCAACAACACCGTTAATCAAGGTAATAGCAAGTCCGGTCATACCAATGGTTCCGGCAATGATTCCTGCAACACCGCAGGCAGCTGCAACAGCAATCATACCCTGACCACCAGCCGCTAACGCCTCCCAGATCCGCTTGGGAGTGATTCTATTTTCCTTGTTAAACAGACTAACAACAATCACAGCAATGATAGCAATGGCTGCTGCATTCTGAATGGACTTCTGGCTGGTTCCAACCAGATAAACCAATAACACCAAAGGAATCAGCAGGTAAACCTGTTTGAGCAAAGGCAGGAACTTTGGCAGTTCCTCCTTGGAAAGACCTCGGAGTCCCTCCTTCTTCGCTTCCAGATGTACCGTAATGAATACTCCTGCAAAATAAAGTACCGCCGGCAAAATAGCACAAACGATAATGGAGCTATAGGGAACGCCAACATACTCTGCCATCAAGAACGCTGCTGCACCCATAATGGGAGGCATAATCTGACCGCCGGTGGATGCGGATGCCTCTGCCGCCGCCGCAAATTCCGGTTTATATCCGGTTCTCTTCATCAAGGGAATGGTAACCGAACCGGAACCTACCGTATTGGCAACGGAGGAGCCGGATACCATACCCTCCAAGGCGCTTGCCACAACGGCAACCTTAGCAGGGCCGCCGGAGAAACCGCCTACGATAGCATTGGAAATCTTGATAAAGAAGTCCGCAATCCCCGAACGTTCCAAAAATGCACCGAAGATAATAAAGACAACAATAAACTTAGAGCATACATTGATGGGCGTGGACAAGATACCTTCTTTTCCGTAGAACAGGTAAGGAACCAGATACTTGGTTCTTCCCCACAGAGTAGGATTAGAAAGTCCCCAAATCAGAGCATATATCACAAAACAGCCTGCAACAATAACGATGGGAAGACCTACACTGCGGCGACAGGCTTCACCAGTAGCAATAATACCCACAATTCCTATCGCAATCTGATACCACTCAAACCGACTTCCCTGAGCGATGATGGTCTCCGCGTTGAATGCAAAGTACAAAAAGGCACCCGCGCCACATATCATCAAAACAATATCATACCATGGCATGTAATTTACTCGTTGCTTTCCCTTTTTTGCCGGGTAAACAAGGTATGCCAAAAACACAATAAAAGCTACAAAGGTGGTAAGACGAAGTTCTTCCAGCCAGGTAGCAAACAGGGTTACATAAAGGCAAAACAAAGAGAATACAGCCAAAACACAGGAAACCGCAACCTTCTGCCAGCCTTCCCAGATCCGGACATTGGATTCCCGGTCAAATTTTTGCATGACCTCATCTAAATCCATTGGTTCCTGGACTTCCGGTTGACCCTTTTTCCGAAACAACATGAAACTTCCTCCTTAGATGATGATAAAACAACTGCGGCGAAAGAGCTTTTCGCCGCAGCCGTACTCTTTATTCGAAAAACTATTCTACCGGAACTTCAATTCCTTTTTCCTTAAAGTACTTTGCAGCACCTGCATGGAAAGGAACAGCCATACCGGAAGTTGCATTTTCCAGATTGAGTTCTGCACCCTTTGCGTTTTCTGCAGTAATCGCCTCAATATTATTGAAGATTGCCGCAGTCAGAGCATATACATCATCCTCCGTTGCATCTGCACTGACAATCAAAGTAGCCTTTACGGTTACTGTGGTTACATCAGCATCCTGGCCTGGATAGGTTCCAGCAGGAATGGTGTGCTCGGTGTAGAAGGAGTTTTCCTTCATAATCTTCTTAGCAATCTCACCGTCAATGGGAACAAGATATGCACTGTTGGTGGTGCACAGCTCGGTGATTGCCGGAGTAGGTGCACCAGCTACGATAAACGCCGCATCAATCTTGCCATCCTTCAGAGCATCGGCACTGTCAGCAAAGGACTGATACTGTGCGTTGATATCCTTTTCGGTGAGGCCTGCAGCGCCCAGAATATCAACCGCGTTAAAGTAAACACCGGAACCGGGAGCACCAATAGAAACGGACTTACCCTTTAAATCACTAACAGACTTAATCGCAGGGTCCATGGTAACCAACTGAACTGCCTCAGCATAAAGACCTGCAACGGTACGGAAGGTGCTTACCTTACCTTCTTTCTCAAAAGCACGAACGCCGTCCCACGCATAAGCCATAACGTCAGACTGTACGGTACCTAACTGGTAGTTACCAGCATCAATACCCTGAATATTTGCTTTGGAACCATCGGTGGGAACAACTGTTACACCGATGCCAGCATTGTTCAAGATGTACTGACCTAAAACACCGCCGTAACCATAGTAAGTACCGGAAGTACCGCCAGTACCCATAGTCATCTTGGTTCCACCGCCGCCACAAGCAGCAAGGGATGCAACCAGCATCAGCGCCAATACAATCGCTAAAATCTTTTTCATTTGAATCTACCTCCTTATATTAAGAGAAACTTAAATTTTTATGCCTCTATTATACAACATATCCGGGAATTTAGCAAGCAGTATTTTTCCCCGAAAAAACGTCAAAATCCATTCTTCTATTTCACAAGAGATACCATATCCGAAGGAAGAGGCGCCTCCACCACCAGTTCCTTTTCGGTAATAGGGTGAAAAAAATGCAGTTTTCCGCAGTGGAGTCGATTTGCCTCTCCCCTTTGAGGAGCACCATACAAATCGTCGCCGTAGATGGGACAGCCAAGATAACTCAAATGAACCCGAAGCTGATGGGTTCTGCCGGTCAATGGCTTCAGCCGAACCAGAGAAAGTTCTGTTCCTTCCTGAATGGTTTGGTACTCGGTAACCGCCTCCCGCCCGTCAGGAGCAACACAACGAAGAACAATACTATCCTCCAACCGCCGGATGGGAGCTTCCAACCGTCCTGCCGGAGGATTTGGCATCCCATTGGTTACCGCCAGATATTCCTTCTGGATTTTTCCGTTCTTCATATCCTCCACCAAGATAGCGCCGGATAGCGGATTTTTTGCCACCAGAACCACCCCGGAGGTGTCCTTATCCAACCGGGTGATAGCACGGAAGGTAAAGTTCTGTCCCGAAAAATACCCCACCAAGGCATTGGCGAGGGTATCTTCGTGATGGTTTTGGGATGGATGAGTTGGCATCTGCCGAGGCTTATTGACGGCAATCACGTCCTCATCCTCATAAAGAATCTCCAAAGGGACCCTACTTGGTAAAATCTCGGTCCGCCCGTCGCGGATGGTAATGGTTACCCGCTCCCCTTTTTCCAGAATCCGGGTAACAAAGGCAGGCGTTCCATTTACCAGCACCCCGTCCTCCCGCTGTTTCAGAGAGGTTAAAATGGCTGCCGACACCCCATACTCCTGACGGAGAATCTGTTTTATGCTTTTTCCGCCCCACTCGTTGAGGACGGTAAATTTAATAATTTTATCCATGGTTTTTCCTATTTGTAGAGATAGAAGCCATTTCCCTTAATTCTCTGGGATTCGGAAAAGACGATAAAAGCAGTATTGTCAATGGAGAGAATCTTCTTTTGGAATTCCTCCGTTTCGCTCTCCTTTAAGGCACAGAAGAGCATCTTCTTTTCACTATTAGTATAAACGCCCTTGACATCAATCAAGGTAACGCCCCGAGGCGAGGTGGAAACCAAAGTACTGGCAATTTCCTCTCCGTTGTCGGTAATAACAAAGGCAATTCTGGATACATTCAATTTGCTGATAATAAAATCAATGGAGTAGCTGGAAATAAACAAGGTCAGAATACCAAACAGCGTTAATTCAATATTCCGGAACACCGCAAAGGAAACTGCAATGATAATACCATCCACAATCAGAAGCATCTTTCCGATGGGAACATGGCTAAACTTAGATTGAATGATTCTTCCAATAATATCGGTACCGCCGGTGGAGGCCCCCGCAGCAAAGGCCATGCCAATTCCCATGCCGTAAAGGGCACCGCCAAAGACCGCCGCCAGAATCATATTCTCCGTATAGATTGGAAATGCACTGAACAACTGGGTAAACCCGGACAGGAGGGTAATTCCTATCAGGGTTTTCCCGATGAATCCCTTCCCTAGCACCGTCAATCCAACTGCCAAAAAAACAACGTTAATAGCAAAGAATCCTATACCGGGAGGAACCCCTAACGTATGAAACAAAATTGTGGCAATACCCGAAGCCCCGCCACCGACCACCTTATTGGGCGTCAAAAAAGCACCTACCGCAAAGCCGGTTACCATGGTTCCCAATACCGTGAGTAAAAATGATGTTCTCTTTTTCATAATGCTCTCCTTTTTATGCCAATTCCAAATATCACGTTAATTTATTTTTCCTTTAAATAATTATAACACATATTTTTGAAATATGCAATCCCTCTGTCTGTAAAAGACAGTAGTGTTGACAAAATTCTTCTGGTTTGATATAGTTACAACAAAAAAGATTCTATTCAAAGAGGGCAATACTATGGAAATACGCGAAGCCTATCTCCCATCCCGGGGCAACAGCGAAAAACACATTCTCCGGTTGTCGACCAGATTTCCCCGGTCCGGAAAAAAGAACTTTACCGACCATCGGCATCTGGAGTTTCAGATTAGCTATATCAAAAGCGGGAGGGGCATTTACGAAACCGAACACGCCAGCTACTCCATCCGTCCCGGAGATTTGTTCTTCTTCCGGAGCAATGACCTTCATTGGATTCCTGAAATTGATAACATTGAACCCATGGTCATCGTGGAACTCTTTTTCGACCCTCGCTTGATTTGGCCCTCTAACACCGAATTTTTTAACCCGGGCCTTCTCCAACTATTCATTGACAAAAGCGAAGACTTCTGCCACCGCCTGGATCGAAATCATCCTATGTGGAGTCAAATTCAACCTCTGTTTTTGAACATTGAGGATGAATTTATAAACCAAAAAGCAGAATATCCCCTGTTGATTAAGCTGAATCTTCTTACCATGCTGGTCCTTTTGCAACGGCATTTCGGGGTGGGAGAAAAAGCCATGGACAGTCGGCTTTGCTACAGCAACTTTGATGCCATCGAAAAATCCATGGATTATATCCACCAGCACCTAACCGACGACCTAACCCTCGCCGACCTTGCTCAGGTTGCCAATATGAGTGAAACTTACTACTCCTCGGTCTTTAAAAAACTCAATGGCACCTCTCCCTGGGGATATATTTCCGCCAAGCGAATTGATTTGGCAAAGAGTTTTCTTTCCGAAAACACCGGCACCATGCTGGAACTGGCACTTCGTTGCGGATTTAAAAACACTGCTAACTTCAACCGAACCTTTAAAAAATTTACCGGTTTGACTCCCAGCGAGTATAAGTCTAAAGCCTCTCATGTGGTATTGTATTAAAAAAGGTGTGGCTTACGCCACACCTTTTTTATCTGCTGACATTTTTTCCGTTCAGGAGAATCTTCTTTCCATTCTTCACAATAAGCTCTTCCTTTTTACAGCGAATGGACACATTCTCCATGATAACATTCTCGGCATTTTCCAAAAAAATGCCCTCCCCAGTTACCAGCTTCCGGTCAAAAGCAAGCACCGCATGGAGTCCTTCCTTATTTCCAACCACGTCTAAATCGATATTTTCCATGGTAATATTCTTCACCGGCATTTCGGGAAGACCGTACATATAGACTCCCACGCCCTTGATATTCCGCCCCTTGATATTGGAAATCTTCACATCGGATAGCACCGGAGTCAATTCGTTGACCTCTTTTTTCTCGGGTGAGAAAATCTCCTCGGTGGGCATATTCCATTGACCGCAGTTGTAGTATGTGTTAAAGGTAATACAGGCATGAACCCCATCCATCCGGATATTGCTGATGTTCAAGTCCTTGACATATCCACCCCGGAATCTTCTGGTTTTGATTCGAATCCCTCGGTCGGTATTTCGAAACACACAGTTTTTCACGGTAACATTCTTCACACCACCTGACATTTCACTGCCGAACACAATCCCGCCGTGGCCATGCTCCATGACACAATCGGTTACTGTGATATTCTCACAGGGGAACTGCTTTTGCAGTAAGTCCTCCTCGGTTCCTGATTTAATGGTAATGCAATCATCTCCCACATCAATAATACAGTTGGAGATTTTTACATTTTTACAACTCTCGGGGTTAATGCCATCGGTGTTGGGAGATTTGTAGGGATTTTGAATCTTCAGCCGTTCCACTACTACATTCTCGCAACAGATGGGATGCACCGTCCAACAGGGAGAATTGCAAATATTGATATCGGAAATCAAAATATTTTTGCACTGAATCAGGCTGATGGTCCTGGGTCGAACCAAATCACTCTTTCCGCTATTCCACCAATTTTGTCCTTGTGCATCAATCACGCCGCCGCCATTGATGGTGATATTCTTGCTGCCCAGCGCTGAAATCAGACCCCAATGTCCTGCCCGGGTATAACCCTCTACACCCTCAATATAAGGGAAGTCATCATAATTATCACTTCCTAGAATCGTTGCACCGGTGTCCACGGTCAATGTCATATTATTATGAAGGAAGATCGTACCGGTCCGGTACTTACCTTCTGGAAAAAACAAAACGCCACCGTTTTTCTTCATCTTATCAGTCAGGGCTCGAATTGCCCCAGTGTTATTGGTAATCCCATCACCAACGATGCCGTAGTCTAATACATTATAAATCATTGTAAACTCCTCTCCGGAATTCTGGCAGGATTCCGAGCCAACATCATGCTATTTTATAATTCTATGACATTATACCAAGAAAATTTCAATATTACAAGAAGGATTTCTTGCGAATCATGAATTTTTTGACACAAAAAAGTGCGACTCCATGAGTCGCACCTTTTTATTCGCATAAAACTTACATATCAGCCAGGGCAACCTTTTTGCCGTCCTTGAAAGCCTTGTTGGCAGCTTCAACGAGAATGGTGTTCACAACACCCTCTTCGATGCCGGGCTTGTATTCTTTGCCGGCAATCAGGCAATCTACAAAAGTCTGAATCTGGTCTACGAATACCTTCATACCATTGATGGGTTCAATGTCAACCACCTTCACGCCATCCAGAGTAGCAAGGAGGATTCTGTCAGGTCTTTCCACTCTCATGGTGCCCTTGTCGCCAACGAATACCATGGTGATATCGTTGGGCGCCCACTTGGAGTTCATGGAGTAAGAGCTCATGAGCTGACCCTTTACGCCATTACTGTACTCTACGTTCAGGAATGCTCTATCCTCTCTGGTCCAACCATCAGAATATCTCAGATCTGCTTCTACCGATTCAGGAACTGCATCCATAATCCAGTTGATCAAATCATAGTCATGGATAGAAAGCTCGTACATACAACCGGTTTTCTTTACCCACTCGGTTCGGTAGTCTTCCTTAAAGGGCTGGTTCTTACAAACAGACAAGCCGAACAGTTCGCCAACTTCCCCAACCAGTTCCTTTGCTTTTGCAAAAACAGCCTCGTATCTCATCTTAAAGCCGATACCTACCTGAAGACCGGTTTCCTTGCTCTTCTTTAAAAGTGCCTTTGCCTGGTCCACATCGGTGGTGATGGGTTTTTCACAGAATACGGGGATGCCTCTGTCTAGCAAATCCATTACGATAGGATAATGAGTTGCAGGAGGGGTAACAACGCTGACCAAGTCCAGCTTTTCAGGAACATCGTCAATGCTCTTGTAGGCCTTACCGCCGTATTTTTCAACCAGTGCCTCTGCTCTTTCGATGTTGGAGTCGATGAGAGCTACCAGTTCTACCTGCTCAATCTGAGAATATGCATTTGCATGCTGGTTGCCGATACCACCGCAACCAATAACACCAACTTTTAACATAGTATTTTCCTCCTGTTTCTTACAGAACACTCTTTAAGTAATCGATACATTGAGGAACGCCGATGTTAGCATCCGGCAGCTGATCGGGGTACCATCTCTTCTCGTACTCGAAAGCAACAAAGCCATCGTACCAGTCGAGCTTTTTCATGATCTTATCCCAGGGAACGATACCCTTACCTACACAGCAAGCTTTTCTGTTCTCGCCTTCCATGAAGTAATCCTTACAATGTACATAAGCAATGATATCCTTCTGTACTTCGTAGGTGTGCTCCCATTCTTCGTCTGTATCGTGCATAACATTTGCAGGATCGTACAGCGCTCTCACGTTGCTGCTTGCAACCGCATTGATCAAGTCATAGGTCGCCTGACCGGTTCTGGTCATGGTACCGGGATGGTTCTCAATCAGAACGGTAACGTCATTCTTGGAAGCCAAAGGAGCAACTTCCTTAAGCGCCTCTACGGTCTTTGCCCAGTTTTCTTCGTCGGTACCGCCAGCCTTGTTGGAGCCGCCGTAGGAACGAACGTACTTTGCGCCCATCTTGTTTGCCAGAACGATAGCATCCTTAAGACCCTGGATGTTCTCTTCACGGATCTGGTCATCTGCATTGTTGATCTGCCAGAAGTAAGGTGTCAGGGTAATAACACCATAAGGCAGCTTCTTGGATGCGTCCATAACTTCCTTGACCAGTTCGTCCGGTGCACCAATCCAGAATGCGCCGCCTTCCTGACAAGCGATTTCAATTGCGTCAAGATTAACACTGCTGTAGAGTTCAATAGCCTCAGCAACGGTCTGCTGAGGGGTTCCCATTGTGTGTCCTACAAATTTCATTTTGGTTTCCCCTTTCGTATTTGCAAAATATATTCATTTTGACAAGGTCATTATAGCAAGAAAATCCCCAATAATCCACAACTATTTTATGATATTTGCAAACTATTTTATGATTTTATGTTACAAACATCTTTCGGTGTCCGGAATGTTAAGTGAGGATGGTTTCGAGCCAAGTTATGGCAACAGTAATGCTCCACTAACACTATGTATCATTCAATCAAAATGCCTCCTGCTACTGGGGAATGTATTTATGGTTCTTCTTTATCAATTACCCGCTCGTTTTATCAAATGAGTGTGCAGAAAATTAGGTGAGATGTGCTTAAAACGAAATACCGAAGGACAGAGCGATACTTTGTGTATGCGACTGGTCTTCGGTGTTGAGTTTTGAGTGCAGATTGCCTGATTTTCAAGCACGACTGAAAAAGATTAAAATTGCGGAAGCCAAAGGCTTCCGCAATTTTAATCTTCAAACAAAGGTGTAGAGAAGTAGCGCTCTGCCGTATCAGGAAGAACGGTAACCACCGTCTTTCCCTTGCCCAGCTTCCTCGCCAGTTTGATAGCTGCCGCCACATTGGTACCGCTGGAGATACCGCACATGATACCCTCTTTTGCTGCCAGTTCCTTGGATACCTGAATCGCTTCCTCATCTTTGACAATACAAATATCATCAAAAATCTTTTGGTTCAATACGGCCGGAATAATACCGTCGCCAATTCCCATCTGGAGATGGGTGCCGATAGAACCACCGGATAAAATCGCTGCATTCTCCGGTTCTACTGCCCAGATGGTCATAGTAGGATTCTCCGCCTTTAAGGTTTCACCAATGCCGGTGATGGTACCGCCTGTACCAATACCGGAACAAAAACCATGAATGGGACCGCCCACCTGTGCTAAGATTTCTTTTCCGGTCTGCTCCCTTTGAATCTGGGGATTCGCCGGATTCTCAAACTGCTGAGGAACAAAGACATTGGGGTCTTCCTTCTCCATCTTCAGTGCCAGCTGCAGACACTCTTCGATACAGTCGCCGATGTTTCCGGCATCATGAACCAGGATTACCTCGGCACCGTAATGGCGAACCAGGAGTCTTCTCTCCTCGCTGACCGAATCGGGCATAATAATCTTGGTTTTATAACCTAGGACTGCACCTACCAAAGCAAGACCAATCCCCTGATTCCCGGAGGTTGGTTCTACGATGATGGAATCCTTGTTGATTCTGCCATCTTTTTCGGCGGCACGAATCATATTATACGCCGTTCTGGTCTTAATAGAGCCACCTACATTCTGACCCTCTACCTTGACCAGGATCTCCGCTCCATCTTCGGGGGCAATCCGATTCAACCGCACCAAGGGGGTATTTCCGATTGCATCTAAAATATTGCTATATATCATCTATGTCTACCTCGTTTTTCGATTCCATTTTTGTTTTACCATACTATTATATGGAGTTTTATAGAATTTGTCAAATAAAAGATGGATATTGATGGAAAAAGAGTGTGCAGAAAGAAGCGTGACGCTTTACCCAATGCCGGGTTATATTCGTTGTAAAGATTTTTCACATCGCCGGAGCCACAAGTTTGGTATGAAGATTTGCCATGGTTGCCGAGCCGCCTTTTGCACTCGTGAGTGCGCAGAAATTTGGATGAAATTTGTCTGGTGCAAGATGAGGAATGGCAGGCGCGTACTCTATGTACGTAACTGTCATTCCTCGGTGCAGCACCGGGCGAAGTTCGCCAAATTTCAAGCACGACTGGAAAAGATATTTCAAGCACGACTGTAGATATGAACAAATAAAAAAGTGCCTCGGGCATAAAACCCGAGGCTCATTTTTATTTGTTCATATACTTTGCAACTTCGGCTGCAACCAGCTTGGTAATCTCCTCGATGGTGGTCTGGGAGAAGCCGCCGTTGGGGCTGAAGTCTGCCTTGTTGTTGCTGCTGAAGAGTTCCATCTTCTTCAAGGTTTCCTGCTTGATTGCTTCTACTGCTGCAGGAATCAGGTCGATGATACCCTTGTTCATGTCGGTAAACCGCTTAAACTCTGCTTCTACTGCTGCAACGTTGATATCGGTGAAGATGTTAACCTTACTGATACCGTCCTTGATTGCCTGACGGAAGTCGTCATCGGTAAGTCCCGAACCGCCATGGAGAACCAGGGGAACATCAACGGTCTTTGCAATGGTACGGATTCTTTCAAAGTCCAATTTGGGAGGCAGCTTGTATGCACCATGGGCATTACCTACTGCGATTGCCAGAGCATCCACACCGGTCTTGTCTACGAAGTCCTTTGCAAGCTTGGGATCGGTGAAGAATGCAGAAGGATCGGCCAGATGAGAACTGCCCTCGGCAGAGCCTTCGTTGTCGCCAACATGACCCAGCTCACCTTCAATGGTTGCACCGTAGGAATGAGCAATGTCTGCCATTTCCTTTACTTTACGAACATTGTCCTCGTAGGAATCGGTGGAGCAGTCATACATGATGGAGCTAAAACCCAGTTCTAAGGCCTTGATACAGGTTTCGTAGGTCAAACCATGGTCCAGATGAACAACAACCGGAACGGATGCTTTCTTCGCCATGGGGAGCAGGTAGTAGGAAACCTCCTCCAGAGGGCCGTAGGGAAGCAGAACCTCTGCGGTACCCATGATAACCGGGGAACGAGATGTTTCCGCCGCGGCAATGATACCACGAGCCAATTCCAGGTTTACGGCATTGAAAAGACCAACTGCATACTTGCCTTGTTTTGCAGGTCTTAACACTTCATTCATATTTACTAACATTGTTATATTCCTCCTTATGTCTACTTGGACAGTTTCGTTTTAAATTCTTCATAAGCCTTCTGCCAAACATCGGTATCCTGAGGCTCATACTGTTTGGTATCAAACGAGTTTTTGATAATTTTTCTTGCTTCCTTGAGATCCTTAATTTCACCGATTGCCATCATCTGAACTGCGATATTACCCAAAGCAGTTGCCTCGATGGGACCTGCATAAACGGTAACACCACAAGCATTTGCCGCCATTTGACAGAGCAGGGGGTCTTTGGTGCCGCCGCCTACGATATTGATGCTCTCGAAGTCCTTGCCACTGATCTTCTTCAGGTTCAGGAAGGAGTGGTAGTACTTGAGTGCCAGGCTTTCGTAGATACATCTAACAATCTCACCAACGGTTTGTGGAACGTACTGGCCGGTTTCCTCACAGTACTTCTGAATCCGTTTGGGAATATCACCCGGTTTCCCGAATTCGGGGTAGTCTGGGTCAATAAAGCACTGGAAGGGTTTGCTGGCAAGTGCCGCTTTCTCCAAATCATTAAAGGAGAAGTCATTACCCTGTCGGTTCCAGACACGTCTGGATTCCTGAATCAGCCAAAGTCCCATAATATTGGTCAAGAACCGAATCTTGCCTCCATAACCGCCCTCATTGGTGTAAGAGGAATCAAAGGATTCCTGGGAGATACAGGGGTCATTGAGTTCGGTACCAAACAGGGACCAGGTTCCGCAACTGATATAAACAAAGTCATCTACCTCGGTGGGAACTGCTACCACTGCCGATGCGGTATCATGACAACCAACGGCAATTACATCTACCGGATCTAGGCCTAGCTCTTCGCAAATGTCATCGGTGAGCTGGCCAAGCTTGGTACCCGGCATCACGATGTCGCAGAGCAGGTTTTTGTCAATTCCTGCTTTTTCCAAAAGCTCGTAGTCCCAATCCCGGGTATAAGGGTTCATCATCTGGGAGGTGGAAGCGATGGTGTACTCGTTCTTCTTCTCCCCGGTTAAGAAGTAACCCAAAAGGTCGGGCATAAAGAGCATGGATGCGGCTCGGTCCATATCCGCCTTCTTATATTTTGCCATATAATACATCTGGAAGAGAGTATTGAAGTTGATAATCTGGATGCCGGTTCTCTTGTAAACCTCGTCAGCACAGATGGTTTCAAACAATTCTTCCGGAATGTTATCGGTTCTTGCATCCCGGTACATGACCGGATTGCCTACCAGATTCCCCTCGGGGTCAATCAGACCAAAGTCAACGCCCCAGGTATCAATACCAATACTGTCAAAGCCGCCCTCTAATTTTGCCTTGGTGATGCCCTGCTTAATCTGGTCGAACAGATAGAGGACATCCCAGTACAAGGTAGAACGAACTTTCACGCCATTGTTGGGGAAGCGATGAACTTCCTTCAAGGTAATTTTGCCATTTTCCAAGGTTGCCAAAATTCCTCGTCCTGAGGATGCGCCCAAGTCAAATGCCAGAACTCGTTTCATAATGACTTTCCCACCTTTATCTAATTTTTTAAGCCTGAATCACTTCTACATCATTCTCTGCCATGATACCAGAGAGTTCCTCATCAAACTGTGCATCGGTAATGAGATACTCGATGTTTTCAAAGGCGGTGAGCTTCATGTACCCCACTCTTCCCACCTTGGATTTGTCGCAGAGGTAGTAGTGAACCCGGGAATTTGCAATCATTCTTTGCTTGATGTAGCATTCCTGCTCATTTCCCTCCAGGATTCCGGTAGCGTTTCCAATTCCCTTACTGGAAAAGAACATCTTGTCTGCAAAGTAATTCTCGGTGATATAATTCTCGGCGGTGGCACCTACCAAGGACTGGTTGTTGCTGACCACACCGCCTACCGCAATCGCCTTAATCCCCTCTACTCCGGACAATTCGTTGATAACCCGGAGGGAGTTGGTGATAACGGTAATATTTTTCATATTCTTGATTTCTTTTGCCATATAGAAGGTTGTTGTGGAAGCATCCAAAAAGACGCTATCGCCAGATGCAATATATTGCACCGCCTTATGGGCAATTGCCTGTTTTGCCTCCACGTTGAGTCCCTTTCTCTTCTCCAGAGAAAGCTCGTAACTTCCCTCATCTATGGGGAGGGCTCCGCCGTGGGTACGGCGAAGCATCTCTTTTGCTTCTAATTTTTCCAAATCTCGTCTGACTGTTTCGTCGGTAACGCCCAGTTCGCTGCTGAGCTTACTAACCATAACAGCACCTTCGATGCTGAGTATCTCTAAAATCTTTTTTTGCCGTTCAAGTGCAAGCATGCTGCACCTCCGTTTTCCACCGGTATCTTCGGGGATTATTTTGTGATAATATGTACCACATCTCCGTTTTTCAGGCCGGAGGAGTTGGCATCGTCGGTATCAATGTGCATTTCCACATTGAAGTCATCCCGGACACGAATCTGTACGTCATAGAACTTGGTAGGCTTTACCCCATCAATCACAACGTCCACATAGTCATTATCCTTCAGGTTTAAACCTTCTGCAAATTCGGGAGTTAAGTGGATATGACGGTTGGCAATAATCACGCCTTCTTTCAGGTAAATACTACCTTTCGGTCCTACCACAACCAGCTTTTCCGAACCCTTGATTTCGCCGGAGGGACGAACAGGAGGGCTCACCTTTAAGACAAAGGTATCGGTTCTGGAAATCTCCACCTGGGTGTTCTTCCGGACCGGGCCTAAAATCCGAACATTCTCGATGGACTTGAGGGAAGGTCCAACCAGGGTTACTACCTCGTTGGAGGCATACTCTCTGCCCATCAAAACCTTCTTCTTGGTCAGCTCGTAGCCCTTACCAAAGAGGATATCCAGATCCTCCCGGGACAAATGAATATGTCTTTGAGAAACACCAACCTTGACATAATCGTCCTTGGTATCCTCCGTAGCGGTTATATTCATCTCTTTTACAACTTTTCTTACTGCATCTTCGATGATGTTTAATTCGTTCATGAATCGTTCACCCTTTCAGGTATTAGTCTTCGTAGTCAAAGAACTTCATAATTTCCCCATGGGGATTGGCAATCACGGCATTGCCGTGAATCTTACCCAAAGGTTCTGCTGCTGCAACACCGGCTTCCACCGCCGCTTTGACTGCAGATACCTTACCCTTGACAATCAGGGTAACCAAACGTCCGCCCAGACGCTTCTCGGAGTGAATCAAGCTGACATCTGCCGCCTTTACCATAGCATCCAAGCCGGTAATGGCTGCAACCAGACCAGAAACCTCTAAAAGTCCAATGGAGAAGTCCACATCAGGGGCCTCCATATCGGTACCATAGAAGGTCTTGGGGAGTTTTTTGTTATACTTATCCTTGTTCATGTCCAGAAGATATGCCATCTTCTCCATGTCCTGACCGGGACGGGAAATCACCCAGTCTGCAATATACATACCCTCGTCCTTGGCGAAGGCAGTACCTGCTTCGATAGCAGCCTTGACCGAGGCGTTATCGCCCTCGACTTTCAGCTGCATGACCAGAGGTGCGGGAACTTTTTCGCTACCCGGTCTGGTTCTGTCAAAGGCAATGACCTTGACGTTCGCCGCCTTAGCCGCAATATCTGCGGCACAAACTGCGGTTGTAAAGCTGTATACCTCAAGCATTCCCAATGCGTTCATACTGTTTCCTCCGTTTGTCAATCAAGTTATACAATGTGCAGACCGTCTACCATCACGCAACGACGCTGTCTGGTAAAGGAGTGTGCCGCGGTCAAGCCCTCGCCGGTAGGACCTGCGATAGTGAAGGTGGTATAGCCTTCGCCACCGGCACCGATACCTGCATAAGAGGGTGCATTCTTAACAAAGATGGTGGTTTCAACCGCCCGGGCAAACTTGGTCAGGGTGTCTACATTCTTAGAATGAATGTGTGCAGAATGGCGATTACCATGCTCTGCCGCAACTGCCTTCTCAATCGCATCATCCACGTCGGGAACCCGAACGACTGCCAAGATCGGCATCATCATTTCCACCTGAACAAAGGGGTGGAGATTCTCAGTTTCACAGATAATCAGACGTGCATCGGAGTCGATACCCAGTTCCTTTAAGAACTTGCCGGCATCCTTGCCAACCCACTTCTTGTTAATATCATACTTACCGTCTTTTTCTACCAGAGCAATCTTCACCAGCTTGTCGATCTGCTCGCCCTTGATGAGGTAAGCACCAGCTTCCTGCATCCCTGCAATCAGCTCGCTTGCAATGGAATCTACGGCAAAGCACTCTTTTTCTGCAATACAGGGGAGGTTGTTATCAAAGCTTGCACCGGCAACGATATCCCGCGCCGCCTTCTTGATGTCGGCAGTTTCGTCTACGATAACGGGAGGGTTACCAGCACCTGCACCGATTGCTTTCTTACCAGAAGAGAGCAATGCCCGAACAACACCGGGGCCGCCGGTTGCAACCAGCATCCGAACGATGGGGGACTGCATCATTTCCTTGGAAGAATCCATGGTAGGATTGGTAACAGAAACTACCAGGTTCTCAGGTCCGCCCGCTTCCTGGATGGCACGGTTTACCAGGTCTACTGCATAGTTGGCAGTCTTCTTGGCATTGGGGTGGGGATTGAATACCACCGCATTACCGCCGGCAATCATACCGATGGTGTTACAGATTACCGTTTCACTGGGGTTGGTGGAAGGAGTGATACTTCCGATGACACCAAAGGGAGCCATCTCAATCAGAGTAAGACCTGCATCTCCGGTCATGACAGAGGGGGATAAATCCTCGGTGCCGGGAGTCTTGTTGGCAACCAGCTGATGCTTGATAATCTTATCAGAAACCCGACCCATACCAGTTTCCGCAACGCCCAGCTTTGCCATTTCCTCTGCCTCATTGAGGGTCAGTTCACGGATTTTGGCAATCATCTGTTCTCTCTGCTCTACGCTGTAGGAACGGAACTGCTTGTATGCCTTATTCACTGCCTCTAAGGCATCGGTCATACTGTCAAACACGCCCTTTAAGGTGCGAGCGTCCTCTACGACACTATTCTCTGCTGCTGCACTTGCCAGCACGTTCTTGATAATTTCGCTAATCTGTTTTTCATCCAGTTTCATAGTGTATCAGCCTTTCTTATATGATAATGAAATAACTTACAGAATTTTCTCCCAGAGCTTGGGGTCGGGATTGGGGATGATGGAGTAATCCAAAAGCATTCCCTTGTCGCCTGCCTGGCTCTTTGCGTTGTCCACTGCTGCCTGAATCGCTGCAACCTCGCCGGTCATAAACAGGTAAGACTTTCCGCACATACCACGGCAGATTCTCAGTTCCACCAAGGTAACATCTGCAGTCTTTGCCGCCGCATCGGCTGCCACAATGGCAGAAGCACCGGAGTAGGTTTCCACCACACCCAAGGCTCTTGGGTTATCCACCTCTACCGTTGCATAGATGGCAGGAAATACGCCATCATGAACATTACCCAGGACAAAACTGTCGACCAGTTTGTCCCCATACTGTACTTTAGCTGCATCTACTGCTGCACGGATTGCACTTAACTGTCCTGCAACAATCACAATATATTTACCGGGACAGACCACCTGGGCTTCGATAATCTCCACCGCAGAGGTTTTCACCATGGTATCTGCCGCCTGAACGCCGGTAGATACGGTGGTATATTCCACCATGCCAATTGCATTTGCCATGATTCTCACTTCCTACTCTTTTCTATCATAATCATTTTGTCATTCAGTTCGACGACCTTGCCGTCCATAGGTGCATGAATGCCAACACCTAATTTTCCCTCCGGAGCTGAGGCTATCAGCATACCCGCTGTTACCTTATCACCTTTTTTCACAACCGGAACAGAGGGCGCTCCAATATTTTGATGGAGAGAAATGCTCAGTCGCTTCCCTGTAATTTCCTGGTCGGAAATGGGCGCTTTCACGTTATACTTGGAAAGACCAAGACGTCTTACCAGCCGTGATACCGGCACCTGTCGGTATTCTCGCTTATCCGAGATTCCGGTAAACTCTGCCTTTTCCTTATCCGGCATAATACCCTTGGCACGAAGGCCGTTTCGGTATTCTCCAATCAGAGTTGCCGGAGATAATCCCTGCATACAGGAGTACATCTCGCAGAGTCCACACTGAGAACAATAGAAGGTGTCCAGAAACGGCTTTTCGTCAAAGACCTGGTTGTTGGAAATTCCATGCATGAACTCCTGGGGATTGATGGGATGTCCCAACAGGTTCCGGGAACATAAATCGGTACACATTCGGCAGCTGCAACAAGCACTCATGGCTCGTTTCATGCCAATGTTCGCTTTCACTGTTTTTCTCTGGACAATATAATGATCCTGCGGCAATAAAATCACCGCATTGGTTGTTTTCGTAACCGTACCATGGGGGGATTGAATATTCCCCGTCATGGGCCCGCCAATTAAGTATGCCGGGTCTTCGATTTTCGCACCGCCGCAAAGTTCTACCACTTCCCCATAGGTCATACCCAAGGGAATCCGTAAAACTTTCGGGTTGGCAACCTCACCTGCAACCATTACGAACTTGTGGGTAACCCCGGCGGATTCGTTCACCGCCCGGTAGATATTCAGCATGGTTTCCACGTTGAACACCGTAACCCCAACTGTAATGGGAATGGTACCCGGTTTCATCACCCTGCCGGTTACCTCGTAGGTGAGAATCATCTCATCACCTGCCGGATAGACCTCGGGGAGAAATTCCACCGATACCTTAGAGAAAGCATCCATCACACCTCTTACCGCCTCGATGGCGTCCTTGTAAGAGGGTTTGATTGCCACAATCGCCCGCTCTGCTTCTACGGCATCTGCTACCATAGCAAGAGCGCTCACAATCTCGTAAGCGTACTGCCTGAGCATCTGACGATGCACCTTGAAGAGGGGCTCACATTCGGCGCAGTTTAAAATAATGGTGTCTGCTTGTTTATTCAGTTTTGCATAGGCAGGGAACCCGGCACCGCCTGCTCCGACGATGCCGTTTTCCTGCAAAATCTTAGTTAAAGCTTCTAATTGCATAACTTACTCCAGTCCAATCGCGTCATCAATGATACCTACAATAGCGGCATCCACCGGCGACGATTCAACATTACAGCCGATACGGGCGGCGCTGCCGGTTGCGACCAACACGTCTTCGCCGATGCCGGCGCCTACATTGTCAATCGCAACAATACGGCCATTGCCTGCCATGTTATCGTAGGGTTCTACAATCAGAAATTTGTTTCCCGTCAAGTTTTCGTTCTTGCGGGTGGCAACTACGCTGCCAACGACCTTACCTACTATCATGTTAACTCACCTTCCGTTAAGTATTTAATGGAAGACTTATTTTAAAGTAGGCAGAATCTTCTCTACATCACCATGAGGTCTGGGGATTACATGAGTTGCGATGATTTCGCCAAGACGAGTTGCAGCGGAGCCACCAGCTTCTACTGCAGACTTAACTGCGCCTACATCACCACGAACCATAACGCTTACCAGACCGGAACCGATCTTCTCGGTGCCGATGAGTTCTACGTTTGCAGCCTTTACCATTGCATCGGCAGCCTCAATTGCAGCTACCAAACCTCTGGTTTCGATCATACCTAATGCTTCTTGTGCCATTCTTTTTTCCTCCTTGATTTTATTGGTTGTTATTTTATTTTCTTCTACTTTGGGTGCTTCTGCCACTTTTGCAGGAGCTGCTGTCTTCTTCGCAGGTGTCGCTTTCTTTGCTGGTAATTTCTTTTCTTCCATATCAATTACCGCCTATCTTAGAACTTGGGCAGAATCTTTTCTACATCGCCATGGGGTCTGGGGATTACATGTACTGCTACCAGTTCGCCAAGCTTTGCAGCTGCATTGCCGCCAACCTCGGTTGCAGCCTTAACTGCACCAACATCACCGCGAACCATAACACTTACCAGACCGGAACCGATCTTCTCGGTGCCGATGAGGGAAACCTCTGCCGCCTTTACCATTGCATCTGCTGCTTCAACTGCTGCAACCAGACCTCTGGTTTCTACCATACCTAATGCTTCTTGTGCCATGTTACATTACCTCCAAATAAATTTTATTCGTTAATGATTGCTATTTTTAAACCTTCCATCTTGAGATTGGTGATATGTGCTTCGTTAATCTCAGACAGAGGATATTTGTGGGTGATCAGCTTGTGCATGGGAAGTCCGATACCCTTTGCACGCTTCAGGAAATCAAAGGTAGTTGCATAATCCCGGAGGGTGTATACCCAGGAACCAACTGTGGTAATCTCCTTGGAGCAGATGTCGAAGTGGGGATTGATGGTAGCGTCGCCACCATTGATGAAGAATCCCAGTTCGCAAAGACCGCCGCCCTGACGGATAAACTTGTAGATGTTTGCATGTGCCACGGGAGAACCAGTACACTGGAATGCAAAGTCTGCAAGATAGCCACCGAACTCGTCCTTCACTGCATCAGCCAGAGCCTCAATGCCCTTGTGATCCTTGAAGTTCACAACGCCGGTTGCACCCATCTCTTTGGCGAAATCCAATCTCTTCTGCTCGCCGTCTACGGCGACGATATTCTCGATACCCATCGTCCGCAGAATTGCGATACAGATAAGACCAATCGGTCCGCAACCCTGAACAACAACCCGGCTGTTGAACCGGAGAATGCCAGTGGTCTTGGCACGCTCTACAGCGTGAATCAGAACCGCACAGGGTTCGATGAGGATTCTCTCTTCCAGGTTCAGGTCGCTTACGTTAAACACGGTAGAACCGCCACGGATTACAATGTAATCTGCAAACCAACCATTCAGGTGGATATCATCATCGGGGAGAAGTCCGTAAACCTCCGCACCCTCGCCTACGTTCTGCTTGTTTAAGTCAAACATGGTGATGTTGGGATCGTCTGCAAAGATCATACAGGTAACAACCTTGTCGCCAATGTTGAGTGGCTTGCCTGCACTGTCCTTCTTTACATTCTTACCCATCTTTACGATCTCACCGGTACCCTCATGACCGAGAACAACCGGAATCAGACCGAAGGGATCGCGCTTGAACTCATGAGCATCGGTTCCGCAAACGCCGCAACCCTCAACCTTAACGAGGATGTCGTCGTCGCCCAGCTCGGGGATGGGGAACTCCTTGATCTCATACTTTTCAAGAGCGGTCAGCATTGCCGCACGACTCTTCGCGGGAATGGGACCTGCAGCCTTGGGCGCCGCAGCTGCGGAAATACCGCTCATTTCCTGAAGAACCTGTCTGACAATCTGTTCTACATTCTGAGAATTCAAATCCATTGTCAATCGCTCCTTCTTATTTATTCAGCTGTGCTAATACTTTCTTGGTAATCTCGGAAACTACATCGCTTGCCGCCTCAGCCTTTCCGTGGTCGCCGCAATCGCAGTTACCCTTACAGGAACCGCCGCAACCATGGCAGCTCATCTCGCCCTTCTTTGCATTGGGGCAAAGGTTTGCCGGATGCTTTCCAGGAAGACCCATCTGTCTGCGGATCTCGTACAGCTTTTCAATCTGCTCCTTATTGAACTCGATGGGAGTTCCCAGCTGCTTGGACTTAAAGAGAAGCTCTGCATAGAATTCCAGAGATTCCATCTTGTGATAAGCTGCAAGCAGTGAGTCAGAATAGGAAAGTGCACCATGGTTTGCCAGAAGCACTGCATCAAAGTAGGGCAGGTACTTCTCTACGGCATCCGGAATCTCCATGGTGGAGGGAGTACCGTACTCTGCAATGGGAACACAACCAAGTGCGATTACTGCCTCAGGCATAATGGGCTGGGTCAGCGGAATGCCGGCAATGGCAAAGCTGGTTGCGTAGGTGGGGTGTGCATGAACGACTGCGTTTACATCAGGACGCTTCTCATAGACTCTCATGTGCATCTTGATTTCGGAAGAAGGCTTGAACTTGCCATTCGCTTGGATTACATTACCCTTTGCGTCTACCTTACAGATGTACTCGGGAGTCATGAAACCCTTACTAACACCGGTGGGGGTGCAGAGGAATTCATTGTCAGAGAGCTTCACAGAAATGTTACCGTCGTTTGCAGCAACCATGTTTCTGTTGTAGATTCTCTTACCGATGTCGCAGATTTGTTTTTTGATTTCGTATTCTGACATCATTTTCATCTATCTCCTTTTTCTAAAGATTTCTTATGCTATTTTACCTTCATTTTCATTTTACTACATTTTTCGGGGTATGTCAAGGGAATTTCTGTTTTTTTCTTTGGAAATTTGGTTTTTATCTTTGTTTTATGCCTGATTCAAATAAGAAATCAGGTCATTGATTCCAAACCCTGTTACAGAATCCACAATAAACACCTTTTTGCAACCCGAAAGCCGGAGCCAGTTTTCGGCTCGTTTGGGGTTCGCCCCCTCCTGCTCTGCCTTGGTAACAATCCCGATGACTTCCCGGTTCACCATACAGGTAACACAGGGGGGAAAGAGGGAATATTCCTCGGTGGCACTGATTAAAAGTCCCACCATATCTGCTTCATAAGAGTAGAGCGCCAAGGCTCTCCCCAAATGATGGGTCTGGGCGTATTCCCCTGGGGTGTCAATCAAGGTATTTTCAAACTTGATGTACTGGGTCTTATCGTAGCGAATATCCTCGCCCCTTAAAACCTGAGTTAGGGTGGTTTTTCCCGCTTCGCTCCGACCCATGAGAATTAACTTTTTCATTATGTCTTGGTTATAGGACAGACCGTAAAGCCAAGCACATCCCGACAGTAGTCGGTCAGGGCGGTCATGGATGCCTGAACGTCGGAAACGGTACCGGTTACAATCAGGGTTCCGCTGAACCGATCCACAAAGCCAAGCTCTACGCCAGAGGACTTGATGGCGATATCCCCTGCAATGATTGCCGTTTCCGCCGGGGACATGGTTACAATACCAATGGCGGTTCTGGCGTATTCCACAGCAGGGTCAAGGCCCAGTTTCCGGTAGAGGATATCGTCAGGATTGGCAATGATGTGGGCAATGGTAATCTGTTTACCGGGTACCAGTTCCTGGACAATTCTCATCTTGTCCTGGAGCGAAAGCAAATCGTTCTGATTCATTGTCCTATCCTCCTATCTTACAGGTTAAGCCGCTATTCTCTGCGGCAGCTTTTAGCTTCTGCATCTGCTCATCCGTGGGGGAGGGGACATCTCCCATGAGATATTCCCGACCTAATCCCTCGTACTTATCCCTGCCAAAGCTATGATAGGGAAGCAGATTGATTTCTGTTACCCCGGGCAAGGATTTTGCAAACCGAGCGATCGCAGTAATCTCCGCCTCAGTATCATTAAAGGTGGGAATCACCGGAACACGGATAATCAGTTTTTTTGCATGTTCTGCAATTTTGACAGCATTTTCTAAAATTCGTTCATTGGGCTGGGTTGTAAACTCCTTGTGCTTGTTACTATCCGTATGCTTGATATCCATCAACACAGTATCAATATAGGGAAGCATTTTCTCGATTTTCTCCCAGGATGCAAAGCCGGTGGTTTCCACCGCCGTATTGATGGCAGATTCCTTGGCGCATCGGAGCAGCGCATAAGCGAAATCACTCTGACAGAGCATCTCGCCGCCGGACAGGGTCATCCCCCCGCCGCTTCTACGGTAGTAGGGCATATCCTGCTTTACTGCATCAATGATCTCCCGTACAGTAACATCTCTACCAATAACCTTTTCCTTTCCATTCTGCATCATGGTCTGTATCTCAAAGCTCTGAGATTCTGGGTTACAACACCACCGGCACCGCAGAGCACATCCCTTTAAAAAGATGATGGTGCGGATGCCCGGGCCGTCATGAACGGAAAACTTCTGAATATCGAAAATCCTGCCGGATGTATTCCAATACTCATTCATCTTCCTTAAAATCCTCCCTGCTCGGTTCTATTGATGATATCATCCTGCAAGGACTTGGACAGGGTGGTAAAGAGTGCGCTGTAGCCTGCCACACGAACCACCAGGTTCTTGTAGTTCTCGGGGTGAAGCTGGGCATCCCGGAGGGTTTCCCGACTTACCACGTTAAACTGCATGTGCATACCCTTCTGGTCAAAGAAGGCACGAATCAGGGAGATAAACGCCTCGATACCGGATGCACCCTTCAGTGCGGATGGGTGGAACTTCATATTAAACAAAGTACCATTGGATGCGATACCATGGTCTAATTTTGCAACAGAGTTTGCTGATGCGGTAGGACCGTTCACATCACTGCCTGCTGCCGGAGATACACCGTCAGCAATGGGGGTTCCTGCCAGTCTGCCGTCGGGGGTTGCCCCGGTTTGAAGACCGAGAGGCACGTTCGCGGATACCGGATACAGACCTGCGTGATATCTACCGCCTCTGGGGTTCTCATACTTCTCAACCGGCTTGGTGTAGGTATATGCTACCTCTCTGCCAAACATATCCACTTCGTCAATATCGTTACCGAACTTGGGCATTGCCTTAATCTTTTCAAGCAAGGTCTGGTATTCCTGTTTCTTTCCTGCCTCAATGTCGTTTGCCTGGATCTGGGCGAAGATTTCAGAAATCTGCTCTCCAGAGATTTCGTAACCCTTGGTTGCAATTTCCTTGACTACTTCCACCGTCAGATTTTTCGCATAGGCTTCGCTATAAGGCATACCGAAGTTGTTCCGGAGGGCATCTGCCACCTGCTGGAGGGTGTATTCCTTCTTCTTGTAAACCAACTCATTCACCGCATAGAGGCCGTCTGCCACATTGGCGATACCGAAGCCCTGAGGTCCGGTGAAGTTGTACAAAGCACCGCCCTCCTGTGCCGACTTACCTCTGCCGATACAATCGGTTACCATGGAGGACAAGAAAGGTAGGGGACAACGTTCCATGTGCGCCTGGTCTACTGCGTTATCTGCATTCACCATCAGGCCGATGTTATATTCCATCTGCTTTTTGTAAGCATCGAACAACTTCTCAAAGGTATCAAAGTCTTCCAGACGTCCGGTCTTGGGACCAACCTGAACACCCTTGTCAGCACCGTTGTTGAAGACCAATTCCAAAGGACGGAGCATATTGAAGAATGCCGCATCGTGCCAACCATCGGTCTTGCCACCCTTTTGAGGTTCCACACAACCAATCACACAGTAGTCCCGGGCATCTTCCAACGCCAGACCTCTGGAAATCAGTGCCGGAATAATTACCTCATCGTTGTAGTATGCAGGAAGACCAATACCAGTCTTGGTCAACTCTGCCGCCTTTACCATCAAATCGTGGGGGGTGCCGTTCCAGACTCTCATGGAGAGGGAGGGCTGGGGAAGGTTCACATGCATGGATGCAGAAATACACATATAGGACAAATCGTTGGTGGCATCCATACCACTTGCATCCTGACCGCCTACAATCAGGTTCTGGAACATACTGTAGCCGGCAAAACCCTCTGCAGACAGAGCATCACGAACTTTGTTCAAGCTATTGAGCTTTACCCAGACACAGTCAACCAGCTCCTGGGCTTCTTCCCGGGTAATCTTACCTGCATCTAAATCCTTCTTATAATAAGGATACATATACTGGTCAAACCGGCCAGGAGAAATAGAGTGTCCGCTGGACTCGGTCTGGATTAACAACTGCACAAACCAGAAAGACTGACAAGCTTCATGGAAGCTGGTAGCACCCTTTGCCGGAACGTTTTCGCAGATTTCCGCAATCTTCAAAAGTTCTGCTCTCCGGTTGATGTCGGTACTGCTCTCTGCCAGTTCCCGTGCAGCTTTTGCATATCTCTTGGCAAAGGTTACCGCCGCCTGACAACATTCCATGACAGCGGTCAGGAAATAGTACCGGGTTGCGTAATCACTATCGGTAATCTTACACTGATCCCGCTCCGCCTTAGCATAATCGTAAATACCATTGAAACCAATCTTTAACACCTTGGCATAGTCCGCACTCACATGGCCGATACCATTATAGAAGTAGTTACCAACGGTGAAGATGTTGTGTTCGATGGCAGTCAGGGTTTCCGGTGCCATGTACGAGGTAGCAAGTTCACTGGTGGTTCTTCCCTGCCAGTACTTATGTACCTCCCGGAGCTTATTGGCAGTTTCCTCGGAGATATAGAAGGGGTCAGCACTCCGGGTTGCTACCGTGTCAAATTCCTCCTCCAACCACTTGTTGGAAAATTCCGGGAAGGTCTGACAACCACGTCTTGCATAACTGTTACAGCCCACAATCAGCTCGTCATCCCGGATGACAACCGGGAGCTTCTCCATCAGGGCACGAAACGCCTTGGACTTCCTTATATATATGGACATCCCTTCCGTCGCTTTATGACTCTCGGTAATAATCTCGGCACGGGTCGACTCAATGGTCGGAGTACCGGAATACAGATCGTCAATCAGCTTCTGGATACGGTCTGTCTTGGGAATATCAGCTGTATAAACTTTATTCATGACATAAACCTCCTAACTTACTATCCTCATCATACAACATATTATAGGGTTTGTCAATAGTTTTTTCAAAGAAAAAAATATAAAAACAAAGAAAAAACCACAAAATAATATTACAATACCACCATTTTTGTTGGGAATTGTGTTGGGAGTCTTTGGAAAAAGGGATGTTTCCCTCCATTTCCGGATAATTTTTTGTAGGGGTCGGCGTCCCCGACGACCCGCATGGGTTTGCGCAAATAGCAACGGGACGTCCGGGAGGCCGTCCCCTACGACGATTGACGGATAAATTATCGTTTTGGTTGTAGGGGTCGGCGTCCTCGACGACCCGCATGGGTTTTGCGCAAATGGCAACGGACTGCCCGGGAAATATTTTTGGAAGAAATGCTCCGCATTTCCTAAAAAGCCGATGCTGTCGCATCTCATATTCCGCTACAAATATGCCACCGGCATATTTGCTTACGCGAGAACGGTCCCTACGATGTTTGACGGACAAAGTTCGCCTGATTTTCAAGCACGCTTGGAAATTTATTGTATTTTACTATTGAAAAATGTAGTAAAGGGGTGTATAATAGGAAGGAAATGATTCAATATAATATTGGAGGCAATATAAAATGAGTAATTTTTTGGAAAGAACCATCGAAAGAGCCAAGGCTGACAGAAAGAGAATTGTTCTGGCAGAGGGCGAGGACATCCGTTCCATCAAGGCGGCGTCCATGATTGTGGAAAAGGACATCTGTGATATTGTTCTTTTGGGTAACGAGGCTACCATCAAGGAAACTGCAGGGGATATCTCTCTTGCCGGTGTTACCATTATTGACCCTGCCAAGTCCGAAAAGGCGGCAGAGTTTGCAGACAAATTCTATGAAATGAGAAAAGCAAAGGGTATGACCCCCGAAAAGGCAGCAGAAACCATGCTAAACTCTCTCTACTATGGTGTTATGATGGTAGAGTTGGGTGAGGCAGACGGTATGGTGGCAGGTGCCGTAAACTCCACCTCCAACGTACTCCGTCCCGCTCTGCAGATTTTAAAGACTGCTCCCGGCACCAAGCTGGTATCTGCTTTCTTCGTGATGGTTGTTCCCGATTGTGAATATGGCGAAAAGGGAACCTTCATTTACTCCGATGCAGGTCTGAACGAAAATCCCGATGCAGATGCAGTATCCGAGATTGCTATCAGCTCTGCAGCATCCTTTAAAACTTTGGTAGAGGCAGAACCCAAGGTGGCAATGCTCTCCTATTCTACATACGGCAGTGCAAAATCCGAGCTGGTTGACAAGATGCAGCTTGCAACCAAACTGGCAAAGGAAAAGCGCCCCGACATTCAGTTAGACGGTGAGCTGCAGGTTGACGCAGCCATCGTTCCTTCTGTTGGTAAATCCAAGGCTCCCGGCAGCAACATTGCAGGGGAAGCAAACGTTCTGATTTTCCCTGACCTCAATGCCGGCAACATTGCCTATAAGCTGACTCAGCGTCTGGCAAAGGCAGAAGCTTACGGTCCTATCACCCAGGGCATCAAGAAGCCGGTTAACGACCTGTCCCGGGGCTGCAGCGCCGAGGATATCGTCGGCGTGGTTGCCATTACCTGTGTTCAGGCTCAGGATAACAAATAATATAATTATATAGGAAAGAGATGAATCCATTATGAAAATCTTAGTAATCAATGCAGGTAGTTCTTCCTTGAAGTACCAGTTTATCGACATTGATACCAAACAGGTTCTGGCAAAGGGCCTTTGCGAAAGAATCGGTATCGACGGCAAGCTGACCCAGAAGGTCAGCGGTCGGGACAACTTTGTTAGAGAGGATGCCATGAAAGATCATTCCGATGCAATCCGGATGGTTATCGAGGCCCTCACCGACAAGGAGGTTGGCGTTATCTCCGACATGAAGGAAATCGACGCAGTGGGCCACAGAGTAGTACACGGCGGTGAAATCTTCAGCGGCAGCGTAGTGATTGACGATGCTGTGATGGATGCACTAAAGCTATGTGTTCCCCTGGCACCTCTTCACAACCCGGCAAACATCATCGGCATCGAGGCTTGTGCCAAGATTATGCCTGGCGTTCCTCAGGTCGGCGTGTTTGACACTGCATTCCACCAGACCATGCCTCAGAAGGCATATATGTATGCGCTCCCCTACGAGATGTACGAAAAGCACAAGATTCGTCGTTACGGCTTCCACGGAACTTCTCACAAGTACGTTTCCGGCAGAGCCGCAGAGATGCTGGGCAAGAAGCCCGAGGATCTGAAGATCATCACCCTGCACCTGGGTAACGGTTCTTCCATCACTGCAGTAGATGGCGGTAAGTCTGTTGACACCTCTATGGGCTTTACTCCTTTAGCCGGTGTTACCATGGGTACCCGATGCGGTGATATCGACCCGGCTATCGTAACCTTCCTGATGGAGAATGAGGGCTTAGACGCCAAGGGTGTAGATACTCTGATGAACAAGGAATCCGGTGTATATGGTATCTCCGGTCTTTCCAGCGACTTCCGGGACTTGGAGGGCGCTATGGAAACCGACGAAAAGGCAAAGCTGGCTCTGGATATGTTCGCATACAGCGTAAAGAAATACGTAGGTAGCTATGCGGCAGTTATGGGTGGCGTAGACGCTATCGTCTTTACCGCAGGTATCGGCGAGAACACCGCTCTTATGCGGGCAGCCATCACCGAAGGACTTGAATTTATGGGCATCAAGATTGATCCCGAGCTCAACAAGGTTCGCGGCGAGGAAAGAGATATTTCGGCAGCAGATGCTACTGTAAAAACTCTGGTTATCCCCACCGACGAGGAAATGATGATTGCCATGGATACTGCAAACCTGGTAAAATAAGAATGGAATCAAAAAGGGCAGGAACAAAAGTTCCTGCCCTTTTTGCATACAATTTTTTAAATTAACATAAACATATATCAACAATCATTTCGGAAAGGACGATGGTAATGCAACGAAGTCGAATCAAAACCTATATCATTTCCATACTGATTCCCCTGGCGGTGGGGTTTCTCTCCTCCATGCTCACCATGAAAAGCATGGATATCTACACCGATCTCATCACCCCGCCCCTCTCTCCTCCCGGCTGGCTCTTCCCTGTGGTTTGGACAATTCTCTATATCCTCATGGGGATCAGTTCCGCCATGGTTTGGGAAAATCGAAAAAATAACCCCATAGCCGCCGACCGAGGTCTTGTAGCTTACGGAATCAGTTTAATTTTCAACTTTCTTTGGAGCATTTTCTTTTTTAACTTCCGTTGGCTCCTCTTCTCCTTTGTCTGGCTTTTGGCTCTGCTCTACCTGATTATCAGAACCATCTACTATTATCACAAGGTCTATCCTCTTGCCGCCTATCTTCAAATCCCCTATGCCATCTGGGTTACCTTTGCGGGGTATCTGAATCTGGCTTTGTGGATATTAAATCGGTAAATTTTAATATTCTGTGCGACGGGCGATTCGTGAATCGCCCCTACCATAGGAAATCTATCTGGCCTGATAGTAGGGGCGGGGTTCCATCCCCGCCCGCATTTCAATATCCAATATCTTTGGGAGGAGCAAGGTTTTTTGGAAGAAATGCTCCGCATTTCCTAAATTGCCGATGCTGTCGCATCTCATATTCCGCTACAAATATGCCACTGGCATATCCTCCCCTACGATGGTTGACGGATAAATTACCATTTTGGGTGTAGGGGTCGGCGTCCCCGACGACCCGCATGGGTTTGCGCAATGGCAACGGGAGGAGCAAGCCCCTCCCCTACGTTTTAGTTATTTAAGTGCGCAGAAAATTAGGTGAGATTTGTTCAAAAGGAAACGCCGAAGGACAGGCGCATACTCTTTGTATGTAACTGTTCTTCGGCGTTGATGTTTTGGGCGAAGATTGCCTGATTTTCAAGCACGACTGTCAACCACGACTGCATTCGTCTAAATATACCATTTCTTCTTTAATTAACTGCTTGTACTCCTCCACATCCTTGGCATCATAGAGGGGCATCAGGATGGTGGGGCCGTCAAAGCCAATCTTGTTGAGCTCGCCATAGACCTTTTTATAATCAGCGATACCCTGGTGCGAGGGCGTAAACATGGGTAGCCACTTGCCGTGTCTGTAGTTATAGACTGCATTTTTAGCACCTAGGGATGCAATATACTCACCCAGCAGGTCTACCTGATAGTCAAAGTACTCATAACCCTCCTGACAATAGTTGTTACCCGGGTCAATTTTAGCACCGATGTAGCGAGGGTCTAAGTCCTTAATGGCAGCATAAGCCGCCGTTGCGGTCTGGGGATACATCCAACCATGAATCTGCATGATGGCACGAACCCCATACTTCTCGGAAAGCTTTGCCATCCGCTCGGAGAAGTCTGCCAACTTATCCGCAAGACCTCTGACTGCCTCTCTGCCGTGGGGACGAACCAGGTAGCCGAGTCGGAACATCTCGATACCATTCTCTGCCAGGGTTGCAATCAATTTTTCAGACTTGGGACTATCATCAATGATCGAAGTATCCGCATATTTTACTTCCATGCCAAAGCTCTCTGCCGATTTGATGAACCTAGGAATGGTAGTCAGGTCATCTTCGGTGGTCCAGTACCCCTCGCGGACAAGCGCCGTAGGACCGTCTACACCAAGCTCAGCACACATCTGCATCAGCTCTTCCTGAGAAAGCTGATCAAAGGATTTTGCAAACAAATACTTTTTCATGATATCTCATTTCCTTTCGTCGTTTCTATGCTTGTATTATAAACCATTTCTTTCCCCTTGTCTTGCCCTAATATCAAAAAAACTTACAGAAAATCCTTGCCCTTTTTTGTGCAAAAACACCCCTGAAACCGCAGTTTCAGGGGTGTTAATTACAGAAACGGACATTTCTGTCTTTTGGTGGCTTACCAAGCAGTCCAACCGCCGTCTACCACCAGGTTGGTACCGGTCATAAAGGAGGATGCATCGGATGCCAGAAGCAGAACCACACCTGCCATCTCGTGATTCTTACCAACTCTGCCCAGCATAGTCTTGTATGCCAACTTGTCCACGAATTCCATATCCTTGGAGTTTGCAGGGTTGGGGAAGGGACCGGGTGTTACCGCATTCACACGGATACCATATCTCGCCAGGTCGCCTGCAGCATAACGGGTCAGCTGGTCAACGCCAGCCTTTGCAGCACCATAGTTCGCAGCGTTTCTCTGGGGGTTGTCCTCACCGTAAACACGAAGGTCAGGAGATACCAGACCGTACATAGAACAGTAGTTGATGATGGAACCGCCATTCTCCTTCATAAAAGGAACTACCTCACGGATGCCACGAAATACCGAGTTCAGAGTTCCATCTACACCGGTGTTCCAGGTTTCGTCATCCATAAATTCGAGCCAGCTCTTTTTGCCGTGTGCGCCACAGAAGCAAGCACAGTTTACCAGAACATCAATCCGGCCATACTTGTCATAAACTTCCTGGAAGCAGTTCCGGATGGACTCACTGGATGCTATATCACAAATTACCTTCATATCTGGCTCAAACTTCTCTTCCTGTTCCCAACGACTCTCTTCCAGACGAACATCGGCCGAAACCACCGTTGCACCAAAGTCCTTCAGAATTTTCGCATTGGCAGAACCCAAATATCCGGTCCCGCCGGTTACGATACATACCTTACCTGTTAAGTCAAATAACTTTTTGTAATCCATGTTTCATTGCTCCTCTCTGCAATATTTTATCTTGATTATACCCCCTCTCCTTATCACTCGTCAACCAGTTTTCTTGCCTTGATACGAGTTTTATGACCGAAAATCAGTGTTTTTTGTTAAAATTCCATTGACTTTTCGCCCTCTTGATGCTATGATGATGCTATAGAGGAGGGTTGTCGCATGGCAGGACATTACGGCTTGGACTTTCTTATTGGGGAAACCCGTTGTCAACTTGTTTATATTCAGCAGGGGAATATGTCTATGGAACGAAGCACCCCCTATTACTACCACCAACATTTATATTTCGAGTTTCACTATGTAGAAAAAGGAATAGCAGAGTTTATCTGTCAGGAAAAACCCTTGCAGCTTCAGGATGGTCAGCTTCTGATTATTCCCCCGGGAATTTATCATAGCATTACCAAACAGACCGAGGAAGTCTCCCAAATTAGCCTTTCCATCAGCATTCTGCCTCCTAAGGGAGGAACCGGAGAAACCATTTACCACTTCTTCCGCGCTCTCCCCCGAGACCGAGCTACTATTCTGTCGGCCAAGCACTCGGATTTGCGTGAGGATTTGTTGCGACTCCGACAGCTAGCAGAAGATCCACATCCCCACTTCCTGACCCGGGAAAAAATTCGCGCCCTGTCCAATGTATTTCTTATTGGTCTTTATGAGCTTCTGGCCGATCGGGAAAATCTGGATTTTTTGACCGAACAGACACCACCCTCGCAGGAGTATGTACTGGACACCTACTTTGCATCGCGGTTTGTCTCTCACTCCTCCAGCCGAGAACTGGCAGAGCAATTACATATCAGCCCCAGACAACTCCATCGTACCATTAAGAAGAAGTATAACATGAACTATCGGGAAAAAAGCAAGGAAACCCGGGTGGAGATTGCCACCAACCTGCTTCACAACTCGGATAAGAGCATTTCCCAGATTGCAGAGCTTTTGGGCTACAGCCGAAGTGCCAACTTCAGTTGTTTCATCAAGAATGCCACCGGGAAAACCCCATCGCAAATACGAAAAGAGGGTAAAGAGAAATTAAAATAGTCAAAAGAGCAGAAACCTACTGGTTTCTGCTCTTATTAATTCTTCCGTTTGAATGATTCCTTCTCTCACTCTTCCTGCTGTTTTTCATATTCGCCGCTGATGATTCTTTCGCACCAACGTGCTGCTTGCTCTATCCACTGTCCGTTGTAGGCGGCTTCTGTTTCGCCCATGGCGGTAATTTCATTTCCCAAAGAAAATCCGTGTTTTCCTCTCGGGTAAATATGTAATTCGAAAGGAATCTTATATTTGGAATATCCCATAGCAAGGAGCAACGAATTCTCCACCGGAACTGTCCGGTCATTAGCCGCGTGGACAAGATAGGCAGGACAGGCATGTTCCGTTACATTTCGCTCAATACTCGCCACTTCCCTCTGTTCTTTGGTTGGCGTTTCGGTATCGAACAAATGCTGAAAGCTACCCAGATGAGCATGATGCTCGTCCCCGGTAATTACCGGGTAAATCAGCATGGCGGCTCTTGGTTTGTTATAGCCATACTCCATTTCCACTGCATCGTAGATTTCCTGCTTATTCCACATGGTAGCAAGGGATGCCGCAAGATGACCGCCTGCAGAAAACCCTACCACAAAGACCTGGGTTTCGTCAATTCCATACTCCTCGGCATGATCCTTAATATGTTTCATGGCTCTGGATGCCTGAATCAGTTGTTCTGGGAAGGTTTTCTCCCCGTCCACCGAATAGTGCAGAACAAAAGCATTGAATCCGTAAGGCAGGAAACCCAGTGCAACAGGCTCGCTCTCACGTTCTGAGACCACCCGATAACCACCACCCGGTATGACCAGCACCGCTTTTCGTTTATAATTGACAGTTTGATCTGCAACGTAGGTATCAAGGTACGCACAATCATCTAATTGAATTTTCTGACAAAGCATCTCGATTCAGTCCTTTCGTGAACAATCTGGTTTTAAACGAATTTATTCTATCATATACCAATGAATTTTGCAATAGAAAAATCGCAACCATAGGTGGTATTGGTCTTAGGAAAAGGCAAAGCGTGGAAACTGTAATGTTACCACGCTTTTGATATTAGCACTCAATCTCGAATAATTCTCTGGGATAGTTGGTCAAATTCTCGCAACCGTCCTTGGTTACCACCACAACATCCTCGATACGAAGACCGATTTCTTTCTCGGCCGAGCCTAAGAAGATGTCGGCGCAAAATGCCATATTTTCTTCCAAGAGGAAATCAGCACTGGTTTCGATCCAAGGTGCTTCTCCCTCCATGGTTCCATTGCCGTGGAAGGGACCATAAAGGAGCCAGTCGCCATAACCCATCTCGGTTACATTCTTCACATGCGCTTTTGCCACCTCGCAGGCAGGAACGCCGGCTTTGAGCATTCCAATTGCCAGTTCCTGTGCCTTGTAACCTACCTCGATGAGTTCTTTTTGCTCGGGGGTTGCTTTCCCGAAGACTACCGGTCTGCCAATGGTGGAAGCGTAGCCGTCTACTCTGGCACCAATCTGGATAAAGGTCATATCTCCTTCTTCAATCTTCTTGTTTCTGGGACGGCTGATGGCCTGGTTAGAACCCTTTCCGGTAAGAACCCAAACAGGATAGGATTCCCGCTCCGCACCCAACTCGTGCATCTTACCAAGAGCCAGTCCTGCCACCTGCTGTTCGGTCATGCCAACCTTGATGTTTGCTAGAACATAGTCAAAGGTCTGGGCGGTAATCTTTGCTGCCGCTCTCATACAATTGAGCTCGTTCTCGGTCTTGTTCATCCGGATTTTGTTGACAATCTCGTCTGCCTTTTCGATTTTTACATCTCCATAAACCTTTAAGGCTTCTGCCAATGCTTCGTAAACACCAATGGTCATCAAGGGAAGACCTGCCACACCAAACCGAACAACCTTCTTATCACCAACCATCTCTTTCATAACAGAGTTGAAGGTATCCAGTACATGACCGGGATACTCCGGCTCAGAAGATTCCCGGAACGCCTTGACGCGACGGATTTTCTCAATCTTACTCCGGTCGGACGCATAGGTCATGCTCTCTGGCCCAATCAACAGGATCGGATCACCCTCCTGGGCAATCAGAACACCAGCGGTCTCAAAAGAAGGCCAATAGTTGGAGAAGTATCTCACATACTGAGGCTCTGCCTCGTTGCCATAGGAGAGGATAAAGTCATAACCTTCCTTCTTCATTGCCTCCTGAACTTTTTTCGCTCTTTCTTTGAATTCCACATCGGGAATACAGGGAATGTTTAACATAATGTTTACTCCTTTCCGCACAGCCAATCAGCCGGGTTTTCTATTAGTAAGGTGTTAATTTGTTCCTGAGTAATCCCCTCGTCCTCCATCATGGGAACGATGTTGGTCAATAGGTGGTCATAGCCCCAACCGCCATAGGTATGCAGAAGATTCTTCAGACATACATCACAGGAGAGGAGAATCTGCTTTAAGTAGCCATCATCAATCATCTTCTTTAAAAGGGTAACACGTTCGGTATCGTGGACAAAAAGTCCATAACCGGAATTCCGCACCTCGCGCTTGATGTAATACTCTTTGCCGAAGTTGTCGAATTCTACATAAACACCCTTTTTGAGCAATTCATAAATGTAATCCTCTCTATTTTCCACGTCGATATGGCTGATACAGATTTTCTTAGCAAGAACCCCTGCATTTAACAGAATATCGGTTGCCTCAATCCCGTTTGTGGTCCAGGGATTGATATGAACATTGATTGCCGCTCCGGTCTTGTTGCTGGCAATGGCTGCTGCACGGAGAACTCTCCGTTCTTTATCATCAAAAATTTCACTGATGCCGATTTCACCGATGTAGCCGGCAGGAACCCCATTTACCCCTTCCTCCAGTTCTTTTACCATCAGCTCTGCAATCTCTTCATCGCTCATACTGTCGAATTCTTTGGGATGGGTTTCCCCAACATAAAAGCCGGTACCCATAATAATATTCAGCCCGGTTGCTTTCGAGATACGAACCAACGCCTCCGGATCTCTGCCGATTCCCGGCAAGGAAGCGTCCACCACCGTGTTACCGCCGGCATTTTTGAAGAAGTTTAGTTCCTCAATAGCAACGGCCTCGTTATCCAGCAAAAGATTATCCTTTAAGGCATAGCAATCCCGACTTAAGATACCTAAATTCCACATCTCTACCTTCTGGGTAGCAGGATCTTCGATGCCGTCCACTGGCAGAGCCTGATAAAAGGCTGTCAGGTCCAGCAGAACATGTTCGTGAGTCGTAACCGTTCCCAGATCGTTCCGGGACAGTTCTTTTACAACACTCTTTACTTTCATTGTCCTCTTCCTTTCTTATTCACTCTGGGCCATCAGTGCCATGTATGCCATGTTGGATTGCTGTACATCCAGCCGTCCATACTGAACAATGACACCGATATCACTTTTAATTTCCATGGAATACTGCTCACCCACGCCTAGTTCCACACCACCCAAGGCTTCCTTATCGTGAGTAACAAAACACTTAATTCGTTTGGCAGGTACCGTCATAGGAATATTCTCTATCGGCTCCTTGTCCTCAAAGTAGATACTGATGAGAAGATGGGCATCTTCCGGATTGGTATTAAGCACCATGACGCTTTCGTGGCCCTCGTAAATTGCCGCAGGGTCGGGAGCCGGAGAGGGACGATAGCCATCTACAATATACCATTGTTTCTTTCCCTTCAAGAAAAACACCTCACTTTTTTACTCTTTTTATTATACCTTAGAGCCTTTTCGAAAATCTATGGGTATTCCTATTCAAAATATAGTCAATTTTAACCTCTTCTTCCGGTGTTCCTTGACTTTTCCCCAATTCTGTTGTACAATTTAGTTGCTTAAGGAGGTGGGATTATGAGCGAAGAAATTGCCATTATTGATAAAGATTATTTCTTCAAACAAAGTCAGGCTGTTCACATCCACATCTCCAACGAATGCAAGGAATACGTTGGGGTTCCCCACAAGCATAAGTTTATCGAGATTGTCTACATCCTATCGGGACGTGCCAAGCATGTGATTGATGATAAGGAATACTTTGTAAAACGGGGGGATATTTCGGTTATTAACTCCGAAGAAGTCCATGCATTTCTTGCCGATCCGGATTGCGAAGAGGAATTCCTGGCCTACGACCTGATGTTTACCCCCGAGTTTCTGGACCGCTCCTGCCTTGCCAGCGACGATTTTTCTCTGTTGGGAAATTCCTTTCTCTTTTACTCCCTCTTCCCGGAGGAATCCGAGTTCAAAGAGCGGTTCAACCTGATTCCTAACTGCGGGTATGAGATTGGTGCTGTCTTTGAAAAAATCTACAACGAATACAGAAGCGCTCAGACAGGATACCTCAATCTGATGCGGCTTTATCTTGCAGAAATTATTATTAAACTTCTTCGAAAGATTCAAACCTTTGAAGCAAACACCCTGTCGGATACCCAGAAAAATCTAGTTCAGTCGGTGATGCGATACATTGAAGAAAACTACAACATGAAGATTAAGGTGGATGAGATTGCTTCCCGGATGTTCTTTAGCAAGAACTATCTTTCCAAGATTTTTAAGCAGGAGACCGGCCAGTCCATTCGGAGCTTCTTGACCGAGATCCGGATCAAAGAAGCTTGCAAACAATTGTCCGCAACTTCCAACAATATTGTTGATATTGCTGTGGATTGCGGCTTTTCGGATATGAAGTCCTTTTATGCCATCTTTAAGAAATATACCGGACTTACCCCAAAACAATACCGAGAAAACCACTAAAAAAGGAGAGCGAACCAGCATCGCTCCCCTTTTTTTATCAACTTCTCTTTCTGTCGCTCCATAACAAAAACCTCCGGCGCAGGCTTCAAATCCGCCTTTTGCCGGAGACATTTTTATTGTGGCTTCAATTCCCACATCTGATAAATCTGGCGGCCGTCCCGAACCATCCCCAAACGGCGCTGGATCTGGACTCCGTAGTTTTCCTCCACAGCCAATTCCAAGGATTCCATGGTGGCACTGCTGTTACAGAGAACCCGAATCTCCGGATCGGCCAGGGACAGGTACAAGCAGTCCTTGTACTCGTCGATTCCGTGTAGCTCTAATAAATCATACCAGTAGGGCGTGTATACCATCCACCCCACATATACGTTGGTAATCAGATTCTCTGCAATCGGCTCTTTCCGGGTCAAGGAAAGGTTCCGCATATTGGAGAGACTGGAAAACGAAACATATTTATGTTCCTTATCCGCCCGAATATGGGCAACAATTTTTGCGGTGCTTTTGGCATCCTTTTCCGAAACCCACTGATGTCCTACCCAGTGAGAATACAAGGGAAGGCCTATGGCAAAAATTAAAAGCAGCACTGTTAAGCTATGACGAATCACCTTGGCGTAAACCTTCTGGGTAAGAGAGACCTCATGGGACAGATACCGATAGACAAGAAGCATAAGGCCTATAAAAATGATGGGGTTTACTACCCGATCAATCCCCCTTTTCCGGAAATGGAGATACAAAACCGCCACAAGGACAAAGACAATGGTTCCCAGAACTTCCAGACGGTTTTTCTTTAGGAAGACCAGACAGAACACCCCTACCACCAAAAAGACGTACAGAAAGGGGCTGTCAAAGGTCTGTTGCATCAATTTCCCGAAATCAAAAAGGTATTTGTTCTCCTCCGAAAGACTCTCTGCCATGATCTTCACCTTTTCGGTAGGAAAGACAGTTTTATCGTTAAAACGAAAGTTGTTATACATTTTTACATCGTTTTTGGTGATGTTGTGAAGATCAAAAAGCTCCTGATGATCCTCATACCGCAGGTCGCCGCCGTCGGATGCCACACCTCGGTATCGGTTAAAGGTAACGTAATCCTCTCCGAGTAGGTTCTGGGTATAGGTGCTTTGAGAAATTTTAAGGAACTGATGGGTTCCGCTGAAAAGCACCACCAGGGCCAGCACCACCGCCAGGGAATTCCGCTTATTTTTGACGGCAAAGAACCAAGTGGGAACAAAAAGCAGGAATACACAGGTAGCAAGACTCCCCCGTCGGTATCCCAATCCCACAAAGATAAAGAGAAAGGCCAAAAGAAAATACCCAATGGCTTTTTTATTCATCCTTGGTACATTCTCCAGAACCAGCATCACGCCCGCGGCACTGCAGATAAATGCTACAATGGTAAAGGTTATGCCGAACAACAAGAAAACCTGCAAGCCGGTCAGCAAGGTGATAGTGAACAGCTTATTCTCGTATTTCCGCGTGTTATAAAAAAAGGTAATAAAAGCACCTGTAAAAGCAACCAACAGGGTGATTTCGTAAACGCTCAAGGTAGGGAACATCAAAGCAAAAAACCGCATAAAGAAACCAAGATAGATGGAGATAAATACCAGATATTCGCTGTGTTCGTTGGTTTGGGCGCTATTCACCATGTTAGACAGGACCATATCATCCTTGCCGATATCATAATAAGGATGAAAGAATACCATAGATAGTACCGTAATGGCAATGGGCAACAAAAGAAAATAATATCTTTTGAAAAAACCAAGAAATTTGTTATCGCTCATGAAAAAACCGTCCTTAGCCTTTCTTTGTTATCATACTACGACACTGATTCCTCTTTTTTTGCAGTATACCACAGAATCTGTCATATTTCAATGGCTGTTACAAAAAAGAAAGGAAGCGGTGCCGCTTCACCCATTGCCGGACTTTCTCCGCGAAAAAGATTTGCCACAGTCGCCGGAGCCACAGGGTTTTATGAAACGAGTGCACAGAAAAATTGATGAGATTTGTTTGTTTCGTAGGGGACGGCGAGAACGACGTCCCGCAAAGGTTTCCGTATTGGCAACGGGATGTCCGGGAGGCCACCCCCTACAGTGTACGCAACCGATCGGGGAAGGCAATGGAGCGAGCCAAGGCCGCCAATTTTCAAGCACGACTGGAAAAACAAAAAAGTGGTGCCAAAGCACCACTTTTCTTATTTAGAAGAACTTCAATGCATTCTGTACCGCATCGCTTCCGCGCCAGGTAAAGGAATCGTAAGGGGTAATCACCTTCACGCCCTCGATATCCAGAAGGTTCATGCTGTACCGCTCCGCAAAAGCATCCAGCGGAATGTACTTCACGCCACCATCTTCGGTAACATCAAAGGATTCTGCAGAGGCTCCGCACTTCAGGGTTACCTTACCCGCTGCTTCTTCTACAGTTGCACCGATGAATGCTGCCGCATAGTTCACTGCAACACCTGCAGTACTTGCACCGCCGTCTACATGCATACCACGAAGAAGAATCTGTCCGCTCTCGGGATTTACCACGAGACTCCGGTCAACCTGATGGTCTCTTACTGCTGCAAACATTCCAACCTGACTGGTGTAAAGAGGCTGGGTCTTCTGAATCCGCATGGTGGGAACCTGCTTGGCAATGGGGGTAACAATGGGACGGTTTCCAGTGGGATTGGGGGTAGTGGATTGCTTTGCCGCAAAACCGTTGGTAATAAGATGACCATCCAGATAATGAAGTCCTTGGTTCATCTGTCCGGTATATACCGAGGAATTTCGGTGAGTGGTTCCTAAGAACTCCCAGGAATCGCCGTAGTCCTTGGAAACTGCCAGAGAGAAGTTGGTTCTCGGGAACTGGTATCTTGCACCCAGGTTCTGGGAGTCGTTGGACCATGCAACATAGATATCTTCCTGCATTTCCCCATTTTCGTCAATGTACCGGTGAACATCCATACCAAAGCAGTTCAGCGCCATAAAGAAGGGTGTGGACTTACTCTCGGTATTCCATGTGGTACCATTATCCAAAGACTCAAAGTACCGAATCATACCACGGTCATTTCGGTAGTAGATACGAACCCAATCCTTGGTGGCAACAGGCTGAGGCTCCTGCATACAGCTGTTTCCCTGAGATTCAAAGGTAATATGGAGACCCTTTTTCCAGGTCATACCCTTGTCGTCACTGTACCACATCTTGATATCACCTACGTTCTCGGAGGCAAGTTCGTCATCACCCACGTAGAAGATACGTCCCGGTTCCCCATTGGGACCATCGGGAGACTGGGCTAAGCCGCCAACGGTGTTAGCATAGCCAGTTCTACCCAATTCCGGTTCAGGACCTAAGAGATAACCTGCCGGTTCCCAACCGGTAACAACCGAATCGGTTCGGTTAATCCAGAACTGCATCTGATACTTTTTCTGATTGTTATCATTGTAGTAATCCTGACCCCAGGCGTGAACACCCTCGTTTTTGTAGAGGGAAATCAACTCACCACTATTCAGACGGAGCATATGAGCACCAAACTTGGGGTAGTTGATTGCCTTCATATCCTCAGACACCCAAGTCTTACCAAAGTCGGTGGTGGTGTTGGCTACTGTCTGCTGGGTCAACCACATTTTTCCGTCTTCACTGGCGAAGACACCGGTGGTGTTACTGCCCGTAAAGTTGTTTGCTTCTGCATTGGCATCCCGAACATCCAGCATGGGTTTCGCATCGCCGCGATAGGAAACATTTTTCACATTTGCTACGCAGTTGGTTGCGATAAAGCCAACCTTACCGGCAATATCTAAGGTATCCTTGCTCAAAATCGGTGTGCCGTTCACATAAAGGGTTGCCTTCTTGTCGTTTTGAATGCCATCCTTCCTCTGCTGCTCGGTCTTGACTTCCAACCGGACAGATTGACCAATGGGTAACTCATAAGGCACCGTTGTCTTGGTGATGGAAGAATCCGACTCCTGCCGGTCTACAATCTCGAACTCACGAGTTTCGAAGTTGTAGCCTACCTTGGTGTAGGTTCCGGCAGTGGAATGGTTAATGAGCAACCAAAGACCTGCTTTGTCTCCTACCTGGTTCACCGCAACATCTGCGCCAAATTCCAGCTCTCTTGCATAGGCAAGCATCTCGGCAATGGCGTTGGTCTTTTCCTTGGCAACAAGAACCATTTCCTGACGGGTGGTGTCAATATAACTGGTCATTCCCTTGGCGGTCATCCAGTAATCGTTAGAGTCCGAACTTCCTCCGCCTACAAAATCATCTTGATAGAGATAGAGGTCGGTAAAGTCGTTCACCGACAGGTAGGAAAGGTCGCCGGAAGTAACATTTACCGCCAAAGCAGGCTCTCCCACAGCTCTGACGTTACGGAAGGAGCCAAGCACCTTACCGTTGGCGTAGAGATTGGACATACCAAGCTCGGTCGCCAACCGATAGTGCGTTTCACCCTGAGGTGCATCTCCCAACTCGTACTCGTAAGCTTCCGAGTCCAAAGACTTTGCAGTCTTACAGTAAACCTTACCATCACGGATTTCAATACTTGCCGAGAAGATGGAATCATTCATGACCAGTTTGACCTGTTCGTCATGGGATGCCATGAAATCTACATGATAATAGTACTTCTGGTCAAGACCGGGAATGGCATAAACCCCATTCTTGTCGGATACATTCCGCTTATTTAGGTAGCTTTGCCGTCCCTCAGGAATGGAAATGGCAAAATTCTTGACTGCCATACCATTTTCCTTGATTTGATGTCCCACGCTTTGAGTCAGAGGCATCCGGAAAGAGGCTACCAATTTTCCGCTGTAGTATACATCCGCAAAGGGACCATCGGTTAAAATGGTATATCTACCTGCACCTGCCTTAACCTTCTTTTCGCCCTCGTTGGTTAGGTAGGTTAGTTTATCTGCGGTGTGATTCATTTTAAGTTGGAAAATACCGTTGGAAAGCTCCACATCAGCGCTTCCGCTTCCGGTTACTTGATAGGAAACTTCGTTGGCATAATGGGTACTATCTCCCGAAGACAAATCGGGAGCAACGATGCCGCTGAGTTTTTCCAGCAGGGTACCCTTTGCATCCTTACAAAGAGCTACAATACTGGTTCCCTCGGAGCTTGGAACAGGCAGCGTTGCGATAAAGGGCGCCTGATTGGAAGAACCCACAGACTCGCCGTTTACCAGATATTCCACCGACTTCACATTGGGAAGCTCGTCGTAGTAGGCAAGACTTGCTTCCGCTTTGTCCTTACCTGTCCATTTTACATGGATGCTATTCTTCCGTGCAGGAAGTACATCAAATTCAGTAACTGTACTATCCTTTCCGTTACAGGAAGCTACCATAGAGTAAGAACCTGCAGGAAGTCCGGTCAGCACGGCGTTGTAGTTATTTTCCTTGGTTCCGGTGGCAACTACCACACCATTTAGTTTGTAATCTACCTTGTCAGCAGTAACACCCTCTGCAAGGTATGCTTTCAGGTTGATGGGTTCGCCCTCTAAGTAGCTATCACCATAAAGAGGTGCTGCCAGGCAGGCATCCCCTGCCCAGACGGGAGTATAGCGAATCCAGTCATACTCCATTGCCGCATGGGTACCATTCATACCCTGGGCACCAATCTGGAGGTGATAGTAAGCACGGGTGGATGGATCGGTGGGGAAATCACCGATCAATTCATCATCAATGTAGACCTTCACATACTTCTTTCCGCCGTAGGAGACGAACTTCATGGTATGCCATTCATCCGGGTTCTCCGGGTCAAGGAGGAATCCGTCAGGGAGAAGGTCTCCGCTGACCTTCTCGGTGTGGAATCTCTGCTCACGCATATCAATGTAGAATACTCCACCCGGATAGTGGACTTTATAATAGAACTTATCGCCAAACACCTGGAACCGTAGCTTATGCTCGATGATAAAATCATCAGCAAAGGTCAGCCGAACAAAAGCCGCAGTGGAGCTGGACAACGCCTGATCCATGGCAAGAACACCCTTTTCGGTGTCAATCCAAACCGCATCCGATGCACACCGCCACTCGGTCAAGTCCTCCTCCTCTGTAAAATCATAGAAGAAGGGTTCGGGGGGGGTGGTCAAAGAGGGGGGATCGCCGCTGGTAACCGTGGTAGCTCCTCCCTCAGGGATGGTCCACTTCACATCAGCGATGGTGAACTTACTCAAGGTGCCGCCAGTTCCGCCGTAGCCGCCGATATTGATGGCGGCAGCCCCGGTATTGGTAGGCAGCTGCCAATCCTTCATAATGCTCCTACCGTTACAGAAGAACTCTGCAATGCCATCTTTGTTGATCTTTACCGCAAAGTTGTTCATGGTGTTCCCCGTGGTACAGGGAATCACCTTCGCCGTTCCGGTTTTGTCCTGACAGGTAATACCGTTTGCACGGTAGCCCATATAGGCTCTGTGAGAACCGGTATTAATAATCATAGACTCACGGGTGGTCCAGGCACCCTCCATCCGCATCTTCCATTCCACGGTAACTTCCTTGTTGGGAAGGGTCAAAGGAATGTTGATACCCAAGGAACCGCCATCTGATGCAGGCACATCACAAGAGAAGGTTGCCTGGGAACCATTGAATGTAATGGTACCCATCTTCTGCGTGATGGTGCTTGCCGCATCATACCAATAGGTTTCCTCTGCTGATACCGACAAGGGAGCTACTACTGTCAGTAACATGCAAATGGTTAAAAGTAAAGTTGCAAATCGTTTCATAGCCATCCCTCCTAATCCTTATCAATAATATACACAACGTCAAGTCTTCCGTTGTAGGTAATCATAACCACTCGCTGGGTGGTTTGGTTGTCGGTGTCATAGGGAACCAGATCACCGGCACTTGCCGTCTCCACTTTGGGGGTTCCGCTCTCCTCGGTGTACCGATAGAAGGAGGTAGCACTTATCCGATAGTTCCGGAGATTTTCCTGTCTCCAAATATCCTTTCCAACCGAGGTGGTGTGAACAATCAAGTCATCTACATATGCCATAGCGGTTCCATAAGCCATCCGGTATCGTTCGCCCCAGGGACGTCCGCCGGAGCTACCCATCTGGCGAACCCTTACCGTCGGGTCTCCCTCTGCAACAGAATAATAGTTTTCCATTGCTACGACAACATTTTCGCCATCTGCCTGGAACTGTACAATATCACCAATCACCAACTGGGAATCGGGAATATCATCGGCAACGGTACGAGTATAGGGACCGCCGGACCCATACAGGGTTACCTGACGGACAACCGTGCCGTCCTCGCCCAGAACACGCTCTACATTGCCAATCACATAAAAATTATTATCCTCACTGACGTTTGCCTCATAGGTTTTGTTGTAAACCACTGCGTAGCGAGCCATTTTATAGTTGTTCACGGTATATGCCTCTGCCACATAGTAAGTCTCAACGAGATTTCCGGTGCCGTACCACTTTGTCTCATCCCGCTTATTGTAAGGGGGACGAATGACATTACCGGTGCTCATCAGGGTCGCATACAGCTTGCCATCGGTAAGTGTGGTACTGGTGGTGCTGTAGAACGAGCGGTCTTGGGTGTTGTACATCACACCCTCCATCTCTGCCGTTGCCGAATGATACAATCCATCTCTTGCAGCCGTATCATCCTGCTGATATGCCATCAGGGATTCCTGGGTTTCGTTTGCACCCTCGTTCAGGGTGTCCAGATGGGTCAAAAGCCCGTCGTTATTCAGGCGGTACCGAACCGGCTGGGAATAGGGGAAATTCGTTTCACCCTCCTCCAGCTGGGTTAACACCTCCATCTGGCACAGCTGCCCCAAAACGGCACTGGTACTGCTAGAGCCATTCTCAACGGCATCCTTTAGATTTTCCGAGTAGTCTCTCTTGTCCGCCGCAGCCGTCAGCCAGGTTTTTTCTGCTTCAAAATCATCAAAAATCATTTCGTCCATGGTCAGCTTATCGGTTGCTGTAAGTTCCATGAGAACCCGGTCCTGATTCACAATCCGAACCGCCAGTTTTTCATTGTAATAGGTTCCCACATTGGCGAAATCGATTAAGTAACCGAACTTGTAGGCATCGTTATCCGCATGAATCATGCCGGCACAATACCCCTCATGGGTGTAGACCGCAACGGTCTGTCCAATGATGTAAGGAGTGCTATCCATGGCAGTAGCATCGGTAACCTGATACTGCACACCGCTGATGGTATAAATATCATTGTGAATTCCCTCAATGACACCGGTGGTACCCTCACCTAAGTAGGTAACGGTAATCCGTCTGTTGCCGGTGGTGTTCTTGCTGGTTTGGATTGCCACCATATCACCAGGAATCAGGAATCCCAGTTCGCCTTCGATTCCCGCATCCATAATCACACGATAGTCTTCCTCCTGGCCCTTTGTTCCTACCGAAACCTTGGGGTATTTACCGTAGAGGATGCCCTCCTCCTGGTCGATGCTATCAATCATCATGAAGGTATATTCTTCAACCAGAATAACATCATAGCGGTTATCGGCATTGTTGTTAATCAGCGTTACTTTGCCGCAGAAGGGCTTCAAATCCGCTTGCGTATACTCCGGATAGGCAATGCCGTTGACAATAACATCCGGAGCGTCAACCAAGGTTACGCTACGTTTATTACTGCCCTCATAGTATTCAAACTTGGTGCCGTTAATTCCCACAACGTCCTCGCCTACGACGGTTATGCTCTTGGTTCTCTCGGCGTTTTCGTAAAGGAACTGAATCTCCGGCTTGGTTTTTCCGGTCGCTTTATCCCGTTCGCTATAGAAAATTACAGCCTTACCCAACAAGGAGGGGTCTTCGTAATAGAAGAGCGTATCATTAATGATAAGATGGTTCTTCTCCAAGAGTCCGTCCGGGTCGGTCAGCCGGGTTCCGTAAGCACCGCTAACAATGCCGTACTGTTTCACCAGTCCGTGATACCGTTCCAGAGCAGTAAAGCCATCAACCTGCTTATACTCGTCTTCTTCTCCATACAAAACCTTTTCTACCATTTCGGTGTCCAGGGCATTGCAGATCATTCTCAGCATCTGTCCAACAGTAACATTTCCGCTCCACTCGATGCCCTCGTTCAAGTCAATTCGATTTGCAATGGTCAGATAATCCTCGTAATAGCCCATCACGTCATAACCCAGAATCACCAGAAACACCTTGCTGATTTCGGTGGGGGTAACCGGGTCGTCCGGACGGAAGTAGCCGTTCCCATCACCTGCCAAAATTCCCGCCTTTGCCAAAGCATGAATTTCCTTATAATACTTATGGGTACTGGGAACATCCACAAAGTAGGTCTCTCCCTCGGTGTATTCCGGAAGCTTGGGAACCCGGGATGCAATCTGTGCCAAACCACCACGGGTAATCTCTGCCTCCTGGACAGGTCCCGGCGTCTTCAGGATACCGAGATAGAGCAAAAGTTCCTCTTCTTTTTCGGTAATCATTCTCACCTCAGCAGGTTCGGTCTCCTCTGCCGATACGCTGAATCCGCAGAACATGGTTGCCAGCATGGCAACAAGAGCAACAATGCAAACAATTCGTTGATTCCATTTTGTCATGCTTCTTATCTCCTCTCTGCAATGTAATTGTAAATCCGTTCAATAGCAACTGCCGATTCCGCTCTGGTGGCAGATGCCCCGGCAGCAAACTGATTGTCGCCGACACCCTGCATCAAGCCGCCTTGACAAAGAATCGTGATGCTCTCTCTTGCGTATTTGGGAATGGTGTCAAAATCGTCAAAGACAAACGCGTTTTTCTCCGGCATAACTTCAATGCCGGTATGCTCCAGAATTCTCTTGAGCATCACCGCCATGTCAGCACGGGTAATTTTCTGGCCGATACCAAAGGCAGATTCGCTGATGCCATTGACAATCCCCAATTCATACGCCGCTGCAACATACTCGTAATACCAAGCATCCTTGTCCACATCTGCAAAAGCATCCACAGAACCGCTTGCCGTAATACCCGCCGCCTGCATTGCCATCTTCAAAAACTCTTCTCTGGTAACGGCACGGTCCGGATAGAAGTTTCCATCGCCGTCCCCCTGAATAATTCCCATTCCCTGAAGTATCTTGATGCTCTTCTCTGCCCAGGCAACGTTGCCCAGGTCGGTAAAGGTTACTTGTTCTTCCACCGGGGTCGGTGCCGGCTTGGTGTCCACGGTTTCATCCGCACCAACGGTGTAGTCGTCCAAGTATCCGCCATTGGTGTTGGTATTACTGTTTTTATCTCCGCCGGTAACAATGGTGGCACCGCCAAGGCCGCCGCCTCCGCCGCCTCCGCCACCACCGCCGCCTCCGGCTGGTTTGGTGCTTTGTGCTTTTTTCTTCGCCTTTTCCAAATCCGCAAGAAGATCCTCCGCCGAGGAATAGCCACCTTCCAATGCGGTGTAAAGTCCCTTCTGATTGGTGATGCTTCCCAGCTCAATCAGGTCAGCTTGGGTCAAGCCCAGTGCCTCGGCATAGATTTCGGTAATCAAGGTTCTGACCGTCCCCCAGGCAACAATGTCGGCACTGAGTTCTTTATTAATTGCCAGCAACAGATTCCGCTCTGCCTTTGCCGCCTCAATGGCCGGGTCTAAATATTCCCGGAAGGCATAGAGGTCGGTTCCGCCTGCATTCTCTCCTGCCAAATCCTGATACTTTTGATAAACCAAATCCGCAAAGCCATCCTCTTCCGCCAGGGCCTTGACTTCGTCGGAGGCGTAGCGTACCAGGAAGGACTTCATGCCCTCTCCATCGGTAACACCCTCTACAATATCATTGGTGTAGAGATCAACCTCATGGCTGTCTGCCACCGCATCACCGTACTGAATCCGAAGGATGTATTTGCCGCTATCCCACTCTGCCGGGTTAAGTGCCAGCTTGGCTGCTACCAAACCGGAACCATTGGAGGAGGTCTGTACCACCGCCGCCAGCTCGCCCGTTGCTTTTTCGGTCAGGCTTGCGGTCATCTGCTTTTCACCAACGCCGATGTATCCGCTTACCGCTACCTCGTTGAAATTAGTGCTATAGTTAACCTGCACCGTAGTGTCGTCCACCGCTCCCTCTTCTGCAAGGTTCCGGTTGATTTCATCCTTTGCAATTGCCAGCGGAATTCCGGTTTCGATACTGTCCCAGAGCATTGCTGCTACTGTGTCGGTTTCGCTATCTACTCCGGATACCATCTGAGATAAATTCACCCATTGACCACCAGTTGCAGTGTAGGTCTTGGGTTCCACCTTTTTGGTGTAGCCGTATTTCTTATCATACACCGCTACCATCTGGGTCAGTTGCCGGTCGGTGCCGATGCTGTCGGTTACGAGGTTTTTTACCCCTCCCTTTGCTACCTCATAAGTACCTTCTCCGCCATAGCCATACATGAAGGTTCCCGTTGAGGATACATTTCCGTCCGCAATCACCGGGTCCTCTATCTTGGAATAAGATCCCTGATAGATTTTAAAATCATCCATAACCGTTGTTGTTCCAAGAATGTTCGTAGAATTGGAAACATGCAACGTATAAGCACCAACCGAGCCATCTTTCCAATAAAGCTCTCTTGTATCATTAAGCTTTTCCCACGCACCGCTGCCAACAGGGTTCCCATCCGCATCCAGTTGGCGACGATAGTAGTCATAACAGGTATAGGTCTTGGTTTCTCCTCCCTCTACCCATTCTTTGGGATAAAAGGAAAATAAATACTCATACACCTTCTCGTGGTCATATCCTGCCGAGGTATACGTAGTACTGTTGTCGGCAATGCCACCATAATTATTACCGGTAGCCCATCCCTTTTCTGCAAAATAATACTGTGCAGCAACCGCCGGAGCATTATCCGTCATATGAAACCAACCCCGGTGCCGAAGACCACCATAAAGACGTCCGCTCTGGCCGGACGGCGCCGCCATCTGCATAAAGAAAATGTCTTTATCATTCGCCTCTGTATGCATTGCGTCGGGACAATCATCAATCTGGAGCTTGAAAGTCATATACCAATTTCCCGACGGTGCATAGGAAGTCAACGTCGGCAGCTTTGCAATTCCACTCTCTACATCGCCGACCTCACTCAAATAGAGCTTGCCATCCTTAATTTCCGCAGCCCCTGTCAGCTCCCATCCATTGCTGTTATCCGAGAAGTCCTCCTCGAAAACGACGAAGTTGTTGGACATACCAATCTTTGCAGGGTCGGTTTCCACCTCTGCCGCAAAGACCGGCACCGACACCATAGTCAACACCATCATTACTGCCAAAAGTCCTGCTAATTTCCTCATAAATATGCTCCTTTCCAATCCTTTTTCGAGACCTTTCTTATGAAACAAATTATATTTTAAGTATTATACCATAGATTTTTGTCTTATTCTATAGAAATTTTTGTCCAATTTTACAAAAACAAGAAATTTTTGCTCTAACTTTTGTTTTTTTCTATTCAAACTCGATATAGGTCAGTGCTTCTCTCTGACTATAGGTAATTTTTAATTTATCGGTTACCCTGCCCCGCTCATAGAGGGTCGGGAGCGTAGGGGACTGAACCCGGTCCATGGTATAGATTTTATAGGTGGAATAATTCTCGTATCCCTTCAAATCAATTTCCAGTTCCAAAGACACTCCACGGGTTTCGTGGATGTTGGCGATCATCAGTGCCGCCTTTTTGTCATTCTTCGCCGCAACGTAGGCAAGGTCGCTTCCTTCGGCGTGGATTCCAGTATCCACCTCCGTACCCAGAGCATAGAGCTGACCGAACATCACAAATGCATGGTACTGGGCAAAGGCACACCGGTCTTCCGATATGACACCATTGTAAGAATTCCGGACAATGTCATAAAACATCATCATATCGGCAGAGGATTTCTGTCCGGTCAGGAAGATATAACCAAGTTTTACTGCCGCTAAGGCATCCATTCGCTCCGCAAAGCTCTTCATGGGTTCGATGTTCCATTCGGTGAAGATAATCTCTGCATCCTCTCGACCCTTGCTGTCCACATACTCTCTCACCGCATTATTATAGCGGAAGGGGATCTTGGGGTCCCGGAAGTAGTTGTGGTAGGAATAAAAATCCAGAGGACACCATGTATCGGGGTTGTTGATGTAGTCAAAAAAATCATCTGCCCACTTTAAAAGATGCTGACCCCGGGGACTCTGCACCTCATCAATCAGGGCATTTAAGTTACAACAGGAGTAACCGCCCACCTTAATCTTATCCCCAAAGCAGTTCTTCAGGTGGTGAGAAGTAATCCGGTAGAGCTCAAAGTACTGTTCTCTGGTTCCTGTCCACATATTAATCTGGTTATAGCCGGGCTGATAGCTATCCGGCTCGTTCCAGATTTCCCAATATTCCATGTTATAGTGGAACCCCTCTGCCCATCCTTCGTTGTAATGCCGAATAATATGTTCGCAGATTCTTGCCCACTTGGCAAAATCCTTGGGAGGATTGATGTATTTGTTAAGACCGCTGTGGTCGATGGTCTCACCCAAACGGTAGAAAGGTTCCCCTCCGGCATCAATAATGCCCTTTAAGTATCTATCGGTATGGCCGAACTCGTAAGACGCAGGATCGTTCTCGTCTGCATCAAAATTCGGAAACACGTTATGAATATCCACAAAGAGTCCACTGCCGAACTCATGTTCAATATCATGAAGACGCGAGTAAGGGATATTCATGGACATATAATAATTGGAAATGTCCCGAGACCCCATAGCACCGCCCTGTTTGGGTCCGCCGCCTACGGCGTGCATAGGCTTGATTTTTCCTACTTCTTTCCCAAAATCAACGGATATATCGTACTGAATTGTCTTTCCCACAGTACCACCATTCCTTTCACTTTGCCGACATTTTTTCCGCTAGATAGGGTATTCTTCCCGCCAATTTGCTACATTTTTTCTCTTTGAGGAAACACTACCCCATATTCCATTTTATTATACCACGCTTCTGTACGAAACGCAATATACAATTACGCCATCTTTACGGAAAAGCGTCCGTTTTGTTAACTCCGTTCTTTATATTTTTTCAAAAAAGACTACTCAAGTTAGGAATTTAAGAAAACCTTCCCCCTCCTTTCTATGACCTCTCTGTCTTGAATAGAATAAACATAGGCACACAGAATGCCACACAGTCCGCCCCCGATAATCAACACATCTGTTTGGATATCCCCCGTGAGCGGTGCAAATTCCGGCTTGTTGTCAACATTATTCCATAACGATTTCATACGCTTACCTCTAAACAAACTTTTCAACAGTTTGTGGCAAAGTTTCTTTCAAAACAAATCCCCAAACCATTTAGATTTCGTCCATGAAATTTAATTTGCAATATTTCGACATCTTCAGTATCAATATGTCGACTTTTGTTGTTTTTACAATTTTCGTATGATATAATTACTTTGTTCATAGCAATTATCAAGGAGCTTACCTATGGATATCATCATACAACTCATCGGCGCATTGGGAATTATCGCAAGCATCATATCCTTTCAATGCAAAAAACACAACTCTATTTTACTTTTCAGAACCCTCAACGAGTTTATTTTTTCCATCCAGTATTTCCTTTTAGGGGCATATACCGGTATGGCAATGAATCTTGTGGGGTGTGTCAGAAATATTATCTTTACAAAGCAGGTGGCACAAAACAAAAAGACAACCATATCCACCCTGCTGTTTGGCATTGCCTTTCTAGTTTTTGGCATCTTCACCTGGCAGGGGAAGAAAAGCATCCTGATTATTGTCGCCAAAATCCTGTCAACCATTGCATACGGAAACAAAAATACCACTGTGGTCAGAGCATTGATTTTTATCACCTGTACAAGCTGGTTGATTTATAATTATTGTGTCTTTTCCATTGCAGGCGTGCTATGCGAGGCATTTACTCTGATTTCGCTGATCATAGGGGTTGTACGGCTTGACATAATACCCCGCCTAAAAAAATAATACAACAAAAAAGCCTATCGTATGATAGGCTTTTTGTTTTGGTTTCGATGCCCGTATACACCACTATTCGGTATGTAGGTCCAAGTATAGCTCTTTGATGTTCTTGTATATATAGTGGGGTTTCACCTCACTCTTTTCCACATCTTCCATTGTCCCCTCGCCGGAGAGAACAAACACAGAGGATGCTCCTGCATTCACCCCGCAGGCAATATCAGTATAGAGTCTATCTCCGATCAGTGCTGTTTCCTGCTTTTGAAACCCTGTTCTCTCCATGGCAAGAAGAGCCATAGTCGGTTCAGGCTTACCAATGAATACAGGACGTCGTTTGGTTGCACGATAGAGCATCTCACTGACAGAGCCGCAGTCGGGCACATAACCATACCAGGTCGGACAAACCCAATCGGGATTTGCGGCTATGTAGTCAATGTCTCTTCCAAGAAGTATGCAGGCATCCTCAAGCTTTTGAAAGCTCAGCTCGATATCGAACCCCATACAAAGACAGTCAATGTCATCCTCCAATTGATCCGTGATGGGCAGCTTGGAATCTTTCAGCTGTTGTTTGAATGATGTTGTACCAAAGGCATATATTTTGTTGTAGTTTTTCTTTTGAAGGTAAAGGGCGGTTGCATCGGTTGACGTCAGGAAATCATCAGCAGTTGATTTTATGCCGAGGCTCTCCAGCTTTTCAATATACTTATCCACGCTTTTGGAGGAGTTATTGGTAAGAAAAATATATCTTCCTCCGCTTTTTTTGACATATTCCAGAAAATCAAGCGTTCCGTCAAAGAGTTCATTGTCAAGATATATTGTTCCATCCATATCAAGAAGAAAAAGCTTTATGTTCTTTAAACGATTCATACAATCTCCTCATATCCTTGCAACGCCGGTTTCTTTGGCAGTTTTGATAACAGCCTCCGCTACAACCTGTGCCACTCTTTTATCAAGTGCCGGAGCAATAATATTTTCTTCTGTTATTTCATCATCGGGAATCAGAGAGGCAAGAGCAAAGGATGTTGCAACCTTCATTTCCTCATTGATGCAGGTTGCTCTGCAATCCAGTGCGCCTCTGAAGATACCGGGAAATGCAAGAACATTATTGATTTGATTCGGGAAATCGGAACGGCCTGTTCCAACAACTCTTGCCCCGGCTTCCTTTGCAACGTCAGGCATAATTTCAGGTGTGGGGTTTGCCATAGGAAAGAGAATGCTATCTTTTTCCATTGATTTTACCATTTCCGGCGTTACAACATTGGGAGCAGAAACACCGATAAACACATCTGCCCCTGCAAGAGCATCTGCAAGGGTTCCTTTTTTATGTTCAAGGTTGGTTACCTTTGCCACCTCTTCCTGTGCCGGATTATTGTTTTCGTCACCTTCACAAACAATGCCGAAGCGGTCACAGAAAGTGAGGTTTTTAACACCAATATTCATCAGGTGCTTTCCAATGGCAATCCCTGCCGACCCCGCTCCGTTTATTACAACCTTCGCCTTGCCGATTTCCTTTTTCACAAGCTTGAGGCTATTGATAAGTGCCGCAGCTACAACAATAGCTGTTCCGTGCTGGTCATCGTGAAAAATCGGAATATCGCATATTTCTTTCAGCTTTCTTTCAATTTCAAAGCATCGCGGAGCAGAAATATCCTCAAGATTGATACCGCCAAAGCTTCCCGAGAGAAGATATATTGTGCGGACGATTTCATCTACATCCTTTGACTTTATGCAAAGCGGAAATGCATCCACATCGGCAAACGCTTTAAAAAGGGCACATTTACCCTCCATCACCGGCATACCGGCTTCCGGGCCGATACCACCGAGGCCAAGTATTGCCGTGCCATCGGTAACAACCGCAACAAGGTTTGAGCGGCGGGTAAGGTCATAGGATTTATTCATATCCTTATGAATCTCAAGGCAAGGCTCTGCAACACCGGGCGTATATGCTAAAGAAAGGTCTTCTCTTGAATTGATGGGGGCTCTTGAAATAACCTCTATTTTTCCGTTCCATTCATAATGCTTCTTGAGCGATTCCTGTCTGATATCCATTTTTAGTCCTCCCATGGAAATTGATACTGCGTCAAACCAAGCTCATCCCGTATCTGGATGATTTCCTTCTGAACAGATTCGTTGATTGGCACACCGTCCTTACGGGCAAGGCGGATTTCGTATTCTTTTTCGCCTGCGGTATAGATACGTTCGCTATCCGGTGCTTTTTTGGATGCACGCATACTGCGGCAGATATCACCTGCTTTTTTGCGGGCAATTTCTTCACCCAGAAAATGGTCGGTGTCAATTGCAATAAACCAGTGACCAAGCTGATAAGGACGGATATTGCCCTGTTCGTCTTTTCCGTCAAGATCTTTTCCATAGGCGCCATCCTGCAAAATAGATGAGAAAAACTCCACAGCAAGTGCAAAGCCATAACCCTTATAGCCGCCGAGAGCTTCCCCGATCCCGCCAAGGGTTGTGAGTGCCGCCGTGCCGCCCCGTATCATTTTAAGAGCTTTTCCGGCATCACCCTCAACCGGTTCGCCGCCCTGACCTATAATGGTTCCGGGGTGAACATCCTCCCCTATTCTTTCATAGTATTCAACCTTACCATTCTGCGTAATTGATGTTGCACAGTCAAAATTAAAATCAAATGCCTCATCGGTAGGAACACCTATGGTAAATGGATTGGTACCAAACATACCCTCCACACCATGGGTGGGTGCAACAGAGGGACGGGCATTGGTACCCGTCATACCAATACATCCCGCTTTTGTTGCCATAGAGGAATAATACCCCGCAATACCGTAGTGACAGGAATTCCGTACAACAACCATACCCATACCATATTCCTTGGCTTTTTCTATTGCCATATTCATAGCCTTAAAGCCGATTACCTGACCCATACCATGATGTCCGTCTATTACTGCCGTTGTGGGTGTTTCCTTTATGATTTCAAAATTCGTTACCGCCTGCTGAATGCCGGCTTTAATCCGGTCAAGATATACAGGCTTAAAACGATTTACGCCATGGGATTCAATACCTCTTTTGTCAGATTCCAGCAAAACATCTGCACAAATGGAAGCATCCTCTTTTGGAATTCCGTAGCCTACAAAAGAATCAATTACGAAATTTGTTATTGTGTTCCAATCTACTATGTTTGTTTTCGCCATTTTGTCCCTCCAAAATTATTCTATATTGACTTATTAATTTATATATAATATAATAAAACAATCAAAAACGATAGTCAATAAGTGGCTAAAATATGGATAAACGCTCAAAACGAGCAATCACGGAGGGTGAAATGATAAAAGAAGAACGATATGATGAAATCCTGAAAATACTGGAGGAAGAAAAATATATATCTGCACAGGAGCTGGCGAAAAAGCTTTATGTGAGCCTTCCAACCATCCGCCGCGACCTTTCCCTTTTGCATAAAAGAGGACAGCTTGTCAGAAGTCATGGGGGAGCAAAAAAAATACAAAACGAACACATCGTTGCACCATTAGACTTTAGAAAAACAATCAATAGTGTGCAAAAGCGACATCTCTGTCAGGCTGCAGCGAGGTTTGTCGATGACAATGATATTGTTTTTGTTGACGCATCCACCACCACATTACAGCTCGCTGAGTTTCTTTCTGAAAAAAAGGGAATCACCGTCATTACAAATGGTATTCCTTTGGCAGCAATGCTTGTAAAAAAAGGGGTCAAAACCTACTGCACCGGAGGAGAAATCTTTGAAAATTCTTTGGCAAACTTCGGAAGCTTTGCGGAAGAATTTATTCAAAAATTTAACATCGACATTTTTATTTTTTCCTGTCACGGCGTAAATGAAAAGGGAATTTTAACAGACCCTTCTCTTCCTGAAACCCAAATCAGGAAAACTGCAATTGCACAATCGAAAAAAACCGTGTTCTTATGCGATGAAAGCAAGCTGAATCTTTCTGCACCCTTTAACCTTGTGCCAATACAGAAAATAGATTATATTGTAACAAATTCCAGAAAACTTCAGGAGCTCTTTGGACTGAATGAAAACAATATTATTGTGATATGATTTCTCCTGCAGGTAACATAAATGTTGTCCTGTTATTTTTGCCTTTATTTAATCCGTTTTAAAGATTTTCGTTATAGTTTCACATGCAAAAAACACCGCTGCCTAAGAGAAAACTCTCGGGCAGCGGTTTTTTATTTAAATCGTAACTCTTTACCGCAATTATGAAATTTTTGAGAATCGGCTTAAACTGCCATACCATCTTCAAAAATGGCATTTTTGTACAAATTCTGTATTTCACCGTTGTTGACAAGCAGCGGCATTTTTTCGTTTTCGGTATGATTTTCGGTTGTAATGTTATCCAAAATCATCTGCTCTACGATAGTATCATCTCCTACAAAAATAGTTTCCACCGGAACATTTTTTTCTCGGCGGTTTACATTTGAAATTTTAAGAGCCTTGACATGCAATTTATCTTCAATATAGATAAGGGGATACACATACGACGTGGCAGATTTTGCGTAAACAGGGATGCGAACTGCCTTGCTCGCATAAACATTATCTATGGTAATGCCGTCGAAAAAGCCTTTGTCTTCCGTTGGATAAAATCTGGTAATTCCAATACAATACTGATAATATGTGCCAAAGACATTCGTAATGTGTACATTTCTGACCGAATGATTTGCAGAAAGCAAGCGTATCGCACTATGACAATCTTCTGCATAAATTCCGTCAATTAAAACATTTGAAATTTCGCCGGCTGAACCTTCATCGGCATTTAGCGCCACTAAGTCATCATAGCAAGCACCCTTTAAGTTTCGGATTTCACCGAAATGACAGTTTCCGTTTAAGTGTATACCATCCATATTGGCAGCTAATGGATTGCCGTAATTAAAATCAAAAACAATATTATCTACCGTAAAATAAGAAACTCTGTCTATCGTAACTGCAAATGTAACAGGGTCTTTTATGGTAAGGGATGAAATATGAAGTCCTTTTACATTGTAAAACAAAAAGGCATGACCGCAATAACCTTTTATTACATAGTTTCCGTCTAAAATAGGATTTTTAGCCTGCTCCTTGTTGTTGAAATTCCAGATACCGCCCTCCACCTCAATGTTTTCACAGGGATAATCGGGCGAATATTCGTTTACATAATCAAATAATTCACGAACAACTCTTTTCGCACGGTCAGTTACGGTTTTATTTTTAAGCATTACACAGTTTGAATCCTTCGCAAGCTTTACCTCCGCATAGCGAGGTAATTTTAACTTGAAGTTTGAGGGTAATTCCAGAGGTTTTGAAATCAAATAATGTACATCGGGCATTGACAGGCACAATTCGTTGTTTGATGTATCAATCAATTCCTGTAAGCCTTTCGTATCATCATGGATCCCATCACCGTAAATTTTACTCATCCTATATTCCTCCTTTTTTATGTCGGCATCTTTTTGAACATTACTCCATCAATAGCGCTTAACTGAATTTGAGAAAATCACGCTCTCGGGCAAAAATACTTTCTGCCGAGATACTCGTTTTAATTTTATTAAAATTTTATCATTGCGTCAAAACCGAGTAAATATACTATTGTTGTCTTTATTTGTAAAAATGTTGCTTTTTTTAATTTTTCATATTATAATAATGTTTATCTATAGAACAAAAAAACAAACAAGAGGGCGCGTTATGAACGTATATACAGGACACCCGAATCAAATTTGCGGAGTTGAAGAAATGCGACTTTTAGGCGGAAAAGCGGACGAGATGTTATGCGGAGAAGGAACTGCTTGAATTATTAACGCCTGGCGAGGGCAAACCATCTTAACTTGCCATGCCGGATATTGGAGGAAGAAAATTGAAAAGAATTTTTTATAACCCGTTATACGACTCTGATGAGGAGCTTGCATTGGTTGGTTGTGGACATGAAAAATGCAATTCTGAGTTTTCAGACGGACCAGGTATTAGAAACAGTTATATTTTGCACTATATTGTTTCAGGCAAAGGATACTATGAGACGGGCGAGCAAAAACACGCCTTAAAAAAAGGCGATGTTTTTGCTATATATCCTGACGATTTAGTAACATATTATGCCGATAAGGATGATCCGTGGGAATTTTGCTGGATTATTTTCAAAGGAACGCATGCGCATAAATATTATAATAATATTGGCATCTCACACAGCAGCCTTGTCATACATAATGTGGACAAGGCTTTTGCTGCATGCATCACGGATTGTCTGAAATATATAGATGAAAACGAAAGAACATGTTCACAACTAAGATTGGTCTCCTGTATACTGGAATGCTTATCACACATAGATAAAGCCACTTATGCAGAAAGAAATACCCACCCTAATAAAAACCATGTTCAAAACGCGATTTCTTATATTGAATATAATTACGGACGAGGAATCAGTGTCAATGACATTTCAAATCACCTTTGTCTTGATCGCACCTACTTTTACAGAATATTTAAAAAAGAAACAGGCAAAGCACCAAACGAGTATTTGATGGAATACAGAATAAAAAAAGCCAAATCCCTGATTACCATGGGACTTGACTTTAAAAACATCGCAGCTTCCGTCGGAATTCATGATATTTATTATTTTTCAAAGCTCTTTAAAAAAATAACAGGGATTTCGCCGTCAGAATACAGAATGAACAAAACGAAGAAAAGCAAAGTCAAATAAGGCTGTACTTTTATTATTCATTAGCGAAGCGGTTTCATCATTCATTATTCATGAGGGAATCCTGTCGCATTTAATGAATGATGAATATTGAATAATACAAAACGAAAAATCCTGCCTTTCGACAGGATTTTTGTTTTGAAAGAGCCGAATGGTTTTGATGCCACGCATTCAGATACAACTTCAAGCTATACTGTATGTTCTGTAATGAAGTGTCTTACAATCACATTTTCCTTTCCGTTGCACCTAATCATCTCTACTGCCGCATTCGCAATTTCAGCCATAGAATATCCTACAGAATCGATAGGTATTTTGCACTTATCAATTACACTGATGTTATCAAAGCCAACAATCTTCGCATTAGAGACCTTGAAATACACCTTAAGCGCATAATAGTCATTGGAGCAAATAATGGTTGTTTTTTCTTCATAAGATTCTTTTATATTATCTATATCTGTTACAACCGAATATGTTGCATTACCGACAGCACTTAAAAAACCTTCATATCTTAGTCTTTGAGCATAGGCATCGGAATAATTGAGTGCTGGTGAAAAATAAATAATATTTTGAGGATTATCACTTAAAACTTTTTCGGTCATTTCTTTCATAGCAAGAAAATCATCAATTCCTACATACGGCAACGATTCAACTATGTTTCCTACAGCAACAATAGGAATATCAAAAAGTTTCAGATAGTTTTCAAATTCCACTCCATTGTTCACGGAACATAAAACAATCCCCTTCACACCCATATTATACAAATTACGAATACATTCTATCTCGTATTGTTTATCATAATGGGTCATCATGATAACAGTGCCAAATCCTTCATCCCTTAAAGCATATTCAATCTCCGTGATAAGTTCAGAAAAGTATTCGTTATTCAGGTTGAAAATCAGAACACCTATCTGTCCAACAATTTTGTCTGAAGGTGTGCTGATATATTCACGATAACCATATTGTCTTGCAACCTCAAGAATCTTTTGCTTTGTTTCTGCTTTAATATCAGGTCTGCCGTTTAAAGCTCTATCAACCGTCCCTTGCGAAACATTGCATATCTTCGCAATCTGAGAGGTTGTTATTTTAAGGTCTTTCATATCATAATCTCCATACAACTGAAAATGTTTGTTTCTTTAAAATTAATTGTACCATTTTCAAATTCAAAATCAATGTCTTTTCCATCAATTTTTAAGTGTGAAATATGATCACAGAATTTTAAGCCTAATGACTTAAGACTTATTTCGCCTTCGTATATGTTGATTTTCACTGTATTGTTGTTAATTTCAAAATTACCCCAGCCATCAGCAAGACTCCAAATACACTTAAAATCATTTGTTTGGCAAGGATTAAATCCAATGTGATGATTCGGCATATCAAATGCAAAGCCTGAAAGTATCGGAATAAGAGCATAGCTTGCCATAGAACGTGCATAATTACTGCCACATTCGAATTCATTCCATGGGTTTCTCTTTTCTCCGTCAAATCTGTCGCGTATTGCCTTTACCACTTTTAAACCGTCATCTATTCTTCCCTGTGAACATAAAAGTCCTGCGAAAGAGTACTCAAAGCCCGTCATTGTTTCTTCACAATATGGAATAGGAATGATTGGTTTTTCAACACCATCGGGATAATCGCATATCACCGTTCCTGCTTCATCATTGACAGAAAAATTACGCCATGAATTGGCAAAACCACGCATTGTAGCTTTAAAATTATTTTTCATCATTTCAGATAATGCGCTGGAAATCTGTTTCCGATCAAAAATTTCGCCTAACCCTATGATGTCTGCATGCCATTGGGCAAGTATCTGGTCAATCGATGAGCCTTCTGCAATCTGATATTTTATTTGATTCATTTCGCTGTTCCAGTATGTTTCGGATGCATTAAATTTGTCTGTGATGGCTTTGTCGGTTATATCGATTTTTTGAATAAAGTATCTGCCGTTAAACAGATTTTCTTTTGTCCATTTATAACCTTTTTCAAATATTTCGCGGTATTCCTGTGCCTTTTCGGTGTCGCCCAAAAAATCTGCCATTTCAGATGCTGCTTTCAGTGCCGCAAGATACATTCCTTCCAGCCATGAAGATGGTCCAAAAAGCTCCATATCCAGAGTATGATGCTGTCTGCCCTCAAGCACACCGTCTTTATCCAAATCCCAGCAATCAGCATTCTCACTGTTCCAAGCATATTCTAACACTTTCTTGATGTTTTCCCAATTTTCTTCAAGCCATTTATTGTCACCGGATATTTTCCATTCTCTGTAGCATTTGATAACTGCACCCATTTGCCCATCTAAACATGCTCTGTGATCCGTCATTTTTCTGCCAATCGGAAGCTGCAATCTGAATCCCATTCTCCCGTCTGTATCGGTTGAATATTTAAATTCCAAATCTCTTATGGAGCGTTCCAGTTCAGGGAATAAGAAGCACAAAGCATACGCATAATTCCATACATGCTGACAGGTTCCTTCACAAGAGCCTTCCATTTCATGAACACCTTCCCAACCGTAAAAGGAGCCATCTTCAAGTCTCAAAACAGTCGGTGATTTTAACACAGAAAGATTGGATGAAGCTGCATCAACGACTTCCTTCGGCAAGGTTGTTTCATGTAATGCCTTTTTAAATTTCATGGTGCGATTGTATAAATCCTCCCAGTTTTGAAGAGCATACACCGCTGTTTCCGCAGAATTTTCAAAAACTGTGGCATAGTAATTCTTCCATATCTTATGAGTACCGTCATCGTTTTTGCATTCGCTCCAATAATTATAGGTATTAGGAATATTCCATGAAAGTATAAATTTTACCTTCTTTTTCTCGTTGGAGCGTACCGTTATCTCAGCGATCAATGTGCCTGTATCGTAGCTACCCTCAGTATCATACACTCTTTCCTTTATCTTTTCTTCCATAGAAAATTCATTCCAGAACGATACTATACTATCCTGCCAACTACCGCGATACCAATAATTTTGTGTATATGTAATATCACAATCAGTTGCAATGGTCAAATCGCCGTATTCTATTTCTCCTTTAGCGACCTCGTTGTTAAACAGTGTCAGAGTTTTCATTCCGTTCTTTGTTTCTGCTTTATTGATTGATTTTTTGTATGGATTTGCGACAGACAATGCAAGCTGATATTTTATAGTTTCATTTGTTATATTTTCAATCTCAATTTCAAAAAACGCAGCCGGAAGACTCGAATTTTTCGCATCGCAGGGAATAAACGGATTAAATGCCGTCACCCTTACGCTTCCCGGAAAAAAATCATCCTTAAAATCAACAGATGCGATAGGGAATTCACCATTAAATTCCACATTTCTAAAATGAGGAAAGCCACACATTTTCTTGCTGTCCGGGCCAAAACCATAACCGCAAAACCTGTTCTTCCTATACTGTCCCATAAATTCTTTTTGAATATCACCATTCAAAACAGCAGCTGTAATTTTATCACCCTGTATCGCTCTTACGGCAAAATGAGAATAGCCATTTATACTACCTTTTGCAGGTCTATTAAAAATTTCCCAATCTATCAATCTGCCATTTCCGTCAAAACCGATGCTTCCTGTTCCAATTCCGCCTAGTGGAAAGGATATTTCTTTTGTTTGATGATTAACATATTTCATAACTAGACCTCCATAATTATGAATCTGTCTTCATTATATCCTTTTAAAAATAATCGTGTCAATATACACGGTATTTTAGAACTCGTATCCTATAATTCTAATTTTACATCTTTTATGTAATTATGTTTAATTTTTTTGAATTATGTGTTGTCGGTAGTTCAAGTCTAGCTCAACACCGCTTGGCATCTATCCTTTTGTTTCAAAATTAATTTTATCAAAAAGCCCTCAAAAAATTAAAAAACAGAACAATAATGATGCATTTAAAAATAAACTTTGCGTAAGCAAAATTTCACAATTATTAATTATTCATCAGCGAAGCGGTTTCATCATTCATTATTCATTTAAAAATCCTGTCGAAATTAATGAATAATGAATATTGAATAATGAAAAATGAATAATACAAAACGAAAAATCCTGCCTTTCGACAGGATTTTTTTGTTTTGGAAGAGTCGAATGGTTTAGATGCCACAATTTTATTAGTGATATTCCATCTTCGATGGAGTGATATTTTCACTTTGTAAAAGTGCTATTACAAACTCCGTTTGCAATTATATTATATTTGCCGTTAAACTGTGCGAAGCACAATATCACTCGGCTTAGCCGAATATAACTGCGTAGCAATATAACTTGCCGTAGGCAAATATAACTGAAAAAACGACTTGTCGAAACAAGTCGTTTTTTCTGGAAGATCCGAATGGTTTAGATGCATCTATGAAACGATTTCAAATATTATATTAGGTGTTTTTTCATGAACATCCTGAAATACTTTGAGAATTTCTTTCATATATGGTTGCCACTCCTTTGAAATTTTTTCAGTACCATATATTACGACACATAAGTCCCAATTACAATAATTATCCAAACAATCCCACAAAGCAGAGAGATTCTCTCCATAATAATTAGGGAAAACAAATTTTTCTTTTAATTCACTGTGCATATCAATGGCATTTTTGCAATTCCTAAAATCTAATACTATTTTTTCCATAAGATTATTGCTCCTCTCCAATTATTTCCATAAATGTTTTATAATGATCATATGTTACAAAAACAAGTCCGTCGTTTGAGAATACCACTCTTTGTTTATTTCTATAACCGCCTTTGTAATTTATATCTGCTTCATACCAAATGCGATTTTTCTTTTCGGGTAAAATACCATCTCTGTTTTCAAACTCCTTATACATCATCTTCCCTGGAGCAACTTTATCAAGATTGCCCAAAACATTAACCCAGCCCAACGCCTTTGCCTCGTTTTCAAATATGTAATAATCCGGTAACTCATTCAGGTAATAAAGCCACCAATCGGCGCCCATAGTACCAAGTTCTGTTGCATATCCTGCAACAATGGCAAGCAGTTGCTCTAATCTGCAGCCACATTTCTCATGAAGTTTAGGCTCCCCTATTCTCGCCAGCTCTTCATAAGAAAATATTTTGCTGTTACGCCTAAAACATTCAAAGCAGGTCGTAGGCTTTATAAAAGTTCTCCATCTTACCCATTCTTTACTTTTTTGCATTTTATCACTCCTGTTTAAGTTTTTCACATCCGAATGTTTATGCTTTTATTATACTTAAATAAAAGTGACATAGCGTGCCATACTTATAGTATAACATAATTTAGTTCTATTATCGAATAAAAAACCGAATGATGAAGATATGGTATCTAAATCATTCGGTTTCTATGGAAGAGCCGAATGATTTAGATACCAGAAACTTCGTCCATATTCTTAAGTTTTTTGAAGATTCTCTCATCAAAGGCCTCCGTAGATAAAATGCCACCAATAAGGCCATATTACTTCCGATGCACTGCCTCCTACACCAGACCAGATTACATTCCATGAAATTTCTTTCCAAGAATCTGTTTCATGGTCAAATTGAAAAGTCAAAACACTCCCTAATGCATTACCCTCGCAAACATAATACACCTGAGCAATGTCGCTTCTGCTTGGAGCATAACGCAAAACCTTGAAATACCCCATATCCCCAAGCATAGTATTTTGTTTATATGCATCCTTAAATTCATCATAATGTTGCTGGGTAAGCACTTCACATTTTATCAGCGCTCCTATCCACATTATTAGAAAATAACAAACAATACCTAAAACAATATTCCGAAATATTTTCATCGTATCACCTCTCAATCCAAATCAAGCAACTTTCTCATATAATAATATTCATTTTTTGCGTCTACCCCAAACTGAATAGGTATAGGATTGGGATTTGGCGAGTTTGCATTTTCCCCTAAATTATACAAAGTTGCAAGCACCGCTGTTCTACCATCTATTTCGGGATAAACATCCTTCCACCGATCCTGAAAATATCTTAAATATGCCGCGACATAGTTAATATTTTCTGATTCAACCGTTAACCGATACGCAATTGCCTTATCCCGTGTCCCTTCGACATATCCATATGCCGGCGCATACCACACCTCTCTTTGCACAAAATTGTTTCCGTGCCATTCATCATAACTGTCATGAAGTGTTGTTTTTTGAATATACCCCTCATCCTCCAGCATCCTTGCTGTTGACACTTTTACCTGACCAATTCCAATAGATGTGTCGGCAAAGTATGCAGGTATATCCGTTAGAGAATCTAAAACATTTACATTTGTAACTTGTTCTGTAAAAATGCACGCCGCTATAATTGCTGGATTAACACCATAATAAGCACCTGCATTCTTAATCGCTGTTGCATTATTTACAATAATTGCAGAGGCATCTTCTCTACTTGTTGTTGGAAGAAGAGATGCTTGATCCGTAGAACTCCTATTAACGATAGCGCTTGACCTATCGTTTACCAGATACTTCGCTACATAAGCATTATACCCCTTTAAGCTGTCCTCGTCAAGAACAGATGCTATCTCACTATACTTATCAAAACCCACAATTTGTGCGCACCACCATCCGTAATTGGCAGTTGGGTCGCTGAGCGGTCTGTCGCATCTCCTACATCTGTTTTGTCCGTCATATTTTTTGTTTTGATTTTCTTTTGACATAATTCATTTCTCTTTTTTTGTGTTTTTTATTTTAACACGAAAAAGAGTGTCATAGCGTGCCACACTTATGTTGTGGCGTATATTTTTACATCATATCCCTTCAAAATCTTAGGTTTTTGCCAATTTTACCGATTTAACAAAGCCTTTATTTTTGTTGCCAAAAACAAAAACAGACATCTCTTTTCGAACATTCATAGTTCAAATTAAGGTGTCTGTTCATTTGGTGGACCTTCAGGGACTCGAACCCGGGACCAACCGGTTATGAGCCGGTCGCTCTAACCAACTGAGCTAAAGGTCCATATTTTATGAAAAAATATGGCTATATACACTATAAGCAACAACCCGAGGGCTGTTGCTTATAGGTTCATGGTGACTCCGAGGGGAATCGAACCCCTGTTACCGCCGTGAAAGGGCGGTGTCTTGACCGCTTGACCACGGAGCCTGGCTCCTCCAGTTGGACTCGAACCAACGACCCTGCGGTTAACAGCCGCATGCTCTACCAACTGAGCTATAGAGGAATATATCAATTTTGGTACTCCCGAGGACAGATGAATCTGTCCTCGAAAGTTCAGTTCCGGCAGCGTCTTATGTTCCCGGGCGGTCGCCCGCCAAGTATTGTCAGCGCTGAGAGGCTTAACTACTGTGTTCGGAATGGGAACAGGTGTGACCCTCTCGCTATTGCCACCAGAGAAGCGTGATGCAAAATAACTTTGCTCACTATTGTAGGGAAGGCATTTATGCCTTCCGTTCCGGAACAGATGAATCCGTTCCCTACATTGTTTTGAAAAGAACAAGAGAAAAGTAAATATTAACTTACTCACAAAATGTTAAGGTAATTAGGTCAAGCCCTCGACCTATTAGTATCGG
>JAZQHD010000148.1:0-8909 GCA_045540375.1 Ructibacterium sp. | reverse complement strand
CGGAGAACCTTATGTGCTCACCGTCATATTCTCTCGGTCTTAAAGCGTTGAATGTTTCGTTGTATATACTGCAAAGTCTTTCTCTTCGGTCAATATCTTTCCAAAGCCATTCAACGAATTTAGCCTTTATGAGTTCCTGTCGATCCTGGGCGATAGCTGTTTCTCTTTTGTTGAGCACCTGTTTTTCGTTTCCGTTCTCATCAATGGTTTTATCGTAAATGCGGACATCTTTTTGATTTAATGTCTGCTCAAGGATATGATAGGCATTGATACGTTTTGTTCCGTAGGTGGTGATAGCTCGGATATTTCCGGCATCTGCACTTTTGTTGGTGATGTTCCATTCACCGGTGGCTTTTGAACGAAGTATCTTCATTCTTGTTCTTGCGTAATATCCGGTACCGAGAAGCTCATACATGAATTTCTCATATATTTCTGTCGGAATCCAGTTTACACCGATTCGGACACCGATTTCTCCTGCAGTCAGATCCACCGGCTGAACAGCTTCAAGAGCAGAAACATAATGCTGAAAACTATCTTTCTTTTCAGCAGGTAATGCTTCATACATAGCTTTTGCCATGCGAAGTTTCTTTCGTACATTACCGGAAAGATATTCGTCTGCAGTTACAAAAGGATATCTGCTCAAATCCGTCATAGCTTCGGATATATCTTCCACTCTTTCCGGACAATGGATATCCCGGAAGATTACTCCTTTAAGTTCCGATTCCAGCTCATCATTGGTCTTACCCGAAAGGCCTGACATATATTCCATGTCAACTCTTGCTTTTTCTGAAATAGAAACAGCCAATGCTTCGCTCGCGGTGTCAACGGAGGTTACCGCCACGTGAGGACGAATAGTTCTTTTGCTGAACATATCGGCTTTGCGTTTGAAGTTGCCTTCCTCATCAAGAATTTCAAGGGAACAGAGGAGGTAATAGCTTGAATCTTCTCCGAAAGCCATGCTGTTTCCTCGACTTGAAATAAGTCCGTATTTCTTTGTGTAATCATCATATAGCCTATTGAGATTTTCCTGTTCCGCTTTGATATCCTCATCGGGATAATCCTCTGTCTGGTATTCTATGAGCTTTCGGACGGATTCACGAAGTGCAATCATTCCTCTAATTCTGTTTTCGGCGGTTACGGAAACTTCAACCGGGTGCATACGGGAGTTTTCTCTGAAATATATCTTTCCGTCAATTATTGCATAGCTGAAGTTTCGGATATTTGGATCTGCAGGAATTGATTTATCTTCTTCCTCGATTTCGTCAACTTCATATTCCGTAATCTCCGCATGAAGATTGCTGACTGCTCCTCGAAGAAGTTCGGAAAGTTCTGCATTTTCGTAAGGTTTGCAGGTGCTTTCCATTCCGAAACGGGAAGAGACCATCTGCATTTCACCGAGTATCATATCCGGGTTCTTTACGAAATAGCTGTTCATTTTGATTCCATTTTCGTCCGTATCAAGATGAACCCAATCCGGCTCGATATCTATCATACGGTCACGCTTTTGAAGAAAGAGAATATCTGCCGTAACTTCCGTTCCTGCATTCTTCTTGAAAGCATTGTTCGGAAGTCTTATCGCTCCAATAAGGTCCGCTCTCTGTGCGAGGTATTTTCTTACTGCAGGATTTTCTTTATCCATAGTTCCTTTGGAAGTTATGAATGCCGCAACACCACCCGGACGGACTTTATCAAGAGCTTTTGCAAAGAAATAGTCATGGATAAGGAAATGGTGTTTATCGTATCTTTTATCGAGAACCTTGAAATCACCGAAAGGAACGTTTCCTATTGCCACATCAAAGAAGCTGTCCGGTATATTTACCTTTTCAAATCCGGTAACTGCGATATTGCTGTTTTGGTAAAGCTGCTGTGCGATCCTTCCGCTTATCGAATCAAGTTCAACACCGTAAACCTTGCTGTCACTCATGGATTCCGGAAGACTTCCTATGAAGTTTCCAACTCCGCAGGAAGGTTCAAGGATATTTCCGTTTCTGAATCCCATCTGATAGAGTGCGGAATACATGGCACTTGTTATTTCGGGATGAGTATAGAAAGCTGTGAGTGAACTTGCTCTTGCGGCTTCATATTCTTCGGGAGTGAGAAGGCTTTTAAGTTCTTCATATCTCGGAAAACTTTCCTCGAAACATTCCGCAAGTCCGCCCCAACCCACAAATCTCGAAAGTATCTCTTGTTCTTCCGGAGTGGCAAGCCTGTTTTCATCTTCGACCTTATGGAGAATGATTATGGCTTTAACATTAGCAAAATACTTCTCCATAATTGTTCCGTAACCAAGCTCTTTATCGGTTAAGCGGAAATTATGTCTTTCTTCTTTCGGAATCTCCGGATGCAGGGGATAAAACTCGATTCTTTCCGCCTTAACTTTCGGTTTAGGAGAAATGAGCACGGAAGCTTCTTCTTTTTCAGCAGGCTCAGTTTTGTTTTGAGCACCGTGCTCATAAGGTTCTGTTTGTGATTCTTCCGGTGTTGTTTCTTCAATACTTTCTTCCAGTTCTTCAATAAAAAGTTCGAGTTCCGTTGCTTTTTCGGATTCCGGGTCCATATCATCGAGGAACAATCTTAAATCCTCCGCAAAGAATTTTCTTCTCTCGTTATCAGTAAGCTGTTCATCAATGTTCTTTATAGCATCTTCGTCGGTTTCTCCGATTTCAAGAGTGTCCGCATATCCGAAAGGGTCAAACTCTTTCATATACCCAACAAGCCTTGAAGCAAGACTTTCTTTTTCAGGCGGTTCATCAAGGACAAGTTCCACCGGTTCCGGCATCACTTCATTGCGGCTTTCCATGGTTTCGCGGTCAGCTTCGGTCAGCCATTTATCATCGGAGATAAGTTTTGAAACTCTCTTTACGACTTCGCTCCATTTCATATCTACTTTTGCGTATGGAGCAAGGATACTTCCGTGGCTGAAAGAAACGCCTTTGCCCATCTGGTAGGTGATGTTATCGTTTCCACCATGATATCCGCTGTATTCGCCATGGATCTGCTTGAACATGTTTTCCCGTTCTTTTGAATCCTTGTGCTCGGCGAAGAATTTGTAAACCTTTATGCGGTAATCGGTGGAATACTCACCGCCACGGAGAAGTTTTTCTATCTCATCTTCGGATATGAAAAAACGCCGCTTCGGGTCATAACCTTCTGCGGCGGTAAAAATGAGTGGTTCTATTTGTAAGTCTTTCAGTTTTGAGAGTATCTCTTTCGGCTTGTAGTGTCGGTATCGCAAAAGTCCCGGTTCTTTTTCATATGCAGAAACAAACTCTTCCCATTCGTTTACGAGGTTTTGTAGCATATCCGGATTTTTAAGCGCAACCTCTATCATTTCGGAAGCATTTGGAAAACTGGTTCTTCCTGAAAGGGCAAGTTTAATGAATTTGCAATATCCTTTTTCATCGGCTTCTTCACTGAAATCTCTTACGGTAAAACAAATGGTGTCTGCTAAAGTCCTATATTCAAAACCATCGACTTTGTCCAGTTCTTCCTTCGGCATATATCTTCCGAGATCAAGAAGTTCACGGATTCGCTTTGCCGCCTGCTCCCAACTGATTTCGGTGGCATAGCTTTTCTTTGCGGATTCACCGCCTGCTATTCTCATTCCGTTTTCATCATACCAAAGGGAATAGCGGTTACTGCCTACAAAGAATCCTGCGCCGTTTCTTCCGTAGTGCTTTTTAAGGAACTCCGCATTTTCTTCCAAAGGTTTGTCTTTTTTGAAATATCCGCAGATGATAAGTCTGCTGTCACGGTCATTTGCTCCGATGCAGAGTGCTTCATCGATTATCTGCTGGGGAAGTTCTTCTCTTTCAAAAAGCCTGTTTTCAAAAGTTTCCGCACGGAGTGGTTTCTGTCCCTCGGAAAAATCAAAGAGTGACATCTGCTGAACGGTTACATCTTTCGGCGGAGTGATATTGGTATTGATGAAATATTCTTTTTTATCAATAAGGTTTGCCACCCATTCGGCTACAACTCCCCATGAAAAAACGGACTCCTTTGTGCGCGAAAGGTATGAACCCTCCCACATAAGAAGTCCGTTTTCCTGTGCCACATATCCGATTCTCTGACCTTCATGGATAATTTCAGTATATCTTATTGGATATGCGGATTTGATGTATTCGCATCTTTCGTTAAAGTCGTGGTTTGCGTTAAAGAACAGCTCTATTTGAGATTTCTTGTATTTTAGGTCATCATCTTTGTTTTTGATGATGGCCATTATCTGTTCTTCATTTAAAAATGGAGGAAGCTCGGAAGATGATTCTTCGGTCAGCTCTGAATCAGTTCGGTCATCACTATTTTTTCCGCCGAGGCTTTGATGTTGTTCATAAGCCCCACCCATTTCATCTGGTCTTTCTCTTTCAGTTCCTCGGTCACTCCCAGATCCTTCTTCATCTGCTTCGTAATCTCGGCTACTCTCTTTTCTGCTGTTCTCTGAATCTCCGCCAGATGGCTGTTCAGTTTCCCGGTTGTCAGGAGGTTGATGAAGTCCGTCTTTCTGTGATTCCGAAGAAAGCTGTGGCGGAGTGATGCGTATTTCCCAAGGTGAAATTTTGGCTCCTGAGTCGGAAGAAGGTTCGGGATTTTGTAATCTTCCTCGGTTCTGTATGTGATTTCCATTTTCGTTTCTCCTTTCATCTCTTTTGGTGTCAACCATAGGATATTCATTTGTTCGGTTAAGAGCAAATGTGCGATTTTCTTTTTCAGCCTGCTTTTGCAGATTGAGTACGGTTTTCGATATGGAATCCAAACACATCTGCGAAATATCTCCGGTAGCAGTACCGAGTATGTTCAGCGTTTGAACCGTACTGAAATTCATCACGCACCTAAAATCGTCATCGGTGAAATACTTTTCTGTATCCACACCACATCGGGAGAGAAGCATATATCCGATGCTGTTTTGGAGAGCTTCTCTGAAAGTCACTTTAAGATTCAGTTCGTCCAGATCTTCAAGGAAACTGTTTTCCTTGTAGTATTCCAGCCTTTCGAGGTAATCGGACATATTATCTTCGACTGCATTCTTTGCAGCAGAAAGAATAGCATATCCGAACTCCGTTTTATCTTCGAGCTCTCCGAAAGCATTTTCCAAAGTTTCAGTTATTGTTTCTTCAAACTCCGGCAGAACTTTCCATGTTGGAACCGGTCTTGCGAATCTTGCTTCGTGGGTATCGGATATATCAAAGAAATACCGAAGCCTTCTGCTGCCGGGTTTTTCTTTATCAAAAAAAGCAATGCCGGCGGATCCTTTATTAACCCACCGGCCGAAAATCTTATTCCATTTTTCAATTTCCAGCACGGCGGTTGATTCCGGCTTTTGTGCATAGAGAAGAATCAAATCATCGAAATCCAATCGAAAGTTATATCCTGCAGTTCGCAGGAACTTTTGCCATTCCGCTGGGTTTGAAACTTCGTTCAGAGTTTCTCTATATAGGGTTGTTATGAGTTCGTATTTGTTGGACAAGTTGGGGGCTCCTTTTTTTAATAGTTTCTTTTTTATGTAAATTTTGCAAATTATCTGTAAATGTTGCAAAACTCCTTTTATCCAATATTTTAATTTTATATTATGGCAATAGAAAACATAAAGTTTGTTGCGTTTTATTAAATAATTTGTCTTGATAAATAGATGGGTAAATTCTTTTCTGTAAATGAAATTTAGGAGGTTGATTCCAATGGGCTGTTTACTTTGAAAAATAAATAGTCTATAATGTAGAAAGGAATTATAATTATGAAAAAGTTCGTTTCTTTGCTGATGTGTGTAATTACAATTATGATCATACCTTTAAATGCACATGCGCAAATGCAAAATAGTTTTACTGATAATGAAAATTTTATAGTAGTTCAAGATTTTGTTCAATCTAATGATATTTATGATATTGGACTGTTTTCGAACATTAATCTTGCTGTAGCATTTATTGGCAATAAGAATCCGACATTTCTTGATTTGTGTAATGATCCAAACACAATTTCTTCTTTAAATATGCTCATTGAAGTTGAAACTGATTCTTTTTTGAAAAAGTTGATGACAGATTGGTATATTTATCTTGCCGATAAATTTAATTATTCTCTCCCTTCTTCTCGCGCAAGCGGAGATTATGATGATTATCAGGTGACTCTTCCTGGCGGAAAAGTACTTAATGGAAAAAAATATGTGGGTAGTTCTACTCCTGGAAATTATCCTTCCATTTCCAATTATTCTACTGCCTCATTGCTTTACGGATCATCTTATAAATATAATTGCCACTCTTTTGCATGGTATTTACATGGAGATATAAATAGTCATAATCCCCAGTTGTGTTTTGATTATTCTTCTGATTTTCGTGTAAAAGCGCCATCTTGTGCAAGAAAACTTAGCGCTAATGAGAATCCACAAGTTGGTGATATAGTAGTATATTACAATCCCTATGATATAACAGAAGAATCACACTCGGCTATAATCACCTCTGTGAGCTCAGGCACCGCACACAATCAAATAACAGTAAAATCAAAATGGCGCGAATACGGTGTTTATTCACATAAATTATCTGACTGTCCTTATTATTTTGATCAAACTAATGGTAATACACATTATCAATCTGTAATTGAGTATTATAGATTATCTCACATTTATATCTTGAATGGAAATTATTATTATTGTAAAGGCTGCGGATACAAGAATCCGATTATGGTAACAAGTTCCTATGAATAAAATCTTATTATTTGTAATTATATTATTTGGGTTGTCTGGTTGCTACACTACTTATAAAACAGATAATATTGATTATATTACATTAAAACCATCTCAAAAAAATACAGAGATTTGCGAAAATGTTCCAATATCCTTTCCAAATGTTACAAAGATGCTTGATATAGAGTGTTCTAATTATGAAAGCTTCTCTTTTGGCAATGGAGATACAATTACTGTTAGATATTCCGCACCGCAAGAAAATGATTTTAATGAACAAAACTTTAGCCTTCCAAAATCCGAAATAGTTTCCAAAGATCCAGTTATTACCCTTTACAGAAGAATGGATACCGGAAGAATAATATGGGAATCTTTGCCTGTAAACGAAATTATGGATTGGCAGTATATTATAGACACGGTTTCAAACGCTGCTTTTTCAGAACTTCCAAAAGAACATTATACTTTTGAAGGAGCAGACATAATAATCAATCTTTCAGAAGGAGATAACAAAGAAATATACGGAGTTTTTTCGGATGGTACGCTTTGTTTCTTTGACGATGGTGTGGTAACCTTAAAAAATGCGGTGGATTATTATAAATTCAGTGCTCTTGCATATAAATATGCTTCTGACCCATATGATATCGGCGCATACCGCGACGCACATTGGCTTTTATGGGCAGAAAAAACACCTATTCCCGGAGAAACGGCATCTGCCCCGCCATCTTTGGAAAGCTATAAGCTCTGTGTCAGCGGAAATGATTTCCATATAGATTTGGATTTGAATCAAGCAAAAGTCCTTTTCTCCATATTATTTGGCGAAGAAGAACTTTCTCAGTGGGGAAATACGATGGAATATTCCATTATACCTTACGGGGAAATTACTTTAGGGAAGCCAATAAGATTTACTGAATATCTCAACAATGAAGGTACTACATATCACAACAGTGGTGATCCACAAATTTTATGCATGAGTCATTATTTATATCCGGACGGAACAATTTTACAGCCCGCATCGGAAGAATGGTATTATTTTTATTCAGGAGGAATCGGAACTATTTCATCCTCACATAAAAGGGCATGTATGACAGAGAATGCTTTTGATTGGAATGTTCTTCTATCTTGTGTGAATGAATTATTAAAGCAATAAAGAATTTGCATTTTATAAAGGAGGGAGTGAAAGCTCCCTCCTTTCTTTATGGTTCTTAAAAAAATACCGTAGCAAGGACAACGGCGATAAGGCAGAGCAATAGGATTATCTCAGGTTCCATCATCTTTCATTTCTTCTTTTCTTGTTGGAAAGATAGAAGAAGGTTGCTGCACCAAGAGTGGAAATGGTCGCAATTCCAAGCCAAAGTCCCGGCATTCTGGTGTCACCGGTTTTAGGAGTTTCACGGAGTACATTGTGCATCTCTACTACGGTGGTTGCATCAGCAGTTACGTTTGCGGTTTTTGCTGCCGGCATAATGTAGTTGGAGGAAGCACCGTTTGCAATTTCGCTGATGGTGTAGGTTCCAAGACGAAGATCTTCGATAAGGATTTCACCGTTCTTGTCAGTGGTGAAGGTTTCATCATAGCCGTTATCAGAGGTTACTCTGAAGGAGAAACCTTCAACTTTGCTGTCGGAAGAGGTTTTAACGATTTTAAGGGAACCGGACTGAGATACGTTTACAAAACCTTTGCCGGCTTCGTTTTCAACTACTACGGTCTTGCCGTTTTCTACAATTTCGAAGTAATATGCGTTGCTGTCGAGAATGAAGCCTTTCGGCGCAACGGTTTCTTTTACAAAGTATCCGCCGTAAACAAGGCCGGACATATTGTAGATACCTCTTTCAGCTTCAGTAAGTTTACCGATGAGAGTATCATTTGCATCGAGTTTCTTATCGTTGTTGGTATCAACGTAAACTTCAAATTCAGCGCCGGTGAGTTTGTTTTCGGGGAAGTCTTTATCAACTTTGGTAAGCTGAACGGTACCTTTGATTACCTGTTCGGTTACAGCAAGAGATTCGGTATTTTTCTCGATGGAGTAGTTGTCTGCTTCAACATCGAGAGTGTAAACAGTTTCATCAAGGAGATAACCTTTGGAAGGAGTGATCTCTTTTACGGTGTATCCTTCACCGCATACAAAGTAATCGGTAGTGAATTTGCCGTTTGCATCGGTGGTATAGGATTTAAGAAGTTCACCGTCTTTATAGATGCCATATACTGCACCCTCAAGGGTTGCATCACCTTGAGCACCGCCTTTTTCAGC
>JAZQHD010000147.1:0-4645 GCA_045540375.1 Ructibacterium sp. | reverse complement strand
ATGTATATAAATCTTCCTCATCGGCAGCATTGAAGAACGGAAGGATCTACAACAATAACCAACACATAACGATGTTCTACGAATCCTTATAAACCACCGCCAACGCTTTCGCAGAGTTTATCACTCTGCGGCGTTAAAGTTACAATACTTCAACTATTGTATTATCATAATTACTCTCAAAAAGCAAGTGATACAAAAAAAATTCAAAAATAATTTAGAAACTGGAGCTTGCCGGTTAACAAATCATTAACAAACAACAGCCCGAATTACCATGCAGACAACTTTAAGCAGTCAAATGGGCAGTCAGAAGGAAGACACATTTTTTTAGTAAAATAATAGGTGCCCATATCTTGGATATTCGGAGGTTATATTATGTCAAAGGGTGAAAATATTATCAAGAGAAAAGACGGTCGATGGGAGGCTCGATACATTAAGGGCTATGAGCTGTCAGGAAAAATCAAGTATGGCTTTTGCTATGGCAAGACATACAAGGAAGCAAAGGAGATAGTAACCAAATGTAAAGCTGCGCTTGTGAGCGGTCAACCGCTCCCCAAGTCAAACTCTAAGCACAGATTCACTTTTTATTGTGATGAATGGTTTAAACGGCAAAAGAAAATCAAAGAACTGGTTGATGATAAGGCACAGTTTGCAGATTGGTCTACCCGTGACGATATCAAAAATCAGCTTAACATGGAACTCACAGTCCTTTTGTACCCAAATGGTTATCCGCCTGAATGGGACGAAGAAGTGTTTGAAGCAGTGCAGGGATCGGTTACGGTTCCGATGGCACCGCATAACGGAAGAATACTGAGAAAAATCTGACAACCAAGGAACTGTTCAAAGACAGTTCCTTTTTTTGTGCAGCCGGATCCCGGGATAGGATCGAAATACACTTCTTCGGAAGCACATTTTCTGTATTGACAGGGAAGAGAAGTAGAAATTATAATATCGTTAGATGATATCAATATATGATATTGATGGAGGGAATAGATATGCCCAGACGATCCATGGAAATCCTGACGGAATCCATGTTCTACTGCCTGATGGCTCTCTGATTTATGAGCCGGATGCAGTGCAATGTAAAATGATGTATTCTAAAGCGTAAATGTTCTTAACAAAGATCGTTAAATCAGCCTTATTATAAAGAGCATCATTATCAGCATGATTACTGTACCGAATATCAGTTACGGTATAAGAAAAACGATTACCAGTCATGTCGGTTATGTATAACACGTTTCCTACCGTGATCTCTTTGACAAAGTCAAATTGACCCTTATGATTTGTTGTGCCAATGATAAGGCTTCCATCGTACACACTACCATCATAGCGGCAAGGGTACTTATTATTGGTGTTCCATGAGGCGCCGACAGGAAAAGAAGAAGTGTTCAGTGGTACTTCAATAATAGCGACAAAATTTTCATTTTTTACATTCAAAGAAGGCATCGTATTATTAGTACGAGGTTCGAGCACACAGGCTTGCGGTTCCGGGATGAGTTCATAAAGAATATCGATGTATGTTTTTATTTCCTCTGTATTTTTTTGAGCAGAAGTTTGCCAAAGAATGAGCCATACCATAGCTGATAGAATCAATATGATACCAGCGCTGAAACAAAGTTGGCGTAGATTGATTCTTTTCTGACTCATTATTCAGCTTTCCTTTTTGCAGTTGCCCCAAGAATAACAAGCATTAATCCGGATATACACATCAGCATAATATGCAATCCAATGTTGGATGAATCGCCCGTATGCGGAGGATCAGGTGTTCCGGGAACCGTATTGATGATAGTAAAAGATGTAGAATGTTCTTCTACGGTCATAATGTATCCTTCCGGGATCGTTTGCTCTGTTACTTGCCAAACATCACCATTGTCTGCAGCGGTCCATGAATATGACCAATTATTATCTCCTGACAAGGTAACACTCTCTACGATTTTTCCATTACAAATGATGTCTACCACAATACTTGTAGGACGATTTTCGCTGTTTCCGTTATCTCGCCACAACTTGACAACCATATACTCTTCTTCGTCACCCGTAGGAATGTCAATACTTGTCTTAGGAGTCGCTGTCACATCATATTCCCATACACCTTCTTTGTTCAGGGTTGGAACAGCAACCAAAGCAGAATCGAAATCATAGTAAACACCATCTTCCGAGTATTGAACCGGCATGACAAAATACAGACCGGGAACCAATCCTTTGAATTCTATAAAACCCAAATTGTTTGTAATTCCTGTTTGATCTGGAATAAGCTTATTAGATACAATGAAGCTTTCCAAGGTGGTCCGCATAGCATTCCACTCACTTGTAGAACTGACACCATTTACTATCAACCCTGAACTACGAAATGCCTCTGTCAGAGTATATTGAAAATCCGATGAAACAGTCGCAATACAGTACAGCTGTACAGGAATATCCGGAAAAGTATTTTCACCGTGAACATAGTTCAATGTCAGCGAACATTCTGCAGAAGTGATAATCAGCTCATTTGCATCAGCTGTTGAAGCTGCATAAGCCGTGCAAGGCATTAAGCAAATGCAAAAGCAAATAACCACGCAAAGTATAAAAATCTTTCTCATTCTTCTTCCTCCTTGGAAATGAGCGGTTTACTTCCTTTATCCCTATACTTTACCATCAGCACAATCAGTAAAACCAACAATATAGGTGCTGCAACAACCGGTGTCGCAACAAGGGAATCAATCTTGAACGCGTTTGAAGTGACATACAGAATTGGGGCAGCATTTTCAATTCTTGTTCCCCTTACAAGTAAACGATGCGAGTTTATACCATATGGCGTACAGGTCAGAAGCGTACAGTGATCTTCGCCATCAATGATATGAACTTCGTCTATTTCATTCGGATTTACGACTTTGATCTGATCCACCTGATATGTCATGATTCTATCTAAGATGGTAATCGTAAATACATCGCCAACTTCCATCTTATCTAAGTCTGTAAATAGTTTTGCATGAGGTAAACCTCGATGTGCAGATAACACAGAATGCGTGCTTTTTCCTCCTATAGGAAGAGAAGTTCCTTCCATGTGGCCGCAAGCGATATTCAAAACACTGTCTGATGTACCATGATAGAGAGGTAATTCTACACCTAACTTTTCAATGGTGATGTATCCCATAGCGCCGGTTCCGCTGATATTCAATATTTGATTGTATTCTGTGAGCTGACTATACTCCAGTAGCGGAACATCAAGATTTTGGAGAGCAATATTATAATGATCTGCTTCCTCGAAATACTTTGTGTAATCTTCTTTTTGCAGGGAATCCAATATTTCTTGGTAATTATTTACTGCATGGGTCTGTGTTTTTGAGTTCCAATACTGGCTCAATGCCGGGTAAAGCAGCACACAGACACCTACGAACAGCATCAGAACCAAAAAGATTCCCACTTTATCTCGTTTCATAGGCATCTCTCCGCTGTTTTACATATAAGAGAAATACGGCGGTGGATAGCGGCTATCTACCCACCGCCGTACAATGTCTTAATTCTTTATTTCATTATCTTTCATAGATAGACATCTTCTTGCGAGTAACCATAAACACAACAGCTACAACAGCAAGGAGAGAACCGATGGTGATAAACATCATTGTGCCTTCTGCACCGGTTTCGGGAAGAATTGTACCGGACTGGTTGTTTACCTTTTCCACATGAGTGATATAGGTAAGCGTATCATCGTCATTATTAGTCGCACCGGTAATCTTGACCTCTACATCAGAAGCAAGCTTGTTGTAACCGTCAGGTGCCTTCGTCTCACGCAGATAGTATGTATCAGAATCGAGACCATCGACTTCAATCTTACCATTCGCATTAGTTGTAAGTTCTGCGCCGGTAGGCCATTCAGCTCCCTCAGCAGGAACATCAGCCCAAGCCTTAAACATACCGTTTTCAAAAGTTGCTACCTTTGACTTATCATTGTTCAGCAGAACAAACTTTGCACCTTCAAGGACTTTGCTTTCATCGCCGTTTCCGTACTTCAGAACATCCACATCCCAAGTGTAGGTAATGGTTTCATCCCATTCAGTCCAGTTGTTATCGCTGTACTTCAGAACAGTATCGTTCGGGTTGCCGGGGAGACCGATATCTGCATTTTTGTTGACTGTTGCGGAGTAAGTAATCACAATCTCGGTATTAGCGGTGATGCTATCAAGATAGGTCTGCTCAAAGATGATTTCAAAATCGCAGGTCGCATCATTGCCTTCTTTGTCCTTGCAGGGAACATCAAATGCAACGGTATAATCGGTATCCTTGGTCAGACCAGTGATAGAGATGGAATCTTCGTTGAGAGTCAGACCTTCGGAGAGAATATCGTGAACTACATAACCCTCTGCACCTTTCTTAGCAGAAACAGTAGTTTTGAAATTCACAACCTGTCCAATGCTTGCATCATTGGTTTCGCCATAATCGCCAGTAGAATCTTCCTCAACTTCCTTTTCAATCAGAGGCTTCTCGTTCTTTTCCTGGATAGTCACGGAAGGATTTGTGGTATCAAGAGAACAGAGCGTACCAAGCGTAGTGTCTACAAGGTAGTAACCAAGGTCAAGACCGGTAAATTCAACTGTAGTGCTGTCGGCAGTCTTGGTTCCCTGGTCTTTAATGCTATTGGTAGTTGCATATTCTTTTGCAGCTTTTG
>JAZQHD010000146.1:0-117146 GCA_045540375.1 Ructibacterium sp. | reverse complement strand
TGTTGTGAAAAGCTAAAATTTATGGAGTAAAGAAGACTATGGAGTCGCAAGATATAGCAATGATGATACCTATAACCATAGTAAAACTTATTCCCTGAGTTTTATTCTTGTTAAGTACCATGCAAAATATGGTTATCTATTTACAGTATTTCTCTGTTTACAGCAAAAAAGACACTGTGTATAATGAGGGTAAGATTATATTTTTATAATTTAATAGATTGTGATTAGGATAAGTGTTACACATCTTTTAGAGGAAAGCTTTTTGTCAATTAAGAAAAGGAGGATATTATTATGAGAAAAACAAGAGTATTAGCTGTGCTACTCTGTATCATGATGGTTGCAACGACAATCCCCATGATAACGGCAACGGCAATCGAAAATGGAGCAACCAAAACCGAAACGGTGTTGATGACGGGCTATGAATCGACTCCGGTAGGCGGTAGAAATTTTTCGTCTGCAGATGATTTGGGAACGCAGAAAAGAACTATGATTGCAAACTTTACCACCAGTGCTGGCACACAGACGGAGTTTAGTACTCTTTATCCCGTTACCCTGACGGAGGAAACTCCCACTAGTGAAGACAGTGATGGTAAGTATCTCAAATATATCGGACATAATGTTGAGGCGGGTCACCCCGATTGGTCTGCGGCAGCTAGTAGCGGCAGAACGGCAGAAGTCAATACCGAGGCTGGAACTGCAGACTCGCTGAAGTGGCAGTATAGCAGTGATGCTTATGGTTCGTATTTGCTCAAGTATCGTTTCCGCCTGACCGGAACCGGTGCGGCAATCATTAAAACCAGATCAAATGCGGAGTATATCATTCAAATTAAGAATAATGCAACCTTCTCCAAGGAGACCGGTGTCAGTGTGTCAACTGGCGTCGAGGGTACCTGGCACGAAGTGATTGTGATTGTTACCAATCCAGCAGCAGATTCAAAAAATGTTGAATTTTGGTATAGCAACAACAATAGTGATACATATCAATACGCCGGAACACAGATCATTTCAAAAAATACAGGTTATAGCAAGAGCCAGTTGTCCTTCCTGGTAGATGCCGGAACCACTATGGAATTGGATCATATTTTGATGTACGGACTTGCTTCGGAGACACCGGATCCTGAGCCAGAACCAGAACCGGATCCGGATCCGGATGATGAAGGTCTTACCGAAGCGGAGATGTATGCAGAATATCCTTATGTTATGGCAAAACAGGATTATGATAATAGCTATCCGGCATTTACCCAGCCTACGAATGCTCGGGCAGATTATGCAAATGTTTCCTTAGTAACGGCGGCTGGAGCAAGTGAACGCGTGTTAAAGTTTGTGGGACACAACGTGAAAGGAACGGACTATGAGTGGGTGCAGAGTAATATTGCACAGGAAGAGGCTCAGCTTAACCTAACGGAGGCAGTCATTGATTATGGAAGCCCGGCAGGGTTTAGTGCTGAGAGTATGATTGGTATTCGGTTTAAGGTGGAAGGTGAAGGTGCTACCAAGATCGAATTGAAAAACGCTGATCAGATTAACCTGACGGTGCAAAGAGGAGAGAGTTTTTCTGCGGTTTGCGGAACTGGTGTGTATGGCAGGGCAACTCTTACAGTAGCCGATGATGCATGGTATGAAATTGTAATTGATGTCTATGAGAATGCAGAGGATGGAAAAACCTGGGGGGATTTCTATTATCGAAAAGCAGATGGTAAATTTTACTTATTTGGATCTAAGGTGATTGACCCAAGCAATGGTGCTGCAAAAAATCAGCTAACCTTACAGGCAAATAGCGGACCAACCCTGTATTTAGATTCTATTACCCTTCGTTCCAAGACTGAACCAGAGGTTGATCCCGAACCGGATCCAACGCCGGATCCCACACCGGATCCAGATCCGAATCCCACGCCGGGTGATGAAGGTGTTGCTGCAGAAGAGTTATACACGGATTACCATTTTGTTGCAGCGAAGCAGGATTACCCCACAAATTATAAGCCTACCCTTGCTGCGGATCGTGCAGATTCTTCTAAGGTAACTTCGGCAACCATAGATGGTGCAACGGTCTTGAAGATTGTGGGTCACAACTATACTTTTAATGATTTAAACCAGAGAGCGGAAATTCTTTTGGGAGAACCGGCGATTGTGTTTGGCTGTCCCGATGGTGTGAGTGCAGAAACGATGACAGTTTTCCGTTTCAAACTTGATGGAACCGGAAGTGCACGGCTTGAGTTAAGAAATACCGACCAGATTTCGTTAGACGTGAAAAACGGCCAAAACCTTTCGGTAGATGGTGGAGCGTACGCTGTTTCTATGGGGAATGGATGGCACGAAATTGCCGTTATCGCTTACGAGGAGGCAGACACAACAAAAGGTGAGTTCTGGTATCGAAGCAATGATGGAAACTTCCGATATTTTGGTAAAAAGAGCATCAATTCATCCACGAATACAAAGCGTTTAAGCATTAAGGTGGATGTAGGAACTACCTTGTATCTGGATGCTATTACCACACGAGTTAAAAATAAAATGGTAACTGATGCAGCTGCAATTGTTGCTTCCAAGGGAACTGTAGTTGGATTGGGAATTACTGCAGATGCGACAGGAAAGAAATTGAATACAGCTGGAAAAATGACCATAGGGACTGCGGATTCCGAAAACGTTCGTCGTGCGACAGTAATCAGTGCGGGCTATCACAAGGACTATGGTTATACCACCTTTGTGAATACCAAAACCTATTCCAAAATCTATACGGGAATGGAAGTAGATCTGTCCAATCAAATTGATGTCAGTACTCTGTCCGTGGATGAACAAACAACTCTTTTGACCCAGGATACACTTGGAATCATGGTGTGGGATACCCTTCACCATGATGCTACCGGTACTGGAATTCCTCTTTGCTCTCCGGTCTACACAGGTGCAGCTGGTATTCCTGCAAATGTTGCGACCGGCGCTCCGGAAAGCTTGGACAAGGGGTTGACAGTTGCCTCAAAATATAATGCAGTACAGCTCGCGGGTTTTGTTGGTAAAGGTGAGACTGTCACCGCAATGATTTTAAGTGGTGATAGCATCAAAGCAATCGGACAGGCAACAGCCAATGAAAATGGCATGATGGATTTGAGCATTGGTATTGATCCCTTTAAGAATAATGGGGGAAGTTATACGCTGTGGTATCAGTACGGAAAAGAAGTACCGGTGTCTAAGATTGTAACACTGTACTGTGTGAATGATTTGTCCGGCTCTAACATAACAGATGTTACCTCGTTTATTAACTTTATTAACGACTTTGGTAACGATGCTGAAAAGGAAGACATCGGTAAGAATGGATTTGCCCAGGAAGCTTTCGAACGTTTTATTGCCCTTGGCGGAATGGGCTCTTCTGAAACCTTCGATTTCTTTGGTTTCCCAACACGTGTCAGCCAGGCTATGGCAGAGGAAGCTGCAGAGCGTGCGCTCATTGCAAAAATAAACAGTGCAAGTGATTGGGGCACAATGAAAAAACTTGTGGTGGATACCTACGGAAGTTTGTTGGGTATTTCTGAAACTGACTATAGTGATATCCAGAGCCCAGATGGTATTTTCCGTCGGATGATTGGTGGAAATTACATTGATGTTGCCACAGTTAAGTCTGGTTTCGAAAGTGCTTATGCGGCTCAGAAATTAGCAGAGACATCAAGCGGAACTGTGAATACACCGTCTGGCGGTGGCGGAGGTTTCGGCGGCGGTGCCGGTGGTGTAGGTGGGAATCAGTATCATGGTGCCGGCGTTTCCGGCGGCGGAGCAGTTTCCGGCGGAGGAATGGATGAAGCAACACCGGTTGGAACCATTAGTGGTGGCGGTGTGAAAGTTTTCAATGATTTGGATTCCGTAAGCTGGGCAGAGGAAAGCATCCTTGAGCTTCAAAAGGCTGGCATTGTCAGCGGCGATGAGGATGGAAACTTCCGTCCGAATGATTCCATTACTCGTGAAGAATATTTAAAGATATTGATGCTTGCGTTAGATATTCCTATGACAGGAGAAGCAGGTCACTTCACAGACGTTAAAGTTGAGGACTGGTATTATTCCTATGTTGCCGGTGCCTATGCAAGTGGCATTGTTCAAGGAATCAGCGGGGAAGAATTTGGTATTGGCCGCAAGATTACCCGTGCTGATATGGCAGTTATGTTACTGAGAGCATTGAAATACAAGGGAATTGTACCGAAACCGGAAAAAGCTGCTTTTGTATTCAGCGATTTTGATGAAATGCCCCAGTACGCAACAGAAAGCATTTCTGTCCTTGCAGAAGCAAATTTGATGAATGGTGTTGGAAATAATTGTTTTGCACCTGCAGCTAACACAACGCGTGCTGAGGCGGCAGTTGCAACCCAGCGTATCATAGAATACATCCGGAAAGGAGTGTAAAAATCATGACGAACATCTTGAAAAAACTGATTGCCGTTATGGCTGCAATCACTTTGATAGCATCAGTGATTCCCGGAGTGTTTGCTGAAGAATCTGATGGTGCAACGGTTGCTACCATTTCTGCTGATCAAGAGGAGCTTTTGCGTTATTTAGAGGTTATTCCCGAATGGGAAGAGGAAGTGGCGTATGACAGAGAATTGACTCGTGGCGAGATGGCACATATGGCTGCCCGGATCGCGAACCTTGGCGAGTACAAGGGAGATGATTTGTACTTCTATGATGTTCCGGCTGAGTATGAGTATTTCCACGATATTTATGCTCTGTTTGAAATGGGAGTTATTGCCGGGGATGGCAATGGTTTTTATCGTCCTGATGATACCGTGTCTGATGTAGAAATTTGCAAGGTATTTTCCGTTTTACTCGGCTATCGTGAGGTAGGGGAATTCTCCTCTTATATCCGGACTGCACGAGCTGCCGGTATTACCGATGGAGTAGAATTTACTGGTACAGTAACTTATGGGACCGCATTGAAACTGGCATATAATACGCTTCATTGTAAGATTTTGGATGCGGTTATTTATGGTGATGAACACAGATACGCTGTGAATGAGAATTTACTTGCCATTGAGTTGTATCACGATTTGGTTCCCCAAAGAGGAGTTGTAGAAGGTATCTACGGAACTACCTTGACGCAACAAGATCAGAGGATAGAGGAAGATACCATTGTTATTGATGGAAAGTTTTTCATCTGCGACTACGGAGAAGAGCTGCTTGGCTATGAAGTTGTTTTTTATAGTCATAGAGATAAGGTAACCGGAGGAACAAGTCGTGAGATTCAGTTTATCTGTGCTGACGAAGAAAAAAATCAGGTTGTTGAGATAGAAAAAGAAGACCTCATTAAAAAAGATGCAGATTATTTGTATTATTGGGTAAAAGATAAGGAAAAGAAAATCAAGATTGATGTATGGACAGACGCTATATTCAACGGAGTGGCATATCCTTCATACACATTCGAAGAATTAAAAGGTGGAAATGGATATGTAAAATTGATTGATAACGACAAGGACGACATTGTTGATGTTATCATTGAAGAATCATATTCCTATATGGAAGTTCTCTCTTTTGATTCGGTCAATGGTATCTTATATGCCTATGAATACGGTAAGAATACCAAGAGTGAAGTAACGATTGGATCTGCAGAACGTACGATGGAAATGTCCTATACCAAAGCTGGAAGGGAATCCCGTCCCACTGTGGTAAAGAGCGGAGCCATTGCGGCTGTAAAGCAGAGTCGGAATACCGAGGGGATATGGAAGGTCTCCATTGATATTCTCAGCGCGACTGTCACAGGGATGGTGGAAACCTTAGCGAAGGATCGCATTGTTGTCGGTGGTACTACCTACTCAATCACCGATGCCCTTATGACCGACTATGCGGTTCAGGCAGGAGATTCGGTTAAGTTATATATCCACAATGGTAAAGTTGTGCTTTTGCTCCATGCAAACGCAGAGGATTATCACGTGGGGATGCTGGTTGCAGCGGCGACAAATCAAAAAGCCTTTGGTTCTACCCTGCAGATTAAGTTGGTGGATACCGATAAAGAACTATTGGAGTTCTATGATATCGAAAAGATTTATCTTGATGAGATAAAGTATGATAAGAACATGGATGAAGCAGTTGGCAAACTGGAGGCTTCGGCGCAGATGACAACAGGCTATCAGGCGTCTTACCCCCAATCTCAGTTTGTTCGTTACCGCATTGATGATAGCGGTCAGCTGACCCATATTGATACAATGAAGAAAGAAAATGGTGAAGATGAGGATTCTCTGCAGCTTTCCGTACCTAAAACGGCTGCGTATGCGGTGACAAAGGCGTTCACCTTGTTTGAAAAAAATACCGATGGGAAAGCACTTTTTTCCGTGAATGAGTTGAAACCTGCCATGGAGTTCCCCCAGTATGATCGGGAACTGACGGAATGGTATGTGAGTCGGTCGGTAAACGATAGAGAAACATGGAATGTGGAAGCCTATAACGTGGATCCGGACACCGGTGTTGCTGAATACTGGATATGCTACGGCGGTGTTTACAATGGTCTGGGTTCATCCCAAACACCTTTGATTATCACTGATATTGAGACTGCTCTGGATGATGAGGGAAATTTAGCCCATCAGATTGTTGGCGTAGGTGAAAGCGGAGAGAAGACCATTCCGCTCCACGATGAAGTTATCTTCTGCAGAAGTGGAAGCAGCACTAAGTTTTCTGCAGCAAGCTTGGTTGCTCAGCTTAAGGTTGGGGATGTTGTTGCCTACACCACCGATCAGCTTGGCAAGAAAGGTGCTCGTATATACAAACTCTTCTCGCCGGGAGATAAAGAGATTAGCGAGGCAGATAGCGGTACCAATGGAAGAATCTACTCCCAAAACAGCGGCACTGCTGCTCACGAAATGTATAAAACCACCTGGTGTGCGCTTGGTACCGTCTTGTCCACCAAGAGTGGAAACTATATTCGCCACACGACTGCTATTCCTGATGATGGGGCAGATTTCAGTACATGGAAGGATCTTCAAACCAGTACATTGCCGAAGAATTACCCGTATTACGATAACGGTGCAGTCTACTATGTCTATGATAGCAGCAATCCTCAGGCGGGAGTGACTAAGGGTACGATCGGTGAGATTGATACCTATGAGAACAATCCGGCTGAGGCGGATGTTGTGTTTATGGCTTGTCGTTCCGGTGAACTCAAGTATGTATACGTCATGAAATAGAAAGGAAGAGTTGATTATGAAAAAATTCACATTCATTTTTGTCATGGTATGCATGCTGGTAACGATGGTGGCGTTCATGCCAATGAGCGCATCAGCTGCATCCAAGAAAAGCGAACCAAAATGGTACGAAAAATTCACCCCCTCAGGCAATGTTACGATTGATGAGGATGAGGAAACTGTTACCCTGACTAGCAATAAGGGAGACGCGCCTGCAGGTTTTTGGTATACTTATGATGTTTCCAAGGATTTCTTTGATATTGAATGGACCATGACCACAGTGAAGCGTGCCGGAAATGAGAATTTTACGGTTTCTACCGGAACTCAGCGTGTTTACATGACTCCCGGTACAAGTACTGTATCCGTTATGGGCGGTGCAGCTATCCCTGTCCAGGCACCCTTGGGTTCCAGTAACACCTATCGTCTTATTTGGGAGGATGGTGCTGGTGAATTCTACTTCAATGATGAACTTGCGGGTAAGTTTACTTTGACAACCATAAATTATCAAAAGGGCTTTGGTTTCTGGATTTCGGGTATTAACGGCGACACCCAGTTGATTGTTGAACATGTATCCATTTACGAGCCGGAGGTTGTTGAGACAACGCCTACGGAACCGGAGCCGGAAAAAGAATATGTACCTTGTTACGACTACACCATGGAGTTTGATGACCCGGCTGTTGTCCAGGGCGAGGAGTGGAAGAATAGTAATCCGAAGGCAATGCAGTTTAAGAATGGCTTGCTTGATGTTTACAATCACGGTTTTGGGAGCGGCTTTATCCGTCACTGGTTTGGTACCCCGGAGAACTTTACGCTCACTATGAAATACAGGATGGAGAGTATTGGTGACAATCAACAGCTTGTCGTTCTTTGGCCATCCAAACGGGTTACCATTGCCTTTCACGAGGATTATCTCAAGGTCAATAATACAGAGAGTGAAAAGATAAATATTATTGACGGTGAGTGGCACATTATGAAGGTGGAAAGCTGGAATGATGGGAACAATGTATCTGTGTATATTGATGACAAGATGTTGTTCAGCGGTGCGGCAGCCAATGATACTGCAGCAGCCTATGAATCCCAGTGGCATTTGAATTTCAGCAGCACCTTTAATACCACAAGAAATCCATGTATTGCGCAAGTGGATTGGATTCGTTGTGTAGGTGTGGATGTTGGTGTGAAGCCCGAACTCGTAACACCTATGGCGAATGCGACCTATTTAGAGGGTGAGAAGATCAATCTGAAAGTGAGCTTAGAAGAGAGCTCTGAGGTTTCATCAGTTGATTTTATTGCCAATGGCAATGTGATTGCTACCGCGGCGGCACCGGATTTTGAAGCTACTGTTACCGATTTGCAACCGGGCAAGTACAGAGTCTATGCCAAAACCGAAAAAGGTGCAAAGAGTTCTGTTGTGAATATGAAGGTAACGCCTGCCGTGCAGGGAGATTTGAAGGTTACTTCCAATGGCAATGGAATTGATATGCAGGTAGAGCTGTTTGACCGGTATCAAAACGTCAAAGAGGTAGAGTATTTTATAGATGGTGTTTCAGTTGGAAAGACTTCTGCAGGTCGTGGTGATAAATTGAATGTTGCAGATGTTATCCCTTCTGCACATACCTTACTGGCAGTATTTTTGGATGAAAACGGAAGAAAAGTTGGCGAGACCTCCATTGACTATATCAATGACGTCAATACCGACAAGGGTTCTGCCAGCTATATGAACGAGCTTGATTATACCGTAACCGGAAATAGCGGAACTGCTGTTTATGAGTTCAGCAATGGCACCCATAAGGTGCGGATGACCCATAGTGTTGACAAGGTTGTCTATTTGTCGGATACCGGGGAGAAAACTTTCCACCTTGGCACCGGGAACTTTAAGATTTTAACCGATGGCGCAACTGCAGAGGTTTATCGCAATGGGCAGATGGCGTTCTCCTACTACTTGCCTATGACCGAGGAAATGGGAAGATCGGTTCAGGAAAACGGAATGAAGATTACCAATGTAACAACATCTATTCCCGAATCCAAGAAGACCTACTTTGCAAAGCGTAATGTGACGGAGAAAAGTCTGTTATATAACTTCGCAGAGCTTCCCTATTATCACAACACGGAATTTATTGCCGATGAAAATGATGATGTTCGTCTTGTAATTAATGATGGTTACTATCGTTCCGATGTAGAATTGAAGGACGGAAAGATTTATGTCAGAAAGACGGATAAGGACAGAACAGTTCCTTATCGGGAAGAGGTTTCAGAGGTTCAAAAGGGAAAGGTGTATTATCGTATCGAGGTTGCTGCCGGTATGGTTCGACTTTATGCCAACGGTCGGTGGCTGACCTCCTTCCGTGCCGAGCATGCCGAGGGTGATAAATTTCTTGCAGTACAGGTAAATGGCGGCGACGGACTTGATTATATCACCGTCCACGATAACGAAGACCTTTACTTCTATGCAGATGATTTTCAGGGTACCGGCGAGAACGAGTCTGTTGACTTCTGGATGTACAAAGGGGTTGAACCCTATGTGAATGAGAAGGTTGGTATGCTCATCAATGCGCTGGGACAAGACGAAGCCTATGCCGAGGTCAGTGCATCTGTCGGCAATCTTGACTTTACTGCCGATGTTGAAGTTACAAAGGAGAAAGGCGGCGTTTACATTCTCTTTAACAAGGCTGTCAGCACCGGCTACTCGAAAATTGGATATAACTTCGAAGAAAAGCAGTATGAATTGGTTGACAGAAACGGAACCACCTTCAAAACCAAGAAGGCTGTTCCCGGCGAATTCCCCCTGAACGAACCGGTTCAGCTCCGGTTAAAGGTGGTGGATGAACCCACCGGCAAGACCGCAGTCCTCTATGTAAATGGTCAGGAGGTTCTCAACTGCGAAAAGGGTCTGGTAGAAGGTTTCCGTGGTCGATTCGGATTCATCCTGGATGATAATACAATCTGCGTAAGCAATGTTTCCTATCGTGGTGATGCCTATGTCAATATTGGTATGACAGAGACTGTTATGGTTGGTCCTACTACCGATGTGCTGGAACTGGAAGAAGATAAGATTATTCTGACCGGCTACGATGGAAGCCGCCGCTATACCGAGGATGGAGGAAAGACCTGGAAGACAGAGGCGAAACCGGATGGTGAAACCTGGAATAATGTCCAGCTCCGAAATCCGGACGGAACTCCAACCGGAAGTATTGTTGCTGTATCAAAGAGAACGATGGGTACCGATGAGGTTGGTATCAAAGAGTATTCTTATATTGCGTATCGTTCCGATGACAATGGCGAGACCTATCGGGAAGTCGGCAAGGTTCACGCAGAACCTAAGGCTGACCGTGGAGCTATGCAAAACCGTTTGACACAGGGACCATCCGGAAGATTGTACTTTGCCTCCTCCGAGGAAAACAGCGAATCCCGTGGTGCGGAACGGGCGTACTATAGCGATGACAACGGAAATACGTGGAAAGCCAGCGAGACATATATCAGTTTTGAAAACACCGGCTTTGTGATTGCCGAGGGAAAAATTATCGAAATGGGAGACGGTGTTGTAAGGTACTATATCAGAACGGACTTAGGACAGATTATCTACTTTGAGTCCTACGACTACGGAAAGACCTTTGATTTGACGAAGGCGCATTCCACCCCCTTCCTTTCTGCGACAAACTGCTATAATGTTGAGGTTGATCCCTATAATCCCGATCATATCTATATTGCGTGGGGATATGATAATGCAAACCTGAACTCCACAGTTCAGCACCCCAGAACCCGGTTTGGTGTGGCTATGAGTCCGGACTGCGGCAAGACCTGGCATTATATTGGTACTGCCCACGAGAATAACTCGATTGCAAACAATATGATGAACCTGAGCATCAATGTTACCAAGAACTATATAGCGGTTGGTCAGTGCTTCTCCAGTGATTCTTTGTCTAATGTAGGTAATTCCTCTCCGGCGCGTACCCTCATCATTCCCAAGAATAAGATAAAACCCTTGATGGATTTTGAGCAGGTGCATATGCGTTGGGAATGGATTAGTCAGGTAGTGACTATGACATCCACTGTGAAACAGGATCTCTTCCTGGCAAGTCCTGCAAGCGGCACGGTATTGCTCCATGGTGAACTGGTAACGGATGCAACCTATGATGATATGATTGCTTTGGATGTAGTCGCAAGCTATGGCGGTACCAAGGAAGAAATTGCAGAAGATGGTTCCGCAATTCTGACCGTTGGCGAAAAGAACTTGACTATACCGGCAGGTAGTATTGCAGACAAGGGCGGCAAAAAGTATGTCGATATGGAAACCTTTGCAAAGTTATATGGTCTGGTTTGCGTTGACTACGAGGGAGTGAAAGTGTTCGATCGGTTTGGACGTTGGTCTCAAAATGACAGTGAGATGGTTCGTGCTATGGTAGAGATGTTCCCTGAGTATGCAACAAAAAAATAATGGAATGATATGAAAAATGGTGCAGCGATTGCTGCACCATTTTGTACAAGATATGGGTTACTTTGTTTTATGCTTTTGAGCTTTCGATGGAGGAATTCCCATAACCTTCTTGAAAATTCTGGAAAAGTAGGCGGCGGTATCAAATCCACATTCTCTTGCTGCCTCTGAAATAGACATACCATGGGCGAGATGAGCCGATGCTGCAGTACATCGTAAAATGTTAATGTAAGAGAAAATGGTATCGCCGGTAATTTTTTTGAATTCCCTGGTTAAATGGTATTTGCTGATATTAACGAAGGATGCAATTTCATCCAAAGAGATATCCTCCGTAAAGTGGTCGTGGATGTAAGAGATTGCCTTCTTTATGTATGCATCCGAGGCGTGTTGTTGGAGTGTTATATCGGTTTTGTCTGTCACATGTCTGGTGCAAATGTCAATCATGATTTCTAAGATTGACTTTCGTATCAGCGGAATGATCATAGGGTCCTTATTTTTCTTGTAATCGATGTAGCGGATAGCATTTCGAAACTTATCCTCTAATTCTGAATCGTGGACGAATTCACAAAACTGATATTGCATGAATTCAATGCCGTTTTCGTAAAAAAATTTATCTAAAATGATGAGATAATAAAACTCCATTCCATCCTTGCAATCAATCCGGTGCATCACACCGGAATTGATAATAATAATATCTCCGGGATTAACCTCGTACTCATTGCTTCCACAATAGATACAACCATTCCCTTTGTTGACAAGAATCAACTCAATACCTTTGTGCCAATTGATTTCGTGAGAAGAATAGTATTTGTGATAATCAAGTTTGAAAGGGTATAGGGGATCGCTGATGGACAAATGATGCTCATATACGTTCTTTAACATAGAATGCCTCCTTTGCGAAAAGCAATATAGTACAAAATGTTGTCAAGATAAAACTTTTGTTTCTACTAGGTTTATTATATAATAGATTTAAAGAAAATTCAAGAATTATTTGAAAAAATGGCACGAGGTGACAGGTTTTGAGAGTTTTAGCAATTGGAGCACATCAAGATGATAATGAATTTCGCTGCGGCGGTGTTGCCGCAAAATGGGTAAAATTGGGACACGAGGTTCGGTTCCTGAGTATGGCAAACGGATGCGGTGGACATCATCTTATGACACCGGAGGAAACGAGTAAACGGCGAGCACTGGAATCCGCAAGGGTTGCAGACTATCTTGGTATTCAATATGATGTCTGGGATATTGATGACTGCACCCTTACTGCTGACCTCGAAACAAGAGATCGTTTGATTCGTTATATCAGGGAGTTCAATCCGGATGTTGTTATTGCACATCGTACCAATGACTATCACGCAGACCATCGTGCAGCTGGCTTGCTTGTACAGGATGCATCTTATATTCTCACAGTTCCCCATACCTGTCCGGATGTTCCTGCAATGAGATTTATGCCGGTAATTATGTATTATGAGGACAGATTTATGGCCCCTGAGTTCAGGGCAGATTTTGTATTTGATATTGATGATGCAGTCGATACAAAGCTAAAACTTGCTCATATGAATGAGAGTCAGGTCTATGAATGGCTTCCATACAATAATGGCGTAGAAGATACTGTGCCTGAAACGGAAGAAGAGCGGTTTGAATGGCTCAAGGGAATGAAAATTACATCCGAAACTACGGATGAAGAGGTTATGGCAGCCGGTAGAGGTTATGGTGTTCGGTTCGCCAAAACTGCGGCACGTTTTCGCAAAGAGCTGATGGAGCGATACGGAGTGGAAAAAGGCAGTAAGGTACGGTTTGCCGAGGCCTTTCAGGTTTCTGAATATGGCGGACAACCGGATGAGAAACTGCTGAAGGAACTTTTCTCCATATAATTGAAGAGTTAGAAAATTTGTTCAAGGAGGGAGCTTTTGTGAAAAAGTTGAATGAGTTGGTATTTGCAGATCTTTCAACGCGGCAAAAACTTGGGATGACCTATATTGCTTTTCCTAATCTTGTAAACAGAACTCCGGATGAAGATGAGTTTATTCTGCAACTGATTCGGGAACATTCTCTTGGCGGTATCTGGATTAATCCCGGCAGAGAATCCTCCAAAGAACTGATGAAAAAGGTAAAAGAGGCGGCGGATTATCCCATTTTAATCTTTACGGATGCCGAAAAAGGACTTGCACCTTACACAGTTGGCAATCATAACGCCATTGGGTGTACCGGCAGCGAAGCGCATGCCTATGCATTTGGTAAGGTTGTGGGTGTTACAGCACGGAAAATGGGATATACCGTAGTTTGTAACCCGCTGCTGGATATGATTGAAGGGAGTCAGCGTTCCTTGGGACAGGACAAGGAAAAGGTTAGTTTTCTTGCTGCTGCCATTGCCAGAGGAATGCACGATGCCGGTGTTCTCACGGTGGGTAAGCACTACCCCGGCGCCAGCAATCCCAATAAAATTGATTCTCATATGGCAGAGAGCTTTTCGCCGGATACCAAGGAAGATTTGTTGAAGTATCCTCTATATCCCTATCAGCGGTTAATGGAAGAGGATTTGCTGGACGGTATTATGGTGGGACATAAGAAAATTCCCAAAATTGATCCGGATTATCCTGCAAGTCTTTCCAAAAAGATCATTGACATTATCCGGGAGATAGGATTTGATGGATTTTCTATGACGGATGCTCTCAATATGATGGGAATCCGTGCGAAATATGATCTTGTAGAATCAAAGGGGCATGCCATTGCGGCAGGAAATGATATTATTCTTCCCTTTAATGGCGACTGCAGAGAAGACTTTCAAATGTACTGCCAGGCGTATGAAAAGGGAATGTTCTCCCAGGAGAGATTGGATGAGGCGGTCAAGAGGGTTCTTGCAGCACAGCATAAATCCCAGATGCTTCCTGAGGATATCGAACTGAATCAGGAAGAAGTAGATTTGGTTCAGTCTATCAACAAGGATGGTGTCTACGCCAGAACGGACGTGGGATGTCCGGTTAACATTTCCCGTGACGGAAAGCACTATTTTGTCATTATGACCCGATGCGATGTGGGAATAGAGGATGCAGGTGTGGTTGAGGTGGATACCTTCAGCACCGGCTGGCATAAGCCTTTTGAAATTAAGGAGCGGCTGCTGAATCTCTTCCCTAATTCAAAGGTTGCCTTTATCAATGAGTTCCCGACAGCGGCACAGAACGCCAAGATTTTGGCAGAGTCTTTGGGGTGTGAAGAAGTGGTATTCCTGACCTTCTCGGAATTTTTGGCATTTTCCGGAAGAGAAGCACTGACCCATCGTTTTGTGTCATTGATAGAAGCAATGCAGTTCACCGACCGGGTTTCGACCATAGTTCATTTTGGAAATCCCTTTGTGCTGGAAGTACTTCCCCATATTCCGAGATACATCCTTGGTGGTCTATCAGAGGGAAGTGTGAATGCTTGTTTGGATGTCTTAGCCGGGAATTATCCCGCAAAAGGCGTTCCAACCTATGACTTCACCTTGAATTAAGGGATTCATTCACTTTGTAAAAATTAATTTGTATATATAAAATTATAAAAGGAGCGTGTTTTTATGAAAAAAACAAGAGTTTTGGCATCTTTGCTTTGCTTGATGATGGTTTTGTCGGTTATCCCGATGATGCAGGTAGCTGCTGCTGAAAACGGAACAACCAAGACTCAAACCGAGTTAATGGCTGGCTTTGAGTCAGCACCGGTAGGTGGTATGGAGTATTCGTCTGCAACTGATTTGGGTACGCAAAAGCGAACTATGATTGCAAACTTTACCACAAGTGCTGGTACACAAACGGATTTTGCTACCCTGTATCCTGTTACCCTGACGGAGGAAACTCCCACCAGTGAGGACAGTGACGGTAAGTATCTCAAATACACCGGACATAATGTTGATGCCGGTCACCCCGATTGGTCTGCGGCAGCTAGCAGCGGCAGAACGGCAGAAGTCAATACAGAGGCTAGCAATCAGGGTACGCTTAAATATAAGTACCGTGACGAGGACTATGATTCTTATCTGCTCAAGTATCGTTTACGCCTGACCGGAACCGGTACAGCTACCATTAAAACAAGATCAAGAGCTGAGTATACCATTCAGATGAAGAATAATGCAACCTTTTCCAAGGAGACCGGTGTTAGTGTGGCAACAGGCGCCGAGGGTACCTGGCATGAAGTAATTGCGATTGTTAAGAATCCGTCCGAAACTGAAAATAGTTCAATAAATGTAGAATTCTGGTATAGTAATAACAATAGTGATACCTATCAGTATGCCGGCACTCAGACCATTAATTGGAACGCGGGTTATGGCTGGAGCCAGTTGTCCTTCCTGGTTGATGCCGGAACCACCATGGAACTGGACCATATTTTGATGTATGGAAAAACCGGTTTGGCTAAGACCGATGTTCTGGGTAACAAAGCGGTTATTCTCAATAATGTGCAGTATGATGCCGAATGGAATGCATTGAATACCGAGGCAAATGACAGCAATGCAAAAATGGATAATAGTACAGGTGCCAACAAAGGAAGTTCCTGGTGGGACGGTACCAATGGTTGTATCAATGTTGGTTCAACAGGTGAGTATCGTATCAACTGGAAGCTGAACGGCGAAAAGTATCTTCTGGATGAAAATATGGCGGTAGAGGTTTCCTTCGTGCCCTACAGAGATAATACCTGTGTTATGACAGCACGGCTTGCCGGTGGTGAAAAGTGTCTCTATCTGCAGATTATGAAGGATGGCTCCATCCAAGACTACAACGGAACGGAAGTATGGGCAAATACCAATACCAGTACTGACTATGCAAATGTAAACAAAATGCTGATTGTTTACCGGAATAGCAAGCTGGAATTGTATAAGGAGCTGGATAATGGTAATTACAGCCTGGTAAACACCATTGACCCTCAGGCAAGTAGCGTACTCACCGGTAACGCTGCGACCTACTCCATGATGTTTAAGGGTACTGTAAGTAGTGCAAACGGATGCCGGATTTTTGGTGTAACCCGGTATGCACTTAATGTTGGTGCGGTTGATAGTGAGACTTTAACTAATGTATCATCAACCCTGTTCCCCTATGTGGAGGAAGATTTTGAAAGTCTGGATCAAGCATCTTATGTTGCAGAGGCTACCTATGCTGAGGGCAAGGAAGATTATGCCGGAAATGTTGCAGCAGGTACTGCAACCGACGGAGCAAAGGCTCTGGTTCTTACCAACTGTACCAATGGCGGTGGCGGTCGTACCAGCTTTACCGCGTCCGATGCCGGAATTCCCAAGGGTGGTTATGCAGAAGTTCAGTTCAAGATGCAGGGGCATCTGCAATGGGAAATCGCAGATGGTGAGACGGGTATCCATCTCTATTTCAGAGATGCCTACGGAACAACTACCTATACAACATCTGAAGGAACTGCAAATGTTGATAACGTCGCTTTTGTTCCCAACAAATGGTATGATTTGCGCATTGTCCGGGGAGAGAATGGCAATTACAGTGCCTATGTGAAGGAAGCAGGAGAAGCTGTTTGGATCAAGATGTTTGAAGACAAAGCCGGAACAGAAACAGAAAACAACTTGATCAAGGTTCATACCGGTAGCTGGAGCGGTGGTTTTGTAACCAGTAACCTTACTACCAAGCAGTACGTGAGAGACCTGGCTATTTACGGACCTCTTTCCAAGGTTATGACGGTTCTGGACGGAACCAAGACCACCTTGGCTCCGGTCGAGGGAGCAACCTTGAAGTATGGTGCAAAGGTTGTTCTTCAGCCTTCTAATGATGCAAGAACTTTGATTTTTGCCGGATACGATGATGAAAAGAATTTAGTTGCGGCAGAACCCGTGCCAGTTCCGGCAGATAACGATGGTAAAGCGGAGGTTGTATTCCCCAGTAATTTAAATGACAGCAAGATTGATGATATTAAAGTATTCCTGTGGGATGGATTTGATAACATGAACGTAGTTGCACCGATGCAATCCTTTGCAAAATAGTTGGCGAAAAGCGGTGTGAATTGATTCACACCGCTTTTTTAGAAAGCCATAACGGAGGAATTAAACGATGAGGAAATATGAGGATTTGACACAGATTCAAGAAAATCGTATGCCCCAGCGGGCATATTATGTCCCGGAAAACCAAGGTGGGTATCAGCTTCTTAATGGGGAATGGAATTTCAAGTTCTATGATGCTGATTTTAAAGAAGAGGAAGATATTAAAAACTGGGATAAAATTCCGGTGCCATCTTGCTGGGAGAATCACGGCTATGAGAAGCCGAATTATACCAATGTGAATTATCCTCATCCCATTGACCCTCCTTATGTCCCGGTGGAAAATCCGTTAGGTATCTATATGAGAAATTTTGAGATTACTGACGGGGAAAGAAAACATTATTTGGTGTTCGAGGGAGTGTCTTCCAATCTATCCTTGTATGTGAATGATCGGTATGTGGGATATAGTCAAGGAAGTCATTTGCAGGCGGAATTTGATATTTCTGACTTTGTGAAAACCGGACAGAACAAACTGGTAGCCAAGGTGCACAAATGGTGCTCCGGCAGTTATCTGGAGGATCAGGATATGTTTCGGTTTCACGGGATTTTCCGGGATGTCTATCTGCTATCCCGTCCTGTCGGACATATCAAAGATATTAACATTGTAACGAACGGAAATAAAATTCAGATTGATTTCGATGGTGCCGGTGAGATTGCTCTCTATGATGGAGAAACACTTTTGTCCAAGTGTCAGGCTGAAAAACAAGCAGAATTTGTGGTGGAAAACCCAATTTTGTGGAATGCGGAAAAGCCATACTTATATGATCTGGTCTTTTCCTATCAGGAAGAAATTATCCGGCAAAAGGTGGGATTTGTTACCTATTCCTTGAATGAAGAATCTGCCTTTTGTGTCAACGGCGTTCCTGTAAAACTCAAGGGTGTGAACCATCACGATACCCATCCCACAAAAGGGTGGTATATGTCCGATGAGGACTTGATGTTTGATCTTGTCCAAATGAAAAAATTGAATATCAATACCATTCGTACCGCCCATTATCCGCCGACTCCAAAATTTCTGAATATGTGCGATGAAATGGGTTTCTATGTCATGCTGGAAACAGATCTTGAAAGTCATGGCTTTATCAATCGAACCCCAAAGAATACCGATTGGGATTTGGAAGAGAACCCCGATGAATGGATTGCAAACAAGGAAGAATGGCGTGAATCCCATTTGGAGAGAATGGAACGTGCTTATCACAGGGATAAAAACCATGCCTGTATTTTCAGTTGGTCGACCGGGAATGAATCTGCTCATGGTGATAACCATGGCGCTATGATTGATTATTTGCGGTCTGTGGATAGCAGAAGGCTGATTCATTGTGAGGACGCCTCCCGGAGAAATAGAAAATATCCGGAAATGCCTGACAACAGCGATATTTCTTCTGTGATGTATCCTCAATTTGAGTTTATCCGGCAATATGCAGAAGACCAAGAAAAGAAGCTTCCGCTTTTCTTGTGTGAATACTCCCACGCCATGGGAAATGGCCCCGGTGATGTTGTGGATTACTGGGAAATCATTTATCAATACCCAAAACTGATTGGCGGATGTATTTGGGAATGGGCTGACCACACCGTTTTGGTGGATGGTGTACCCAAATATGGCGGTGATTTTCAGGAATTGGTTCACAGTTCTAATTTTTGTGTTGACGGACTTGTTTTTTATGATAGAAGTTTTAAAGCAGGTTCTCTGGAAGCAAAGGCGGCGTATCAGTATATGCGTTGTCAATTGGATGGCGATAGGTTATCCATCACCAATCTCTATGATTTTACCAATTTAGAAGAATATACCTTCCGTTATGATTGCGTGGTGGACGGTGAGGCTATAGACACCAAAACAATGAATCTTAATCTTGGGCCTAAAGAAACCGCTGTTATTTCCGTAAAAACAGTGGATTCCTGCAAATTAGGTGCCTTTGTAAATTGTCATCTCTATGATGGGGAGGATTACGAAGTTGCATCTGTGCAGCTTAATATGGATGCAGTTTGTGTTGTGGAAATGTCGGAAGAAATTCCGGCTAAAATCAAGGAAACTGTGCATTCCTTTGTTGCAGAGGGGGATGGGTTCCGTTATGAGATTTCCAAGCATACAGGTGAATTAATTAGCATCATCAAGAATGGGACAGAGCTTCTAAGAGACAGTGTAAAACTTTCGGTTTTACGTGCGCCAACAGATAATGAGCGAAGGTTTAAAAAATTCTGGTATCGGTTCACAGGGGAGTGGGTTGCCGAAGGATACGACACGCTGTTTCGTCAGTGCTATTCCTGTACGAGTAAGGAAAATGTCATTATTGTAAATGGCTCTGCGGCAAGTGTTGCACGATTGCCCTTTTTCCGGTACCAAATAGAATATAGTTTCTTTGCGGATGGGACAGTGCGGGTATGTCTTTCCGGGGATATCCGGGAGGATTGCTTCTGGTTACCAAGACTTGGTTTTGAATTCAAGACCCTTTATGACAACCATAAGTTCCGTTACTTCGGCAGAGGTGAATCAGAAAATTATTGTGATATGAAGCACCATACCAAAATTGGATTCTACGAAAGTGATGCCGACAGAGAATATGTGAATTACATTGTTCCTCAGGAGCATGGTAACCATATTCAGACCAAGCTTCTGGAAATGGAGAAAGGATTGACGTTCAGTTCCCAATCCGGATTCGAATTCAATGTTTCTCATTACAGTGGTATGGGACTTAGCAAGGCAATGCACATTGATGAATTGGAAAAGGAAGACTACACCAATATTCGAATTGATTACAAGAATTCAGGAATAGGTTCTGCATCCTGCGGACCGGATCTCGCCGAGCAATATCGGCTCGGGGAAAAACGAATCGAGAAATTTGAATTTTATATTTCTTTGTAGAGAAACTGTTTTGCAGAAAGAGAGGAAGAAACGTTATGGGGTTTATGCTGGGTTGTAATTATTGGGCGTCCAATGCCGGCGCTTTTATGTGGCGGAATTGGGATTTGGATGCCATTGAAGCAGATTTTAAGGTGTTGAAAGAAAATGGTGTTAAGGTTTTGCGTGTTTTCCCCAATTGGGAGGATTTTCAACCGGTAAAATGGTTGTATACCTGTGGCGGAGATCATCGTGAGATTCGTATGACGGATGAAAGTTTCCCAACCAATCCCAATTACATTGATGAAACAATGCTGGAGCGTTTCAATGCTTTTTGTGAATTGGCAGAAAAATACCAACTTGACCTGATTGTAGCATTGATTACCGGATGGATGAGCGGAAGAATGTTTACGCCGCCCTTGGTTTCAGAATGCAATCTTCATACAGACCCATTGGCGATTCTTTTTGAAATTCGTCTGGTTCGGGGGATTATACAGGGATCGAAGCATCAAAAAGCAATTGTTGCATGGGAATTAGGTAATGAAACCAATTGCTTGTCCCGAACCAAATCCCGGGAAGCAGCGTCGTCGTGGACGGCTACCATCACCAGTGCGATCAGAGCTTGTGATAATACCAGGCCGGTTATGTCGGGAATGCATTCCCTGGGGACGGAAAATACCTGGACAATTTTTGACCAAGGGGAAAATTGTGATGTTTTGACCACACATCCCTATCCTCATTTTGTGCCGCATTGTTACCGAAACACCCCGACCTCTATGCGCACGTTGCTTCATCCCTCTTGTGAAACCTCCTACTATGCAGATTTGGGGAACAAGCCCTGTTTTGTCGAGGAAATCGGAACTCTTGGTCCCATGACTTGCAATAATGAAAATGCCGGAATATTTGCTTATAATAATCTGCTCTCGGTATGGGCAAACGGCGGAAAAGGGTTCCTTTTCTGGTGTAATTCCGACTATGTCAATGTAGATAAGGCACCCTATGATTGGGATATGATGGAGGTAAAGCTGGGGATCTATGATGATGAGAGAAAACCGAGAAAGTCCCTACTTGCTATGAAAAGGTTTTCTGAGATTTTGAAAAAAATGCCCTATAATCTTCCGGAACCGGAAAAGGATGCCGTTTGTATTTTAAGCAAAGAACAGGATTCCTGGGGTGTTGCATACGCATCCTATATTCTTGCCAAGCAGAATGACAGGACGTTGCGATTTGCGTGGTGTGACGACAAGCTTCCCGATGCGGAGGTTTATATGCTTCCGTCCATGACCGGATTCCGTGTCATTCTTTGGAAGGAATATCGTACCCTTTTGGAAAAGGTAAAGGCGGGAGCAAGCCTGTATATTTCCAATGATACAGGACATCTGGCTAACTTTGAAGAACTGACCGGAATGGAACCTGTCAACTCCTACCTGGTGGATGAGGTCGGAACCATCCGGTTAGATGGAGAAGAAATCCAATTTTCCAGAAGCAAACGATATATGATGGAGGAAAAAGGTGCAAAAGTTCTTGCCTATGATAGCTGTGGTCTGCCTGCAATCAGTGAATATCGTTATGGAAAGGGTAAGGTATTCTACGTGAATGTTCCGTTAGAGGCGATGCTGGCAGAGGATGGTTATGGTTTTGACTCGAAGCGGCATTTGATTTACCAAAGATTCTTTGCTGACAGAGAACAAATTGTTTCAACCAGTTCGACCCAGGCTTCGGTAACGCTCCACAAAAGAGAGGGAGGGTATACTTGTGTTGCTATCAATTATGGCGATCAGCCTCTTACTGATGTGGTTTGTATTCAAAATGGTTATGCGGTTACCAAGGTTTTACACGGTGATATCTCCAAAATCGATGCCCATGATGCTTGTGTATTTGAGATAGAAAAGGCGTAGAAAAATAATTTTGCAGAAAGGGTGAGTATGGTGTTTGGAGGAATGTTTGAACAAGACAGACCAAAAATGATGGACGCTTACAAAAATCCTCACTGGGATCAGAATTCCGGACTTGATGTAGAGACATTACGCATGAAATGTAATGAACTATGCGAAGAGATGGTGGATGCTCCTAAGGAGCTGGTGAAAGCGAACCTTTTTAGCTTTATTCTGCAAAATGCAATGCTTGACATTAACCCTGCTGAATTATTCGTTGACCGAATCAATCACGCCAATATCTTAATAGATATCAGAGAAACTTGGAAAGAGGAAGTTGAAACAACCTGTATGTCGGAGGTTCTCCAAAAGAATTCCTTGGCATTGGAGCATCGGGCGTACTATGGCAATGTAGACTTTAGCCATACAACGCCTGATTGGAACGATATTATCAAATTAGGGATTCCAGGCCTTCTGGAACGGATTGACCGAGCAAGTCAAAGCAGCGATTTATCGGAGGAACAGAAGGTCTTTTATGAGTCCTGCAAAACTGTATATAACGCAGTCATACATTACCTAAAGAGGATGGCGGATAAGGCGGAAAGGATGTCTGATATTGACCCCAAAATGCCTTTCATTGCTACTTCCTTGAAAAATCTTTCCCTTGGGGCACCTACGTCAATGCTAGAGGCAATGCAGCTGACGGTCATTATGAATTATTTGATTACCTATGTTGAGGGTGTCAATGTCCGTTCTATAGGTGGCATAGATAGACTATACCATTCCTTTTATTGTAACGATTTAAAAAGTGGAAAATTCACCCAGGATCAGTTGCGGGAAATCATTGACTACTTTTACTGCAAGTTCACTGCCTTGGGAGCTACAGCGAATACGCCTTTCTACTTATGTGGCATTGATAAAAATGGAAAACATACCATCAATGAATTGTCCTACATCCTCGTAGAGGGATACATAAAACTGGACATTATTGATCCGAAGTTACACATTCGGTATGATGAGGATTTGCCAGATGATTTGCTGAAAATGCTTTTTGCGTCCATCAAAAACGGAAAGAACAGTATTGTCTTTTTGAATGACAAAGTTATGATAGATAGCCTGGTAAAACTGGAGGCATCCATAGAGGATGCCAGAGAATACACGCCCATTGGGTGTTATGAGCCGGCGGCAAAAGGAGAGGTTCCTTGTTCCTGTGCAGGACGAGTCAATCTCCCGAAAGTTGTTGAACTTGTTCTTCATCGTGGATTTGATCAAATGACGGGAGAAAAAATCATAGAGTTTGATAAAGAAATTAATACCTTTGAAGACTTCTTTGATGCAGTAAAAGATGTGATTAGTCTTTTTGTTGATCGAACCCGCGAGCTTATAAATACCTACGAAACACACTATATGGAGATAAACCCTGCCCCATTGTTCTCCGGAACCATAGAGGAGTGCTTGAAAGCAGGCAAGGATGCATATCGTGGCGGAGCAAAATATAACAATACCTCAATTTGTGCATTTGGTATGGCACAGGCGGTTGATGCCATTGTTGCAGTGAAAAAGCTTGTTTTTGACGATAAGATTCTTACCATGGATGAACTTTTGGATATTTTAAAAAATAACTGGAAGAATTATGAGCTGCTAAGAATGAAATGCAAAAACTTGAAGTTAAAGTACGGAAATAATGATGCTGAGAGCGACAGGATTATGCTTGCATTGGTGGAACAAGCAACAAAGAAGATTAATCATCAGCCCAACGGAAGAGGCGGAAAGTATCGTTGTGGACTTTTTTCCATTGATTGGTATACCTTTTCCGGAACCAGTACCGGTGCACTTCCGGATGGACGAAAACAAGGAGAGTTTTTGTCGAAAAACTTATCCACGGTGATAGGTCAGGATAAAAACGGCGTTACCGGTCTAATTAATTCTGTTACCAAAATAGATTACACCGAGATTCCCAATGGTGCCGTGCTGGATGTGATCCTACATTCGTCAGCAGTTAAGGGAGATGAAGGACTCCAAGCTATGGCTGGAATCCTAAAATCTTTTATGACGCTTGGCGGAATGGCACTTCAGTTTAATGTTTTAAATCCGGCGGTTTTGAGAAATGCCCAAAAACAGCCGGAAAAATATGCAACGCTTCAGGTCAGATTGTGCGGATGGAATGTACATTTTGTGAACTTGAGCGAGAAGGAGCAAAATGAGTTCATCAGTACGTTGGAATACAGGGAGAAGTAAATCTATGATAGGGAAAATCTTTGATATCAAAAAATTTGCAGTACATGATGGACCTGGAATCCGGACAACGGTTTTCTTCAAAGGCTGTCCGCTCAGATGTATTTGGTGTCATAATCCGGAAGGAATTTCCTTCTCTGATGGAATTCAGTATACTCAAAGCAAGTGTGTTGGGTGCGGTGAGTGTAGCGGTATTTGCAAAGAATCAGCCCATCGTATGATAAATGGGGAACACCTATTTGATCGAAGCAGGTGCAGTTTTTGTGGTGAATGCGTTCGTGCTTGTCCTGTAGAGGCGCTGATGCATAGCTCTTGGAATGTTACGGTGGAAGAATTGGAACGTATTCTACTGGAAGACAAGATGTTTTATGAGCAAAGTGGTGGTGGAATCACCTTGTCAGGAGGAGAGTGTCTCTGCCAAGCTGATTTTTGCGCTGAGCTATTGATGAGGATGAAGGCAAATAACATTCATTGTGCCGTTGATACCAGCGGATATGTGAATCAAAGTGAAATTGATAAGGTAAGTGAATTTACTGATATTTTTCTATATGATATTAAGGTTTTTGACGAAGCAAAGCACATCCAATATACCGGAGTATCCAATAAAATTATTTTGGAGAATATTCGGTATATCGATTCATTGTCAAAGGAAATTGAGGTCAGAATCCCCTTGATTCCGGGGGTTAATATGGATGACTACAATATCAATAATGTTGGTAGATTTTTAAGTCAATTAAAAATGGTGAAAAGAGTCAAACTTCTTGCTTATAACAATCTTGCTGGCTCGAAATATGAAGCAGTTGGTATAGAAAATACTATGCCGAACGCGGAGATTCCGAATAACGAAGAAATCACAAAGGTGGAGAAAAGATTGTTGGCATTTGGATTGAACGTTATCAGATAACGAAAATTAGATAGATTTGTTGATTGATTTCAGGAGGGGATGAAACCAATGTACATAATTAAAAAGACAGATGCAAAGATTCAGGATATTTATGACAAAGAGTGGGAAAAGGCGCAGGTTGCTGAGGTGAAACTGGATAGCTGGCCGGAGCAAAGAGTGTCAGATTATATGCCGAATACAACAGCTAGAATACTTTACAGTGATTATGGCATGCACATTCGTCTTGAAACGGATGAAGCACCTCTTTTTGCGGAAAGAAGAGAGCAGAATAGTGATGTATGCGAAGATAGTTGTATGGAGTTCTTCTTTCGTCCAAATGAAGCTGATCCCAGATATTTAAATTTTGAATTTAATCCTCTTGGAACGATGTATCTTGGAGTGCGGACATCAAGATATGATTTTTTTCTTCCGGACGTGGATAAGTATTTTTTTGAAGTTCAGTCTGTGGTTGATGCTTCAAAATGGGTGATTCAATTTGTTGTCCCCTTTGAATATATCGACAGTATTTTTGATAGCCATACCAAGAATATGTTTGGGAACTTACATAAATGCTGCGGGAACAAGGAGACGAAGCACAGAGCGTCTTACTATCCAATTAAAACGGAAAAACCTGAATTTCATGCTCCGGAGTGTTTTGGAAAGTTTGTTCTGGAGTAGAAGGAGTGGATACTATGTTCTTGAACGAAAGCAGACAAATTGAAGTAAAAAAAGAATATGATGTTGCCGTTTGCGGTGGTGGCTTTGCCGGAATATCCGCGGCTCTTGCGGCTGCAAGACAAGGAAGCAAGGTTGTTCTTTTTGAAAAGCAGTATATGCTCGGCGGCCTTGGAACTGCCGGAATTGTTACCATATATCTCCCCTTGTGTGATGGGTTTGGACATCAAGTTTCCTATGGGATTGCAGAGGAACTTTTGCGACTATCTATATCTTATGGTGCGGAAGACCGGTATCCGGAAAACTGGCTTGACAATTGTGGCTCGCGGGGCGAAAAGGATAAGCGTTATGAGGTTCAGTTCAATCCTCAGCTTTTTGCCATATTGGCAGAAAAGCTTCTTCTTGATGAAGGAGTTGACGTTATGTATGGAACCTATGTGGTTGATGTGAAGAGCGAGCAAGAAAGAATTAGTCATATCATAACGGAAAACAAGTCCGGACGGGTTGCATATCAAATAAAGACCGTTGTAGACGCCACCGGAGATTGTGATATAGCACATTTTGCAGGGGCACCTACCGAGAATTTCAAGCAAGGGAATGTGCTTGCGGCGTGGTATTACTCTACGGGAAACGAAGGTTATAAGCTTAATATGGTAGGTTATGCAGATATCCCCGATGAGGAAAAAACGGAAAAGAATAGCCTGAAAATGCTCTCTAATCGCAGATTTTCCGGACTTGATGGCGAAGAGCTGTCGGAGCAGATGTGTATGTCCCATCAATCCACCCTTCAGGATTTTTTGAAGAAGCGGAAAACGGATAAATCTGTTTTCCCGGTAACCATCGCTACAATTCCACAAATCAGAATGACAAGAAAAATTGTTGGTGAATATGAATTGTCTGAAAAAGAAGAACATAAATACTTTGAGGATTCAATTGGAATGATTTCTAATTGGAAGAAAAGAGGACCTATCTATGAAGTTCCGTTCAGAACTTTATACAGTTCTAAGGTAAAAAATCTTATTTGTGCAGGACGTTGTACCTCGGTCAGTGAAACTATGTGGGATGTGATGCGGGTAATTCCATGTTGTGCTGTAACAGGTCAAGCTGCTGGAACTGCGGCGGCAATGTGTGATGATTTTTCTGACTTAAATATCATAGATCTCCAAGAAAGACTTATTGATGCCGGAGTGATTCTTCACGAAAAGGATATAATCTAAAAGCTCGCAAGAAAGCAGGAATCGTTATGGAACTGAAGAACAAAACAGCTTTGTTTTTGGGAGATAGTATTACAGAAGGGGCATTGGCTTCCTGTCCGGAAAAAAGATATTACAATGTGTTGAAGGAAAAGTATGGGTTAAAAGAAGTAGTAGGATATGGTGTTGGCGGAACCAGAATTGCGAAGCAAAAGACACCGAGTTCATCTCCGAAATTTGATGAATACTTTTCCGTAAGAGCAGAGAAAATGCGCAATGATGCAGATATTGTCGTCGTCTTTGGAGGAACCAATGATTTTGGACATGGGGATGCTCCTTTAGGGAAGATGCTCGACAGAACGCCTGACACCTTTTATGGGGCGTGTCATGAATTGTTTGCGAAACTGATCGACAAGTACCCGGAAAGTACGATTGTAGTGATGACCCCCTTGCACCGTCTTGGCGAATGGAATCTGAAAGGTGAAGGGTGCAAGGAGGAAGATGTGGCTCCTCTTTCAAGATATGTAGAAGTCATCAGGGAAGTAGCGCAATATTATTCCTTGCCGGTTTGTGATTTGTTCGCAAACTCTGGCTTACAACCCAACATTCCTGCAATCCGGGAAAGATACTTCCCGGATGGTCTTCATCCAAATGATAAAGGACACGAAAGGATTGCAGAACGACTGGGAGAGTTTTTGAAGAGTTTGTAGTTTTGTTTGAGTGAGAAGGTAATTGTTTTATGAAACCAATCAAGTTAAAACCAGTATATAAGGATTATCTGTGGGGTGGAGAAAAACTTCGCACTATGTATGGAAAGCAAACAGGAATTACTCCCCTGGCGGAGAGCTGGGAGCTTAGTTGTCATAAAGATGGAATGAGCATCATAGATGGCGGTGAATATGACGGAAGAATATTAGAGTCTTATATTCAGGAACATCCCGGTTGCCTTGGGACACAATGCTGCAGTAATGAACTGCCGATTTTGATTAAATTGATTGATGCAAAGCAGGATTTAAGTGTTCAGGTACATCCCAATGACGAGCAAGCAAGAGCCTGGGAAGGGCAAAACGGCAAAACTGAACTATGGTATGTTGTCCAGGCAGACGAGGACGCCAAGATGACTTGCGGTATGCAACAAGATGTTTCCAAAGAGGAACTGAAACGTGCGATTGAAAGTCAGACGGTTGAAGAGCTTTTAAATACCGTTCCATCCCAAAAGGGTGATGTATTCTTTGTGGAGGCCGGAACCGTCCATGCCATAGGAAAAGGAAATGTCATTGCAGAAATCCAGCAGAATTCAAATGTTACCTATCGACTTTATGATTACGGGAGAAAAGGAAAAGACGGCAAAGAACGTGAGTTACATATCGAAAAAGGGATTAAGGCTGCAAATTGTCGTAAAGCAAAACCACAGGATATACCTGTCCTCTCTGACGGAAACAGACTTCTTGCCAATTGCAAGTATTTCTCTGTGAAAGAGATAAAGGTTGATGGAAAGAAAGAGTTTCTTGCCGATGAAAAAAGCTATCATGCCATTGTGGTAGTAGACGGAACAGCGGAACTAAAAACAAAGACAGATTGTATGCCCCTTACAACAGGCGAAACTGTATTTATTCCGGCAAGTTTGGGTTCTTATACTATTTTGGGAGATGCGACAATTCTTTTGGTACAGAACCAACTGATATAGGAGGGGAAATTAATAGGTTTGTGAAGAGGACCGGAGAATCAATTTACTAATAAGCTTGCATCTTGGGAGACGTAACACTCCTTCGTCTTACGAGATGCAAAAGACAGAGCATACCACATTTGTGGTATGCTCATTTGGATTAATATTTTAAATTTCTAACTATTAAGCAAGATAGGGACTATCCCATAGCTTTAAGGATTGACCAAGACCTTTTTCCTTTGCGTTTTCGTACAGTTCATATCCCCAAGCAACATCCCATACCGGCATACCGCTTGCAATAAAGCAAAGCCTTTCTTTTTCTGACACACGACCGGGATTTGTACCACAGATGATGTCCCCGAGACTAATTCCTTGTGTTATAGGGGGTAATTTACCTTCATACATAAATCGATAAATCTGCACTGCAATGCCATTGATAAAGCGTTCGTTTTCGGGGAGAAGAAGATGCTCGTCAAAATATACCTCGTGCATTTTGGTGTTATCCCAAATCGTTTTTGCAGATGTGAAATATTCTTCATCAACACATCCTCTGCCGGAGAAGATAAGAAGTGATCCCTCTTTCAGCCATTCGTTTTTTAGTTGGATGGGTTTGACTGAGGATGCAGCAATACTTACGATATCACCAGCACACACTGCATCCTCAAGAGAGGTAATACCCTTCGCTTTAATGCCATATTTTTCGCTCATTTCCTTTGCGAACGCTTCTGCTTTTTCCAGTATCAGATCGCAAACAATCAACTCTTTAAGGTTTTTTGCTTCGTGAATAATTCCATCAAAGCAGGCCTTGCTGACAGGTCCTGCCCCAATACAGGAACAAACGGAGGCGTTGGGGTTTGCCAGATGTCTAACACCGACACCTGGGACACATCCGGTACGAACCGAGCTGATCAGGTTTCCTGACATCAATGCAAGGGGTTCGCAAGTATCCACGTCGTTGAGCATTACCATTAAAATGGAACGTGGCAGACCTCTTTCTGGGTTAATGATGTTTGAACCATACCATTTCTGTCCTGCAACATGAAATCTCCCCCCTACATAGGCAGGCATAGCCATAAAACGTCTGTCTGGTGCGTCTTTCGGCATATTGGGAAATGGACTTTCTTTTGGAAATTTCATCATGATTCCATGAGAATTTGCCTTGTCACCGCCCATGACATAGTCCCCCATACTTAAAAGTTTAAAAACTTCTTCTTCAACATTGATGCAACGTCCAAAATCAAGCACCCCTGCTGCAATCATATCTTCTTCACTTAAATACAAAAACTCTGTTTTTCTTCCCACTTACAATTCCTCCTTGTAGTTTTAATTACATCTTTTGTTCAAAAATGTAGGATTTACTTTTTTATTATAGGCGTTATAATGGATAATGTCAAGAAATAATTAGGAAATTTAAGAGGTTGTACATTGAGTTTGTAGTATTTACTACAAAAGTGTTGCATTCTTAAAGATAATACTATATAATAGGATGCGAAAGTGAGGAGTTACTATGAACATAATAGAAGTGATAAAATCTAACGTAGATAAAATGACAAAGTCAGAGCATACTGTTGCAAGATATTTTTTTGAGAACCCGAATGAATTTGCCTTTGAAACACTTGACTCTATTGCAGAGAAAATAAATACCAGTACAACATCTGTTCTGCGGTTTTGCAGAAAAAACGGATTTGCAGGTTACAAGGCGTTTCAAGATGAAATCAGAAAGGGACTTAATTATCAACTCACCCTTCCTGATAAATTTAGAATTACGACGGACTCCGAATCTTCGGGGCTTCAGTTTCCGAAATACGCAATCAATGCGATATCTTGTATTGAAAAGACCTTTGCAAATCTTTCAGAAAATATCATTTCTCATACGGTAGATGAAATCATTCGAGCAAAACGCCTTTTTTGTTTTGGACTTAAAGAAGCTTACGCTCTCGCGCATTATGCATACACCAGGTTTTTGACGGTTCGCAGTAATGTATTTATGTTATCAGCAGGGCAAAGTGGAGAAATTGAATCTTTACTAAGTTTGGAACAAGGGGATGTTTGTGTCTGTTATTTGTTTCATAGATATACCAAACAATCGACACAAATTTTGAAGGCACTCAAAAAAAGAGGTGTAACTGTTATATTGGTAACCTCTCCCCCGTATGATGAAATCAAAAATGATGCGAGTGTCATTCTTCCGTGTTTTGTTGACATAAATGGGATAAAAAATTCTTACGCCGCTCCTATGTGCATAACAGATTGTCTGTGTAATTTCATGGTTTTGAAAAGCGGTACAAAAACCCTTGAATATATGAAAGAATCTGAGATTCTGTTTAAGAACTTTACATTTTAGGTGATGCGTTATGAAGCGAAATAGTTTGTTATTAGGCTATCTGTTTATCATTTTAAGTGCAATGATATTTGGGCTTATGCCTCTTATGGCAAAGTTTATCTATGCAGAAGGAACCAATCCACAAAGCCTTGTTCTTTTTCGAAATGTTTTATCTGTTCCATTTCTTTTGTTGCTTTCCTTTCTCACGAAGGGTTCGGTTAAAATTAAGACCTCTGTGATTCCTCGAATATGTTTTATTGCATTGATGGGATGTTGTATCACGCCGTTGCTTTTATTTCATTCCTACAACCATATTCCATCAGGAACTGCTACGGTTTTTCATTTTATTTATCCTGCTGTTGTAGTGCTGGGAGAGTATATTTTTTTGAAAAACAAGCTTTGTAAGGAGCACATAGTAAGCGTTGTTCTTTGCGGAATCGGCATTATGCTATTCTATAACAAAAATAGTTCAATTAATCTGGAAGGTAGTGTTTTTGCACTTGCATCCGGTGTTACCTACGCAATTTATGTTATCAGTCTATCTGGATTTAAGCACAAAGAAATATCTGGGTTTACATTCAGCTTATATATTGCTCTGTTTTCGTCTGTTGTTATGTTCTTGGTTTGTCTTATTACCAATCAACTTATGGTTCCTCAATCTGTATCGGGATGGTTTCTGACACTTCTGTTTTCCATATCTTTAAATGTTGGCGCGGTTGTCCTTTTCCAAAAAGGTACATTCCTAATCGGTGGTGGCAGAGCATCTGTCTTAAGTACGCTAGAACCTGTCACAAGTATTTTGGCAGGAATTATGGTTTTTAATGAACCAGTAACCATACTCACGGCAATAGGTTCAGTTTTTGTGATTGCTGCAAGCATTGTGATTGCTTTAAAAGATATAAAATCCGCAAAAAAGTGTTAGAGTATTTCGATAATAAAGCAAAACGGTTATCAAAATGTTGATAAATGCAGCAGAAGAGAGGGCGATAACAATGAAAAATGCAAAGTATAAAAAATTTCTTTTTATGAATATTGGGTGTATCCTTCTTTCGGTCGGGGTATATTTCTTTAAAATTCCTAATGGATTTGTAACAGGAGGAGTGGCAGGTATTGGTACAGTACTTGGAAAACTTTTTCCTGTAACGCCTGCTGTATGGATTTGGGTTTTAAATATTGTGCTTTTGTTGTTTGGGTTTTTGTTTTTAGGCTGGGGAAACGGTTTCAAAACAATATATTGCAGTATGTTTTATTCAGCTCTCACCTATATATTTGAATTGTTTATACCCCTTGCATCCCCGCTTACCAATCAACCGCTGTTAGAATTAGTGTATGCGATGCTTCTTACCGCTATTGGATCAGCAATGGTTTTTTACAGCGATGCTTCTGCTGGCGGAACTGATATTGCAGCCTTAATTCTAAAAAAATATACAAGTCTTGATGTGGGAAAAGCATTACTGACGGTTGATTTTGTTGTCGCTATGAGTTCGTTCTTTGTTTTTAATATACAGACAGGTTTGTTCTCAATGCTTGGATTGTTTGCGAAGGCCTTTTTGGTTGATAGCGTCATTGAAAGTTTTGATGTGTGTAAGTATTTTATTGTTATTACGAACAAACGAGAGGAAATCTCTGATTTTATAATAAAAAACCTTCATCACGGTGTTACTGTCGGCAATGTTGTCGGTGAATTTACAAAAGAACAAAAAGTAATGATTCATACAGTATGTAAACGGATAGAAGCAATCAGGTTGAAAAAAAGAATTAAAGAAATTGATCCTAGTGCATTCATAATTGTTACCAGTAGCAGCGAGATCATTGGTCGTGGCTTTAGAAGTGTTTAATTATAAAAAAGGAAGCAAACTTTTTGCTTATGATCATTTCCATCCGTTGCAAGTAGGGACAGTTTGGATTGGAAAGACTTATCTGCAGCAGAAATTACCAAACGGGTAACAGAGAAAGTGAACTGTGGCTCCATTGTGCTATTTCATAATGCAGCAAAGCATACACCAAAGGCACTACCGGGAATTATTGAAAAACTGCAAAACGATGGCTATCAGTTTGTTCCGATTTCGGAACTCATTTATACCGAAAACTATGCCATTGACCAAGCAGGAAAACAGTACCAAAAATAACAAGAGGAGCAGTGAAAACTGCTCCTCTCAGTTTGTCGAAGAACTCGTGTTTGCTTAATGCAAAGGCGGTTTCTTCGGCAGTGGGTGTGTTGTCATAGACTATTCGACAACCAATACTATAGTTAATCATTAATCAGAACGTAATATACATTTTAAAATTATGACATAAATTTGGTATTTATAAAATAAAGCTAGCTATATCTCGTTATTTTCACATCTCTTCCGGTATTCACTTGGAGTACATTTTTCATATTTTAAAAATGCAGAGAAAAAACCTCGTGAGGAGGTGTAGCCGATTCGGCAACCAATTTCATTCACCGAAAGGTCGGTTTCGCGCAGTAGTTTTTTTGCATTTCTCATTTTTAATTCTAGTTTTAGGGTATTAAAACTTTTCCCATAAGCCGACGAAATGATTCTGGTAATGTTTTGTGGTGAAAGAGATAGTTTTTCACTTAATTCTTCCAAACTGATGTCATGTATATAATGAATGTCCAACAAACGGTCAATGGCATATTTGTAGAGCCAATAGGTATTTTGCTGCATAGGGAGAGGGTGGGACAGAGAAATGTCTCCTTTGATGCTGTCATAAAGATAGAAAATAAGTTCAGTAATGGTGGATTTAATTCTCCAGAGTTTGCCTATTTTTTTGCCAGAATGATTCTCGAAAAATGTATCTAAAAGATGCCCGATATAGGGGTCGTAAAGTTGAAGAAAACCGCTTTGCGAAAAGGTTTGATGGACCTCGTCGAACAGAGGATCGTTTCCTTTTGTTTTGAGTTTTTCAAAAGTGAAAAAGATGCTGGTTTTGACTGAATCGGAATCATATTTTGTGCTATGATAGGCATTAGGAGGAATCAGCAATGCCTGGTTTTTTGACAGTTCAAAAGTTTGGGTATCACATGCAACAGAGAGATTGCCTTTTTGCAGATAAAATAATTCCCAGAAAGAATGCATGTGGATATCGCTATCACTTGCAATAGTTGTATTTTCGTCAGTAATAAAGATAATTTTCAGATCCGGACATAAAACTTCTGTGAATTGATAATCAAACTCCTGATTTTGCATAGATGCCACCTCCGTTGGTTAAGAAAAAGGCTAAAGAAAACCCTTTAGCCTTTTATATTTTACCATGCGGTCCAGCCGCCGTCAACTGTAATATTGCTTCCGGTCATAAAAGTGGAGGCGTCGGAAGCCAACAGAACAATTGCACCGCTAATTTCATCACTGACTCCAACCCTTTTTAGCATTGTCTTGTCGGCAAGTTTTTGGGAAAACTCTTTGTTGGACAAGGTCTTCTCATTGGGAAATGGACCCGGTGTAACAGCATTTACTCGGATACCATATTTCGCCAGATGGGCTGCTGCATACCGAGTCATTTGCAAAACTCCGGCCTTAGATACGCCGTAGGTGACAGGACTATTATTCCCGCTATCGCCATAAATAGATGGATCGGGAGAAACAACACCATACATTGAGGCGATATTGATAATGCTACCACCATTTTCTTTCATAAAAGGAATAGATGCTCTGATATTACGGAATGTCAATCCAAGATTGCCCTCAATGCCGGATAGCCAGGATTCATCATCAAAGTTCTCAATTTCTAGGCTGATGCCTTTGCCACCGCTACCACCGCCATAGGCTGCATTGTTAATTAAAACATCAATCCTGCCGTAGTTTTTAGCAATTGTTTCAAAGACGGATTGATATTCACTGGAGTCAGCGAAGTTTGCTTCAATATGAATAACGTTAGGTCGGGTTTCATTTGAAGATTGCTCATCTTGTAAATGAACGCTCAAAACGGTAGCCCCAAAAGATGCGAGCGCGTTGATTTCCGCTGTTCCTAAATTTCCGGATCCACCCATAACCAGGATTACTTTTCCGGTTAAATCAAACATATCTTTCATAGGAAACACTCCTTATTTGAAGTATTGAATGGTTTTTTTCAAAATTTCAGCCTGTTTTTCTGCCTCGTCCATATCGAAATAATTGGTTTTGAATTGGAGCAGTCTGGGCTGTAAATGTTCTGCAACCGGGCAGATACCGTCATTGTAATTGACGCCTTCGTTGAGGAGGGTTTCTCTCCGGAGCAGGGTCATTTCTCGGAACATGGGTTCTTGATATGTAAGCTTCCAAGCAGCATAAATACCGTCGCCGCCTAGTTCCATATACTTATTACGGAAGGTGTGCCAACCAATACTATCATCGTTAATTTTGGTAACAAATGCCCAATAAGCGTTTTCGTAATCCTCACCTGTTTTTTGAGGAGTTAGGAAGGTAGCATCTTTTACTGCTTCTGCAAAATATGCGGCGGATTTTTGGCGGAGTGCTACCAGTTCTTCCAGACGCTCTACCTGACCTAATGCTACTGCACTACAAACATCACTTAATCTGTAGTTCCAACCAAGAGAAGCATGTCTGCAATAATTGGGGTCTTGAATATCTGTTTTTGTAATTTTACCTTTGGAAGAACTTACATTGGCATAACCCAGGCAGGAGTATCTTCGAATCTTGTCTGCCAGTTCCTGACTCTGGGTAATCAGCATACCGCCTTCACCGCATGTGATATGCTTGGAACTCTGAAAACTGAAGCTTGCAATGTCCCCAAGAGTGCCAACAGTCTTGCCTTTATATTTTCCAAGAAAACATTGTGCGTCGTCTTCAATGACAGCCAAGTTGTGTTTTTTTGCAATGGCACTGATGGCATCAAAGTCAGGTGCAAGACCAAACAGAGAAACTACAACAATGGCCTTTGTTCTGGGAGTAATACATTTTTCAATTGATTCTGCGGAGATGACAAATGTTTCCGGGTCAACATCTGCAAAAACTGGTGTTGCATTAGCATGGAGAACACCGTAAGTTGTACTGGACATGGTGAGAGGAGGAACGATAACTTCATCTCCTAAACCAACGCCAACCGCTTCTAAAGCAACGTGCAATGTGGCTGTGCCGTTACAAAAAGCAATGGCATACTTGCTATCAAATTTTTCTGCAAAAGCCTCCTCTAAACGTCTGGTCATTTTGCTGTTTGCAGAGGTACGAAAGTTCATGGATAAAACTTCCTCTACATATTGCCTTTCCTTTTCGCTGATTCTTTCAATTATGCTCATTTTTGTTACCTCCTAAAAGTGGTTGATACTATAATTTTAGCACGGTTTTTGGAGGTTAACAAGTGAAAAGATAAAGCAAAAAATAGAGGAAAAATGTGTTAAAAATTCATGGATTCATTGTAAGGATATTGCTTAGACAGTGTGGCTTAAAAAGGATTGTTTTCTATGAAAATCACGAAGCGAATTACGGAAAAAGTGAACTGCGACTCCATTGTACTATTTCACAATGCTGCAAAGAATACACCAATGGCACTTCCTGGAATCATAGAAAAACTCCAAAGCGATGGCTATCAGTTTGTTCCCATTTCAGAACTCATCTACACCGGAAACTATGCCATCGACCAAGCAGGAAAACAGTATCAAAAACAACAAGAGGAGCAGTGAAAACTGCTCCTCTTTATTATAAATGTTTCATACTCAATATTTCTAAATCATATTTGCCTGGTTAGTTATGGGATTTGCAGCTGTGGGCAATGTGACAATTGTGCGCAAGCCAGACTCGTCTAATTCATAGCGAAGTCCATATTGCTGGCCAAAGATGAGGGAAAGTCTTTGGTTGATGTTATAGATGCCGAGTCCACGTCGATCGGTGTTAGTGTCGATGTTTTCATGTTGTAGATGAGCGTTTAACCGATTGAGATCCGCTGAGTTGTTATCATAAATTGTAATTTGAACAATGCTGTCGAAGGATGATACCTGAATGGAAATGTATATGTCTTGATCGTTTAAGCTTGTGTCTGAATGGAAGATAGAATTCTCTATCAAGGGTTGGATGGTCAGCTTTGGCATTTTTAGATTTAAAAGTTCATCTGGAATATCGTATTTAACGATAATTTTCTTCTGATATCTGAAGTTTTGAATTGCAATAAATTTTTCGGAAATAGAAAGTTCTTCAGAAAGTGAAACCAGTTTTTCGGGTGCATTGATTCCGTATCTTAACATTTCAACCAAGTTAGATATGGTTTCTGAGATTTCATAATCTCCCTTCATGAGAGAAATAGCACTGATACTATTTAAAACATTATAGGTAAAGTGCGGATTAATTTGTGCTTGCAGCATCTTGTAGTAGCTATCACGGCTTTCAATCATTGCCTCATTCACTCTATCAATCATAATGTTGTGGCTTTGGTATAAGATGTCAATCTCTGGTGTCAGATTTTGTTGTAGATCGCGAGGGAGTTTTTCTTTTTTCAAAAGATAGCGGGTCATTTTTTCGATTGGCGAGATGATAGCGGAATAAATGTAAGAAAATAGAACATTGCCAAGTAGGAGTAAAACGCCAAGCATAATAAGGGTTACGAAGGATTGTGCATAATATGAGGCGTTGATGTTACGTTTTGGAATATGGGCACGTAAGGTTAGCCCCGGATAAAGACTGGAAGTATATACAAAATCTTTTGGGTTTTTGCTAATATTGTTTTGGGCAGTAGAATATATGATATCTTCGTTATAAGAAAGTGTGACAGAAGATTGTGGATAGAAATCATTGAGTTTTAACTGATTAAGCAGAGATGGTAAGTCAAAGGAGATATAAAAGACGCCGATGGGGATCGAGGTAACATCATTCCCTTGCAGAGCATTGTAGTAAATGTTTTGTGCAAAGCAAAGGATTTCACGACCGGAAGGTTTTTCGACCCAGATAAAAGTATCTACAGTATCTTTCATATTTTGATACCAAGAAGTTTCCTTGATACTATTGATGGCGTAAATGCCAATGGTATTTGAACGCAATGAAGTATTGAATGATGTGGAATACTCAGGAGCAACATAGGTCAGCGGTAAAGAGTCAGGAAGAAAAAGAAAAGAGTTGTTAAAGGCGGAGTCTGTAATGTTGGTTCCTATCAGCTTTCGTAATTTTTCATTCGTTGCATTGAATGTTTTGGAATCTAAAATAATATCGTTTGCCACAGAATGTGTTGGTTTAAAAAGATACTCTTCATCGGTTTCAATCAAACTGACCAAAGACTCAACACGATCTAATAACGCGGATAAATTTGAGGCGTCATTATTAATAATGAGTGATGCCATTTCTTGGGAGGAGTTTTTGGATTCATAGGCATAATAAACTCCAACGGTACCCTGTAGAAGTAGTGCAATACCTAAAAGAGTAATGATCACAAAAACAGCAATTCGAATTTTTAAACTATATAGAAAACGAAGCATAGTAACCCTCCTTGACAAGAATGTCCTAACTAAATTGAGTGTAGCATAGTTTTGAGTAAAATGCAAGAAATGTCATTTGGGATGCTATGGAAATATGTAAAGATGTCGAAAAATTGATAGTATCGCGAGAATTTGTGATTGCGTGAATTTACTGGGAAATGATAGAATTAAGAAAAAGGAGGCAGAAAATATGGAGAGACGGTTAAAACAAGGGTCGCTCTTACGCAACATAAGTAAGCATAAGGGCTTATTCCTAATGGGTATTCCCGGGTTTGTTATGATGGTGATGTTTTCGTATATGCCCATGGTTGGATTACTCGCTGCATTTAAAGATTATGATTACACATTGGGGCTTTTTGGAAGTGATTGGTGCGGACTTCAAAACTTTCAGCTTTTGATTGAGTCTAAAGACACAACGATTCGTATTGTTCGAAACACGGTGTTGTATTGGTGTTTGCTTACAGGGATTGGGACGGTTATGAATGTTACCATTGCAATCTTAATTTATGAATGTACCTCGAATCGTTTTGGAAAGTATTCGCATATGATTATGATTTTCCCGACGTTTGTTTCGTGGATTGCAGTTTCATACATAGCGAAAGCCTTTTTAAACGACGGAAATGGTATGATTAACGGTTTCTTGGCTTCTCTAGGAATGGAGGAGGTTGCCTGGTACCTGACCCCCAAGGTCTGGCCTGTTATTTTGTTGATTGTCCATGTGTGGAAAAACTGTGGATATGGATCGGTTATTTATTTATCGGCATTATCCGGTATGGATCCCACGCTTTTTGAAGCTGCAGAAATTGATGGTGCAACAAAATGGCAAAGAACACGGTATATTACTTTGCCAATGCTTAAATCTATGGTGAGCATTAATATATTGTTAGCTCTTGGTGGAATTATGCATTCTAATACCGGTTTGTTCTATCAGGTTACAAGAAATACAGGTATTCTGTACTCTACTACGCAAACCATTGATGCTTATGTTATGAATGCTATGACAACTGGAAGCGATCTCGGCAGCACAGCGGCTGTAACCCTGTTCCAGTCGGTGGTAGGTTGTTTTATGGTTGTATTTGTAAACTGGCTTGTACGCAGAAAGGATGAAGAAAATGCTTTGTTCTGATATCCAAACAACTAAATCAACACCTAAAAGAAAATTAAAAGGTATCTCAGGCGGACAATTGCTCCTTCGGATTGTAATTGGAATAATGGCGATTATCTGCGCTGTTCCTGTTTTGCTGATTATTATTGTTGCTTTTAGTAGTGAAGCAAGTATTGCCGAAAAAGGATTCAGCTTTTTCCCGGAACAGTTTTCCATGGAGGCGTTTCAATATGTATCGGCATTTGCAGAGCAAATTGTTCGTGCATATGGAATCACGTTGTATGAAACCCTTGTTGGTAGTGTGTTAACGGTTTTTATTACAAGTATGTTTGCCTACGTGTTGAGCCAAGGTGATTTCAAACTGAACAAATTTTTGTCAAAATTTGTTGTTTTCACAACACTTTTTAGCGGAGGTATGCTGGGTGCTTATTTGATTAACACCAATATCTATGGCTTGAAGAATAATCTTTTGATTTTGATACTTCCTACCTGTGTTACTGCTTGGAATACCATTGTAATGCGAACATTTGTTCGCTCCAATGTTCCGCAATCCCTGATTGAAGCGGCGGCGATTGACGGCGCAGGCGAAATTTATACCTTTTTCAAAATTGTGATGCCGATTATGGTTCCGGTTATGGCTTCCATTGGATTTATGAGTGCGGTTAGTCACTGGAATGAATGGCAAACGGCTTATCTATACTTAGATAATCCGAATCTATCTACCTTGCAGTTGGTGCTGATCAAAATCGAAAAAGATATTGACTTTTTGAGAAAGAATATGGGTACGCTTACTGCCGAAGATGTACTTGCATTAAAGGATATTCCTTCAGAGTCTGCCCGAATGGCGATTTTGTTCTTCTCCATTGCACCTATTATGGTTGCATACCCGTTTTTCCAGAAGTATTTCATCAAGGGTATCACTGTTGGCTCAGTAAAAGGATAATAATTAATATATTTATGCCTTAAGTTATTTCATAGAAAATAAAAGGCAGAAAGGAATGTATGTTATGAAAAAGTTTATGAAATTAATTGGGATTGTTACAGTTATTTGCTTATTAATAACTGGAATTTCCGGATGTTCCAACGAACCTGCGGAGCAGAACGCCGAAACCAGCGATACATTGAAAATTTTTGTCAGACTGAAAAATCGTCCCGATTGTGAACTGGTAAATCAGGAGCTGAGCAAAATTACAAGAGAAAAACTTGGATTTGATGTTGAGTTTAATTTTGGATATAATAGTGATAAGATTGCTTTGATGCTTGCATCTAATGAACAGATGGATATCGGTCTTGAGAATTATACTACGATTATTGATCGAGCACGTCAGAATGCTTTTGTTGATATCACAGACAAGGTGAAAAATGAGTACCCAAAACTGTATAATGCTATTCCTGAGGAGCTTTGGGAAGGCGTGAAAATTGACGGAAAGATTTATGCAGTTCCAACTTATAAGGAGTTTGCTGAATCTTGGGTAGTGCTTGTAGATAAGAAGGTTATCGAAGAGAATAATATTGATATTTCTAAAATCAAAGAGCTCAAAGATGTTGAGCCGATTCTTGCTGCCCTCAAGAAGGATCCGGAAAGAGCTGGTTTTGAAATTCTTTCAACTTCAACAACTCATTTGAACCTTGCTTTAAAGAACAAATATGATGTTATTACGGAAGAGTTCGTTGTAAAGCGTGATGACCCTGACAAGATTGTTCACTTCATGGAGACAAAAGAATATCGTGATTTTGTATACTTAATGCGCGATTGGTATAATAAGGGATACATTGCTAAAGATATTACGACCAGAACTGATTATTCTTCTTATCATAATGCAGGAAAATCAGGATTGGCGTATATTTGGCATCATCCATATGCAGAGATTTCTCTTGGATGGACCAACAATGCTGATTATGAGGTGATTCCGGTAGCTCCCATTATTAAGACCAATACCAGTATGATGGCAACTCCGTTCTGTATTTATAGCAAGTCAAAGAATGTTGATAAAGCGTTAGCATTCCTTGAATTGTGGAATACAGATCCCCAGGTTAAAAATATGATTACCTATGGTATTGAAGGTAAACACTACGATCTTGTTGATGGAAAAGTAAAGAGAAGAGAAGGCGCTTTGGATTTATATAAGATGGACAATGCAGCTTCCGGTAATATGATGATTAGTGCGCTTTTGGTTGATGAGCCAGACGATAAATATGAGAAATTCAAGGTATTTAATGAATCCGCAATTGAAGCAAGCAACCTGGGATTTGCATGTGATACAACGCCTGTTAAGAGTAAGCTTGCGGCTTGTGCTGGTGTGTTAAGTGAATACAATCCGTTACTGTGTTGCGGTGCCGTTGATCCGGATCAATACCTGGATGCTATGCTTCAGGGCTTGAAAAACGCAGGTGTTGAGGATGTAAAAGCAGAGCTTCAGAAGCAGTATGATGCATGGAGAAAGAATAAATAAAAAACATCTGTTTTAAAGAAGGTAGTAGTATGTTAAGAGCTTTGATTGTTGACGACGATTTAGTTGTTGAACAATGTTTTCAAAAACTTATTAACTGGGAAGAGTTGGGATATGAACAGCCGTATACTGCTTCCAATGGCAAAGAGGCATATGATATTGCAACAACATGTGATGTTGATGTTATTATTTGTGATCTGAAAATGCCGGTTATGGGTGGTTTGGAGCTGATCAAAAAGTTAAGAGAACAAAATATAAAAGCGGAAATCATACTTCTTACCGCGTATGAAGATTTTTTTGTAGCACGCGAGGGCATTGGGCTGAAAATATATGATTATTTGCTCAAGCCCTTGGTGCTCAACACCATAAATAAGCTTTCAGAAGATTTAAAAACGATTGCAAAAAATCAGCAATTACTTGCCTGGGTTCGTGGGTTACTTAATGATGAATACAATGATGATATCATAAATGCCTTTGAGCAATGCGATCAAATCTATTTGGATGAGATTTTTCAAAATATTTCTGTAATAGGAAATAAGCTGGTTGATTTCCATTTACTTCAACTTGTATACGGAAAGATTATTGATGTATTATGTATTTACCTGAAGAAGATTGGTTTTAGCCAAGCTGCTGTTTCAAATAATCGGGAATCATTGCTCCAACGTATTAAGCTGATTCAATCTCATCAGGAAATCATGGAGATTTTGCAAGAGAGAATACTTAGCTTTATCAAAAAATCATATCAATTTGAAGAAAGCGATCTGAACGCACAACGCGTTGCAAGAATCAGGAAGTACATTGATGAAAATTATTATCTTTTTGATTTTAGCATAGCCGATATTTCTAATGCATTTAATTTTTCCAAAGATCATTTAAACAGAATATTTAAAAGTATTGAAGGTATTACTGTAAGCAAATATATTACTCAGAAAAAAATGGAAAGAGCAAGATATCTGGTTATTAATACAGATAAGTCTTTCAGTGAAATAGCAGAGGCGGTTGGGTATCGGTCCCTGAGTTATTTTACAAGTTCATTCAAGGCCTTCTTTCATGTAACGCCCAGCGGATTGCGTGAAAAAAGTATAGATATTCAGCGTGATGTCAATGAGGAACATTTGTAAAAGTAAGGTGATAATGTGAGAAAAATGAATCATATTACAATACGAAGATGCGCTGCAGCTTTATGTAGTGCTTTGTTTGCTATGACTCTTGTGCTTGGCATAGGTAATGGAGTTGCTTTGGCTGAGGAGGATAAAAGTCAATACTACTTAAAAGGTAGTGATGACTATCTTTCCCTTGAGGCATTTGATGTACCTGAGGCTGCACCGGGGTCATTCTACGTTGAGGCAGAAAAAGGCGTTTTGTCTGATGGTATAATGAGTATCGTTGAGGACGAAGATGCTTCTGATGGCAAAGGAATTGCTGCGCCAGCAGGAGTAAATCGTGCCAATGCTGACGAAATTAAAAATGTAGATGCTCGTTATCGCATTCGTGTGTCTGATCCCGGCCTTTATCGAGTTTATGTTCGGATGAAGACTCCGGCGAAGGGGCAGAAATCAACCCATTTTGCATTTGATGAAAACAGATATCGCAGAGTGGATTACAGCACTACCCTTGGGGATTACACCTGGTATACATCCAATGCTTCTGACAAAAACATTATCAGTGAAACCTATACATCTGTTACGGCGGCATATTTGGATAAGGGTACCCATATTTTAAATGCCAAGGCACGTCAGGGCGGGCATATTATTGATTGTATTTTAATTACCAAGAAAACATGGACCCCTATGGGTTTTGGGTCCTTGCCTGATGAGCCTTATCGCTATACCGAGGCGGAACTCGAAGTCATTGCCTATGAAAATAGTCTGCCTAAATTGGTGATTGATGGAAATAAGTGGCTGACAGATGTTAAAATCCAAAAAGATGGCGGAGAACTGATGGTTCCCATGCGTAATCTGATGAATATTATGGGCGTAGAAGTTAAACTTCGTGAGGAATATTATCTGGCGTCTTATGGTAGGGATTACATTAAGGTTTATATTAGCAGCGACGTGGCGGTTGCCAATGGTCGTGAATTCAAGATGTCTAAGGAGAGTTACCTATACGAGGACAACGTTTTGATGGTTCCGTTAAGCGCGCTAAAGCAGGCTTTTGATTTTGATTATACCTATGATGAGGTTGACCATACCACCAATATCAGTACCCATTTTCGCACAGAGGATACCATTCGGCGAGAAAGTACAGATATTATTGAAACTGACCCGTATCTGTATGGTGCAACCTATAAATTGAAAATCGACCGACCTAATGCTAAGATAAAGGTTTGGTTAAAGCGTCGGATGGATAGTTTCTATGCCGGACAGTGGCAGGAATACACAAAAGCAAAATTTAAAGGTGGTTGGAAAGGTGGCGGCGGTAGTAAAATGGATTACTACTGGGGTCAGATTTTCACACCTACTTATGAAAATGGTTATTTTGAAGGCGATTGCGGAAGCTTGTATCGAGACAGTGGCTATGATATGAAGGTGAGTATCATTGATGGAGATTTTACCGACACTTTTATCATTGAAAAAGCAATCAAAACGTTACCATTGGATTTTCGTGAATACATTGAGGATGAGGATTGGGTGATAACGGAAGGAAAGCTGGTTGCCATTCCAACCTTCGAAAATATTAGCTATTATATTGATGAAGCCGATCCTGAAACCACCTGTGAAATCTGGTTTAAAGAAAAAGGGACTTCTAAGTGGAGACAAGCATTTCAGCCCATTTATGATACCCGTGTTACAGGCGGTCAATATCGTGGCAGCATTGTATATTTGAATGAAGATACAGAATATGAGATTAAAGCTGACATAATAAAAGATGGTAAAGTAATTCGAACTGAGACCACCGAGTGTCGGACCTGGACATCGGATGTACCTATTGCAAAGACCATACCCATTTCGGAGATTTATGAAGGCGGAAAATATGAGCCTCTTGTTTTACGAAACATTGAGGGCAGCGAAAATGGCTGGATTAAGATTGTTGGTGACAGAAAAACCGTCATTGATGCCGGACATGAATGGAAGCAGAGTGTATATCTTTCTAATTGTAAGTATTTAATATTGGAAGGTCTCACCGTAAAAGGTGGAGATAAGTTCGGTATTAATATCACTCGTGGCTGTGAAAATGTTCGGGTGATTAATTGCGATATTTCCGGTTGGAGTTCAACCGGTGTCATGAATCCTTGGCTCAAGGGCTATATTACCGATGGTAATGTTCGGAATTTGGATGGAGGAATCCGTATCTGGAATGCCAAAAATGTTGTAATTGAGCGTTGTTATATTCATGATACCCTGGGAAGCACCAACCCCTGGACCTTTGGTGATACTTCAACCTTTGCTGATTATTATATTCGTAGCCATCCTGCAGGACCATGTGCGATGTTGCTTGGCGGCTCCCAGGGATTGGTCATTCGCTACAATGATATGATTGGCAGTGATCAACATCGATTCAACGATGTGATGGAATCTGAAATTAATGGTGGTAACTACGCAGGACCCGGTTTTGATTCCGATATTTACGGAAATATGTGGTACTGCAACGAGGATGACTCTTTGGAGATTGACTCCTCCGGCAGAAATGTTCGTGTCTACGAGAATCGTTCTGAGCAGTCCTTGTGTGGTGTTAGTACCGCTCCAACTCATGTTGGACCTTTGTATATCTATCGTAATCTGTTCACCAATCGCGGTAATTCTCAGAACGACAACACGAACCCCTCGATTAAAATTGATGGTGGTGAAGGAATGCAGTTTATTCTGAATAACACCATGAGTACCGCAATTCGTAGTTCAGGCTTGTTTTTACATGGTTATGCCCGCAATAACATTACTACTCAATCGAGAAATGGTGGCGGCGGCGAGGCAGAAATTGCGGATTATGATATCGTAACAGGGCAGAATAAAAAACCATCCGAAAGTTATGAACCACACGGGTTCTTTACACAACCGGAATATGTAGATACAGAAATCGGTGATTTTAGGCTGGCAACCGGAAGTGTTGGAATTGACCAGGGTGAACATTTGAACAACTTTAGTGATTTTTCTGTAGGAAAAACAGATATTGGTGCATTCGAACAGGGTGGTAAATATGATTTCTTCCCTTATAGACCCATTGATGCTAGTGCCGATAAGTATTTTGCCAGTCTCAAAGATAAAGGTGAAATCACGGTAACTTTTAAACTTGGTGAAATCGAAGAGGGTCTTACTTATCGAATTCACACGAATCTGCAGAATGAGTTTTTACAGATTGAGGGTGTAGATTGTGATTTGACCGGAACTGCTGAATCCGGTAAATCCTATACCGTCAAAATCAAAGGTGATTTATCCAATCATCATATCTGGTTGAACAATAAAAAGCTTTATCTGGACGAAGGTAATGGTATGCTTTTCTTTAGATTTAGCAATGGATTGTCCATACCGGTAACTGTGTATGTTGAAAAATAGTAGATGGAGAAGGGGGAATAGAGGTTGATTTCTAGGAGAATAAAAAGATGTCTTGCTTGGATTGTGGTTTCCTGTTTCATAATTTCTGCCTCTACAACCTTTGCGATGGAAGGGGCAGGCTCGGAACTACAGTTGGGAGACGTATTTGTTGAGGATTTTTCCGATGCTACAGAGTATGCCAGCCGGTTTTCCTATGGATATACTATGGCAGATGGACTTGCTGTGGATGAGTATAAAAACTTTTCCTGGCAATATGAGATTGGTCGTGCCCTTTCCCTCAACTCGGAAAAGGCGGTTGAACTTGGGGAGAGATTTTATTATTATCCTTATGCAACCGCATCAGCTCAGGGTAAAAACTGTTTTTCTTTAACAGAGTTTGACCTTTTTACAGAAAAAAATAGTTCGTCGACACAATACGATATTTACTTGACATCGTCTCAATCCTCCGGAAGATTTTTCGGGATTATTCGTGTTTCCGGTGGAGCAATTTCTGTTTTGGAAAATGAAGCAGAGGATGGTTCCCTTTCAACCTTCAGCGAGCCTGTGCAATTTTCGGAAAAGGAATGGCACCATGTTCGCATTCTGATGCGGTGTACCAATGAAAATGCAGAGGCATGTTCTGTGCTTTCCTCTGTTTTTGTGGATGGAATATCTGTTTTTACTTCCACAACAGAAAAAACATTGGAAAATTATAAGTCAAAATTAAAGTATTACGATATGATTTGTGTAAAGAATCGTTCTGGCGCACCCGGCGGATATATTGATAATATTTCTGTTCGGCGATTGTCCAATTATAATGGAAGCGGTATTCCGGCAGATCCAGGGAAATTATTGTATTCTGTTCGTAAAACTGCAGATCTTTTACATGAGTATTCCTTTTTCAGCGAAATGCCTTCCTATCAAAGATTGAAACAGGAGTATGCGGAAGCAACGAGTCTGCTGAAAAAAGGCGGAACTGTTACAGAATACCACAATGCTACCAATGCGTTGGAACAGGTATACCATAGTTTTTTTCCACAACAGCAAAGCGTTCAGATTAAAGAAGTGCATTATACGAAAGATGGAGCTGTGAGTGGTATCACGGTAGACAATCAGCTGGATGCGGAAACTGTCATGGTACTTGTTGGCTTCTTTCGGAATAATATTCTATTTGATTGCAGTTTGGTTTCAGATGTTCAGATTGCAGCCGGATTATCAACAATTTCCTTTGAAACACCGGTTGTGGTTGATGATGCCAGCCGGGATATCAGACTATTTCTTTGGTGTGAAAATTTGCAGGCAATGACCAACCCTGTTCATATCACCTGTGATACCCTAAATGATAATCTGGATATCAGAGTGGATGGTAAATTGTATTTTACAGATGCACAAGCAAAATTAATGGCAGATGGTACTTTGTATGTGCCGGCAGAAAATATATTGAATCTTGTCGGTGCATCTATGGTAAAACAAACGGATACAACTTACCATGCAGAACGGTTAGATGGGAAATTCATTGATTTTACGATTGGTTCTTCCAGGATAACCGTATCCAGTGGTGAAAAGGTGGCAGCTCCGCCTTATATCTATGCTGATTGTTTGCCTATGATTGCGATGGAAAGCTTGTGCGATGCATTTGGTTGTAGTTATAGCGTTGATCAGGAAACAAACACTCTGCTTATAACTTCCAATTACACGGAAGATCTTGGAACTGTCAGAAGTCCATATATTGCAGAACTTTATTGCTTTAATAAGGGTTACGGATCCTTTTGTTTTAAAATTAATACCAGTTCTACTGCAGAGGTTGAGGTTTTTACCCGAGTTAATCAAGATCAGGTAGAGGGAGTTTTGTCAATTGATGAAGCAGCAGGAGAAACAAAAGAAACCTATGGTGGATGGAGTATGCCTCTTGAATCTGTGACATTGTGGAAAAAATCCTATGATCTAACGTATCAAAATGGTGGCTGGGTAGGTAGCTTTAGCGGAATCCGACCCAATAGCAAATACTATGATGTAATGTTTCGTATCACCAAAAATGGGGAGACCGAAACGGTATTAAAAAAACGTGCCGTAACTTTGCCGGGATGTTACTCTTCATTAGATGAAGCTGCCTATGAGGCAGAAAGCTTGAAGCTTGTTCCTACGTTTGAAAACATTAGTTTTTATTATACGAGTGCTCAAGCGGAAACTGCGGAAATCTATTACAAGGAAAATACTGACAGTAGCTGGAAAAAAGGATTTCAGCCAACGTATGATTCGAGGATAGGACAGTATCTTGGATCAATCACAAATTTGAATCCGGATACCACCTATGATGTGAAGCTTGTATTGGATGGCAATGAGATTTTAGGCGTTGCGACAACATGGAATGAGAATCCTACCTGCAAGGAGATTTTTCTCTCTGATATTTATGATGGAGGAACTTTGGTTCTACAAGGATTAAAAGGAAACGAAGATGAGTGGATTAAAATTGTCGGAGACAAGGATACTGTTGTTGATGGCGGCTCCAATCAATGGGAAGCTATTTATATCTCGGATTGTGAAAATCTTATTTTAGAAAATATCACAGTTGTTGGTGGAAGACGTCATGGTATCAGTGTATCCGGAGGTTCGAAAAATATCAGGATTTCCAATTGTGATATTTCTCGTTGGGGACGATTGGGTGTTTGGAGTGATATTTCTCATACCTATCGTATGAATTTCAGCAAGGTCAATTATGACTCCGGCATTTCATTGGTAGATGCAGATAATGTTGTAATTGAAAGATGTTATATCCATGATTGTAACGCTCGTACCAATCCATGGCACGGCAAAGACTATGCACAAGTCCATCCGGCTGGCGGTTCTGCTATTTATACCCAGATGGGTTCTGGACTGGTGGTGCGATATAATGATTTTATCGGCAACAGTGTTCATAGATGGAATGATGCAATAGAAGGGGCGTTTAACAGTTCTTATCATGCTGGTGTCGGTTTTGATGCTGATATATACGGCAATATGTTTTTTGGTGGCAACGATGATGCCATGGAATTAGATGGCGGTTCTATGAATGTTCGGGTCTATCAGAACAAAGTTGAACAATTCTACTGTGGAATCAGCTTTGCACCGATTCATATTGGTCCGGTTTACATCTTTGGAAATTTAGTTTACAACCTTGGAGACAGAGAAACTACGGCCTCTACACCCACCAAACAGGGAAGTGTTCAGGAGGGTGGAAACGGACAACAGTTCTGGTTCAATAACACATTTTTAGCGAGAAGAAACTCTCGTGTTCTGAATACTACGGCTTATAATAACGTGATTGTATCGGATACATCAATTTATCCCATCCCTCAAGCCCACCTGGGAGATTACAATCTCTTGTTTGGTAAGGTAAAGTCCTATACCTATCAGGAAAATGAGATTTCAGGTATGTTGCCTGGATTTCAAGATTATTTAAGTGGCAATTTTACCTTAAAGGCGGATAGTCCTGCCAAAGGATCCGGAACAAGGATTGATAACTTTATGGATGTTGAAAACCCTGATATGGGTGCATCAGCATATGCAGATGTCTTCCCTGGACGTCCTGTTGCTTTAACTGTAGACAAACCGCATCTTCGGATGCATGATAAGAACACTACAACTGTGACAATCAAAACTGGGGAAATAGAGGAGGGTCTTGGTTTTTCTGTTGAAAAATCAGAAGCGGATGCCTGGTTCACCGTTTCTGGAGATTTGCAGGGGATGGCAGAGAGCAACCGGGAATATCAGATTACCATTAAAACCGATATGGATGCTTTCTTTAAGGAAGAAAAAATACAGAACGATGATTTAAGTGGAGCAATTGTGTTTCGTTTGAGCAACGGGTTTTCAATACCGATCACGATTCGATGCCATAGATAAGAGACATTGGAAGAAAAAGGAGAGGATATGTTATGAAAAAACAAATGATGTCGACTATTATTTGTATCTGTATGATACTGTCTTTGGTTCCGGGTTTTGCGAACTCGCAAGTAGTCCCTGATGTCTGCAATGTTCTCTTTGAAGAAAATTTTGAAGATAATGCATCATCCCTTGCCATTTATGACAATACAACAAAAGAGGTAGATGATGCCAGTGGTATTTACGCTATTCCAAATGATGCAGAATATGGACAGGGTAATTATGCGCTTCTTTTAAAAAACGCAGACAAGAACGTGCAGAGAACTGCGTTTGGTGTTGCAACCGGAAAGTTACAAAATGGTTCGGGCGGCTATACCGTTGAGGTAAATTTCGATTGGAATCCTTTTGTATCAAGTTCTTCTAATATTGTCAGAGTAATTAGTAATTCTGTTGAAAACGCAGGTTGGGATGCTTCTAATATGAGCAACATTGTTTCCCTGTATTTGGTTGAAAATGGTGATACCCAGAAGTTAACAATCTATGACCGAGGCTCTAATACCGTTTTAAGCGGTGAAGATTTGGTTTCAAAAATCGGGACTCATATTACGGATCCTGACCACATATATCGCACCAAAGTGGTTATTACCGCAGCAGAAGACACCGGGACAGGTGCGACTATTTCCGTGTATTTAGATGATGTGTTAATGAAAGAGTTTGTTAACCCTTCGTCTACCAAGGACAGATATCTGTGCGGTCTTCAGTTTCAGCACACAGGCTTGGTAGAACGAGGAACTGTTGATAATATTAAGGTTTTGGAATACGGAACCGGAGTTGTTGGAGCAAGTGCATACATAGATGATGATGGTTTGATTACGGCAATTCGTCGTTGTGAATCTAAACTGGAAAATTTATCTTCCAGCAATCAAGCGATGTTGAGTAGTGCGATTGAAACAGCAAAAGCTGCATATACTGCAATTGATAGAACCCAGGAGTCGGTAGATGCGGCACAATCTTCTTTGGAAGAAGCCGAAGAAACTGCTACAGAAGAAATAGGACCCGAGGAGCCGGAAGAGCCTCAGGAACCGGAGAATCCTGGTGTGGTTTATCAGTACTGGACACTATCTTTAGAGGATTATGAAGGTGCTGTTGCCAGTGGTTTTGTTCCTTACGGTGGTGTTGCGGATTACAACGAATGCAATACGGTTGCGATAGACAGTGCCAAGGATAATAATTATGCACTTGGTGAGAAATGGCATTTGCTGGATACCACTACTGATGAAAAAAATGGTGTCATATATCGCTTTGCAAATCCTTCCGGAAACATCAGGGCCGATGCTGCCAATGTTGACAATCATTATAAAACCGAACTATCTTTTGACTATAAAATGCCTGAGGATATTGTTTCCAGACTTTTGATAAATGCCAATAACAGTGCTGGAGAATTTGTGAAAAACGGAAAGGTTTGTATGCTGGAAATGAATCCTGTATCTGGGATTGCAAAATTGATTGACCGGTATGAATATACAATGGCAACGTTTAATCTTAGCGATTATGTTGCAGGGTTGGACTTCAAAACCGAGGTGAATCGTTTCCGTTTTGTATTTGCACCGGAAGAAAATGGAACAGTTGTAAGAGATGCTACCAGAACAAGCTGTGGAACGCTTACCTTATACATCAATGGTATAAAGGTTTGTGAAGAAAAATATCTTGATAGCTCCAAGGAAAATGCAATCGCTGGTTTGACTGTGAAATCAGCTACGGATAATGCAGGAAAAGAACTGGGTTATATTGATAATATTTCACTGATTGATTATGATGATTTGACCTGCGGTGTAGACGGGGCAGTTCCTTATTTGAATCGGGATAAGCTGATTGCAGCGGTTCGTGGTGCTGGAATTGCCAAGGCAAAGGCGATTCAGGACGGAAGGGTGCTTCCTGATGGATTTGATAGTGCTTTCTTTGCCGCAAAGGCTGCTGATGCCGCAAACGATGCAACGAACGAGAGCCTGAGTGGTGCTGCAGATACACTTCGTGCAATAACCCAAAGTGTTTTAAGGCCTATTGATGGGAAGGTTGCTGTTGATTCCATTACGTATTCTACTGCAGATTTAAAGACTGCAGATACCGTAGATACAGATATTATTGTTCGCACCTCTACGTTAGCAGATTCAACCAGTCCTATTTTGGTTCTGTCTGTTTTATACAAAAATTCTGCGAACTATCCGGGTGGAGAAATGTTACAAATTTCTTCAGATACTGCAACGCTTGGAATACTGGAATCGACCCAATTGGAAACCACACTGGATTTATCTGGATATACCGAGGCGGAAAAGGATTCGTTCTACGTAAAGAGCTACGTATTAACCGGCGCGGACAGAATGACTGAACTTTCTGCGGATGGTGCAGTGCTTGGAAATGTCAGTGTAACAACTGCAGTTATTGATAAAACCTATGATAAAAAAGCAGAGATATTCAAAAAGGTTCTTGCAGACCAGGTTGTTTTCTCTCTTTCTTCCAAAACAGAGAAAAATGATATGGTTTTAGTTTATGCTATTAAAAAAGATAGTGGAGTCAATGATGACTTAACTGACATTATAGCAAATAACGCAAAGGATAAACTTGTGTATTTTCAAATCTCCAAGACGAATGACCAAGGGGAATGTAGTGTTCTATTCCAGCCAGATGCAGAAGGAACTTATCGTGTTGTTGCATACTCTCAGGCAGATGGAAAGATTTTTGATCGTGATTGTGTCTACCTGGACAAGACATCACTTTCTCAAACCCTTGCTGATTTAAAGAGTGGCAGTATCTTGGTTGCTGATGTAAAGCAGGAATTGGATCTAGATTCTGTTTTGTTTGGGCAGTGCCAGAGTACAGGTATTGCTTTGAATGAGATTACCAGTGAAGTATTAAACGGAAACACTTCTTTGGATGCATATGAGTTTAAGAAGCAGTATTCTAAATACATGAATGTTTTATATACTGTGAAAACGGCTAATGATTTGGATGCTGTGGCAAAGGTTCTAACAGACTATGGCTACCAAGGTTCAACCAGTGCCTACAAATGGAATCAAATTTGTAATTATGTTTATCAGAACAGGGCATCTGTTACGACTGTTCAGGCGTTAGAGTCGTTGCTTGCTTATCAACCGGCGGATAACAATGGTGGAGGAGGAGCTACTCTGGGTGGTGCTGGAAGCGGAGCAGGCGGTGGCATTGGCGGAGGAGCCGGTGCTGGTTATGCTACAACAGCTCCCGTTGACCAGGCAAATGTGGATTCTGTAACGCCTTATGAAGAAAATGCCGCTGTTTTTTCTGATATTGCTGGGGTTACATGGGCAGAAGAAGCTATTGTTTTCCTTGCAAAAAATAATATTATTAACGGAAAAGCAGAAGGGATTTTTGCTCCAAATGATGCTATTACCCGGGAAGAATTTGCTAAGATTGTAGTAAATATGTTTGGAACAGGTAAGGAATCCAAGCTCCCTGCATTTACAGATGTTGATACCGGAAGCTGGTATTATCCGTATCTTGTGAAAGCATATGCGGATGGAATTGTTCAGGGTATTTCCAATGATAGCTTTGGTGTGGGAATGCAGATTTCCAGGGAGGATGCTATTGTGATGCTTTATCGGGCTGGTAATTTGACGAATGTGATGTATTCCAATAAGGCAGAATATATTCCCTTTGAAGACGAATGCTCTGCCTATGCTCAAGAAGCAGTAGAAGCATTGGCAAAATCCGGCATCATCTCCGGTATTGGGAATAATATGTTAGGTGCACGAAGATCGTTGACTCGTGCAGAAGCTGCAAAAATGGTTTATGGGTTATTCACATTCATAAATCGAAGCTCTGTAAACTAGAAGGAAAAGGGAGGATGATTCTATGTTGAAAAAAAGCGTATCCATCTTTGTTGTAGTGATGCTGTTATTTTCGAGCTTCAGTGTTAACGCATTGATTCCATATTATGCAAATGATATGGCAACAGAAACAGAAGTTCCCTTTGGCCTTCTAGAAGAACTTAAAATTCTTTACGCGGACGAATACATTGCAATGGATTCTAAGATAACCAAAGGGATGTTTTTAAAGTGGGTAATCCGGATGACCGGTATTCGTGATGATCATATTCCTGCTGCATCCAAACAGATTTTTGTAGATGTACCTACTGATAGTGAATATGCTCCCTGGGCCGAGTATGGTTATAACAGAGGGATTGTTGTTGGTAATGGAATCGGCTCATTAGAAGCAGAAAATATTGTGTCTGTCGGGGATGCAGCGATTATGACTGTTCGTGCAGTAGGATATGATCTGGAGCCTTCTCTTGTCCTCAGAACCAAAACGACAGTACTGGATGGTTTGGACCAAAATCAGAAGTTGACCGCAAAGACTGCAATGCAAATTATTTGTAACGCCCTGGTCTTACCTGTTATGATGAAGTCAGCCGACGGTAACTATATTAATTTGAAACAAACTGTATTAAATCAATTGTTCCATGTTGATATCCATCGTGGTGTTGTTGATGATGATTCTGTGATAAATATCAATCATGGAGTGTCCGGATTAAGATCCAATCAAATTTCCATAGACGATACTACTTTCCAAGTAGAAGAAGGGAAATGGTATGGCCTTGCTGGACAACGTGTGGATGCCTATGTTCGCAATGAACAAGGTGTGGAGAAAGCACTGTTTGTTCATCCTGTTGGAAATGATGTAAAAATTCTGAAAACAAATAATGCCCAGTCTTATGCAAATGGCGTAATAAAACTTGATGATAAAAAGACTTTAAAAGTATCAGACACCGTAAAAAACATCTGGAATTTTGATCGTGTTTATCTGGAGAATGGTAAACTTACACTTCCGGCAGATGGTACTTTGGTTGTTATTGATCATAACGAGGATAATCACATTGATTGTGTGTTTGTTTTTGAGCCACAGTTTGGTTCTGTTCTTGATGTAAACACAAAAGAAAATGTGTTATATGTTTCCCAAGATGTCAATAAAGTCTATAAATTCGATGATAATAAATCCTATGAATTTTATGATTATACAGGAAAAAGTCTTAAACTGTCTGACCTCACCGAGGGTATGCTTGCAGAAATTTATGCATCTAGTGATCAATCCAGACTTGTTATGTTTGTACAAAATAACACGCTAGAATACGCGGTGACTGCGATACATCAGGAAGGCAAAAAGCAAATCATAACCACAGCAGATGGTAAAAAGCTTGAAGTTTCTCCTCATTTTGATGAGTTGAATGTGTCTCCAATTCAACTTGGGAAGTCTTATCAAATGACCTTTGATAGTGATGGAAGAGTTGCGCTCATAAAAGAAGTAGAAGACGGAGCTCTGATCTACGGCTATCTCTTTTCCTATCGTCCGGAAGGTGTCTTTGAATCCGGTCTTTCGATGGCTATTTATAACTTGAATGACGAAATGGTTATTGCAAGTGCCAAGAAAAAGGTTAGAGTAAGAGAAAATGAGACGGATAGTGTTTGGACGGAAGAAGCGTTGCTGAATAAATTTAATTCCAATTTTGAACCGTCTTTGGTTCGATATGCATTGGACAACGAGGGAAAAATCAGCAAACTGGAATTCCCGTCTGCCGATAAATTCTATGCGGGCTTCCGTTGCGTTGGTACCTCCGGGAACGCGGGAGATAAAGACTATAACGCCAGAATGCGCGTAGGCAGTATTTATATGCTTGGCGGACAGATTATGTTAGACAGTAAGGCAACAAAAATCTTGATGGTCCCTGATGACTTATCTATCAATGGGAATTGGGAAATTTTTGACGTTGCTACGGCATTAAAGGATGGTGAATACTATCCGGCACTAAAAGGCTATGGTGTAAATCCAACCAACATGACGGCAGACGTTGTTGTTATGCCGGAAAATGTATTGGGTTATACGGATACCTATAATCTTGCACCAGGCTTGATTTCAGGATTTGATATGTCCTATGATGCAAAAACACAGGAAAACTATTCTTCCATTCGTGTTTTTCAGGATGGTAGTGAGGTATCCTTGCGGCTAGCTGAGGATGTAAAACCTCAGGTTACATTGGAATCTGGTGATGTAATTGATTTGGCGGTTGGGGATGTTATTCGTGTTGTAAAAGATCATAATGATCAGGTAATCAGCATCAAACTGCTGTTTGATGAAAGTTCCCGGACGAGTTATGGTGCAAAAGATAGTACAACAGAACATTTTGACAGAGGTTATGGCTATCAACAGAGAACAAACTATGGTACCCCATATAAAATTGTTGGAAATGCAATGTATATCATTAGAGATAAGGAAAGCACTCCATCAAATGATATCTTCCGGACCGATATTGGTACGATTTATGAATATGATAAAACGAAACGAGAACCGATTCGTGTTATTACAGCAAATGACATTGAAACATTTTCTAACAATTTGGCAACAAAAGATAAAGTGTTTATTCAGTTATCTTATTCTAAGAGTTTGATTACCGTTTTGTACAAGTAAAAAAATATCGGGTTTCAGCCAAGGCTGAAACCCGAACTAATTGAATGATAGTAGGAGGAATATGTTTATGAAAGCAAGTCTTGATTATGCGAAAAAAGCATTGGATACCTTGATGAGAAAGTTTACGGTGGAAGAACTTCCCCCGGTAGATGTGTTTCATTACCACCAGGGCGTATTTCTTCGCGGTATGGAAGAATATTATGAAATTTGTAAAGATGAAAAGTATTTTGACTATATTAAAAACTGGGTTGATTTACATGTAACGGAAGAAGGGGTGTTGGAACATTCCCATTATCGTGAATTTGATGATTTACAGCCTATGAATTTACTCTTCCGTATCTACGAAAAAACCGGTGATGAGCGTTACAAAAAGGTATTGGATAGCGTAATGCCTAATTATTTGGAATGGGATACCAATAGCAAAGGCGGATTCTGGCACAAAAAACATATGCAGTACCAAATGTGGCTGGACTCTTTGTATATGGCGGGACCCTTAGGTGTGCATTATGGTACTTTTTCTGGAAAAGAAGAATATATTGATTTGATTATGCTTCAGCTTGAATTGATGTGGGAATATATGCGTGATGCCCGTACCGGACTTTTGTACCATGCATGGGATGAATCCAAACAAAAACCCTGGGCAGATTCCAAGACGGGTCTTGCATCTTGTTTCTGGGGTAGAGCCCTTGGCTGGTTGCCGACGGCGATGGTTGATATTCTGGATTTTATGCCCCAGAACCATCCAAAACGGGAAATGGTAATTGAGTGTCTGAATAATTTGCTTGAGGCTGTTTGTTCCTATCAGGATGAAGAAAGCGGAATGTGGTATCAGGTAATTAACCGCGGAATCGACGAGTCAAACTGGTTAGAAAGCTCCTGTTCTTGTCTTTTTGCTTATGGTATGGCAAAGGGTGTCAGAATGGGATATTTGGATAAAGAATATGCGGAGAATGCCCGCCGTGCCTTTGAGGGTGTGTTGAAATATACCCGTGAGGAAGATGGAGATTTCTTTGTAGACAATATCTGCATTGGTACCGGTGTCAATAATTATGATGGTTATCTTGCACGTCCTACCAGTACCAATGATTTGCATGGTGTTGGTGCTTTTGTGCTGATGTGCTGTGAACTTGCACGACTGGAGAATAAATAAACGAAAAGAGTGATTTTGTGCGAAAATATTTGATAAGTCAGGAAGGACAGTTTTATAAAGCGAATCTACATAGTCATTCAACGATTTCTGATGGTAAACTGACTCCGGAGCAAATGAAAGAGTTTTATCAAAAACATGGATATTCCATTATTGCATTTACGGATCATGATATTTTTATCTCCCATCAGGAACTAACGGATGAGAATTTTTTGGCAATCAATGGCTATGAAATTTCCATAAATAATAACTATGATGGATTTGTCGAAGACAATGAACAGCCGGATATTAAAAAGTGTCACTTGTGTTTTTTGGCAGAAGATCCGGATAATCATATACAGGTTTGCTGGCACCGGGAAAAGTATCATAGATGGAACATACCAAAGTATAAGCATTTGGTTCAGTTTGATGAAAATGAGCCGGACTTTGAACGGACCTATAGCGTGGAGTGTATTAACAAAATGATTAGGATTGCAAAAGAACATGGTTTTTTTGTAACCTACAATCATCCAACATGGGGGCGTGAGGAGTATCACCAATACACAGAGTATGAGGGAATGGATGCTATGGAGATAGTCAACTTTGCCACATATGTATCGGGAAATATTGAAGACGACGCGCAAATTTATGAAGAAATACTTCGTACAGGAAAAAAGATTTATTGCATAGCCGCAGATGACAATCATAATAGATTTGAGGAGGGAAGCCCGCGGTTTACCTCGTTTGGTGGTTTTGTTATGGTCAAAGCTGAAAAGCTTGAATATAAAACGGTAATGCAAGCACTGAAAAGTGGTAATTTTTATGCATCTACTGGTGCACTTATCGATGAACTTTATATCGAAGATGGAAAATTGGTGGTCCGCTGTCCCGGGGCAAAGAGAATTACTTTTGTATCATCTTCAAGACCGGCAAGATCTGTTTTTGCAGAAAATGAAGACGGAGTCTGTTATGCTGAATTTAAACTCAAACCATATCATGAGTTTTTCCGCATCAAGGTTGTTGATTTTAATGGGAAAGCGGCATACAGTAACGCTTATTTTATCGAGGATTATCTTTCGGATTTATAAAAGAGGAGGTTGTTTGACTCGTGGTTGAGAATTTTGCTGATAAAGGTATTTTCTCGGATGAGATTTTTGATAAAGTGGTTTCCTATCAAAAAGCAACAGAGGTTTTGAATAACGATGGAGAATTCTATTCTGATTATGGATTTCATGATGAAACCTGTGATATTGAAGCCATTTTTTATGAAGGATACCGGGATACTAAGGTATTTGCTTATTTAGGTATTCCCAAGAGAAAAGGGGACAACAAGCTGCCGGCGATTATTTTACAACACGGCGGTCTTGGTAAGGCAAAACGAGACTGGGTCAAACGATGGAATGATTTGGGGTTTGTTGCAATCGCTCCGGATTTATATGGCTGTGGACCTGAGGAGGACCTGGACTTTGAATCGAAACAGAAACGGCATCCTTATGCCGGTATCAAGCCTTGGGATGAAACTGCTTTTTTGGTGGATTATCAAAATTCCGGAACCTATCAGGATGTGATTGATGTGGTGTATGCCCATAATATTCTGCGTAGTCTCTCCTGTGTGGATTCTTCCAAAATCGGTATGACGGGAATTTCCTGGGGCGGTGTGGTTACTTCGCTTACCATTGGTGTGGATGATCGTTTGGCGTTTGCCGCACCGGTTTATGGTTGTGGGCATCTGGCAGAAACCAAGACCTATTTCACTCACTATATCTTGGATGAGGGAAAAACAACCCAATGGGATCCTGCCTATTTTGTGGCAAAAGCAAAGATTCCGGTGCTTTATGTCAATAGCGATAGTGATGGACATTTTTCTGTGGATGCAACCTCTGCGACTTGTCTTGATACGCCGAATGCTTCATTGGCAATCTATCATAATTTAGAGCATGGACAAGCGTTTGGAGATAGTATAAAGCAGGTCTATACCTTTGCAAAAAATGTGGTGGAAAATAAAGATGCCTTCATAAAAATTCTTGATACGAAAATTGAGAATAACAAGCTTTTGGTTACTGCACAAATTCCTAAAGATACCAAGCTGAAGAAAGCCATTTTATATTATATTACCACAGAAGAATTGCATTATAATGGCGGGGAAGAAATCGGATGGCAAGAGGTAACTGCAGACCATTTACAAGGTGAGACTATATGTTTTACCTATTCAAACGATGCAACATATGGTTATGCTTCATTAATTGATTGCGAGGATAATCTCATTAGTACGCCATTTGTCAAACTAAAATAGAAGATTTTGTAACGATTCTAATGAAAAACACTTGTTAAAATTTCGTTTTATTTTCAAATTTTCGTCATCTTCTTGAAAAACTATTCTTATTTTCTTATTTTTTTGTTAAAATAAATTGATGATTTAATGTCCACAAAGGAGTGAATGCAGTGAAGAAATATCTTGCAATGATTTTGAGCTTTTGCATGTTGATTTCAGTAATTCCTGTTTTTGCAACATCTGCAGAAGATACGAATCAATCCTTTTGTAAAATTCTTTTTGAAGAGGATTTTGAAGGAGAAAACAGTATCACAATGTCAGAATCAAGCACTGCCGTGGGTACCGTGCAGGCAGTTGCAGAGACGGAGGGGTATGGACAGGGGACCCAAAATTACGCTATTACAAATTCTAGCACTAGCCCCTATGGTATGTTGGTTTTTGATCCGGTAAACAAATTGACAGAATCTTTGCGTGGTGGTGTACATACGGCAGAATCTGAAACCTATGGCTATACTGTGGAACTTAGTGCTGACTGGAATCCCACCGACGAAAATGCCTCCGGACCGACAACCAGAATCGGAATCCATGGCAGAGAAACCAAGGATGAAGATTTTGGAATTGGTATGTTTATGGGGCTGACGTATAAGGGTGGAGATAAGGAGACCAGTGTACGTACTATAAACATTCTTAACCGTAAACAGGAGACGGTGAAGACTATTGATCTGACTCAAGTTTTAGGTGATGAGATATGGGATTCTTCCCATGTTTACCGACTTCGTTTTGTTATAAAGCCCTATGCTGAATTACAAACGGTAACAGAAGGCGAAGGAGAAGATGCGACAGAAACCAAGTATGCCGGTACCATTGATATTTATATGGATGGCGTAAAAATTGATACCTTTGAATATTTAGATAATACCAAAGAAACCCATATTTATGGATTGCTTTATCGTTCCAGTAAGGATGCGGCTGGGACCTTGGATAACATCAAGATGACTGCATATTGGGATGGAATGACAGGTGAGACGGAAGGTGCAGTATCTTATATCAATGATGATGCACTGATTACTGCCATTCGGCGTTGTGAATCTAAGCTTTCCGGTTTAGATGCGGATAAGCAAGCAATACTGAGCGATGCGATTGCTACCGCAAAAGCTACATATACTGCAACCGATAGAACACAAGCGTCTGTAGATTCCACAATGGTTGCCTTAGAGGCAGTAGAGGTAGAGGTTTCCAAAGCTTATCAGTATAAGGTTTTGCATTCTGAGAACTTTGAAGATGCAACTGCCGGTGTTTTCACTCCCTATGGTGGTGTTGCAGAATATAACGAAAGTAAAATAGAGTCTGTAGATGGTACTAAGGATAGCAACTACGCTCTGGATGGAAATTGGAATTTACTGGACACCACAGAGGATGAAAAATATGGTGTTGTATATCAGTTTGCAAGTTCATCCGGAAGTATCAGAGGTGATGCGATAAATATTGCTAACCACTACAAGACAGAACTGTCTTTTGACTATAAAATGCCGGAAGATATTGTTTCGCGGATATTAGTAAATACCAACAATAATGTCGGTGAATTTGTTAAGGGTGGAAAAATCTGCTTTATTGAGCTGAATCCCACAACCGGAGTTGCTACCTTCTACGACAGAAATGACTATGCTATGGCAACGATAAAACTGAGCGACTATGTTGCAGGTGCTGACTTTACCAAAGAGGTAAATCGTTTCCGGCTTGTTTTTGCTCCTGAAGAAGATGGGAGTGTAGTAAGAGGGGAAGATACCCGTACGACTGCCGGAACTGTGACCTTGTTTATTAACGGTATCAAGGCATGCGAAGAAAAGTATGTAAAGAATAATAAGGAATCAGCCATTGCCGGCATGATTGTTAAGTCTAGCACATCCAATGCAGGTAAAGTGCTTGGGTATATCGACAACATTGAATTGATTTCTTACGATGATCTTACCCTTGCAGCTGCTAATGCTGTTGCTTACTTGAACAAGGACAAGTTGGTTTCGGCGATTCGTGGTGCGGCAATTGTAAAGGACAATGCCGAAAAATATAACGTAGAGTTACCAGATGGGCTTGAAGCTTCTTTGTCAGCTGCAAAAGCTGCTTATGTTAGCGAATCGGCAACAACAACCAGTATGAATGATGCGGCTGATACCTTGAATGCTTTTCTTGGTACAGCCAAAAAAGGAATTTATAGTCAGGAGCTTGTGAAAGATTTTTCCTGGGTTCCCAATGTTGCAGAGTCCAGCGAAAGAGAAAAAGCACAGAATTCCATCTATGGCGATCTTTATCTTCCCAGCAATTACCTTGCGGGGGATCGAGATCTGGATATTACATGGGAAAGCGATAATCCCGGTGTGATTGATGCTGCCGGATATGTAAGCGGACCGATGGTGAATACCTATGTGAATTTGAAAGCTATTTTTACAGATGGTACCGATAATTCCATTTATGCAGAAAGAACCTTTAAAACTCGTGTTCTTGCTGGTGGTTCTGTTCTCTTTAATCAGAATGTTTCCGGTGTGGACGAATCGCCCCAAAAGACTTTTAAACCAAGCAAGGAAATGTTTATGCTCACTGCTTCCGGTAAAGCGGGTGATTATGTCTTTACTCTTGGTGGGAAGGATGTAATTTATACCTTTACCCAAGATGGTGATTATGATGTCATTTACGATAAGTCGAATGATACCTACACCATCTATCAGAACTGTATACAGGTTGAAACCGGATCCATTGAGCTTGGAAACGTTTCCATTGCTAAGGTTAGCGGTAAGGAAATAACAAAGTTTATCGGTATTGATCTAAACATTGATAAAGCATTGATTACTTCGTATAGCTATCAGGATGGTCCCTATCAGTTGGGTGTACCAACTCCGGGCAGCGAATTAACCGGTATTACCTTGAAAGCAAGAGATGACATCGATGATGCAACTGTCTATGTTGCAGTATATACCGAGAGCGGATTGCTTTACGATTCTGCTGCGACGACTGTGAATGCAGATGCCGGCGATACGGTTCCGATAACCTTTGCAGATAGTGTGAAGCTTCCTGACGGAGCTGATTTTGATTCTGCATCACTGAAAGTATTCCTCTGGAATGCACAACTCGCTCCAATGATGGAACCGGTGGTTTACCCTGTACTGGGTGATGTATATGAGGATAGAGCAACCATCTATATGATTGGCGACTCTACCATGTGTAACTATTCTGCGTCCTATTATCCTCGTGCAGGATGGGGACAGATGCTTGGTAACTATTTTGACGAAACTAAGGTTGTGGTTGACAATCGTGCAGTCAGCGGAAGAACCACCAAGTGGTTTAAGGATAAGGGAGAATTCGATAAGATTCTCGCTACCATAAAACCGGGCGATTACCTGATGATGCAGTTTGGTCACAACGATCAAAAAGAAAAAGCCAATATCAGTATTGCAGATTATAAAGCAAACCTGAAATACTTTGTGGATAGTGTCAAGGCAAAGGGCGCAACGCCTATCATTTGTAGTTCTATAACCAGAAGAAACTACAATGAAACAGGTGCCTATGACCCGACCATTGGTTCTCTTGGCGAATACCCGGCAGCGGCTATGGCGACTGCGATGGAGCTGAATGTTACCGGTCTTGACTTGTATAGCTATTCCAAGCAAGTGCTCGGTGCCTTGACGGATGATACGTCCAAGCAGTTGTATTGTCATGTTCCTGCTACCTATCCCGGATATGACCCGGCTAAACTTGACAAATATGTAGATGGTGCTGCTGATAACACCCACTTTAGTGAATACGGCGCCCATGTCTGGGCAAAAGAAGCGGCACGATTGATTGGCGAAACAACCTTGCCAATCGCGGCTTTTGTAAAAAATGTGGATTAGTTTTTTTCACCATGTCTTGCATAACAATCCTTTTATAAAATATTTCTGATGATAATTCAGGAGGGAAAAACAATGAAAAAACAAATTCTTTCAATCACGCTTTGTATCTGTATGGTACTAGCACTGACTCCGGTTTTTGCTACCGCGAGTGAGAATGTAGTAACTACCTGTAATGTTCTTTTTGAAGAAGACTTCGAGGATAATGCGTCCGCGCTTACGATTTATGACAATAAAACTGCGGTGATCGATGGAAGTGGGATTTACACCATCCCTGATGGCGCAGAGTATGGACAAGGTAACTATGCATTACTTCTCAAAAATGAAGATAAGAACGTGCAGAGAACTGCCTTTGGGGTAACTTCTGGAAAGCTGCAAAATGGCTCAGGTGGCTATACTGTTGAAGTGAACTTTGACTGGAATCCTTTTGTGTCAAGTGCCTCTAATGTTGTTAGAGTTTTATGTAATTCAGCGGTTAATGCAACATGGAATGCCAGCAATATGAGTAGTACTGTTTCATTATATTTAGTAGACAATGGTGATACACAAACGTTAACAGTTTACAATCGTGGAAGTGTAATTGTGTTAGACGAGGCAGACTTGGTAACGAAAATTGGTACTCATGTTACCGATCCTGACCATGTATATCGTACTAAAGTTATTTTGACAGCTGCAGATACAACCGGCACAGGTGCAACCATTTCTGTGTATCTGGACGATGTTTTAATGTTAAGTTTTGTAAATACTAATTCAACAAAGGATAGATACCTTTGTGGACTTCAGTTTCAGCATACGAATATACTGGAAAGAGGAACCATTGATAATATCAAAGTATTAGAGTATGGAACCGGCGTTAGCGGAGCGGATGCATATATCAATGATGATGCTTTGGTTACTGCTATTCGTCGTTTTGAGTATGAACAGTCAACCATACCTGAGAATAAACAGGACGCATATTCTGCTGCAATTGCTACTGCAAAAGCTGCATTTGAGGCATCCGACAGAACCCAGACATCCGTGGATGCGGCTGTTGAAGCATTAAATAACTGGGACAATGTGGAAGAAGAGAGTGAATGGAGTGCAGAGGTTTCGGGCATAGAGGGTAGAAAAGTTACCATTAAGGCAAACGAAGCAATCTCTGCCGGAAAAATTATTGTAGCAAATTACAATGGTACTGACCTTGCTCGTGTTGATTTGCCGGTATTTTCCGGTCTTGCTGCCGGTGAAACCGTAGATGTTACTGTTCCTGATGGTTGGACTGGTGTTGTCAAAGTATTCTTCTGGGACAGCAACTTTGATCGTCTGATGCCGGCAGAAGAGCTGACAATTCAGTAATTAAGACCTTAAGACTTATTGATTAGTGCATAATAGAAATAAAAGCCATAGCTGACGTGTGATTGGCTATGGCTTTTTCCCTTTTGAACCGGGAGGTTTATGATGAAGAAGAAAGAGTATATTTTTGGAGATAGCTTGGTTCAGTATTTGTTTGATGAAAATAACAATGTTTCAATGATGCTTCTGCCTGCCACTATGGCAGATCAGCAAAAAGAACCTTGGAATATGCCGAAAGATGATTTTAATCCTCGCGCGCAGTATATGCGGGGATGGGATTTGGGAAGTATGGTACATTTTCAGACAACGGACTATCCCTATTATAATCCTGGGCGGACGTTCAAGGCGATTGAAATCGCTCGAAGTCTCCAGTTTGAAGAGCAGAATGTTTCCAAGACGGATGAAAAAACAGAAATTGTTACAACACTGCGTGATGGAAATGGTTATAAAATTCTTCATACACTCACTTATTTTACCGGTTTCAATGGGGTTGAAGTAGAAACTGCATTTGTTAATGAAACGAATCATGAATGTACTCTTGAGATGCTGTCCAGCTTTTCCCTTGATAACTTGAGTCCGTTTCAGGGTGATGACGGACCGGATGCATACAAATTACATCGGTTTTATGGCGGGTGGAGTTTGGAAGGAAAGCATGTTTGTACATCCATTGAGGAGCTTTCTCTGGAAAAAACCTGGGCAGGATATATTTGCCCCAGTGAAAAGTTTGGAAGCCAGGGTAGTTATCCGGTAGAACGATACTTCCCTACAGCGGTTCTTGAAGATAGCGAATATCATGTGTGCTGGGCGGCACAGCTTGCTATTAATTCGACCTGGCAGATGGAGCTTACCAGATGCAGGGATACTCTGTCCTTTAGCGGTGGAATCGGAGACCGGGATTTTAGCGGATGGAAAAAGATTCTGAAGCCTGGTGAAACATTTACTGCACCGAAAGCATATCTTTCTGTTACGAAAGGGGATTACTCTGATGCTTGTCATGCAGTCGTTGAGATGCAAAAAATGGCGGCTAAGCAATATGGTGAAAAGGGGATTCCTGTTTGCTTTAATGAGTTTTGTGCAACCTGGGGTAACCCTACCCAGGAGAAGATGTTGAGCTTTTCCAATGCTATGAAAGAGTTTGGGGTAAAGTATTTTGTGATTGACGCCGGTTGGTCCAAGCAACGTCAAAAAGGGAACAACCAGATGAGCAATGGCGAGTGGCAGATTGATACGGATATCTTCCCGGATATGAAAGCGTTAAATCGTGAAGTTCGTAAAAATGGGATGATTCCCGGTATCTGGTTTGAATTCGAGGTTACCACCAAAGGCGCCCTTGTTTTTGAGCCGGAATACGATGAAATGCATTTGAAGCGGGATGGAAAGGTAATCAAATCTGCCGGGATTCGTTCTTATTGGGATTTCAGACGTGAGGATGTCCGGAGCTACTTAAAGGAACGGGTTATTGATTTTCTGAAAGAATATGATTTTGGATATCTCAAGGTTGATTATAATGCTAATATTGGAAAAGATGTAGATGGTGCAGAATCCGGTGCCGAGGGCTTGCGTCAGCAAATGGAAATGGTTCGTGAGTTTTTTGTAGAAATGAAACGGGAAATTCCTGATTTAATTATAGAGAATTGCGCATCGGGGGGGCATAGATTAGAACCGTCTATGCTTGGTGTTTCTGCCCTTTCGTCCTTTTCGGATGCCCATGAGGCGTTGGAAATCCCATATATTGCCGCTAATTTGCATCATTTGATGTTGCCACAGCAGTCCCTGATTTGGGCGGTGCTGCACGAAGAGGATAGTCCAAAGAGATTGATTTACTCTCTCGCGGCGACATTTCTTGGTAGAGTTTGTCTATCCGGACAGATGGATTTGTTGGATGAAGGACAAAAAGAAATTGTAAAAGAGGCACTTCGGTTTTACGAAAAGCTGGAAGATGTCATCAAGAACGGAAAAACCAGGATTTTGGGGAATCGCGGAAGAAACACCAGATATCCCACCGGAACCCAGATCGTTTATCGTGAAAGCGAGAAACAAATTTTGGTGGTTTGTCACGCGTATCATAAACCTTGTGGTGATGTGCAGATTGAAATTCCAAAGGGATATTCTATCAAGGACCAGTTTTACAATAAAAATATCTTTTTAGATGGAGAAACACTTACTATTGGAGAAATGGAACCCTTGTCCGCGTGTGCAGTTTTGCTGGAGCGGAATGGAGCTATGAGGTGAAAAAATGAGTGATAGATTTACCTACGAATTTGGTGATCGGGATGCCAAATTAGAAACCTTTGAATGGGAACGTATCTGGTGGGAACATATCGACGATCCGGAAAAACCAAGAGCCTTGATTATCGGTGATTCTGTTTCCTGCGGATATCGGGATATTCTGAACAAATTGCTTCAGGGAGAAGTTTATCTTGATGGACTTGGAACCTCGAAAGCAGTTGATAATCCGTTGTTTCCAAAGTTGATTGACTATATGCATAGTCAGTATCAGGAGTATGATGCGATTCTTTTTAATAACGGATTGCACGGATGGCATCTTTCTGATGATGACTTTGAAAAGTATTATAGAGAGTTACTTTGTTATGTTAAGAATTGCTTTCCCGACAAACGTCTTGTGGTAATGCTGAGTACCCCTGTCCGGAAAGGGAAAGACATCGCAGTATTTGATGCAAGAAATGACCGGGTGATAGAGAGAAATCGACGTGCAATTCTGGTTGCAAAGGAGCTGGATGCTGAAGTTCTGGATTTGTATTCTGTTCTTGTTGAACATCCGAAACTATATCGAGAGGATGGTGTACACCTTTTAGAAGATGGGTATGAAGTTCTTGCAAAACATTGTTTGGAAATCTTTAAAAAGTGTTGATTGGTAGATTCTGACAGGAGGGTGAGAAATGGGTTCGCTTTTTTCTGATAGGGTTCCACAAAAGGATTATTGCCCTGACCAAAAGGAAACGAGAGCGTTTTTTCGTTTTTTTGCAATATTTTTCAGAAAGTTCTGGACTTTTGTTAAGACGAATCTTCTCTATGTCCTTGCAATGATTCCTACTTATTTTATTGTATTTTTGTTATCCTGTTTTTTTCTGGGACAACTTTTTTCAGGCATTGAGGCAGATCAGGTTGAACTTGGAGCGGTCTACTTTTTTGGTGGATTTATATGTTCCAATGTTTTTACCGCATTGTGGGGAATTGGCCCTGCGACCGCAGGTATGACTTATCTAATGCGAAATTATGCAAAGGAAGAGCACGCCTGGGTTTTCAGTGATTTCTGGGACGCGATAAAAGAAAATTGGAAGAACTCATTGGCAATTTTTTGTATTGACCTTGGCGTAGCATTTGTTTTCTGTATCTCGATTTTTTCCTATGTTAAGGTTGGCGGCGTCCTTAGTTTGATGCGGTATCTTGTCTATGTTGCTGCGATTTTGTATTCCATGATGCACCTGTATATTTATCCGATGATGATTACTTTTGACCTTTCTTTGAAGGAACTCTACAGCAATTCCATGATATTTGCATTGAGCAAGCTTCCCACAAACTTTTTGATACTACTTGTTCTTGCTGGAATACATGTTATTTTCCCCGTATACATCGTCCGTATCGGTATGGCAAATCTTGCGATTCTGTTGCCGCTTTTTTTGATTTTTGAGTTGCTCATTTTATATGCACTTTCGGAGTTTGTCAAAAATTTTTTTGTTTATCCTAAACTTAAAAAATATATGATTGATGAAAATGAAAGTGTGTAATTTATTCTGCTTTTGAAAGGTGTGAAGCCGATGAAACATAGAAAACCAACAGTGTTTGCAGTTGGAAATACATACCAGATTATGCTTCCCTGTGAGAAACCGACGCTTATGTGGGTTAGCGTCAATGGAAAATGTTATTATGATCATATCAATGGCGTTTTGCGGTCAGATACCAAAATACATCGTGTAACTGTACCGAAAGAAGAACTGGACAGTGCCGGAGCTTACAAGGTTTGTGTTCGCACTATAATCGAACGAAAGCCTTATTTTTCGGAAACAGAAGATGTGGTTGAAACTCCCTATCAGTTTCGAGCTGTTCCTGAGGACGGAGCAAGGGCATTTCATCTTGCTGATGTTCATGGAAATACAAAGGTAGCTTTGGTGACGGCAAAGAAATTTGGTTCTTTTGACTTTTTGATTTTGAACGGGGATATCATCAATCATTCCGGAAGCATTGATAAATTTGATGCCATCTTCGAACTTACCGAGGGATTGACCGGCGGTATGATCCCGGTTGTCTTTTCCCGTGGAAACCACGATTTGCGAGGTGTATGTGCAGAAAAGCTTGCTGACTATACGCCTACATATAACGGAAAGACCTATTACACCTTTCGGTTAGGATCAATCTGGGGAATCCTTCTTGATTGCGGAGAAGATAAAACAGATGATCATCCTGAGTATGGCAACACCATTTGTTGTCACGCTTTCCGGGAGGAGGAAACAGAGTTCTTAAAAAGTATCATTGGAAATAGTGAGGCAGAATATGAGGATGCCGGGGTGCGTTATAGAATGGTGGTATCCCACGTACCCTTTCCCCTCAAGAGACAAGAACCCTTTGATATTGAGGGTGAGCGCTATACCAAGTGGTGTGGTCTTTTAAAAGAGTATGTGAAGCCTGATATGATTCTAAGTGGACATACACACAAGTTTTCCATAGAAGAACCAAATGGAGAAAGAGATGCTTATGGACAACCTTGTACAGTAGTGGTCGGTTCTGCAGCTCAATTCATTTCTCACGAAGAAAAAGCATATCTGGTTGGAACTGGACTTACGTTCCGCAATGGAAGCATTGAAGTTTCTATGATAGATCTAAATGGAACTGTTGTTTGTGAGAAAACGATTGTTGCTGGCAACATCGAGTAAAAGAGGTGATAGAATGGATATCAGTCAGTTTTATGCAAGAGAAGATGAAAAACCGTTAGATAATCTTGTAGAGGACGGAGGGTTTTGTAAAATTTTCAGAACCGTTGCCTGCATTGGAGATAGTCTTTCGTCAGGACAATTTGAATCCTGTGATGAACATGGAGCGAAAGGATATCATAACTATTATGACTATTCATGGGGACAATACATGGCACGCCAGGCAGGAATGAAGGTCTACAATTTCTCCAAAGGTGGAATGACTGCTCAGGTATATTGCGAAAGCTTTGCCCCAATGAATGGATTTTGGGAAGAAGATAAGCTTTGTCAAGCGTATATTATTGCGCTTGGTTTTAATGATATTTTGGGACATAATCAAGAGATTGGAAGTGTTTCAGATATTAATCTAGCTGCCAGAGCGAAAAACAAGGAGACTTTTGCGGGGTATTATGCAAGAATTATTCAGAATTTGAAGACAAAGCAGCCAAAGGCAAAGTTTTTTTTGATGACTATGCCAAAGGAAACAAACGAAGAACACAATAAGCTTAAGGAACAACACGCAAAATTGCTTCATGATATGGCTGACTTGTTCGATAATACGTATGTTCTGGATTTTTATCAATATGCTCCGGTGTATGATGATGAATTCAAACGTCGTTTTTATCTTGGCGGTCATATGAATGCTGCAGGGTATGTTTTAACGGCTAAAATGGTAATGTCATATATCGATTATATCATTCGACATAATCCTGAGGATTTTGTTCAGGTGCCTTTTATCGGAAAACAGTATCATAATCATAATTTGAAATGGTAAAAAACTTTGAATAATAGAAAAATTAGGAGGATTTAAGTAAAATGGAAATCAGATGCGCATCAAACCCAAAGGATGTAAAACATTACACAACAGACAGATTGAGAGAGGAATTTCATATCAGCAAACTGTTTACCAAAGATAATATCAAAATGGTATATAGCCATATTGATCGGATTATTACCGCTGGATTTATGCCGGTTGTACAGGAACTCAAATTGGTTGGCGGCAAGGAGCTTGCCAGCGATTATTTCTTGGAAAGACGGGAAATGGGTTGTATCAACATTGGCGGCAAGGGAATTATTACCGTTGGTGGAACCGAGTATGAAATGAACCCCAGAGATGGTATCTATATCGGTATGGGTAATAAGGAGATTACTTTCAAGAGTGTGGATGAAGAAAATCCTGCAAAGTTCTACGTTTCCTCTTGCCCTGCACATAAGGAATACCCCATTGTAAAGATTGACATTACCAAGGCAAAGAAGGTGCCTTGCGGCAGTGTGGAAGATTGTAATAAGCGTGTGATCAATCAGTACATCCATCCGGAAGTAATCAAGAGTTGTCAGCTTGCTATGGGTCTTACCGAATTGGAACCAGGTTCTAACTGGAACACCATGCCCAGCCATACCCATGACAGACGTATGGAAGTATATCTCTATCTGGATATGGATGAAAATGATGCAGTGTTCCATATGATGGGAGAACCTACCGAAACACGGCATATTATTATGCACAATGAAGAAGCGGTTATCTCCCCCAGCTGGTCCATTCACTCTGGTGTTGGCACCAAGGCATATTCCTTTATTTGGGCAATGTGCGGCGAGAATCAGGAATTTACCGATATGGATCATATTGAAACAAAAGATTTAAGATAAGGAGAAGAACTATGTTTAGATTAGATGGAAAAGTTGCGTTGGTAACCGGTGCGTCCTATGGTATTGGGTTTGCGATTGCTAAAGGCCTCGCAAATGCCGGTGCAAAGGTTGTTTTTAATGATATCAAACAGGAACTGGTTGACAAGGGTCTTGAAGCCTACAAGGCAGAGGGGATTGAGGCAAAGGGGTATATCTGCGATGTTACCGATGAGGATGCCGTAAATGCTATGGTAAAGGATATTGAAGAAACGATTGGTGTTATCGATATTCTTGTAAATAACGCCGGCATCATCAAGAGAATCCCTATGCACGAAATGAGCGCTGCGGAATTCAGACAGGTCATTGATGTTGATCTGAATGCACCCTTTATCTGCTCCAAAGCGGTGATTCCCTCTATGATTAAAAAGGGCGGCGGTAAGATTATCAACATTTGCTCTATGATGTCTGAGCTTGGTCGGGAAACTGTTTCTGCCTATGCGGCGGCAAAGGGCGGCCTTAAGATGCTGACCCGAAACATTTGTTCGGAATATGGTGAATTTAATATTCAATGTAATGGTATTGGACCCGGATATATTGCAACTCCACAGACTGCACCCTTGAGAGAACCCCAAGAAGATGGATCTAAGCATCCTTTTGATTCCTTCATCTGCGCAAAGACACCGGCTGGCAGATGGCTTGACTCTGAGGAATTGGTAGGCCCTGCAGTATTCCTGGCTTCCGAGGCATCCAATGCGGTAAACGGACACGTTCTTTATGTAGACGGAGGTATTCTTGCCTACATCGGTAAGCAGCCAAAATAACAGGAATCGAATGCAGACAAAGTATTATGATAAGATAGGGTGGTTTTAACTATGAATTCAATGCTTAGAAATATTGATCATGAATGTGATTTTTGTGTAATAGGCGGTGGACTTGCCGGAATGTGTGCGGCGATTTCTGCGGCACGGCATGGATTGAAAGTCGTTATTATCCAGGATAGACCTATGTTTGGTGGAAACACATCCAGTGAAATCAGAATGTGGGTTTGCGGAGCGCATGGTGATAATAATCGCGAAACCGGTATTCTGGAGGAAATCAGCCTTGAAAATCTCCACAGAAATCCATACAGAAGCTTTCCTATTTGGGATAGTGTTTTGTTTGAAGCGGTGAAAAAAGAAAAGAATATCACGGTGCTTCTTAATTGTACCTGTAATGATTGTGAAGTAGCAGAGAACACCATCCAAAAAGTCGTTGGATGGCAGATGACGACCCAGACGTTCCACACGGTTTCAGCAAAGTTCTTTGCAGATTGCTCCGGAGATAGTATTCTTGCACCATTAACCGGTGCCGAGTATGTGATGGGAAGAGAGGAACGGAGCCGTTATAACGAAAGCATTGCCCCTGTTGTGGCTGACAAGAAGACGATGGGGAATACCTGCTTGATTCAAGCAAGGGAGACCAACTCAAAGCGAACCTTTATACCACCCACATGGGCTTACAAGTTTACCAAGGAGGAGCTTGTAAATCGTTTCTCAAGTCTTCAGGATCCTCAGGAAAATTATTGGTATCTTGAAATTGGTGGAACCAGCGATACCATTCACGATGCAGAGGAAATACGTGATGAATTGATCAAAATTGCCTATGGAATCTGGGATTATATCAAAAATAGTGGCAACTGTGATGCGGACAACTGGGAGCTTGATTGGGTTGGTTATCTGCCCGGAAAGCGGGAAAGCAGACGGTATATTGGTGACTATGTTATGAACCAGAGAGATATTGAGGGAAGCGGAAAATTTGAAGATGTTGTAGCTTTCGGTGGCTGGACCATGGATGATCATCATCCGGATGGTATCAGAACCTTAGAGCCTGCCAATATCTTTCATCCTGCACCCTCGCCCTTTGGAATTCCCTACAGAAGTCTTTATTCCAAAAACATTGAAAACCTGTTTTTTGCAGGACGGAATATCAGCGTAACCCATAGTGCCATGAGTGCTACAAGAGTGATGGCAACCTGTGCAACAATTGGTCAAGCTGTCGGAACTGCCGCCTGGGTTGCGAATCAATTTGATTTATCGCCTCGGGGTGTATATGAAAATAAAATGAAGTTCCTCCAGCAAACGCTGATGGAGGATGATTGCTATCTTCCCGGTTTTGTTAAGCGGTATTCTGATATTATGAATTCTGCTGAAATTACAACAAATGGTTCGGGGGCTGCAGAATTAATCAACGGATATGAAAGAAAAATCGGAAAAAGCGAAAATTGTTGGTTGGGTAAGGCTGGAAACTACATAGATATTCATTTTGCAAAAGAAGAACAGATATCAGAGATTAAGGTCGTTCTTGATTCTGACCTGAACCGAAAGACCAATGGTGATACTACCTCGATTGCTGTCAAGAACACAGTTTCCAACATTCCTCTTGATCTTGTTGCAGTTCATACTCCGGAAACGCTTGTGAAAGATATAAAGTTTGAGTGTATTACTGCAGATGGACAGTTGGAGGAACTGGAGATTGTGTCTGATAACTATCAAAGAGTTGTAACTGTTAATACAAACAAGGGTTGCCATGGAATCCGGATTACTCCCATCAGCACGTATGGCTGTGAGGATATCCGTATTTTCTCAGTTAATATCAAGTAAGGAGCTTGTGTATGAATTTTATAGATCGGCTTGGTAAGATAACGGACGAAGCTATTTTTAAAATGGATGGTTATTTTGTCTGGTGTGGGACAATGACCAAGGGGGATGATGGATTATATTATCTTTATTTCTCCTTTTGGCCCGATTCAGGCTCTTTTGACAATGATTGGGTAATCTGCTCTAAAATCGGATATGCGGTCAGTGATAATCCCTATGGCGGCTTTGAATACAAAGGAATTGCCTTAAATAGCGGGGAAGGATGGGATAGTGGCTCAGTCCATAATCCTGCTGTCCTGAAGTATGAGGACAAATATTATATGTATTACATGGGAAACTATGGAAATGGTGATTTTTGGAACCATCGTAATCATCAAAGAGTTGGCGTTGCGGTAGCCGATTCCCCGGATGGACCCTGGAAACGATTTGACCATCCTATTATTGATGTAAGCCCCAAAGGATTTGATTCATTGATGACCTCCAATCCATCTGTAACCATAGGCGAAGATGGAAAATTTTATATGATTTATAAAGCTGTTGAGGATAACGGAAAGTATCCCAAGGGTGGTTCGGTGGTTTGTGGAATTGCTGTTGCAGAGAAGCCGGATGGACCTTTTGTAAAGCATGACAAACCTATTTTGGTTAATCCGGAAAATGAATGGTCGGTGGAAGATGCATTTATTTGGCAGGAAGATGGCGTTTTTTATGTTATAGCAAAGGATTTTCAGGGATACTTTACCAAGTCCCAAAAAGGAGATTTGGCATTGTTTTGTTCCAAAGATGCACTGGAATGGAAAGCTGCTAAGAATTCACTTGCCATGAAAAAGGAACTTCCCTTTGTATGTGCTAATATACCACTTTATAGAATGGAACGTCCCCAGATTTTCTTTGAAGATAATAAACCGAAGGCGATTTTGCTCGCATGTATGCCATCGGAAAAAGCGGACGAGACATTTAATGTTTCCATTCCCATAGTGGAATAAAAGATAAAAGGAATTGGTGTAATATGAAAAAAGGTATTAGAGGCCATGATGTCATGGCAAAAGGATTAAGAAACATCGACCAACGATGCAAGGATGCCGGAATCGAGTATATTCAGCTTGTGCTTGAAAAAAGCATAGAGGGTTTTCAGGTTGGTGAGTATTCTGAGGAATATGCTTTGAAAATCAAAGAGGAACTTCCTAATTCAAAAATTGCGATTCTGGGTAGTTATATCAATCCGTCGACAATGGATATGGAAATGCTGGAGCAACATATGGCGAAATTCAAGGAAAAAATTCGTTATGCTTCAGTATTGAAACCCATTGCGGTCGGAACTGAGACCGGTCCATATATAGAGGGAAAAACTCGCACAGAAGAAGCATATCAGCATCTTTTGAAGAATGTGAAAGAACTTGTTGCGGAGGCAGAAAAATTTCAAGTAAATGTTGGGATTGAGGGCGTGAGTGCTTATGTGATTCATTCTCCAGAAATGATGGCTCGGCTTATGGCTGACGTGAATTCTGACAATATCAAAGTAATTTTTGATCCTTATAATCTTATTACCATCGAAAACTATACGAAGCAGGATGAAATGATATCTAATATGTTCGACCTTGTGGGAGATAAGATTGTTGCAATTCATGCCAAAGATTTTGTTATTGTGGATAAAAAATTGCAACGGACCATTCCAGGTGAAGGATTGCTTAATTATCAATTGATTTTCCAAAAGATGAAGGAAAAGAATCTGGATATTCCGATTATCTGCGAGAGTATCGATGATGAAACAGCAGTCAAGGCCTTTGAGCGTCTTAGTGAAATTCAAAACAGTTTGTAATATTTTTAGATTATGGATTATCATTTGCAAGAAAGGGGGCGAGTATTCTGGAGTTACTACGTTACTTGTTTTTAATTCTGATTGGAGTAGGGGCTGGTTTTGTTCAGCGTGTCAGTGGATTTGGATTAGGCATCTTTGCAATGATGTTCTTACCATATTTGCTACCATCTCATGCGGCAGCTGCAGCAGTTTCGTCGCTTTTCGCCTGCATGACGGTAACCTATAATGCCATTCGCTATCGTAGAAATATTGTTTTTAAAACCGCTCTTCCAATGGCTTGTTCAGCTCTGGTTGTGATTCCTGTTGCTGTGCATTTTTCCTCAATCATTGCCGGAAATGTATTTGAGGTTCTCCTTGGTATTGTTTTGTCTGTACTTAGCCTATACTTCTTTTTCTTTAACAAACGCATCGCCATAAAGCCGACTTTTGTAAACGGACTTTTAGCCGGTAGTCTTGGTGGAACTTTGGGGGGCTTGTTTTCAACGGGTGGACCGCCTGCGGTCTTATATCTGAGTAGTGCGACCTCGGATAATATAACCTATTTTGCGACAATCCAGTTTTATTTCTGTTTTACGAATCTATATGCTACCACCTTTCGTGTGATTAATGGAATCATTGATCTTCAAGTATTGGTCTATGCACTGGTTGGTATGGCGGGATGTATGATAGGAGATTTTATTGGACGCGGTGTGTTCGATAAACTTGATTCTAACAAACTAAAACGGATAATTTATATAGGAATGTTAATCAGTGGACTGATTATGATTTTTTAAATTGACTTTGTTGATATAACAGGGAGGTAGCAAAATGTTATTGTACATAGTTAGACATGGTGATCCGATTTATGAAACGGATACCTTGACGGAAAGAGGTAAAATACAAGCAGAAGCCGTGGGAAAACGAATCTTTGATGCCAAAGTAGACAGAATTTTTTCGTCTCCATACGGAAGAGCGAAGGAGACGGCTGACCCTGCTTGCAGGCTTTTGGGCATTGAAAAAAACATTGAGGAATGGGCGCATGAAATTGAAGATGAAAGACTAACTCCTTTTCCTGACGGAGAAATGAAGTCAATTTCTATTGTTCAAAACACCTATTATCGAGAAAACGGGAATATTGATTTACCCTATGACCGGACTTATGAATGTAGCGGTATTAGAGAGTCTCAAATGGAAAAGGCTGTCAAATATATTGAGGAAAACGGAAAAGAGTTTCTGGAGCGACTTGGATACAAGGAAGAAAATGGTATCTATCGTATCCTGAGAAATAATGAAGAAAAGGTTGCATTGTTCTGTCATACCGCGATGGCTCGCGCGTGGCTTTCTGTTTTGCTTCATATTCCAATTCACATTATGTGGTCCTCTTTTCAGATGACACACACAGGAGTTACTGTGATTGAGTTTAAAAATAATCCTAACGGAGTTACGGCGCCAAGCTGCTTGTGTTTTTCGGATGTTTCGCATCTTTATGCATCCAATTTGGATTTGATTCATGATAACAGAGTTGAAATTTAATTATAATTTGAATGAGCATACTGTGTGTGAAAATTGTGCGCAAGCCAGACGCGTCTAATTCATAGCGGAGTCCATAAGGATATGATTTCGAAAAATAAGCCGAAATTAAAAAGCAGAGCGTTGCTCTGCATTTTCTGCTGTATACCGAAAAACAGAACAGGTAGATTTTTTGCTCTGCCTGTTCTGTTTCCATAAGGAGTGAATAAGTTATTGATTCAAGTATTGATAGATGCCATAGATCATCTTTGCTGCTTCGGCACGGGTTGCAGTGCCGCGAGGTTGAAAACTTCCGTCTTCATAACCATTGATGATACCCAGACCAACAAGTTCTGCAATGGCATCTTCGGCATAAGGCGCAATGTTTTCTTTGTCGCTGAAGTTCAGAATTGCTTTACTATTCTGGTCTCCGAGGGCGCGATAAAGAATGACAGCCATATCTTGACGCATGATGGATTCGCCAATGCCAAAATATTCGTCCGATTGACCTTGTACGTAACCTGCTTGCATAGCGGCGGTAATATAGGGGGCATACCATGCATTCGCACTTACATCGTCAAAACTGGTAACGGTGGTTCCAAGGGGAATATCAAAGAGAGCAACAACCATTTTACAGAACTGTTCCCGTGTAACCTGACCCGCAGGATTAAATATACCTTCTTCCATACCATTGATGATACCAGCTTCATACAGGGTATCGATTGCTTCACTTGCCCATGTGTAGTTTCCTATGTCGTTAAAGTTGGATTCAGGCTCAATCACTTCTGGCTCATCATTGCTGTCTGGGAAAATAGTTCCGCCTGTAGAAGGGGTTGTGGGGACAACAACTGTAGAGTTTCCACCACCAAGACCAGTTCCTGTGTTAGTACCTAAACCACCAATTCCTTCCAATCTATAATTTGTACATTCGAGTTCCTGGGTATCAATCAAGAATTTTCCGTCATTGATATGGTAGTATAAATGGAAAGTGTAAAGTTCGTTTCCCTTGTATCGACCCGGATTGGCAACCACAGACACGTCGAGAGAGCGAGCATTTGAGGGGAATGTCTTTGTTATGGTGTCAACCTCGGTCCCGTTTTTATCAGTTACAACAAAGGAGACCTGTACATCCAAAGATTCATCAGAAAGTGTTTTTCGGGTGAAAGTAACAGTATAACTGCTTCTTAAGTTAAAACCTTTAATCACTACGGTGGGCAACTCCTTTATGCCCTCTTTGATTAATCCAACAGTAGATTCTACATCGGATAAGGTGTCAAGCAGTGCTTTTTTCATGATTGCATCAGAGGCATATGCTACTTCGGTATCAGCTTTTAAAACAGTAATCTGGGATTCAAGATCAGACAGATAGTCTTTATGGTACTTGTGCTCACCAAGACTTTGAATAATAGCAATCTGACTTTGACAAGCGTAGGTTTTAGTTTTGCAACCACCATCTGTTTCTGCATCGGCAGTAGTCTTTGCATTAGCTACTGTTGTAGCTGCGGTCTGCATTGTGGAAATTACCTGGTTAATTTCACTTCGAGCGGTTGAATCCGGGGAAATGTTCTCCAAATTAACGTTTTTCTTTGCTTCAAAGACAGAAATCAAGAACTGGAAGGAAAGAGCGTTGTCTGAAGTGATTGACTCGGTAGCTTTTGCAATTTCGATAAGACCTCTGACATCATACATTGTTTGTGCCACGGATGCAAGATTGCTTGTTGCATAGTTGGGTTTGTTGTAGTATTCCATAACAGTATCAAGAGCGGTACGCGATGCAGAGGGAAGAGCGTTATATGCAGTCTTAGCAGCTACGGCCTTTTCTTTTATTGCCATCAAGTTGGTAAAAGAGCCGTCCTCTTGATAGAAGGAAATAGTTGCAGGATTTGGCAAAGTGCAAAGAGTGTCGAAAACTGCTTGAGTTTCCTCGTTTAGTTCGGGGATAATGGGACCTTCTTCTACGGTAATATCAGCGGTCAGCGGCGTGGATTCGGATTCGTTTTCCTTGACGATAGAGAACTCGGTTATGGTCAGATTTTCCATTGATGGAGAAGCTTCTGCTTCGGTAACGGTTAAAGTACAAAGCCTGGTTTTAGCAGAAATTGTTTTTGCTTCGGCATAAGACAATGGGAAAATAGCGTATCCGGGATATCTTCCAATTTCTGCACTATTTCCTTCCATAAATGAGCTTTCAAAGGATGCATCGTTTACTTTTGCATTTTCTAAAGAAACTTTCATAGAAAGATGAGTGAAAGCAGGAATTTCTTCCATGATGGTAAAAATAATGGTATAGCTTCCTTCGGTGTCTTCTGCATAGTAATTGGCATTAATGTCAATGCTTTGAATGGCAGGAGTTGATTCGTTAGAACCGGGAGTAGCTTCCGTACCACTGTCTGATATTGGATCTTCACCATCAGCATAGGCGGGGAGAAACAGTCCGGTTAGCATCAGCGCTGCAAGGAGCAGACAAAGGATTTTAGTGTGTTTTTTCTTCATGAGAACCTCCTTATATTTTTGTGTTAAAACACAACATTTTGTATTCTTATAATCTTATTATACCATTAGGATGTGTTGTGATATTGAAATTCGGTAAAAATATGATTACATTTTCTTTACAAACAAAAAGATTAGAATTTTGTGGAAAAAAAGGGAAAGAAAACCCGCCGCATTATAAGATTTTTCTTGCAATGCATGGGAAATGATGGTATAATAAGCGATAGTATGTAAAAATGATGAAATGCATTGACGATAGAACTGGATTTTGGAGGGATGAGCATGTCTTTCAAGGGAATGATAGAGAAAGTTATCGGCACATATAGTGAGCGGGAATTAAAGAAGATTAAGCCGATTCGGGATCGCGTTTTGGCTCTGGAAACCGAAATGGAGGGAAAGAGCGACAAAGAGTTACGAGATATGACAGATATCTTTAAACAAAGATTGCAAAATGGTGAAACTACGGATGATATTTTACCGGAAGCGTTTGCAGTTTGCCGCGAGGCAGCGTGGCGTGTTCTTGGAATGAAGCATTTTCCAGTACAAATTGTAGGCGGTATTGTGTTGCATCAAGGAAGAATTGCCGAGATGAAAACTGGTGAGGGTAAAACTTTGGTTGCAACATTGCCAGCATATTTGAATGCTTTGACAGGAAATGGTGTTCACATTGTAACGGTTAATGATTATCTTGCAAAGCGTGATAGTGAGTGGATGGGCAAGCTTTATAATTTCTTGGGACTTAGTGTTGGATTGATTATTCATGAAAAAGATAATATGCAGCGTAAGGAAGCCTATGCTGCAGATATTACCTATGGTACCAATAACGAGTTGGGTTTTGACTATTTGCGGGATAACATGGTCATATACAAAGAGAATAAGGTCCAAAGAGGTCATGCCTATGCTATTGTGGACGAGGTAGACAGTATTCTAATTGATGAGGCACGTACTCCGCTGATTATTTCCGGCATCGGTGATAAATCAACAGATTTGTATGTTCAGGCAGATCGTTTTGCGAAAACTCTTCGGTATAAAAAGGTTGTGGAAACCGATGCCAAGGTAGAGGTAGAAGATGCGGAAGAGTATAATGAATTTGACTATATTGTAGATGAAAAGGCTCATACTGCAATGCTGACTCCTCAAGGTGTCAAGAAAGCAGAAGCAGCATTCCAGATAGAGAATTTGACAGATCCTGCCAATATGACCTTATCTCATCATATCAATCAGGCTATTAAGGCCATTGGTGTTATGAAACGAGACAAGGATTATGTTGTAAAAGACGGCGAGGTTATTATTGTTGATGAATTTACCGGGCGCATGATGTTTGGTCGGCGGTACAGCGATGGACTTCATCAAGCCATTGAGGCGAAAGAAGGGGTAAAGGTAGAACATGAAAGCAAGACGCTTGCTACCATTACATTTCAGAATTTTTTCCGGCTTTACAAAAAACTATCTGGTATGACCGGTACCGCTCAAACAGAGGAAGAGGAATTCCAGGAGATTTATAGCTTGGATGTTATTGTGATTCCCACAAATAAACCCCTTGCCAGGGAAGATCAACCTGACAGCATTTTTAAGACAGAGTTGGGTAAATTCAATGCTGTTATTGATGAGGTTGTGAAAGCTCATGCTAAGGGGCAGCCGGTTCTAATTGGTACAGTATCTATAGAAAAATCCGAACTTTTGAGTAAACTGTTGAAAAAACGTGGAATACCGCATCAGGTTTTGAATGCAAAATTTCACGATAAGGAAGCAGAAATTGTAGCTCAGGCAGGTAAAAAAGGTGCTGTTACGATTGCCACTAATATGGCGGGTCGTGGTACAGATATTGTGCTGGGTGGTAATGCTGAGTTTATGGCGAAAGATGAAATGCGAAAGCAGGGCTTTGCAGAAGAAATGATTGTTCAGGCGACAGGCTTTGCCGAAACAGAAGATGAAGAAATTCTAAATGCACGCAAAACCTATCGGGAATTGCTTAGCCGGTTTAAGGAAGAAATTGCACCGGAGCAAGCAGAAGTTCTTGAGGCGGGCGGCTTGTGTATTTTAGGTACCGAACGTCATGAAAGCCGTCGAATTGATAATCAGTTGCGAGGTCGTTCCGGTCGTCAGGGGGATCAGGGTGTTTCTAAGTTTTATCTGTCCTTAGAGGATGATCTAATGCGACTTTTTGCGTCAGATCGGATTAATCGTGTTATGGATACATTAGGTTTTGCAGACGATGAAGCGATTGAAAGTAAGTTGGTCTCCAACGCAATTGAAACAGCGCAACAAAGAGTTGAGGGAAGAAACTTTGATATCCGGAAGCACGTACTTCAATATGATGATGTGAACAATCAGCAGCGGGAAATGATTTATGATCAGAGAAACCGTGTTTTAAATGGTGAGGACATGCAAGGATTTATCCGGAATATGAGAAATGATACGCTGGATACAATTATTTCTCTGTATACGGCAGGTAGAGACCCGTTGGAATGGGATTTGAAATCTCTGGAGGAGAATATTATTTCTGTCTTTGGAGAACTGCCGGAGGAAACCTTTGCTTTCGATGTGAAAGAGCTAGATATGATGACGGTAGAGGGACTTAAAGGTCAGCTTCTTGATGCAGTTGAAAAGAAATACCAGGAAAAAGAAACGGAGTTTGGAGAGGTTATCAGGGAAGTTGAACGAATCATTCTCCTTCGTGTTGTAGATCAAAAATGGATGGCACACATCGATAACATGGAACAACTTCGTCAGGGAATTAATCTTCGGGCTTATGCTCAGCGGAATCCGGTTGTTGAATATAAGTTTGAAGCAATGGATATGTTTGAAGAGATGATTGCATCTATCAAGGAAGATACTGTGAAACATTTGTTTCATGCAGTTCCTCAAACCAAGATCGAACGGACTCAGGTTGCAAAACCCATGGCAGAAAACTATGGTGGCGATGGAACTGTAAAAAAAGAGCCGGTGCGGAAAAAAGTAACAATCGGCAGAAATGATCCTTGTCCTTGCGGCAGTGGAAAAAAATATAAGCATTGCTGTATGGATAAAGAACAGTAAAAATCTATTTCATCAAAGGAAGTGATACTGTGATCGTAGCATTTGACGAATACCGTCTTGCCCTAGAGGGTATGGAAAAAGAGATAACAGAACTGAGGGATTCACTTTAACATTGCTAAAACGCAAGAAGAGGCAGATTCTCTAGATGCCAAAACCATGGAGCCTAATTTTTATGATGACATGGAAGCGGCAGGAAAAGTATTGCAACAGATTAAAGGGATGCGAGATAAAATTTCCCGTTATGATACCTTAAAGGCAACCTGGGAGGATTTACTCACCCTGGTTGAACTTGCGATTGAGGAAGAGGACGAAGAGGTTCTCGAGGAAATCAAGCAGGGCTATCATCAACTTGAAAAAGATCTTGAGACCATGAAGCTGGAAACCTTGCTTTCAGGAAAATACGACAAAAACAGTGCCATTATGACTCTTCACGCAGGCGCTGGTGGTACAGAAGCACAGGATTGGTGTGAAATGCTTTTTCGGATGTATAGCCATTGGGCAGAGCGCCGTGGATATAAGACGGAAACGCTTGATTATCTTGCGGGGGAAGAAGCCGGAATCAAGAGTGTAACATTTTTGGTAGAAGGACTCAATGCCTATGGTTATGCCAAGAGCGAAAAAGGAGTTCATCGGTTGGTGCGAATTTCACCGTTTGACTCTGCTGCAAGGCGGCACACCTCCTTTGCCTCTGTTGAAGTCATGCCAGAAATTGATGAGAGTGTTCATGTTGAAATCAATCAAGAGGATTTACGTGTAGACACATATCGAAGTAGTGGTGCTGGCGGCCAGCACATCAATAAAACGGAATCGGCAATTCGGATTACTCATATTCCTACCGGAGTTGTGGTAACTTGTCAGAATGAACGTTCTCAGCATAAGAATCGAGAAACGGCGATGAAGATGTTGACCTCCAAACTGATTGAGATTGCAGAACGGGAACAGAAAGAGAAAATTGAAGATTTAAAGGGTGTCCAGATGGAAATTGGATGGGGAAGCCAGATTCGATCCTATGTTTTTCATCCATATAGTATGGTTAAGGATCACAGAACTAACTTTGAAGTTGGAAATGTAGGAGCAGTTATGGATGGAGATTTGGATGGGTTTGTGAATGCCTATTTGATTGCAAAGTCGAAGGGTGAACTATAAGCGAAAAAGTTAAGGAGAAGAATATGTTTGATAAGTTATCTTTTATTGAAAAGCAATTTGATGAACTAGCAGAGAAAATTAGTGATCCTGCAGTAATTGCGGATCAGGAAACCTGGAGAAAGCTCTGCAAGGAACATTCTGATTTAACTCCAATTGTGGAGAAATATCGGGAATATAAAATGAATAAAGATACCATCGAGGATGCAAAATTGATGATGGATGATCCGGACAGTGATAAAGAATTCAAAGAAATGTTGGCAGAAGAATCCAAGCAAGCCAAAGAAAACATTGTTCGCATTGAGGAAGAATTAAAGATTCTTTTGCTTCCCAAGGATCCCAATGATGAAAAGAATGTTATGGTAGAAATTCGTGGAGGTGCCGGTGGTGATGAGGCGGCACTCTTTGCTGGGGATTTATTCCGAATGTATTCCATGTATGCAGATACCAAGCGTTGGAAAACTGAGGTGCTGAATATTAGCGAGATCGGCATTGGTGGTATTAAGGAAGTTACCTTTATGATCGAGGGAGAAGGGGCCTATAGCCGGTTGAAGTTTGAAAGCGGTGTGCACCGTGTCCAAAGAGTTCCGGAAACCGAATCCAGTGGTCGAATTCATACGTCCACGGTTACAGTTGCAGTGCTGCCTGAAGTTGATGATGTGGAAGTGGAAATTAATCCTGAGGATTTGCAGATTGATACTTACCGGAGTAGTGGTGCTGGTGGACAGCATGTTAATAAAACGGAGTCTGCAATCCGGATTACACATGTTCCAACAGGGATTGTTGTGGCATGTCAGGATGAGCGGTCTCAGCATAAAAACCGTGAGGCAGCTATGAAAATGCTCCGAACCAGACTTTATGATATGATGGAGCAGGAGAGAAATGCTTCCATTGCGGCAGATAGAAAGAGTCAGGTAGGTACCGGAGACCGTAGTGAAAGAATCCGTACCTACAACTTTCCTCAAGGAAGAATGACCGATCACAGAATCGGGTTAACTCTGTATAAACTGGAAAACATTATGAATGGTGATCTGGATGAGATTATTGATGCATTAATCACCACGGATCAAAGTGAAAAGTTAAAGGCACAGGGAGAGGGACGTTAATTATTCCTGTTAAGTGAGATGAACAGTTATGGATGTTACAACTAAATATCTAACAGAGCAAGAGAGAGAGCTTCGTATTGCAGCAGATCTTTTGGAACAAGGAAAAACAGTGATTTTCCCAACCGAGACGGTTTATGGCCTTGGTGCTAATGCTTTGTCTGAACCTGCCGTGGAAAAGATTTTTCTTGCGAAAGGAAGACCCTCTGATAACCCGTTAATTGTACATATTGGGAGACGAGAAAGTCTGGATTGTCTGGTTAAGAGAATTCCGGATTGTGCAGAAGCATTGATAAAACGATTTTGGCCAGGACCTTTAACACTGATCTTTGAGAAATCAGATTTAGTTCCTCGGATAGTTACCGGTGGCTTAGATACTGTGGCAGTTCGAATGCCTTCGCATCCTGTTGCGAAGCGTTTGTTGGAGTTTTGTAAAGTTCCAATTGCTGCACCATCAGCAAATCGTTCTGGATTTCCAAGTCCTACTATTTTTGGTCATGTAAAAGAGGATATGGACGGTAGAGTGGATGCCATAATTGTTGGTGGTGATTGCCAGGTTGGAGTTGAATCTACAGTTCTTGATATCAGTGGTGAGAAACCAGTTCTTTATCGCCCTGGTTTCATTACCTTGGAACAAATTGAAGAAATCATTGGTGAGGTTCAGGTGTTAACCAAGGTGAAGGAAGGAGAGTCGCCAAAATCTCCTGGTTTGAAATATCGACATTATGCCCCCAATGCTCGAGTAGAGATTTTACACGGGACAATAGATCAGGTAGAAAAATATGTCCAAAAAGCGTGCGATAAAGAAAAGGTTGGAATGCTGGTTTTTGATGAATTTCCGGTTTTTGATTCTCGATTAACGACATTCTCTTTGGGTTGTAAAAATGATCCAAGTGCTGCAGCAAGAAATCTTTTTGCAGGATTACGAAAGTTAGACAAAATGGATGTTACGTTAATTTTGGCTCCCGAAATCCCGGATTCAGGAATCTGGAGGGCAGTGAGAAATCGTCTTTACCGTGCGGCTGGCGAAAAGATTGTGGATTTAAAAAAGCAAAGAAACGTTTTATTTGTTTGTACAGGAAATACCTGTCGAAGTCCTATGGCAGAGGGGTTGCTTTTAAATAAAAAAATAAAAGACATTTCGGTTGAATCAGCAGGATTATTTGCGGATGGAAGTCCGGCATCATCTGAGGCTTGTACTGTTATGAAAGAATATGGAATAGATATTTCTGGGCATTCTTCTTCTCAGATTACAGAGCGCCTTGTGAAAACAGCAGATCAAATTCTTGTTATGACCCGGAGTCAAGAGCAGATGCTTCTCGCTACATTTCCCTTTGCGAAAGAAAAAATTTCTACGCTCGGGGAGTGGGCGGGTTCTGGTGAAGATGTGAGGGACCCATTTGGCGGAACTCTTGATGAATACCGTGCTTGTTGCAAACAAATTGATGAACTGATAGAGAGAGGAATCCGGAATACCTATGATTGTAATGAGTCTACTTAAAAAATCAGACATTGATGAAATTCTGGTTTTAGAAGAGTTGTGTTTTCCTGATGATCCGTGGAGTCGGCTGTCTTTTGAAAAGGAAGTAGATAATTCTCTGTCGGTGTTCTTTGTTGCAAGGGATGAAGAAACTGGATCTATAATTGGATATGGTGGAATTTGGTTGATGTATGACGTGGCTGATATTACCAATCTAGCGGTTCATCCCGATTATCGTCATGAGGGGATTGGTCAAAAACTTTTACAACTTCTTGTTCAAATTGCAAGAGAGAAAAAAATGACAGCTATCACCCTAGAGGTGAGAGAGAGTAATCTTCCGGCACAAAAATTATACGAGTCCGCTGGATTTGTCTATTGTGGAACTAGAAAGCGGTACTATCAGGGAGTCGAAGATGCAAAAATTATGACGTTAGAACTCAAATCTATGGAGGAATAGAAGATGCGGATTTTAGCCATTGAAAGCTCCTGCGACGAAACGGCGGCAGCGGTTGTAGAGGATGGAACCAAGGTTCTGTCTAATATCATTAATACCCAAATAGAACTTCATAAAATCTATGGTGGCGTTGTTCCGGAAATTGCATCCCGGAAACATATAGAAAATATAAGCGCCGTTGTTGATAAAGCGTTGGAGGAAAGTGGTTTTTCTTTGGATGAAATGGATGCCATTGCAGTAACCTATGGCCCTGGATTGGTAGGAGCGCTTTTGGTTGGCGTGTCTACTGCAAAGGGACTTGCATTTGCGGCGAATAAACCACTGATTCCCGTGCATCACATAAAAGGCCATATCTGTGCAAATTACATTGAAAATCCGGAATTTAAGCCTCCATTTCTTTGTTTGGTTGCATCTGGAGGTCATAGCCATTTGGTTTTAGCTGAGGACTATGATAAGTATCGTGTTTTAGCAAAAACCAGGGATGACGCAGCGGGAGAGGCTTTTGATAAAGTGGCTCGGGTACTGGGATTAGGATATCCCGGTGGGCCGGCTATACAAAAAGCTGCGGAAAACGGAAATTCTGACGCTATCCGTTTTCCCCGTGTAAATGTGGGAAAGAGTGGTTTTGATTTTAGTTTCAGTGGAGTAAAAACCGCTGTTATAAATTATTTGCATCATGCAGAGCAAAAAGGTGAGGAGATTAATCGAGCAGATGTTGCTGCATCTTTTCAGGAAGCTGTGGTAGATGTATTATCTGAGCATTTGATTTCTTGTGCTAAGGAAAGTGGTGTAAAACAAATCGCTCTTGCTGGAGGTGTCGCTGCAAACCTTCCCCTTCGGGAACGGATCAGTCAAAAGGCAAAGCAAGAAGGATTTGTTTTTCAGTACCCGCGTCTGGCTCTTTGTACTGATAATGCGGCAATGATTGGATGTGCGGCGTATTATGCTTGGAAAGGTGGAGTAGCCGCTGATATGTCATTGAATGCAGTGCCGAACCTTTCGTTAGACGATTAATACATAGAAAAGAAAAAAGGCACAGTAAAACTGTGCCTTTTGCATTTGTAGAATTTTTAACCTTGATATTATACTGCATTCACTACGCAGTTTTGTTCAATTTTGCAGCATATTGACTCTTTCTGCGGGCAGCGGTATTCTTGTGCAAGATACCCTTAGCCACAGCCTGATCAGTTTTCTTTACAACAAAATTGTAAGCTTCAGAGGCTGCTGCCTTACCCTCCTTCAGAGAGGCCTCAAACTTCTTAATAGCAGTTTTGAGCTGAGACTTAATCATTTGATTTTGAAGAGTTTTCTTTTGGATAACTTTAACTCTCTTCTTCGCTGATTTAATGTTAGGCATGAATTCACCTCCAAACAAGCAATTTTTTCTGTAATAACACAGAAGAAACAACCGAAAAACGGTTAATTCTCATATCAACTTCCCTATTTTACCATGCTTCTTTCAAAAAAGCAAGTCTTTTTTTGAAAAAAACTAGTTTTTTATTTTAAAAAACCAATTTAGTTTCGTAAACTGTGGAGAGGTGCAGGGATTTTGCCACCGCGAGCAATGAAATCTGCACTGGAATAAGGATGAACAGGCATAACAGGAGCTTCACCTAAAAGACCGCCGAATGCAACGCTGTCTCCTACGGTTTTTCCAATAGCAGGAATGATTCGAACCGCAGTAGTTTTTTGATTTACAACACCAATTGCCATTTCATCTGCAATAATTGCGGAGATGGTTGATGCAGAAGTGTCTCCGGGTACAGCAATCATGTCAAGACCAACAGAGCAAACACAGGTCATTGCCTCTAATTTATCCAGTTGTAAAGCACCGCATTCTGCTGCAGCGATCATACCAGCATCCTCGCTGACAGGAATAAAAGCTCCGCTTAAACCACCAACAGAACTGGATGCCATCACACCACCTTTTTTTACGGCATCATTTAGGAGAGCCAAGGCTGCAGTTGTTCCGTGAGTACCACATTTTTCAAGACCCATTTCTTCTAAAATGTAGGCAACACTATCGCCAACTGCGGGAGTTGGAGCTAAGGAAAGATCAACAATCCCAAAGGGAACATTCAGGCGACGAGATGCCTCTTGGGCAACTAGCTGACCCATTCGAGTAATTTTAAAGGCAGTTTTCTTTATGGTTTCAGCTAATACGCCGAAATCTTTGCCCTTTATTTCTTCCAGAGCAGACTTGACCACGCCAGGGCCGCTGACGCCCACATTAATAACACAATCGCCCTCACCGACGCCGTGGAAAGCACCTGCCATAAACGGATTATCTTCTACTGGGTTTGCAAACACAACAAATTTTGCACACCCCATGGAATTATTATCTGCTGAGCGGTTTGCGGTTTCGACAATAATTTCACCCATTTGACGAACTGCATCCATGTTGATTCCGGCTTTGGTAGAGGCTACTCCTACAGAAGAACATACAAAATCGGTGGAGCAGAGGGCTTCTGGGATGGAACGAAGTAAATTTTCATCTCCTTTAGCATATCCTTTTTGTACTAGAGCAGAAAAACCACCGATAAAATTGACACCGGTTTCCTTCGCTGCTTTGTCTAAGGCTTCTGCGAAAGGAACATAGTTGCAGGTGTTACTGGCGGATGCAACCAAAGAAATGGGTGTTACAGAAATTCTTTTATTAATGATAGGAATGCCATAACAACGACTGATATCCTCACCAGTTTTAACTAGATCTTTGGCATATCGGGTAATTTTATCGTATATTTTCTGACAGGCAATTTTGGGATCGCTGTCTGCACAGTCCAAAAGGGAAATGCCCATAGTGATGGTTCGAATATCTAGATGTTCATCTCGAATCATCTGGATGGTTTCTACAATTTCATTAGGGTTGATGGTAAGCATATTTCTTCAATAGTCCTTTCAAGAGAAATTAAATACGATGCATGGAATTAAAAATATCCTCATGCTGAATCCGGATTTCTACACCTAACTCACTACCCAATGTTTTTAATGAATCGGATAAATCTGCCAAATCCATCTTACTATTCTCGATATCCACCAGCATAACCATGGTGAAAATTCCGCGGACAATGGTTTGTGTAATGTCTAAAATGTTGACCTGGTTGTTTGCAAGTAAAGTGCTTGTTCCAGCAATGATGCCAGGTTTATCTTTTCCCATAACTGTAACGACTGCACGCATAATAAATCTCCTTTGCTATTATTTAGTTTTTAATGCTATCTTAGTTGATATAAGCCGCAAGAGCTGTTGTAATTGCGGACTCGTCATAACCGGGGAAGTCCATGTCAGGAACTATTTCCCAACTTTCATGATGAATAATTGATTCTTCGGGGTTAACAACCTTGTATTCACCGATGGACTCCATCTCGATAAAAGCATCACAGGTATAAGATTCAAAATTCATTCCATCGTCAGGATATTCAACATCAGAAAGAACGTCGAATTTCTTCACGAAGGCAGAGTCATGATTAAAATAAGCAGCCCAACCATGCTGACTGTCGATGCCAAACTTAAAAGAATCTGTTATCTCTGGTTTTTGGGTTAAGAAAATGTATTTGTCTCCCCAAATGATCCGAGGGTCATTCATTTTGGCATAGTCCCAAAGAGCAATTTTGCGATTATGTAATAAGCCAGTAGAACGATCCGGCATGGGAATTACCTCTACGCCGCCGGGGGCGAGAACGGTTAATGCCCATGGAGCACATTTTTGTGGCCACGGACCAATGTTTGTTACTTTGTGGTAGACATCCACTTTGTTTTCAGTTTCAGACATAATTATCTTGACTTCCAACTGTTGTTGAGTCCACTTTTGTGGTGCTGGGGTCAAAGTCAAAACGTCTTCTTCTACTCGATAGGAAACAGGTTCGTTATCTGGATAATAGGTGCGGGGAAGAGCTTCTGGGCTAACCCAAAGACGATGGCCACCATAGGTGTAAAATACACCCGCATCCTCTCCAAATTTTTCTGCAAACGCTGGTGCATCTTTTGACCAGTTAAGAGAGCGATCGTCGTCTTCCAGCATGACGTTTTCTCCACCAATTTTAGAAAAACGAATAATGCGGGGACCAAAATCCAATGTGGCCAAAAGTTCGATTTTACCGTTGCTGATAGAAATGCAACGTCCAAAGGATTTGTAAATTACTTCTTCAAATTTTATCATAAGGACACCTCTTTTGAATATTATAATGGAGAATGTGTTCTGGATGTTTGAAATTTTTACCATACAGAAAATATAAATCTTTTAATCATTATACATGAAGATAAGGAATCTTGCAATAGAAAATTATCAAAATTACAAAAAATACACCATTTCAAAAAAATTTGACTATTCAATGAAATGTGTTGACTTTTTTTAATCAAACGGTTATAATTAATGATGTGTATATAATTTTAATTTCTATAGATAAAGGAGAGAAGGTTAATGAAAAAATTTGTAAGCATTGTTCTGGCAATTGCTATGATGGTGTCCTTGGTTGCGGTAGTGTCTGCGGCAACCGTAAGTGATTTGACATCTTATGTCCCCAATCCCTTGGAGGTCGATATGGAGGTTGGTGTTCTCGCGCGAAAGAGTGGGACAGGGAATCAATACGTAGCACCAACTCTTGCGTTGTCGGAGCGAAATCTTTCAGCTGGCGTGGGGGTTGATTACAAATCCACTCTTAACATGGAGCCTGTTCGCCTTATATTTGATAAAGGTGTGATTACTTCTGTTTTGGCGTCGGATGGAGATGCTCAGGCGGAATTTGAAGCGGCAACAGTTGCTACGCAGATTTCTGTTAAGATTACATATCCTGCTGGTGCAAATTTTGTTTCTGACTTGACAACTGCTGGCGTACTGGATGCAAGTGATATTTTTAGTGAGGTTTCCAGAACTCCTGATGGAAACAGCTTGACGATTGTTTATAAGAATCGGGATAATCTTACTGTGGCTGAACTGTGTGATCACAAGCAGGATTATCTGAGGAACATTGCATTCATACTGGAAGATGATGTGTCTTACAATGCTAAAGGTCAGTATGAGGTAAAGGTTGAAATGGATGGCGAAAGTGTAATTTCTTTCGAAAGCAAAACTCAGACAGTCAAGTATAGTGGTGAAAACTCTCATACTGTAACCCTGTCTGTCCATAGCCAAAGTGGAAAACCCGGCGTGCCAGGTATAAATGTTGTAAAGAACGAGGTTAAGTTCGAAGAAAACGGCGGTTTGCCTGTTGAGGATGTTACTGTTTCGCAAGGGGAAAGTGTTATCCTTCCCATTCCTGAGAAAGAAGGATATACCTTTGCTGGATGGTATACTGACGAGAAATTGACAGTTCCTTTTGATCCTGAGAGTGAGATTGATGGAACAGTAGTGCTGTATGCAAAGTGGACTAAGGTTGGAACGGGACATGAAACCCCTGAAACACTTAATGGTGATGATCATTTTGCTTATGTTGTAGGATATCCGGACGGTACAGTTCGCCCCAATGATAATATTAATCGAGCAGAGGCAACGGCTATCTTTTTCCGTCTCCTAAAGGAAGATGTAAGAAGCCAGAATCTTACTGAGGAGAATGACTTTGATGATGTTGCTCCGGAGGATTGGTTTAATATTGCAGTTTCTACCATGGCTGAGCTTGGTATTGTTGAAGGCAGAGCTCCTGGTGCATTTGTTCCCGAAGATTGCATCACTCGTGCTGAGTTTGCTACTATCTGTGCGAGATTTGATGACTCTGAATTTGAAGTTACTGATACATTTACTGACGTTGCCGGACATTGGGCAGAAAGCGAAATCCATAAGGCTGCAGCATACGGCTGGATTATGGGCTACGAGGACAATACCTTTAGACCAGACCAGTTGATCACTCGTGCAGAAGCGATGACTATGATTAATCGTGTATTGAATCGTGTTCCTGAAAACAAAGAAGATCTTCATGAGGATATGATTGTATGGCCGGATAATGCCGATGTTGATGAATGGTACTATCTGCCGGTACAGGAAGCAACCAATAGTCATGCATATGAGATGAAGGATAAGGTCTATGAGAGTTGGACTAGTTTGATGGACGTTACCGACTGGACCATTTATCAGTAAATAGTTTTCAAACATATCTTAAATTCAAGATGAGTTATATACAGGCATATCCGGTGGATGTGCCTGTATTTTTATCAATTTATTTCGTGGAAATGGTTGTGAAATTTATTCTCTTATGCTATAATTAGAAAAAATAGGTGAATGGAGGGGTAGCTGTGAAAAAGTTTCTGGTATCTCTTATGGTTGTATGTGTAATAATATCTGGATTTGGAACAAATGTGTTAGCAAGATCCGGAGACATTGCTGGCGTGTATTACGCTACCGATATCAAGACTTATTTAAATGGAAAAGAGATTCCCTCAATTAATATCGGTGGAGAAACGCTCATCAGTGCAGAGGATATGGCGTGTTATGGTTTTTTTGTTTGGTGGGATAGTAACGAAAGAACCCTTCGAGTTCAAGAAAACACAGGAGTGGTAGATGATTTTAATCTAGTGTTACCAGATAATACAATCCCTGCCGGTACAGCAATTGGAAACTATTTTGAAACAGATATTGTAACATATTTAGATGTAGCACCAATTACTGCTTATAATATTGGAGGAAGAACTTATATTCATGCAGAAGAGATGCGGAATTTTGGATATCAGGTAGTTTGGAATACAGAAAAATGGACATTAGAAATTACCAGTCCCCGACCAGCGGGATTGGTTTATGATCTTGTGCTTGCAACAGGAGAAAACAAAGGGTGGGGAGCTGGAAACCCTGGTATAGACGGTGTAGGTTCTTTTTCTATTAAGTATAACAAAGAAGATTTGCAGTGGACCGGTGATGGAGACTATTTTGATATGACCATGTATGCAACAGGTCGAGGTTACCACTTTGATATGGCTTTTTATCAGAACAAAGCGTTGTTTAATTCTGCGTTGCTACAGGATAAACTTCGTCCTTTATGTTATGACGGTTATGGGGTAGAGATTCCCTGTAACAAGAGCGAAAAATACGAGCAGGTAAATAAAATTGTATCTATTTACATCAATGGACAAAAAGCAGAAAAAGTCAGTGTCATAGGCGGAGCCGGAAATGGACATCGTGATTTCTATTTTTATGTTGAAGATATACCGCAGTATCGGTTGGATGAGATAGAGGAGATTGTTTTTTCTGTTGGTGAATCTAAATAAACGATATTTATTGATTGGAATACGTACGGAAATGGGAGAAAAGCATGAAGAAGATATTGGGCATTACTGGTGGAATCGGCGCTGGAAAAAGCTTTGTGGCGAATTTGTTTTCAAAGTTGGGTGCAACAGTAGTGGATGCAGATAAGATTGCTCGAGAAATTCTGGAGCCAGGGGGTTCGGCTTTTATTAAGGTAATAAAATCTTTTGGAAAAGAAATTCTCCTTGAAGACGGAACCATTGATCGAAAGAAACTAGCCAATATTGTTTTTAGCGATCCGGAGAAGTTGGAATTATTGAATCGGTTAACTCACCCTGCGGTTTTTGAAGAGATAGAAAATTGTATAAAAAAGGCAGATTCCAATGTTGTTTGCCTGGATGTACCACTTTTATTTACTTGTGATTTTCCAATTTCCTGTGATAAAACCTTGGCAGTAATAGCGCCAAAAGAAATGCGGATTAAAAGAATTATTGCACGGGATAATTGTACCAGAGAAGAGGCAATAGCAAGGATGATGACTCAGCTTTCGGATGATGAGTTTAGAGAAAAAGCGGATATCTGTCTTGTTGCCGATGGAGATGAAGATATGCTTCGCAAAGCGATAGCTGAAATTTATAAACATTTGATGGAGAGATAGCGATGCGAGAGGTTCGAGAGAAAAAGAGAAAAGGGTGTACTGGCTGTTTCTTTGTATTAATAGTTATTTCTGTGTTGGTATTGTTGTTTGGTTATCATATAGCGGAAGAAGCAGGAGTAAAAAACTATTTCCTTAAGTTAAAATATCCGGTTAGATATCAGGAGTTCGTGGAAGACTATGCAGAGGAATTTCATTTAGACGAATCGTTAGTTTATGCTGTTATTCATACGGAGAGTAAATTTGACACTTATGCTGAATCAAAGGTCGGAGCAAAAGGTTTAATGCAATTGACGAACGAAACAGGAGAAGATTGTGCAAAAAAACTTGGAATTCAGAATTTTTCGGCAGAGCAATTGTTTAATCCGGAGGTTAACATTCGATTGGGTTGCTACTATCTTAAGAAATTGATTCGAGAGTATGATGGAAACACCCAAACCGCTATTGCTGCGTATAATGGTGGTCCTGGAAACGTGGACAAGTGGCTTGCTGATTCAAATTATAGCAACGGAGATGGAATATTACGAGAGATTCCATTTCGGGAGACCAGAAATTATGTCGATAAAGTAACAGAAGCATATTGGAACTATCAAAATATATATCATTTAGATGAAGGAGTGTTAGAGGATGGAAAAGAATAAAGAGTTGACATACGAAAATAAAAGTATTTTTGGGGAACTTTCCAAGGAAGAAAAAGCAAAGGTGTTCGATTTTTGTGAAGGGTACAGAAAGTTTATCTCCAAGGCAAAAACCGAACGGGAGTTCTGTGAAGATACCTGTCGCGTTTTGGAAGAAAACGGGTTTGTTATTCTGGACGAGAAGAAGAAATTAACCCCCGGGGATAAGGTGTATGCTGTTAACCGTGGTAAGGGTATTATGGCTGCGGTTATTGGTCAAGAAGCCATGGAAAATGGTATCAACTTAGTTGGCGCTCATATTGATTCACCCAGACTTGATTTAAAGCCAAATCCTTTGTACGAAGATCAAGGGTTTGCGTATTTTAAAACTCACTACTATGGAGGAATCAAGAAATATCAGTGGACGGCCATTCCTTTGGCAATTCATGGTGTTGCTGCACTCCAGGATGGGACTCAGATTAAAATTGTTGTAGGTGAGGATGAAAATGATCCGGTGTTCTGTGTTACAGATTTGTTGATTCATTTGGCAGATGCGCAGATGCACAAAAAAATGTTTGAAGCGATTCCAGGTGAAAACCTGAATGTGTTACTTGGTAATATTGCCTGTGATGACCCCGATGTCAAAGAGGGGGTAAAAATGGCAATTCTGCAGATTCTCAGCGAGAAGTACGATATCTGTGAGGAAGATTTGCTTAGTAGCGAAATTGAGGTAGTACCCGCCTTTGATGCCCGTGATTTGGGATTAGATCGAAGCATGATTGCTGGATACGGACAGGATGACAGAGTGTGTGCGTATACTGCTCTTCGGGCGATCCTGGATGCGAAAAATCCACAAAAGACTGCCGTTTGTCTCCTTGTTGATAAGGAGGAAGTAGGAAGTATGGGCGCAACCGGAATGCAATCTCGGTTTTTTGAAAATGTTTTAGCAAAAATATGTGCAAAGACCACTGATAATTATAATGATATCGTATTGCGGGATTGTTTGTCTCATTCCACCTGTCTTTCTGCAGATGTTGGAGCTGCTATGGATCCTATCTATGCTGATGTTGCGGAAAAACGCAATACTGCATTTATGAATTGCGGCGTATTTTTGACCAAATACACAGGGTCCCGGGGCAAGGGTGGTGCTAGCGATGCCAGTGCGGAACTGGTTGCTAAAATTCGTAGAATTTTCAATGAAAATGGTGTAGAATGGCAGATGGGAGAACTGGGTAAGGTTGACGCCGGAGGTGGTGGAACTATTGCACAGTTTGTAGCTAACTTGGATATGGATGTCATTGATGTAGGAGTTCCTCTCTTGTCTATGCACTCTCCCTTTGAAGTTGCAGGCAAGTTGGATATCTATATGACGTATAAAGGTTATAAAGCGTTTTACTTGAATAACTAACCAGTATCTTTTTCTGACATTTCGGGAAAGGTAACCATGAGGTGAAAAAGATGTTTAAAGGGAAAATTACAGTAGTAGGTGCCGGAAATGTTGGTTCAACTACAGCATATACGTTAATGTTAAGTGGTTTGGTTTCAGAAATTGTATTGATTGATGTAAATCGAGACAAGGCAGAAGGTGATGCCCTTGATATGAACCATGGTATGTGTTTTGTTAATCCCGTTAAGGTGATAGCAGGGGATTATAGCGACATCAAGGGTAGCGATATGGTGATTATTACCGCCGGTGTAAGCCAAAAACCGGGAGAAACTCGCATCGATTTATTGAAGCGGAATGCTGAGATTTTTCGGAGTATTGTTGAAAATGTTTTGAAGTACTGTCATGATGATACAATTTTGATGGTAGTAACAAACCCGGTGGATATTCTGACTTATATTACCTATAAGATATCCGGATTCTCCAAACGCCATGTAATCGGATCCGGTACTGTTCTGGATACGGCTCGGCTGAAATATCTTTTGGGTGAGCATACCAACGTAGATGTGCGAAATGTTCATACCTATATTATGGGGGAACATGGAGATTCGGAGGTTGCTGCCTGGAGTGTTACCAATGTTGCCGGCATGAGTGTGGATGGATATTGCCAAAAGGCAGGTTGCTGTGATTCCATGCAACTGGATAAACAAGCGTTTTATGATAAGACCAGAACGGCGGCGTATGAAATTATCGAAAAAAAAGGATCCACCTACTATGCAATCGCGTTGGCTGTTCGTAGAATTGTTGAGAGTATTATCGGCAACGAAAACTCCATTTTAACAGTTTCTAGCCTTTTTGAAGGTGAATATGGTATCTCTGATATCTGTTTGAGCGCACCTACCATTGTAGGGAGCGATGGTGCAGAACGTATTTTAGAGATTAGCTTTGCCGAGGAAGAACAACAGATGCTTCGTGAGTCGGCAGATAAGTTAAAACAGTTGGCAAAAGAAATTGGATTTTAACAAAATTTGATTAATATCGGCACATCCAATTAAGATGTGCCGAACCGATTTATATCATACATAGGAAGTGAGCATTATGGAAAAGACACCCCTTTCCATGCGAAAACATGTTGCGATTTTAGGGAAAACCAATACAGGAAAGTCCACCCTGTTTAACCTTCTTTTAGGACAGGAAACGGCGATTGTTTCTGATATTCCAGGAACGACCACTGATCCTGTTGTTAAAGCTATGGAATTGATTCCCTATGGTCCGATAGCCTTAATTGATACTGCTGGTTATGGGGATGAAACTGACCTTGGAAAACAGAGAATGGACAAAACCAATCAAGTTATTACTCGTGCAGATTTGGTTTTGCATCTGGTCGCTTGCAAGGATTTTGTGCAGGATATGCCCAAAGGTGTCGAATCTATTTTGGTTTTTACCAAGTGTGAAGAATTGAGCGATGATGAGTTTTTAGACAGAAAGAAAGCCTATCCGGATGCGATTTTTCTGAAGAATCATGGACAAGATGGCATCAATGAGTTAAAGCGGAAGATGATAGCAATTCTTCAAAACCAGGAAAAAGAAGAGGAAACCCTTGTTGGAGATTTGTTGCCTGCCGGGAGTACTGTTGTACTGGTTGTTCCTATTGATAGTGCAGCCCCTAAGGGGCGGTTGATTCTTCCTCAGGTTCAACTTTTACGGGATTGTCTTGATCATGAAATCAAAGCCTATGTTTCCAAAGAGACTACTCTGGAATCTGCCTTGAGTGATTTAAAAAAGGTGGATTTGGTGGTAACGGATTCGCAGATATTCTCCTTGGTGGATTCTATTGTTCCAAAAGAGATTCCCTTGACATCATTTTCCATGCTATTAGCACGCCAGAAAGGGAATTTTCAGCAGTATTTGGATGGAGCAGAAGCAATTACAAACCTCAAAACGGGAGACAAGATTTTGGTTTTGGAGGGATGTACACACAACAGCACACATGAGGATATCGGTAGGGTCAAGATTCCTGCTATGATAGAGAAAAAAATTGGCGCTCGATGTGAGTATACCTTTATGAGTGGCTATCAGTTTCCGGAAAATTTAACTCCGTATAAAATAGTTTTGTCTTGTGGAATGTGTATGATTAACAAGCAGGAAGTATCCAGTCGGTTGAATGCTATGAAGGAGGAAGGCATTCCCGTAGTGAATTATGGTGTCGCCATTGCTGCCTTGAGCGGTATTTTAGATCGTGCAAAAGAAATTTTTGAACAATAAAAAAATCCCCCAACAGGGGGATTTTTTTATTGTTCTGTATTTGGTAGCTTCGGATCAATCAGTATGGTGAAATAGTGATCATAAATTACCATGCCGGGTTTTGCTCCATTTGGTTTTTTTACATTCTTAACAGGCGTGTAATCTACAGGAACTTTGATGGAGTTCTGTGCCTTACTGTAATAGGCAGCAAGTGCTGCTGCTTCTAATACTGTATTGTCAGGAATTTCATTTTCGCCCTTGGTGCGAACAATGACGTGAGATCCGGGAATGTCTTTGGTGTGAAACCACCAGTCGGTAGAGTATGCCATTTTAATGGTTAATTCATCATTTTGTTTATTGTTTCTACCTACCAGAATCTCAAGACCATCCGAAGAAAGATAGCGCATAGGAGCGGATTTCTTTTGTGCTTTTGGTTGTTTTGTATTGGTTTTGGGGAGATAGCCTTCGTCTACCAGTTCTCCCCTAATTTCAGCAAGATCGGTAGGAGTTTCTGCTTTCTCTAGGGATTCTAAAACGGATTCGAGATAAGATTTTTCATCTTCTGCTTTAGCAATTTCCTCAATCGCATGAAGTTCTGTCATTTTTGCTTTGGTATACAGCTTATAGTATCGTTGAGCGTTTTGAGAAGGGGTTAAATCTTCTTTTAAAGGAATGGTTATTTTTTCAAGCTTTTCAGAAAAGTAGTTTTCAGCCTCAAGTTCCTTCATCCCACTGGACATACGATAGAGGTTAGCGGTGATTAGGTCGCCGTAAATTTTATAGTTTTCTCTGTTCTTAGACTTTTCGAGGTTTTCCCGATGGAGAACAAGTTTTTTTTCACATCGTTCCAGGTTATTCTGGACCATTTTGTAGAGATGGCTCATCCGCTGATTCATATGGTCGCGTTGTGCGCGTTTTTCATAGTAGCTGTCAATGACAGCGCTAATCGAATCCAATTCTTCTAAATTTGCGCCACCTTCATACTGAGTCAGGCGAACGCAGGAAAAGGAGGTTGGTTTTTTCTCATCTTGAGAAATAACCAAGGTAGGAGAATAATGATTCGCACATATGCTTTTTAAGAAGCTATCCACCTCAGTTAAAAAAGCGGCGGTATTTACTTCGCCACGGGCAGCCTTTGTATTTCCGCAACAGCGATAGACAATCTCGCGAGCAAGCAGAGGACTCATCCCGGTAAATGATGATAAAAGAAACTTATCCAGTAGGGTATCCTCTGGTGCATAATCTAGTGCCGTCATTAAGTCCAGAAGAGAAAAGTTGTCAGGAGAGAGCTTTTCTTGGATCGGAGGGGCTTCGTAAAAGAGCCCAGGGAGAATTTGCCGAACAGCACTAACGGTAAAGTCTACATGTTTTGCACTGTCCATAATGCGTTTATTCTCGTCCAGTAAAATAATATTACTGTGCCGCCCCATGATTTCAACAACAATATCTAGTCGGCAAACATCCCCCATTTCGTTTCTGCCTTCTGTTTCTATCCGGAGAACTCTGTCAAATCCAGACTGCTTCACGCCGATTATTTTGTTACCTTGAAAATGCTTTCGCATGAGCATACAAAACATAGGTGGGGTCATTGGGTTTTCCCGGGAAATATTAGTCAAATGTACCCGAGGATGAGAAGCATTGGCGGAGAGGAGGAGGCGGTGAGTTCCATTTTGGGTTCGAATTTGTAATATAATTTCGTCCCGTTCTGGTTGATGAATTTTATCTATTTTTCCGCCGACAATGACGCAGTTTAGCTCGTGAGCAACCCCATGGGTCACAAAACCATCATAAGACATGATTTTTTCCTCCTTGCAAGTAGATAGGGAGAGGATTTTTCCTCTCCCATATCATTGGTTTTTAGGCGTTTTTCAATGCATCAACTTTGTCGGTACGCTCCCAAGGTAAATCCAAATCGTTTCTACCAAAATGACCGTAAGCCGCTGTTTGTTGATAGATAGGTCTGCGAAGATCTAAGGTTTTGATAATGCCACTAGGACTCAAATCAAAGACTTTTGAAACCTTTTCAGCAATTTCGCTATCAGAGATAACACCAGTGCCTCTGGTATCGATTCTCAAAGAAACCGGTTGCGCTACGCCGATGGCATAGGCAAGCTGTACCTCACAAGCCTTTGCAAGCCCTGCTGCGACTATATTTTTGGCAACATATCGAGCTGCATAAGCACCGCTACGGTCAACCTTGGTAGGATCCTTACCGGAGAATGCGCCACCGCCGTGGCTTGCATAACCACCATAAGTGTCCACGATAATCTTACGGCCTGTGTGCCCGGAATCTCCCTGTGGACCGCCAATAACAAAGCGGCCAGTGGGGTTGATAAAGTATTTGGTATCTTCGTCTAAAAGGTTAGGGTCAATGACGGGTAGAATCACCTCGCGCTTGATATCTTCCCGTAGAGTTTCAATGGCAATCGCATCATCATGCTGGGTAGAAACAACAACAGTATCAATTCTTTTGACGCTACCATCTTCGTTATATTCTACAGTAACTTGAGATTTTCCGTCAGGGCGGAGATAGGAAAGAGTTCCATTGTTGCGAACCTCAGTTAATTTTTTACAAAGCTTGTGAGAAAGGGCAATAGGCAGAGGCATATATTCCTCTGTTTCATCACACGCGAAACCAAACATCATACCTTGATCGCCGGCCCCAAGACCAGTTCCGTCATCGTCTACACCCATAGCAATATCAGGGGATTGCTCGTCAATCGCTGACATCACCGCACAAGTGTCGCAGTCAAAGCCATATTTTGCCCGATCATAGCCGATGCTGCGGACGGTTTCTCGTACTACATGGGGAATATCCACATAGGTAGTGGTGCTGATTTCGCCAACAACCAGAACCAAGCCTGTTGTTACAGTAACCTCGCAAGCTACTCTGGCATTGGGGTCTTCTTTGATGATTGCATCTAAAATGGCATCCGAAATCAGGTCGGAAATCTTATCCGGATGACCTTCGGTTACCGACTCAGAGGTAAAAAGTCTTTTGTACATGGTCAAATATCTCCTTTTCTACATCTTCGAGGCTTTGATTGGCATCGATAATGCTAATATTCTGTGTTTCTTTGAGTTTATTGAATACGTTTAAAAAGTTACTGCGGATTTCCTGCATCAGAGTAATATCTTTTTCGTAGAGCTCTGGCTTGTCCCGGCCCTGATCAATCCGCGCCTTGCAAGTGTCTGGATTTACATCTAAAAAGATACATAAATCTGGGGTAAGAATCTCGGGACAGTTCAGGTGTGTGTCCATGACCCAGTTGATATCACTGGCAGTTCCTTGATATGCAAAGGAGGAGTAGTAATACCGATCACAAACTACGGTAATTCCTTTCTCCAGATACTGCCGGATTCCAAATTCGGGATGAGTGATATGCTCCAAACGATCTGCGAGAAAAAGTGCTGCTTGTAAATACATATTTTTGTTTTGACTCTCTGACAGAATCCGACGTAAGTATCCTCCGGTTTCGTAATCAGTAGGCTCTGCCGTTAAAATGACAGTTTCACCTATGTTCGTTAGGTTGTCTGCAAGGCGTTTTAGTTGTGTGCTTTTGCCACATCCATCCAGCCCCTCTAATACAATAAACTTTCCTTGTTTCATGGTTTTCCCTATCTTCCTGAAAAAATCAATTTCATCTAACTATTATACAGAATCTACTCGAAAAAAGCAATACAGAATTTAGGAAAATAAGAATTTAATTAGGGATTCTTTTGTGTTTGGAACAACATCGTTGATTACGGCCTCCAGGCAACGATGAAGAGCCGAACCAATTTCCAGGCCAGAAAGGCCGTTTTCCTGGAGCTGTGTGCCGGAAATGGCAAGTTCTTTGATGGTACAACAGAGGTGTTTTTCTTTGATTTCATTGAGATAATCTTGGACGTATGTTGCTTCTTTTCCAAGCTGCACGGAGTTCCATGCTAGGATCTCGGTGAGAATTTCCTCACCGTATTCACCAATAAAACGCCGTGTTTCAGCCATGGAAGTCGGTAACGGAGAAGATTGACAGGCGATAAGTATCATCAAATGTTGCATTGTTTTTTTGTCCGGTTTTAAGCGGACAAGAATTGATTTACAGAGCTTTGTGTAATCGTCTGCTTCGTAACACCAGTACAGCAATGATGCGAAGCGAAGGGGAAAAGATGCAGGAAGGCTAGTCAGGTTTTGCATAAATGTCTTCCATTGGTTAGAAAATATAAAATGTTCTTTGGCGTCAGGGAAAATGGTAGCAAGAATATCAGGATATTCTGCAAGAACCAATGCAAAATTAGGGGATGTAAGAATTTTTTTCAATTCAGTATAGATTCTTTCGGAGGAGATGGCAGAAAGACCATCTTTGCACGAATGAATTGCAGTTGCAGTTGCATGTTCGATGGTAAGACCATAGGTTGCGGAAAAGCGAAGGCCCCGAAGAATACGCAAGGAATCTTCTTGAAAGCGAGTCATAGGATCTCCGACACAACAGAGAATCTTTTGCTCCAGGTGAATTTGACCGTTAAAATGATCGATTAATCCGGTGTTGGGAGAATACGCCATGGCGTTAATAGTAAAATCCCGACGTTTTAAATCTTCTAGAAGACTCCTGGTATATGCGACAGATGTTGGATGACGATGATCTAAGTATTGTCCGTCTTGACGATAGGTAGTAATTTCTACGTTCCTGTTTCCGGAAACAACGGTGACGGTTCCGTGCTGAATTCCGGTAGGAATTACAAAGTGGTCGGTAAAAAGAGCTTGTACCTCTTCGGGATATGCTGAGGTACAGATATCCCAATCAGCAGGTGTTTTCCCAAGAAGACTATCTCTGACACATCCACCAACAACAAAAGCCTCAAATCCCTTGGATTCAAGGCGGGCAAGTAATTGAGATATTTCCTTTGGAAGTTTCATGGTATCACCTGCATTAGTTTATCATAGTATATCACAGATTTTTGTTATTTGCAATAGATGTTGATGTATTGAACCGGTTTTAAATCGATTATGGTCAATTTTTGAGTACGTTGCTCTTGTAATGCAAGAAAGTCTGTTCCAACCTCTATGAGAGTGCCACAGATTTTGTGTCTTGTATGACCGTTCATCCATAAATCCAGACATAGGTGCGCACCTCGAAAGTGGTTCAGATATTCGGTCATACTTTTTTGAGAAAGACTACTTTGGTTTTTGGGAATGGATAACCCACCAGTTTTTCCATGCATAGCATGGGGAAGGAAGGGTTGAGGGAGTTTGGATGCCTGAAAAGGCGTATAGGAATCTGGCGTATAAGTAGAAACTGATTCTCCGCAATCGTGAAGCATTGGATTGTCGCATCCGGGAGGAATAACGATTCCATCGTGTGATGTGTTTGTCGTATTTTGTGATTGTGTAACTCGCATAAAAACACCTCCAGTTTTATTCTATGAGCTTGCAGATAAAAAAGAGATATTTTTTTGAATATTTTTTTAAAAAGAGAACAAAATAAAGGTGTACCAAGGAATTATTGTTAAATAAAAAATGAATGATTCAGGAGGAAAAATCATGAACGACAACAAGAACAAGAAGAACGACAACAAGAACAACAACCAGAATAACAACAAAAACAATAATCAGAATCAGGATAAGAAAAACGACTAGTTTTCCTTTTTCTGCAGCCGGCCCATATCTGGGCCGGCTGGTGGCTTTATGATACATAGAAGATACAGGATATGTAGTTTAGATGTTCCGGGATTTTCAAAAACTACAGAGTGTTAATATGAGTGTTTGGTTCATACTAACCTTGAGAGGAAACCATCCTCTCCGAGAGGTTTATTATGATAAAAAGCAGGATTGTAAAGAATGTTATCAGTTGTTTCCTGGGACTTTCCATCAATTTTACTGCAAACATTGCGTTTGCAGCAGATAAGCTGATTCCTGTGGGGCAAACCGTTGGTGTAACGATGGACATGAAAGGGATAACCGTTGTGGATATCGCCGATGTTGAATGTTATGACGGTAAATGCGATACTCCAGCTAAGGATGCTGGAATTCGTGCAGGAGATGTTATTGAAAACATCAATGGAAAATCGGTCAATTCTGCAAACTCTTTTGAGAAAATTGTTGCTGAATCGAAGGGAGAAGAACTGAAACTGACATTGAGGAGAGGCGATGAGAAAAAAACCTGCTTGGTCAAACCGTCCCTTTCCTCGCAAGATGGTAAGTATCGGCTTGGTGTCTGGGTGAAGGATGCAGCGTCTGGTATTGGAACAGTAACCTATCTGAATCCTGATACTGGAGAATTTGGCGCGTTAGGACACGGGATTTCAGATAACTCGGAAGGTAATGCTATTCAAATTTCCGGTGGGGAAATCTTGGATGCTAGAATTGTTTCCATTCAAAAAGGGGGAAAGGGCCAGCCAGGAGAATTGGTTGGTGTTTTCTCTGAAAAGGATAGGAAACTGGGTGATTTGACAGAAAACACCGAAGTTGGAGTTAAGGGTGTTGTGGAGGAAGGCGAAAACCTGTCTTGCATCATGGATGAAGTGCCTATCGCTAAACGCGATGAAGTAAAAACGGGAAAGGCAGAGATTCTGTCTAATATCGAAGAAGGTAAGATAGAAAGATTTGAAATTGAGATTCAGAAAATCAACCGAGATACGAAAAACCCAAAAGGAATGGTCATCAAGGTAACGGACAAAAAACTTCTGGAAAAGACAGGAGGTATTGTCCAGGGAATGTCAGGAAGTCCCATTATTCAGGAGGGAAAGCTGGTGGGTGCTGTAACACATGTGTTTGTCAATGACCCTACCCGTGGATATGGGATATTTATTGAAAATATGCTAAATGAAACTGAGAAGTGAAACAAGAAACGCATTCCGATTATCTTCGGGATGCGTTTTTGTATTGTGATGGAGTCATATTAAGATTCTTACGGAACAGGAATTGCAACTGCAGAGGCGGCGTTTATCGAGCAGGTAATGGCAGTGCCATGTACTATCTTTGGCATGCAAATGAGATTGGAGCATCTGTAGATGGCAGACGTGCCGGAGAGCCGTTTGGCACCAATTATTCGGTGTCGCTTTTTGCAAAAGTAAAGGGACCGGTATCGGTGATAGGCTCTATGACAAAACAGCACTTTGAAGATGCTATAAACGGCGGTCTGCTGACCCTTGAATTTCATGAAAGCGTTTTCTTATTGGGGAAAGTGCGTGGGAACACCTCTCGTACAACCAGCTCGCAGGAATAAAATATAAAATGGTTAGAATGGAATATAAGTTATAAAATTTCATTAACAACCTAACCTTATGGCTATATTATGACTTTTTTTGACTTGTTTGGGTTTTTAGAAAAGTGTATGATAAAAAGAGAATAGGTGTCGGAGGGGGTGGCTCTGTGAAAATCAACAACATCTGCTTTTACTACAAGAACAATCAGGAATTTGAGATTAGGAAACCAGAAGGGAAAAATCGTTATCTGTTACTTCTGTTGCGGAAGAAAGTAGAATCTGTTGATGGGTTAGATGAAATTAACATTCAACCAACTACAATCATTTTGTTTGATAAACAGGGTTCGCATGTCCTCAAGGCGGATGAGTTCTCCTACGTGATTGCATGGATTGATTTTGAACTGAATACAGAAGAAAAAAAACGACTCCAGAGCACCAAATTTCCTATGAACAGAGAAATAGTCATTCGGGATTCCGAGACCTTAGTTGACATTTTGCAGATGATGCATCGGGAATTCTACTCAGATAGGTTTCAGCAGGAAAAAATTCTTCCTGCATATTTTGAATTGTTTTTCACCAAACTTTATAATGTAATCATGGATAAAAGCTCTGCAAAAAAACAACCTCAATATGAGAAACTTCTTGCGATCAGAGCAGAGATTTATGCAAATCCTACCAAAAGAATGGCGGTCAAAGATTTGGCTGCGAAAGCCTATTTAAGTGTATCTTATTTTCAGCATCTATACAAAGAATATTTTCATACTTCTGTTGTTGCAGATATGATTTCCAGTCGGGTAGAGCGAGGAAAGCATTTATTGTTGTCTACTAACCAAACAGTTAAGGAAATTGCGAAAGAATTGAACTATAGTGATGAAGTTTCCTTTACCAGACAGTTCAGAAAAGTTACAGGTATCTCTCCTGGGAGATACAAAGAACAACTTGGAAAGTTACATGTCGAAGAAAGTTTATAATCACTTTCAAAGCATAAAAAGAAGCAGGTCAATGCTGGCCTGCTTCTTTTTTGTACTGAGACGGGGTCATCCCCGTGTTTTCCTTAAATAGTCTGTTAAAAGTGTTCAGAGCAGAAAAACCGCTGTCCTGTGCAATTTCCAAAATATTGCTGCGTTTTTTGCTTCTTAGTAGCTTTTTGGCATGCTCAAGACGATACAAAGACATTAACCTGGAAAAATGAACTCCTGTTAGCTCGTGAAGGCAATGGGAGAGATACTTTTCATTGTATCCAAAAGTCTTTGCAAGTTGTTTCAATGAAATGTCCTCTCTAAAATGCTCAGAAAGATAAGAGATCACCTTTTGATATAAAATACCATCTGTTTGTCGCGTGTTTTCAAATTCAGCCGCTGCGATTACTTTTTCGCCAATTAGATTCAAATATCCACTCACCAAAAGATAGTTGTCTCTCTTTATAGAATAAAAACTTTCAAGAATATGGGACATGTCTGAGAGTTCGATGGCAAAGGGCTTGAGACGCTTGTTTTTTAATCCATGAAAAAATAAGGGAATAAGATCATTAGAGAAGACAGCACAAATCACCCTTGCATCAGGGCATTCATACTGATGAATGTAGTTTGGTGGAATCCAGATCAAGTGTTTTTCTGGAAGAGAAATCTGAGTTCCATTGATGATGACAGTTCCAATACCCTTCTGACAGTATAAAAGCTCGCTATATTCGTGCAGATGGCTTTCCATCAACCATCCGTCATGAATATTACAACGAAAATCCAGCTGTCCATTAAAGTTTTCGTTTTGATAAATCATGGTATCACCTAACCTTTTGGCTATATTATGCCCTATTTTGACTTGTATGTCAATAACAAAATAGATATAATGAAAAAAGAGTGAAAAGGAGAGGTGTTTTATGCAGTGGAGCAAGGAAAGAATTTGGGAGTGGTACAATAATCGCCCCTGGATTCGTGGATGTAATTATATGAGTGCGGATTGTGCCAACCGCATCGACCAGTGGCAATCTCTTGGCTTTGAGGAAAGATTCAAGACAACAGAAGAAGAACTAAAGCTGATGGCAGAGCTTGGATACAATTCGATTCGAATTCTCTTAGAATTTGTTGTTTGGGATGAGGAACATGACTCTTTCCTGGAACGTTTTGATCGTTATCTTGGCCTTTGTGCAAAGTATGGCATAACCTGCATGGTGGTTTTAGCCAACGATTGCATGCGTCCAAAAGGCTTGGAGGTAAACAAGCTTGGCGAGCAAAAGGTGGATTGGGGTTACCACGGCGGAAGAAAACTTTCTCAGCACGGGAACCTAGGCGGCATGGGTCATCACGTTTTGGATGAGCCGGATAAGGCGCCTCGGTATTTTGAGATGATTCGAGAGATGGTTACTCGGTATAAGGATGACGAAAGAATCATCATTTGGAATGTGTATAACGAAGTGGGAACCTGTGGCCGGAAAGAGGTTTCTCTGCCGAATTTAAAGAAGATCTTTGAAATTATTAGAGAGATTGATCCCATTCAGCCTCTTACTTGTGAAACCTGGAGTCTTCGGGAACGAGAAATTGAGGAGTTGTCAGAAGTGGAGCGCTATGGGTTGGAACATTCCGATATTGTTTCTTATCACAATTATCAATCCTACACAGAGAATATAAAGTTAATCAAGACTTTGAAACAACTTGGTCGTCCCATTTTGAACACCGAATGGCTTGCACGGAGTACTGGTAATAACATTCAGGAAATGTTCCCATTGTTCTATTTGGAGAAAATTGGATGTTACAATTGGGGATTTGTTGCGGGTAAATATCAGACCTACGAGCCATGGAATAATATCTGGGAAGCCTATGAGAAAGACCCGACGCTTAATTGGGACTTTACCAAGTGGTTTCATGATTTGTATCGCCCCAATCACCGTCCTTATGATCCCAAGGAAATTGAACTAATTAAAAAGTTCTGTACATTGGCGGACGCTGATTTTGCAAAAGAACAAGCAAAAAAGTAAACAAGGAGGAAATTTTCATGAGTGTAAAGGTAAAACGTGAAAAACAGAACATTCCTACATACGTTCCGGCAGATGCTATCCGGTTACCGATGTTCTTTGAGCATAAGCCTTATCAGGGTGCCAGCGGAAGACTGTACCCGTTACCCTTTTCTGACAGTATCAGTGATGATAAAACGGATGTGGATTATGATATCATTACCCTGGAAAATGAGTACATCAAGACTCAGGTTGCGCCGGAGCTTGGTGGAAAAATTCTGCGTGGACTTGATAAGATTGGAAACTATGATTTTATTTATTACAACGAGGTAGTCAAGCCCGCGTTGGTGGGTCTGGCCGGACCTTGGATTTCTGGCGGTATTGAGTTTAACTGGCCTCAGCACCACCGTCCTACAACCTATATGCAACTGGAAGCTACCATCGAGGAAAACGAGGACGGCTCGAAAACTGTCTGGACAGGTGAGGTAGATCCGTTTTATCGAATGAAGGGTATGGCGGGCATTACTGTTGATCCTGGACGTTCTTACATCAAGGCGAAGATTAAGGTTTATAACCGCACCGACCAGAAGCAGATTTTTATGTGGTGGGCGAATCTTGCAGTTCCAGTTAACGAAACCTATCGTACTATTTTCCCGCCTGATGTAGAGTGGGTAAATGACCATGACAGAAGATGCATTATGAGTTGGCCCATTGCAAAGGGAATCAACCATTCGGCGCGTCCCTTCGACTTTGGTGATGGTACCGACATCTCTATGTATGAAGCGATTAAAGTTCCTTCCTCGTTCCTTGTATCCCAGGGGCAATCGGATATGGATTTTGTTGCAGGTTATGATGGTGGTAAGCAAAAGGGTATTGCAACAGTTGCCAATCACCACATTTCTCCTGGTAAGAAAATGTGGCACTGGGGCATGGGTGATTTTGGCGATATGTGGTGTTCCAACCTTACCGATGAGAACGGACCTTATATTGAGTTGATGACGGGTGTATTTACGGATAACCAGCCAGACTTTACATGGATTGCACCTTATGAAACAAAGGAGTTTGAGCAGTATTGGTATCCCATTCGTGATATTGGTGATGTGAAGAATGCGAGTATCGATGCCGCGATGAATGTGGAAGTTCGTGGTGAGAACTTGTTCTTTGGGTTTAATGTAACCGGAACATTCAACAATGCCGTGGTAGAAGTAAAGAATAAGGGCGTTGTTGTTTATGCTGAAACGGCAGACTTTACCCCTGACAAGTCTTACTTAAAAGAATTACCTATGGGCGACATGAATCTTGATGACATTACCATTTCTCTGACCTCGGAAGAGGGTAAGGTTTTGGTTGATTATGCGACCTATATCAGAGGTCAGAAACAGCCTATTGAACCTAGAATGCCAGTTGCAAGACCTTGTGAGATTGAAACAGTTGAAGAACTTTATATCAATGGCTTGCATTTAGAACAATATAAGCAACATAACTACAACGCTTGCGATTACTACCAGGAAGGTCTTAAAAGAGATAGCGGTGATATCCGTTGTAATACAGCCATGGCAAGATACAGCCTGAAAAATGGACAGTTTGAGGAATGTATTGCCTATGCCGATGTTGCCATTGAAAGATTAACTGCAAGAAATCAGCATCCCTCAGATGTAGAAGCATTCTACCTCAAGGGTATGGCGTTGAAGTATCTTGGTAAATTGGATGATGCCTATGACACTTTATATAGAGCTGGTTGGGATTATAGTTATCGGAGCAGCGCGTTCTTTGCACTGGCAGAAATTGATTGCTTGAAGAAAAGATATGTTGAGGCTCTCAAGAATCTGGATGAATCCATCTCCTTAAATAGTGGTCATACCAGAGCTATGAACCTGAAGTCTGCTATCTATCGTAATTTAGGTGAGGATGAAAAAGCGGAAGCAATTGCAAATGAGGTTCTCAATCAAGACAAACTGGATATGCTTTCCCGAGTAGAATTATCCCATTTCATGGATAACAAAGATGAAATTCGGTTTATGTTTGATTCCAAGCCGGAAAACTTCATTGATGTTGCTGCGGCATATATCAGTGCAGGATTCTATCAAGATGCCATTAATGCTTTAGAGATCTCAGCTAATAAGTATCCTTTGTATGATTATTATAAAGCGTATGCTTATACCATGCTGGATAATGCAAAGAAGGCACTTGAAACAGTTATGGTAGCGGAAGGCTGTGATGAGGGATATTGTTTCCCGGCTCGTTTGGATGATATTGCTGTTTTGAAAAATGCAATTGCAATTAATCCGAGCGGTGCGAAAGCGTATTACTACCTGGGTTGTCTGCTGTATGACCGGTTTGGTTATGATGCAGCAATTGAACAGTGGGAATCTGCCATCGAGCTGAATCCGGAATACGGAAAGGCATACCGGAACCTTGCTCTTGCTTATTTTGATAAGAAGGGTGATTTCCTTAGCGCTAAAACTTGTATGGAAAAGGCGCTTCAGTTCCTGCCAGATGAACCCAGATTGATTATGGAGTATCAGCAGCTTTTAAAGAATATGGACTACTCTCCTGAAAAGCGTTTAGAGACGTACGAAAAGTATAATGACCTCATGCTTAGACGGGATGATTGCTATCTGGATAAGATTACATTAAAATGTCTTGTAGGTGAGTACGAGGAAGCAATCAATATGGCGAAAAGACGTCGGTTCCATATTTATGAGGGCGGCGAAGGAAAACTGACCAAGCAGCATGCTTGGATGCATGTGCTTTATGGTAATGTTTTGGCTGAAAATGGTGAATTTGCAAAGGCTGAAGAAGTGTATAAGAATGGTATTAATATGCCAAAATCCTATGGCGAGGCAAAGACGTTCTTCAATCAGGAAGCACATATCTTCTATTATTTGGGCCTTCTTCTGGAAAAGCAAGGTAAAGATGCAAAGAAATGTTTTGAAGAAGCCGCCGTATATAAAGCTGCTGTTTCTGAACTGTCCCTTTTCCGTGCTTTGGCGTTACGGAAACTGAACAAGTTTGCAGAAGCCCGCAAAGTTCTGGAGGAGATGCAGGATACAGCAGAAAACTTTATTACCAACTGCGATAGACGAACCTATTATGGTGTTGGTTCCCCTTCTCCGTTGCCTTTTGAAGATGACATCGTGAAGAACAATCTGCTCTCAGGTTATACCCTCAAGGCGTTTGCTCTTCTTGGTTTGGGTAAGTTCAATGAGGCAGAGAAGTACATCACTATGGCAAAAGAAATTCAGAAATATGAGTTCCCCATTTATGCCTTTGACAAGATTAAGGATTCTGTAAAATAAAACAGAACTATTACAGGGAATAGTTCTGCTGGATTGACTTTCGATAAGAAACCGGCGTCATGCCGGTTTCTTTCTTAAATACTTTATTTAGGTATTGTTGACATCCAAATCCTGATTTTTCAGCAACCTCAACCATGGAAATATCCGTGTCCCATAAAAGTTTTTTTGCATTCTCGACACGACAGGAAATTAGGTATTGATGAGGAGTCATACCAACTGTTTCGGTAAATATGTTGTGAAAATAGATTTCACTTAGATGAACGCTTTCTGCTATGTTTTTGAGTTTAATTTGCTCTTTAAAATGTGTTTCAATATAGCGTTTGGCAATAACAATGGTTTCGTAATTTTTCCCATTCCTGGAGGATGGAATTTCTCCATCAAACAGAATTAGATTTAATAAAGAGAGTAGACAACTATGAAGCAGCAGTTTATTTTCTCCTTCGTTGAGCAAAATGAGTTCATCAATTTTGTTGTAAATTAGATTAGGATGGCTACTCCGGAAATATTCTGGAATTGCTTCTATGCGTTTTGCAATATCTCCGGTTACATTAAATTTTAGATAAGCCGTACGGAACGGTAATTGACTATATCTGATTTGTCCTGGCTTTGCAATCTGGATATAATCTTTTTTAATGGGAAAAGTTCTTCCATCGGTTGTTGTGGTTTTACCATCCTCTAAATAGAATTCAATTTCATATCTTGCAACGGTGCGTTTTGGTGAAATAGCAAGCGAACCAAACTCGCTACAGTCAAAATATCCGCAGGAAATGTTTTCTGGAAGAGTAATCATTATATCACCTTAAAGTAAGATTTGTTAAAAAAATAGTAACTTTATATCTTTAAAATAAAGAAATTCTACTATATAATACCATAAAAAAGAATAATTGTAAAGGGGAGTATAGTATGAAAAAAGCAACGATTACAGTCGGTAAAATTGTGATTCCTACCTATCCAGAACCTCCGGCAGAAGAAATGCCCATGTTTGCAGAGAATCGTGTCCATCAGCGGACCAGTGGCCGTCCCTATCCCAATAAAGTGGTAATGCAGGTCGACCGAAGCCATAAAGAAGACAAGGAATATACGCTTGTTGCTTTGGAAAATGAGTATGTCAAGATTGAAATTCTCCCGGAAATCGGTGGAAGAATCTATTCCGCTCTGGATAAAACAACAGGTTATGACTATTTTTATAAACAGCATGTCATCAAGCCTGCGTTAATTGGCGTTTTGGGTTCCTGGATTTCCGGTGGTGTGGAGTTTAACTGGCCATTTCATCATCGTGCATCCGGGTTTATGCCCTGTGATTTTCATGTTGAGGAGTTGGAGGACGGAAGTGTTGTTTGTCATCTTTCAGAACACGACCCTATTGACCGAATGAAAGGTATGGTTAGTGTTATCCTCAGACCTGGAGAGACAAGTTTTGAAACCAGGATGCGGTTATATAACAGGAACGCTGTTGAAAAATCATTTCTTTGGTGGGAGAATGCGGCAGTTCCTGTGAATGAGGATTATCAGATTTTCTTTCCACAGGATGTATCCTATGTGAATTTCCATTATCTAAAGTCCAGAACAACATATCCCATTGCAGGGAACGGTGTCTTTAATGGAATCCCCATGGAAGAAGACAGGGATATTTCCTGGCATAAGAATACCCGTCAGGCGACCTCATATTTTGCATGTGCATCGGACTACGATTTCTTTGGTGGCTATGATCATGGTAAGGAATGTGGCGTGGTTCATATTGGTGATCATCATATTTCCCCCGGTAAAAAGATGTTTACTTGGGCATATTGTCAGTTGTCCAAGTCCTGGGAAAATGCCTTGACGGATACGGACGGTGAGTACGCCGAATTGATGGCAGGCTCCTACTCGGATAACCAGCCAAATTTTGCGTGGCTTGCTCCTTATGAAACAAAGGAATTCTCCCAGCATTGGTATCCGATTTCCAAGATTGGATCCCCAACATTTGCCAATTTGAACTGTGCTTTCCGGATTGATAGGGAAAATGGATTTTTCCACTTACAGACCACAAAGTTGTATCCTGGTGCTATTGTAACAATAGCGGATGACAGAAATGTTTATTTTGAAAAGAAGTGTGATCTTGCACCGGATTCTGTTTTGACCGAACAGATAGCAGAATTACCAGAGTTTGTTACAGTATCGGTTGTAGTTGATGGAAAAACGATTGCGAATTATACAGAGAAACAATTTGATCATCTCCAGATGCCGGATGTCATTACGGATATGCCGTCGGCAGATGGAATGAACAGTGCAGAAGAACTTTACCTGGCTGGTGTTCATGTGGATCAATATCGAGATCCAGCTGTTCTTCCTGACAGCTATTGGAAAGAGGCGCTAAATCGGGATATTAATCATATTCCGTCTTTGATTGCTATGGCAAAATATGAGATGGGAAGGTATTCTTTAGAAAATGCAAAACGGTATGCAGAGCGATCCATTGATGCGTTGACTTTATACAACGAGAGATGTCAGAGTGGTGAAGCATATTACACCTACGGAAGAATTTTGGAGGCAAAGGGAGAAACTGACAGGGCATACGATTTTTATTATAAAGCGTATTGGGCGGCAGATTCTGTGGCTAAGGCGATGACGCGAATAGCAATGATTGATATCAAACGGAAAGAATATAAGGAAGCGATTCGTCATGCGGAAAATGCGCTTGATTATGGTAGAAATAATAATCTTGCTCTGGCTTGCCTTGTGATAGCAAAAAAAGAGCTGGGCGAAGACATAGATCATATCGTTCAGATGCAGCTGAAAAAAGATTGTTTGGATCATATGATGCAATTCCTTTGTGATGATAAGGAACTATATGAGCGAATGGATAGTGATGGACTTCAGACCTGTTTGGATATAACCTTTGATTTGGCCTCCATGGGGAGATATGAGGAAATAGTATGTCTTCTTTCTGGGCTGGAAGAAAACCGTCTTGACTGTCGCCGAAAAATGCTTTATTATACATTAGGGTACTATAAAAATCTCTTGGGATTTGACGGAACGGTTGAGTATCAAAAAGCGGAAAAGGTAGAGGTTGGACCCTGTTATCCTGTTCGATTTGAAGAAATTGCAGTTTTAGAAAATGTTATTGCGGAAACAGATGATTCCAACGCAAAAATGCTTCTCGGATGTCTGTTATACAATAAGCTTCACTATGACAAAGCAGCGAAGCTTTGGGAAGAGTGTGATAAGAATTACATTGCAAAAAGAAATCTTGCTGTTGCGTACTTTAGCCATTTAGAAAGAGAAGAAGATGCGCTCGAGATTATGAAAAATCTCTTAAAACAAAGACCGGATGATGAAGAACTTCTTTACGAAACAGTTATTTTAATGGATAAAATGGATTTATCCCCGGAAAACAAGATTGAACTTTTGAAAACCTACAAAGTTAGTAGGGATGATGTCTTAACAGAGCTTGCCAAAGCGTATAATCAGGCCCTTGAACCAGAACAAGCGATTGAAACTTTAATGTCTCATTCCTTTGTTCCCTGTGAAGGCGGAGAACACGCCATTGCAGACCAGTTTATGTTTGCTTATCTTGTTATGGGAAAACGGGAATTTGATGCGGGAAAAATTGAATCTGCCATGGAACTGTTCCGTAAAGGTCAGGTTCTCCCCCAGTCTTTGGGTGCTGGTATCTGGAATCATTGCAAGTTGATTCCGCTCAAATATCACGAGGCCCTCTGTTTTGAAAAACTTGGAATGCAAGAAGAAGCAAATCGGATTTTTGAGTATATTTCATCTGTTACCATTGAGTATTTCAGCAATATGCA